>DDXR01000028.1:38531-101802 GCA_002347565.1 bacterium UBP2_UBA2255 | reverse complement strand
CCTCGCACGGCGCCTACAAGTTCACGGGCGAGCCCACGCTGGATTTCCAGCGCCTGTCCCGGATCCAGGAACTGCTGCCCGGGTTCCCCATCGTGCTGCACGGCGCCTCGTCGGTGCCCAGGGACCTGGTCGACATTTGCAACGCCTACGGCGGCAAGCTGCCCGGCACCCGCGGCGTGCCCGAGGAGTTCCTGGCCCGGGCGTCGAAGATGGCCGTCTGCAAGATCAACGTCGACACCGATCTGCGGATCGCGCTGACCGGCGCCATCCGCAAGGTGTTCGCCGAGTCGCCGTCCGAGTTCGACCCCCGCAAGTACCTGGGCCCGGCCCGGGACGCGGTCAAGCAGGTCGTCAAGGGCAAGGTCACGCTGTTCGGCTGCGCCGGCAGGGCCTGAGGCAGATCCGCGGCGCCACCCCGGGATAGCACCACAAACCGGCTCACCCGGCCGCCGGGGTCCGGCGGGGAACCCGGATGATGCGATTTCACGCCAATGAGGGGATCGGAATGATCACGAATATCAAGGACACGCTGCGCGACATGCTCAAGGTCCGGCCGGACCTGGGCTGCGTGGTCAGCGTCTACCTCGACGTCTCGGCCGACGCCAAGGGCCAGCGCCGCCACGGCGCGTTCCTGAGGAAGGAATTCCAGCGGCTGGTCAGGAGCCTGCCGCCCCGCAGCCCGCTGGCGGTGATGCTGGAGCAGGACCTGCGGCTGGCCGAAAAGTACCTGTCGGGAAAACTGGAGTCGCGCAGCAAGGGGGCGGCGCTGTTCATTTCCCAGACCAAGGGATTTCTCGAGGCGCTGCAGGTGCCATTCCCGTTCGCCAACGCGGTGGTGATGTCGCGCCTGCCGTACGTCTACCCCCTGGCGCGGCTGGCCGACGACTACGCCCGCTACGGCGTCATCGTCTGCGACGAGCAGAAGGCCCGCCTGCTGACGGTCAACCTCGGCCAGGTGGAGGAGGAGCAGGACCTGATAACCGACACCAGCGCGGCGCCGGCCCAGGGCTACGAGACGCGGAAGGGCCGGATGGGCTGGGCGAACCAGCGGCACCAGCGGTACTTCCGGGAGCAGGTGGCGCGCCACCTGCGCGAGGCCGCGGCCCTGGCCCGCCGCCAGTTCGGCGGAGGACGGGTCGCCCACGTGGTGCTGGCCGCCGAAACCGCGGTGCTGGGCGACTTGCGGCAGCTGCTGCCGCAGGAGATAGCCTCCGGCCTGATCGTCACCGGCGGATTCGACATCAAGACGCCGACCGCGCGCATCCTGGCGCTGTCGGACCGGCTGTTCCGGGAGCGGGAAAACCAGCACTCGCTGGCGCTGGCCGAACGGACGGTGGTGCTGGCCCGCGGCAAGGGCGGCCGCGCCGTCACCGGCACCGACCCGGTTCTGGGGTCGTTGATGCAGGGAAGGGCCGAGACCATGGTGATCGAGGAGCGCTACGAGGACCACGGCTGGCAGTGCGGCACATGCCTGCGGCTGGGCGCCGGCGGCAAGGTCAGCCGCTGCCCCTACTGCGGCGGCGGGGACATCGACCAGGGACCGGAGATGAAGGAGGGGCTGGTGGAGCTGGCGCTGCGGCAGGGAGTCAACGTGGAGTTCGTCAGCGGCTCGAAGCTTCTGATGGCCAACAGCGGGATCGGGGCGCTGCTGCGCAACTGACAATCAACAATGAACAATGCCGGAGCGAGCGGGTTGATCATCGATGGCTGACGCGATTTTGTGATAAAGCCTACCAATTCGCCATCGGTATCGTAAAGACCTGCCAGCAGTCGCGCGTCGATAAACGCGAAGTCGTGCCATCAAGGCAACAGCTGCGTGCCGGCACATCCATCGCGGCGAGCATCTCGGAACCAAATGGAGCGATATCCAAGGCCGGATTCTCAGCCAAGCTGTCGGTTGCATACAAGGAATGCCGGGAGTCGCAGTATTGGTTGAACCTGCTCAAGGATGCCGGATACATTGAGGGTCGACGACTTCGGCAGTTGCTGGGACTGGCGGACGAGACCGGAAGATCCTTTTCGCGATCATCAAGAACTGCAGGAAAAAGCAGACGGCGAAACCACCGGTCGTTGTTCATTGGTAATCGCTCATTGTTCATCTGAGGGGAACGCATGGCAGTGATCACCATTTCCAAGGAGCACGGCGCCGGCGGCAAGGGGCTGTCCGAGGGCATCGCCCGGGCGCTGGGTTACGAGCTGGTCGACAAGGCCCTGATCGTCAAGGTGGCCCAGCAGGCTAGGGTCGGCGCCGAGAAGGTGGAGAAGTACGACCAGGACGGCTACTCGTCCCTGGCCAAGTACCTCGACAACCTGTTCCTGGCCAATCCCACGCTGTACGCGCCCGGCGCCTTCGACCTGCCGGTGTCGGCCTCGGGCATGGTGGCCGGCCTCTACGAGAAGTACGACTTCTTCAACTCCGAGCAGTACCTCAAGCTGACCCAGGCGGCCATCGAAAGCCTGTACGCCAAGGGCAACGTGGTGCTGGTGGGGCGCGGGGCGCAGGTGCTGCTGGCCGGCAGGCCCGGCTGCCTGCACCTGCGGCTGGCCGCGCCGCTGGAGTCCCGTGTCAGGCGGATGACCGGCCGGCTCAACGTCTCGGAGAAGGAGGCGGCCGAGATCATCCACAAGCGCGACAAGTCGCGCGCCGCGTACATCAAGGATTACTACGACCGCGACTGGAACGACGCCGCGCTGTACCACCTGGTGATCAACACCGCGCTGTGGACCGAGCCGCAGGCGGTGGCGCTGGTGCGAGCCGCGGTGGGGCAGCTGACCTAACTCACTCCTGGTGTCGCCATTAAAATTATCAGTGAGTTTCGCAGACATCGCCGTTTAAAATTTCTCACGTCATACATATTGAGAAATTTAGGTGATGTCAAGAAACGCAACGCCCGGATAATTTTACAGGCGACGAGTTTTCTTCTTTTTGATTCTTTTTCTGTTTGTCGGCACAAAGAAGAAAAAGAATAATGAATACGGGAAGTACTCATCAGGTTCCATCTTAGTACGGGTTGGTTAGTACAATCTATTGTGTCACCCTTAATAACAAAAAGGAATGAACGCATGGCACTCAAGATCGGGATCAACGGGTTCGGCCGGATCGGCCGCCAGGTGCTCGGCGCCATGATCGAGCAGGGGGCGCTGGGCAAGGTCTTCGACGTGGCCGCGGTGGTCGACGTCTCCACCGACGCGAAATACTTTGCGTATCAATTGAAGTACGACTCGGTGCACGGCCGGTTCAAGGGCGAGATCGCGACGGAGAAGAGCGCCGGCGCGGCCGAGGACGACGTGATCGTGGTCAACGGCGACCGGATCAAGTGCGTGATGGCCACCAAGGAACCCTCGCAGCTGCCGTGGAAGGACCTGGGCGTGGAGCTGGTGCTGGAGGCCACCGGCCTGTTCACCGACTCGGAGAAGGCCAAGGGCCACCTGGCGGCCGGCGCCAAGAAGGTGCTGATCACCGCGCCGGGCAAGGGCGAGGTCAAGACCATCGTGATGGGCGTCAACGAGGGCGAGTACGACCCGGCCAAGCACCACATCGTCTCCAACGCCTCGTGCACCACCAACTGCCTGGCGCCGGTGGTCCACGTGCTGATGAAGGAGGGCATCGGCATCGAGACCGGGCTGATGACCACCATCCACTCCTACACCGCCACCCAGAAGACCGTGGACGGCCCGTCCAAGAAGGACTGGCGGGGCGGCCGGGCCGCGGCCATCAACATCATCCCGTCGACCACCGGCGCGGCCAAGGCGGCCGGCGAGGTGATCCCGGCGGTGAAGGGCAAGCTGACCGGCATGTCCTTCCGGGTGCCCACCGCCGACGTCTCCGTCGTCGACCTGACCTTCCGCTCGGTGAAGGAGACCAGCATCGAGGAGATCGACGGCCTGATGAAGAAGGCGTCCGAGACCTACCTCAAGGGCCTGCTGGGGTACTGCAGGGAGGAGCTGGTGTCGACGGACTTCATCCACGACCCGCGCTCGTCGATCTACGACTCGCTGGCCACCATGCAGAACAACCTCAAGGGCGAGAAGCGGTTCTTCAAGGTAGTGTCCTGGTACGACAACGAGTGGGGCTACTCGATGCGCGTGGTGGACCTGGCCAAGCACATCGCGGCCAAGATGTGATCAGGGACGGTACGTAGGGGCAATTCATGAATTGCCCCTACGTACATGTTGTCCCGACGATCGAAATTCCATAATGTTGACCGGCGGCCGCAAGTATCATCGCGGTTCCATCCGTCTCCCGGAACATGATTATTCGTCACCGGGCGTTTATTTTATCACCATGTGCCTCCAGGACAGGGAGTGCTTGTTGGGCGAGATCGTTTCTGGCGCCATGCGGCTTTCCGAAAATGGGATGATCGTGGATAAATACTGGCAGGCCATCCCGGACAGGTTTCCCGGCGCCCAATTGGACGATTACGTGATCATGCCCAATCATGTTCATGGGATTATCATCATAGGTGATAATAATAACACCGTAGGGGCAATTCATGAATTGCCCCTACGGATGCGACGGCGCACGATGGTGTTGCCAAGGGTCATTGGGTATTTTAAAATGAATACGGCAAAACAGATCAATCAGATGCGACGGATGCCAGGGCGTGCGGTTTGGCAACGTAATTATTACGAACATGTCGTTCGCAACGGAAGGGCACTGAGTAAGATTCGTGAATATATCCGCAGAAATCACCTGAATTGGTCAAGCGATGTCGAAAACCCTGGCTATAGTGGGTGATTGAATTGGGGGCATCATAAATGGCGATTCATGAATTGCCCCTGCATGTAAAAAACGTTTCAATGTTGAAAACCTATCTGTCGAGATGTTGATAAAGACCATGAAACGACTCTTCCTCTTGTATTCATGTGCCGCAATGATACTGGCCGTGCGATGTCTCGCCATCGGCCCGCCCGATGCCAAGCCCATTCCGGACAGGCCCGGCACGTGGACCTACCAGTACCTCGTCCCCGACAGCAAGGAGGCCGCGCGGCAGTCGGGCATGACGGCAGCGGAAGCTGCCGCGTTCAAGCTAAAGCTGGACCGCATCGCCGGGGCGTTCCATTGTGCCAGCTGGCCCGGGCCCACGATGCCGCGCTGCTGCGGGCATTGATCGATGTCAAGCAATGACAGATTGACCCGGTGAAGAAGAAAACCACGCCATCATTGAACTTGGTCGACGACGGGGTCCTGGTCAAGCGGCAGGAGCTCGGCGGGGATGACTGCGTCATCGGCCGCGGCCCGGACTGCGACTGGGTGGTCAACGGCAAGCAAGTGTCGCGCAACCACGCCCGGCTGGTCCACTCGGGGGACGGCTATGTCATCGAGGACCTGGGCAGCACCAATGGCGTGTGCGTCAACGGCGTCAAGATACAGCGGCACGAGCTGTGCCACGGCGACGAGATCGGGCTGGGCGGGCTGGCCATCGTCTTCGACGACGGCCGCGGCATCGCCGGCGTGGGCGACACCACACTGGCGGAGCGCTGCGGCGACGAGACCCTCAGCATCCGGGCGCAGTACGAGACCCTCAGCAGCAAGCTGGGCGACCGGGGTGCGGTCCGGGATTTGGAGCGGCTCCACCGGACGGCGGAGCGCAGCCGGCAGCGCTTCAAGGACCAGGCCCACCGGGACCGGCTGACCGGCCTCTATAACCGGCGGTACTTCGACCAGCAGCTGGAACGGCTGTGGGCGGAGTCGGCCACGGACCGCAGTCCCCTGTCCCTGGTGTTCATCGACCTCGACCATTTCAAGGCGGTCAACGACGTCCACGGGCACGACAAGGGGGACCAGGCCCTCAGGGGCGCCGCCCGGCTGATCCAGGCCGCCTGCCGCCGCGACGACGTGGTGGCCCGGTACGGCGGCGAGGAGTTCGTGGCCGCCTTCCCCGGGATGGCGGCCGGGGACGCGGCCGTTGCGGCCGAGTCCATCCGCAGGGTGGTCGCGGAGCGGAGCCGGGAGCTGACGGGCCTGCGCCTGACCGCCAGCATCGGGGTGGCCACCAAGGGCAGCGGGGACCGGGCGTGCGGGGAGCTGGTGAGCCGGGCGGACCGGGCGGTGTACCGGGCCAAGGCCGCGGGGCGCGACCGGGTCGAGATCGCCGATGCCTAAGGGTTTCCTGGGACGGTACCGGATCGTCGACGAGCTGGGCCGCGGCGGGATGGGGCGGATCTACACCGCGGTCCAGAGCTCGCTGGACCGGCTGGTGGTCATCAAGCAGATGTCGCCGGAGTGCGGTGCCGCCGCCCGCTTCGACAACGAGGCCGCCATCGCGTCCCGTCTGCAGCACCCCAACGTCATCGAGGTGTTCGATTACTTCAAGGACGGCGGCTCCAGCTACCTGGTGATGGAGTTCGTCGACGGGATGGACCTGGCGGCGGTGATCGGGCGGCAGGCGCCGCTCCATCCCCGGGTGGCCGCGGGCGTGGCGCGCCAGGTGTGCGCCGCCCTGGAATGCGCCCACCGCCGGGGCATCATCCACCGCGACATCAAGCCCAGGAACGTCCTGATCTCGCGGGAAGGGATGGTCAAGCTCACCGACTTTGGCGTGGCCCGCGAGACCGGACGGCCGGAGCTGACCACCGCGGGGATGGTCGTGGGGACGCCGTTCTACATGTCGCCGGAGCAGGCCTCCGGCGGGACGGTCACCGGTTCCTCCGACCTCTACTCGCTGGGTGTCCTGCTCTACGAGATGGTCACTGCCAAGAAACCGTTCACCGGGAGCGACGGGCAGGGGGTGATCGCCTCGATCTGCCGGGGCCGGTACCCGTCGCCGTTCTGGCGTTCCCCCCACCACGATTTTGGCCTGTCCCGCATCATCCGGCGGGCGATGAAGCGCAAGGCGGCGCAGCGCTACCGGTCGGCCGGGGAGATGCTGGGGGCGCTGGACCGCTACCTGGGCTGGAAGGGGCAGGCCACCATCGGCCTGGAACTGGCCGGGTTGCTGGCCGCCATCGACCGCGAGGAGGACGCCGAAACGGTCGTGCAGCAGCCGGCGCCGCGCCGAACGACGGGCGGGAAAGAATGATCAGACAGGCGATATACATCGCGCTGGCGCTGCTGTCGGCGAACCTGCGGGCCGTGGCGGACCCCGGCACGCCGCGCCTGCTGGTGCTGCAGACCAACGCCAACAACGGCTACTTGTATCCCTGCCGCTGCCCGGACGAGCCCAAGGGCGGGCTGGCCAAGCGGGCCACGCTGGTCAAGGCGCTGGCCCGCGACGCCGGGGACTTCATGCTGTTCGACTCGGGCGACATCCTGGGGCTGGACTCCGACCGCGCCACCGACTCGCTGGTGCTGGCCGCCTACCAGGCGATGGGCTATACCGCCGTGGCCGTGGGCGACCAGGAGCTGTGCCGCGGGCCGGAGCAGTTCCTCGAGCTGTCGCGCAAGTTCCGGACGCCGTTCCTGGCAGCGAACCTGAAATACAACGGCCGGCCGCTGGCGCGTTCGCACCTGGTGCTGCGGCTGGAACGGCCGGCCGTCACCGTCGGCGTAATCGGCGCCATCTGGCCGCGGGCGTTCCTGTTCTACCCGAAAACGGTGACCCAGGGCCTCGAGGTCGCGGATCCCGAGGCCGCGCTGCGGCCGCTGGTGGACAGCCTGCGGCCGCGGGTCGACGTTCTGATCCTGCTGTCGCACCTGGGCTATGACCAGGAGGTGGCGATCGCCGCGAAGTTTCCGGAGCTGGACCTGATCATCGGCGGGCACACCCAGACTGAGCTCAGGGAGGCCGACCGTTCGGGCGGCGTGCCGATCGTCGAGGCCGGCTCGGGCTCGAAGTACGTCAGCGAGTCGTGGCTGGAACCGGCGGAGGGCCGGTGGTCGCTGGCATCGTACCGGATGGTGGGCGTCAACTCGACGCTGGCCGACGACCGGACGGTGGCGGCCATCGTGGGCCGTGCGCCGGCGACCGGACATACTGCGGTGCCGGCCGACCAGGGGCGCGGCCCGCTGGCGGTCTACGCCTTCGTGGCGCCGGACTGCCCGGACTGCCTCAAGCTGGAACAGGGCCTGTTCGCCCGGGCCGCGGCGCGCCATGGGGACCGCATCCGGATCGTCTACCGCTCGGTCGACGACCCGTTGTCGTACCGCCAGCTGCTGGAGCTGGAGGAAAAGCTGGGCGACCGCAACAACAAGATCCCCGCGGTCGTCGTGGGCGACCGGATCCTGGGCGGGCTGGAGGAGATCGAGCGGGAATTCCTGCCGCTGGCGGCCGGGCTGGCGGCGGGCGGCACCGCGCCGCACCCCAAGGGCCATTCCCCGGGCATCGGTCCGCAGCCGGTCCGCGACTCGGCGCGCTCCGCGGTCCCGGGAACGGACAGCATTTACCTGGCGTTCGTCACCGACGCCCGCTGCGCCAAGTGCGGCCGAGCCGAGTACATGCTGAAGGCATTGCAGGCGCAGCACCCGCGCCTGGCGGTCAGGCGGTTCGACCTGCAGTCCGCGTCCGACAAGCCGATGGTCGAGGCGCTGGGCCTGCTGTATGGCGTGGAACAGGGCCAGCGGCTGGTGGCGCCGGCCGCGTACATCGGGACCGATTGCCTGAACGCCGACCAGGTCGACGACCGCGCTCTTTCCGTGCTGGTCGAAAAATACGGCGCCGGCACCGCCCGTATTCCCTGGCGCGACGCCGAGCCGCACCTGGCAGCGGCGGAGCAGGGCATCCTCGACCGCTTCCGGCACTTCGGCCTGCTGGGCGTGGCCGCGGCCGGCCTGCTGGACGGGATCAACCCCTGCTCGTTCGCGGTGCTGATCTTCTTCATCTCGTACCTGGCGTTCACCGGCCGCAAGCGCTGGGAGATCCTGGCCGTCGGCGTCGCCTACACGTTCGCGGATTTCCTGGTCTATTTCCTGATCGGCGCGGGTGCGCTGTCGTTCCTGATGGGGCTCAAGGCCCTGCCCGTGGTCAGCCGCGTCTTCTACTGGATCGCCCTCGCGGCCGGGCTGGTGCTGGCGGTCTACAACTTCCGCGATTTCCTCAAGGCCCGCCGCGGGGACTTCTCCGGGATGGACCTGCAGCTGTCGACCGCGGCCAAGCAGCGCGTCCACCGGGTGATCCGCGAGCGGATCGGCGCCGGCGGGCTGGTGGCCGGCGCCTTCGTGACGGGATTGATCACATCGGTGCTGGAGTTCGCCTGCACCGGGCAGGTCTACCTGCCGACCATCGCCTTCGTGGCCAAAGTCGCGCCGCTGCGGGCCCAGGCCTACAGCTACCTGCTGCTCTACAACCTGATGTTCGAGGTGCCGATGATCGCCACCTTCGTCATCGCGTTCTGGGGCGTGTCGTCCAAGGCCATCGGCGACTGGGCCAAACGCTCGGTGCCCGCGGTCAAGCTGGCCACCGCGCTGCTGTTCCTGGGCATGAGCGCGGTGCTGCTCTACGTGTTGGTGGGGTGACCCCACCCCAACCCCCTCCCCGAATGCGTTCGGGGAGGGGCACGAGAGAGGTCGAGAACTGTAAGGGCGATTCATGAATCGCCCCAACGATAGGGAAGGACGATGACCAAGAAACTCACCATCGGCAACGTCACCATCGGCGGGGGCGCGCCCTTGGCGCTGATCGCCGGCCCCTGCGTGATGGAGGACGAGAAGACTGTTCTCGCCACTGCGGAGGCCATCAAGAAGATCGCCGATAAACTGAAGATCGGCCTGGTCTTCAAGTCCTCGTATAAGAAGGACAACCGGTCGTCGGCCAAGTCCTACCAGGGCCCGGGCCTGGAAGCCGGTTTGAAACTGTTGGAAAAGGTCAAGAGACAGTTTGACATGCCCGTGCTGTCCGACGTCCACTACCCCGAGGAGGTCGCGCCCTGCGCGGAAGTCCTCGACATCATCCAGATACCGGCCTACCTCTGCATGCAGACGGGGCTGACCATCGAGGTGGCAAAGGCTGGAAAGGTTGTAAACGTGAAGAAAGGCCAGTTCTTGGCCCCGGAGGATGTCAGTCATATAATCAGGAAGATCGAGGAGACCGGCAACGACAGGATACTGCTGACCGAACGCGGCTCGTGCTTCGGGTATCATAATCTCGTCGTCGACTTCAAGTCCCTGCCCATGATGCGCTCTCTGGGCTATCCCGTGGTGTTCGATGTCACCCACACCATCCGCAAGTACGGCAAGCCCTCGGCCGATCCGGCCGGCGGCAGCCCGGAGTTCATCGAGCCCCTGGCCCGGGCCGGCGTGGCCGCAGGCATCGACGCCATCTTCATCGAGACCCACCCCAGCCCCCGCGATGCCCAGTGCGACGCGGCCAGCATGTTGCCGCTGGACCGGCTGGAGAAGCTGTTGCTGAGCCTGATCGAATTGGATCAAGTGACCAGGAAGTACCTTTAACCACAGAGACACAGAGCCTTCTCCATCACCCGGAACTTGTCATTCCCATGAAAATGGGAATCCAGTCCTCTGGATCCCCGCTTGCGCGAGGATGACGCGACCAAAGGAGGACCACCCATGAAGAGGATCCTGGCCATCGCGCTGATGCTGACCGAGGCCTCGTGCGCCTTCGCGCTGCAGACCGTGGAGCGCAAGGCGCCGATCACCCAGGTCACCATCTTCAACGACCGCTGCGAGGTGACGCGGAGCTTCTCCCGCGAGTACCAGCCCGGAGACTACCAGGTGAAGCTCACCGACCTGCCGGCCGCGCTGTTCGACAACTCGGTGCGGGCCTCCGGCGCCGGCTCGGCCCGGGCCAGGATCACCGGCGTCAAGATCGAGACCGTCTACCGCGACACGGTGGGCACCGCCGGACTGAAGGCGATGCAGGACAGCATGACGGCGCTGGACGACCAGGGCGCATCGCTGGACGACCGCGCCCAGCTGCTGCGCAAGGAGATCGACTACCTGGAGCGGATCAAGACCGCCAGCACCGAGCGCTGGCGCGAGACGGCCGACGCCAAGCAGCCGCCGGCCCAGCCGCAGTGGACCTCGCTCTACGCCTTCTACGACGCCCGTCACGACGCGGCCAACAAGGAGCTGCGGGCCGGCGAGCGGTCGAAGCGCGACCTGGAAAAGAAGCGCGAGGCCCTGCGGCACCGCATCGACCGCGCATCGCGCGGGGAGCGCACCACCGCCAAGCAGGTGCTGGTCAACCTGACCGTCAGCGAGGCCGGCAGCCTGGGTCTGTCGCTGAACTACGTGATGCTGGGAGCGTCCTGGCACCCGCTCTACGACATCCGGGTGTCGCCCCAGGACAAGAGCGTGGAGTTCGGCTACTACGGCATGATCTACCAGCGCACCGGCGAGGACTGGAAGGACGTCAGGGTGGTGCTGTCCACGGCCCAGCCCTCGGTGTCGGGCGCGGCGCCGGCGGTGCGGCCGTGGTACCTGGACGTGGCGCGGGTCCGCTACCAGAAGGGCATGAACGAACAGCAGGCCCGGATGAACGTGATGAACGTCCAGCAGAAAGCCTCGCCGGCGCAGGAGATCGCCATCACCGCCGGCGCCGGCGACGACGAAGGCGACGATGTCGGGGTTGTCACCGCCGCGGCCGAGGATCTGGGCACGTCCTACGCCTTCACCTCGCCGGGCACCAGCGACATCCCGTCGGACGGCGAGCCGCACAAGGCGCCGATCGCGGTGGAGACGCTGGCCGCCGAGTTCGAGCACGCCGCGGTGCCGCGGGCGCGGGAGAGCGCCTACCTCAAGGCCCGGGTGGTCAACACCACCGAGTACCCGTTCATCAGCGGCGACATCAACATATTTTTCGGCAACAACTTCGTCGGGACCTCGGCCATCAACACGGTGGTGCCGTCGGAGAAGTTCAACGTCAGCCTGGGCGTGGACCAGGGCATCAAGGTCACCCGCCAGAAGGTCAAGGACCTGGCCGAGGGGACCAAGCGGGTCAAGCGCACCTTCGCCTACAAGGTCAAGCTCAAGAACCTCAAGCCGGACGCGGCGGTGGTCACGGTCACCGAGCAGTTCCCGGTGTCGCGCACCGACAAGGTCAAGGTCAAGCTCATCGCGCCGGCCTTCGGCGACGAGTCCGCCGAGTTCGGCATCAAGCAGAAGCCCAACGGCGTGATCGAGTGGAAGGTGCGCTTGGCGCCGCAGGAGACGCAGGAGATGCCGCTGGAGTACCAGGTGGAGTACTCGTCCGACAGCGGGATCTCGGGGCTGTGACCATTCGCCACAGAGGCACGGAGACACGGAGGTTCATTGTTTTGTTCAATCCCTATAATCCGATTATCATATTCGCGCCCGTGCAGGAAAATCCAAGAACCAAGACTAGAAACGTGAGATCGGCGGACTGTAGTTCTCTGTGCCTCTGTGTCTCAGTGGCAAAGGAAAAGAAATGAAGGATCAGAAGAAAATCATCTCATTGGGCAAGAAGACCATCAGGGCCGAGGCCGCGGCGCTGACCGAGATGGCGGCCCGGGTCAACGGCAAGTTCGCCGAGGCGGTCGGTGTTCTCTTGGCTGCCAAGGGCAAGGTGATCGTCACCGGGGTGGGCAAGTCCGGGCTGATCGGCCAGAAGATCGCGGCCACGCTGACCTCCACCGGCACGCCGGCGCTGTTCCTGCACCCCACCGACGCGCTGCACGGCGACCTGGGGATCGTCTCCAAGGGCGACGTGGCGGTGATCATCTCCAAGAGCGGCGGCACCGACGAGCTGTGCGAACTGCTCACCGTCCTCAAACGCACCGGCGTCAGGATCATCGCCCTGCTGGGAACGCCGGACTCGCCGCTGGCCGCGCAGAGCGACGTGGTGCTGGACGTCTCGGTCAGCGGGGAGGCCTGCCCCCACGACCTGGTCCCCACCTCCAGCACCACCACGGCGCTGGCGATGGGGGACGCCCTGGCCATCGCCCTGCTGGACCAGCGCGACTTCACGCCCGAGGACTTCGCCTGCTTCCATCCCGGCGGCGGGCTGGGCAAGAAGCTGCTGCTGCGCGTGGCCGACCTGATGCTGTCCGGCAAGGACGTGCCGGTGGTGTCCGACACCGCGACCATGAAGGAGGCGGTGATCGAGATGACCGCCAAGCGCGGGGTGACCGCGGTGGCCGATGCCGAGGGGAAACTGGCGGGCGTGATCACCGACGGCGACCTCAAGCGGCTGCTGGCCAGGACCGAGAACATCTTCGGCCTGCCGGTCTCCGAGGTGATGAACAAGGGCCCCAAGACCATTGGCCAGGACCAGCTGGCGGTCAAGGCCGCGACCCTGATGCAGGAGCACCGCGTCACATCGCTGCTGGTCACGGACAGGGAGCGGAGGCCGGTCGGCATCATCCACCTGCACGACATCATGCAGGCTGGCGTTCTGTGAGCCATGACGGCACAGGAACGGCCGATGGTACGCAAATTGCATATTATTTTGTGCGACAGCCAGTGCTTGTAGATAACTGCATGTAAAAATAGGAGATTACCCTATTGACATTGAGCGCGGAACAATGGCCTCTTTTTAAAAAAAGAGGCCATTTCCGCTTGCAATGCAAACCATACTGTGATAAATTTAGCAGATGAAGAAGGAGACCCGCCGCCAGTTCCAGTACGTGCTCGTCCGGCTGATCGTCCTTTTCATCCAGCTGGCGCCGCGGGGCTGGGCGCTGGCGGCCTGCGGGCCTCTTTCCCGCCTGGCATGGGCGATGCTGCCGGGGGAGCGCGCCAAGGTGCTGTTCAACCTGCGGCTGGTCTTCCCGGAATTGTCCGATCCCGCAGGGTTCGGCCGGCGGGTATTTCGGCAGTTGGCCCTGAACATGGTGGACGCGGCCCGGCTGCCGGTGATGTCGGCTGGCGACATCGACCGGCTGGTGACGGTCGAGGGGCTGGAGCACTTCGCCGCGGCCTACCGGCTGGGGAAGGGGCTGATCGCCGTCACCGGTCACGTCGGCTGCTGGGAGCTGATCCCGGCCTGGTTCTCGCGCCACGGCTACGACATCGCCGTGGTCGGCAAGCGGGCCTACGACGACCGGCTGGACGCGCTGGTCACCGGCCTGCGGGCCCGGCACGGGGTCGCCACCTTCGACCGCGACAGCGGCGCCCGGCAGATCCTGCGCCACCTGCAGCGCGGCGGCGGGCTGGGGATCCTGATCGACCAGGACACCCGCGTCGCCAGCGTTGACGTGATGTTCCTCGGGCATCCGGCCAAGACGCCCAGCGGCGCGGCCGCCATCGCCGCCAAGACCGGCTGCCCGGTGGTCCCGCTGTCGATCCGCCGCCGGCCCGACGGGAGGCACCTGATCACGGTGCTCCCGGCGCTGTCCGACGTCGCGTGCCCCGACGGGGCGCAGCGCCTCGCCCGGCTCGTTCAGCAGCAGACGGCGGCCGTCGAGCAGCTGGTCAAATTGGATCCGGCCCAGTGGGTGTGGATGCACCTGCGGTGGCTGGAGAAGCCATGAAACGCCGAACCGACAGCAACGCCCAGCGCCATGAGACCCAGCACCAGCCATAGGCTCCTCCCAGCAGTCGCCGCCGCGCTGGCGGCCCTCGCCGGCTGCGGCGGCGCGGTCAAGCCGGCCGACCCGCCGGCCGCGGCGATCGTGATGCCGTCGCAGGTCATCAACGGCTTCCAGCTGACCGAGACCATCATGGGCCGGAAGTCGTGGGTGCTGAACGCAGACTCGGCCAACACCTTCAACGACCGGCAGACCGTGGAGCTGTTCCGCCTGACGCTCGACTTCTACAAGAAGGACAGCGACACGGTGCTGATGGTGCTGACCGCGGACCAGGGCGAGATCAACACTGCCAGCCGCGATCTCGAGGGGCGCCGGCACGTGGTGATGGTCACCCGCGACAGCCTGCGGATCCTCACCGACGATGTCCGGTGGAACAACAAGAGGCGCAAGCTGGTCACCAAATCGCACGTCCGCCTGGAGAAAGGCACCGACTGGCTGGAGGGCGACGGCATGGAGGCGATCCCCGACCGCCGCGAGGTGCAGCTGCTGCGGAACGTCCGGGGCAAGAAGGAACTGCTGGACATCGACCGCTTCCGATGGGATTGAGCGCCGCCATCCTGCTGGCGGCGCTGGCCGCGCCGCGGGCAGCGCCGGACACCAGCCAGCCCTACCTGGTCTCGGCCAACACCATGAAGGTGCAGTCGCTGGCGGACGATCGCATCACCTGGCTGTTCGGCCGGGTCGAGATCACCCACGGCACCACGGTGCTGCGGGGAGATTCGGCCTGGGCCTCATCGATCACCGGCCAGGCGCTGATCTGGGGGCGCTTCATCATGTCGGACCGGACGGCGGTGATCACCGGCGCCCGGGCCACGTACGCCAAGAGCGCCGGCCGGGCAGTTGTCAAGGGCGACGCCCGGGCCCGCGACAACGACTGGACCATGACGGCCGACTCGATCATCTACCTCAAGGGGCTGGGCCGGAGCTACGCCGCCGGCAGCGTGACACTGGCCGACACCGCCGGGCGCAACCGGGCCACGGGAGACTTCGGCGAGTACTGGCACGACCAGGACTACGGCCGGCTCACCGGGCGGCCGCGGTTCGAGTTGCGCGCGGCCGACACCACGCGGCTGTCCGGGACCATCGACGCCGACACCATGGAGGTCGAGCGGCGGGGCGCGGTGGCGGTGGGCAGCGGGAACGTGCTGTATCAGGGGGACAGCGTCTGGGCGGGCGCGGGGCGGCTGGTGTATCACCGCGACCGCGGCCGGATCGAGCTGGAGCGCCGGCCCCGGATCTGGGACCGGCATTCGCAGGTCAGCGCCCGCCGCATCGACCTGGAGCTCGAGGATGGGTCCTTCCGGTCCGCCTGGGCCGGCGATTCCGCAGTGCTGCGGCAGCTCTCGGAGGCGGCCGGCGACACCGACCTGATCACCGGCGACAGCCTGCGGGCCGAATTCGAGCAGGGCAGGATCGCCCGGGCAGCGGTCACTGGCAACGCCTGGAGCCGCTACCACCAGCTGGACAAGGGCGCAGCGGCCGGACGCAACCTGGCGGCGGGCGACCGGATGGATTTCGACTTCCACGACGGCAGGATCGCCCGCATCACCATCAGGGGCTCGTCGCGGGGCGCGTACCTCGAGCTGCCGCGGGGGAAGAACGGGCCATGAACATGAAGCCGGGACTGCGCCAGGAACTGCGCCAGGTGCTGGCGCCCGAGATGCTGCAGCTGCTGAAGCTGCTGCAGTTGCCGACGCTGGAGCTCCAGCAGCTGGTGAGGCAGGAGCTGGAGGCCAATCCCCTGCTGGACGAGGTGGCCGAGGACAGCGGACCGGCGGATGAGGACGGCTACGAGGCGGCCGAGCAGCAGTCTGACCCCGAGGACAGGGACCCGATCCTGGACGAAGACAGGATCGACTGGCAGAACTACCTGCAGGAGGGTGTGGACGACGGCTACCGCCCGCCGTCCGACCGCCAGGGCGGGGACCCCTTCGAGCCGATCACCGTCAGCTCGGAGAGCCTGCAGGACTACCTGCTGTCGCAGCTGCGGATCGCCTGCTCCGACCCGGCCGACCTGGCCGTGGGCGAACAGATCGTCGGGAACCTCAACGGCGACGGGTACCTGGAGGAGGATCCGGCCGCCATCGCCCAGGCCGCCGGCGCGGCTCCCGAGCACGTGCTCAAGGTGCTGCACCTGGTGCAGACGTTCGATCCCCCGGGGGTCGGCGCCCGCGACATCAGGGAATGCCTGCTGATCCAGCTGTCACTGCAGGGGCTGGAGGGCACGCTGGTGTGGGCGGTAGTTGACCGGCATTTGGCTGACCTGGAGCACCAGCGTTTCCAGGCCATCGCCCGCGCCCTCAAGGTGTCCAAGGACGATGTGGTCAAGGCCCGCGACGCCATCGCCCGGTTGTCCCCCCGCCCGGGCTCATCGTACAACACCGAGGAAGTGAAGTTCATCTATCCCGACCTGATCATCGAGAAGCAGGACGGGGAGTATGCGGTCTATAACAACGACCAGAATGTCCCCCGGGTGCGGGTGACCCCGGGCTACCGGCAGATCCTGCTGTCGGCCCGGGCCTCCAGCGCAGAGGACCGGGCCTACGTCGTCAAAAAGCTGGAGTCCGCGAGGTTCATCGTGCGGATGATCGAGCAGCGTCGGCGCACCGTGCTCAGGATCATGCGCTCGATCGTCGACCGCCAGAAGGATTTCCTGGACCGGGGCATCCGGTTCCTGAAACCCATGACCATGCGGCACGTGGCCGATGACATCGGCATGCACGAGTCGACGGTCAGCCGCGCGGTCCAGAACAAGTATGTGTGGACACCGCACGGCCTGCTGTCGCTGCGGTTCTTCTTCGGCGGCGGGCTGAGCTCGGAACGGGGCGAGGACTCGGTCAAGGGAATCCGCGACACCATCATCGAGCTGGTCAGGGGCGAGAACCCCCGGAAACCGCTGACCGACCAGCAGATCGTCGAGTTGCTGGCCGCCCGCGGCATCCGGATTGCCCGCCGCACCGTGGCCAAGTACCGGCAGGAGGACCGGATCCTCCCGGTCAAGCTGCGGAGGAAGCTGTGAGTCGCGGCCGGCAGGGCGGGGATGCCCCGGGAGGGGCGGCCATCATGAGGCCGGCCGTCCGGTCCCTGCCCGACAGCTTCAAGCAGAAGATCGTGCGGTCGCCGCAGCGCAGCAGGGTGTCCGCGATCGTGCACGGTTTGGGCCTGCACGCGGTGTGCGAGGAGGCCCGCTGCCCCAACCGCAACAGCTGTTACGCCCAAGGCACGGCAACCTTCCTGGTGCTGGGGTCGTGCTGTACCCGGTCCTGCAGCTTCTGCGCGGTGGACAAGGGCGCGCCGGCGCCGCCCGATCCGGCCGAGCCGGGGCAGGTGGCCGCGGCCGTGGCCGAGCTGGGCCTGGGCTACGCGGTCGTGACCTCGGTCACACGCGACGACCTGCCAGACGGTGGTGCGGCCCATTTCGCAGCGGTCGTCCGGGCCATTCGTGACCGCTGCCCGGAGACGGCGGTGGAAGTGCTGGTGCCCGACTTCCGGGGGGAACCGTCGGCCATCATGACGGTGGTCGACGCCGCGCCGGACGTGTTCAACCACAACCTGGAGACGGTGCAGCGGCTGTACCCGCGGATCCGGCCGCAGGCCGATTACCGGCGGTCGCTGGGCCTGCTGTCGCAGGCCAAGCGCGCCGGCCTGACGACCAAGTGCGGGATCATGACCGGCCTGGGCGAGACGGCCGAGGAGGTCAAGCAGCTGCTGCGAGACTTGTCGGACGCTGGTTGCTCCATCGTAACCGTCGGACAGTACCTGGCGCCGTCGCCTGCCCATCACCCGGTCGCCAGGTTCTGGACCGATTCCGACTACGATGACGTCAAGCGGTACGGGGAGACCCTGCCGGGGATCCGGTACGTCCTGGCCGGACCGCTGGTGCGCAGCTCGTATCAGGCCCGGGCCGCCTACCGTGCGGCGGCCGGCGCCCGGGGCAGTCAATGAAACATCGCAACACGTGAGAGGGAGGTCGCCATGAGGCTGAGCATCACCACCAGGCATTTCGACGGCATGACCGACGCGCTGCGCGCGGTGATCGAGGAGCAGGTCTTCAAGCTGGGCCGGTTCTTCGACCGGATCGATCAGACCAAGGTGATCATGACCGAGGAGAAGCACCGCCACATCGCGGAGATCACCATGCACCTGCCCGGCGGGGTCCGGCTGGCGGCCCGGGAGGAGGCCGGCAACCCGGCGGCAGCCATCGATCTGGCGGTGAAGAAGCTGGAGACCCAGGTCAAGAAGGTCAAGGAGCGCCGCCGCGACAACAAGAAACGGATGTCGCGGCGGGCGGCGGCCCGGGAATGACCCGGGCCGCGCGCCCCGAGGTGACGGCATGAGGACGGTGACCGTCAAGGAATTGCTGAGCGAGCGCCGCCGCGACCTCCACCTGGAGGTGCTGGCCGGTGAGGGCAGCCTGGAGCGGCAGATCAGCACCGGTGACATCAGCAGGCCGGGGTTGGCGCTTTCGGGCTACATGGGCTACTACCTGTGGGAGCGGGTCCAGATCATCGGCATCACCGAGACCGGGTACCTGGAGACCCTGGCCCCGGATCAGCGACGCCAGGCCATCGGCCGCATCACGTCGTTCGACCTGCCCTGCATCATCGTCACCAAGAACCTGCCGGTGCAGCCGGACCTGATCGCCGTGGCCGGCGAGCGGGGCATCCCGGTGCTGCGCACCGACATCGACACCACCGACTTCATCCACCGCTTCTCGTCCTACGTCGACAACAAGCTGGCCCCGACCACCACCGTCCACGGAGCGCTGGTCGACGTCTACGGGGTGGGACTGCTGTTCACCGGCGAGAGCGGGATCGGAAAGAGCGAGTGCGCGCTGGACCTGGTGGAGCGGGGCCACCGGCTGGTGGCCGACGACGTTGTGTTCATCAAGCGGCGTGGGCTGAGCGTGCTGATCGGCTACGGCAACCAGATGCTGCAGCACCACATGGAGATCCGGGGGGTGGGTATCATCGATCTGGCAACCCTGTTCGGCATCCGGGCGGTGCGGATGCGCAAACGGATCGAGGTCGAGGTCCGGCTCAAGCGCTGGTCGGACGACGAGGACTACGACCGGCTGGGTCTGGACGAGAAACCAACGACCATCCTGGGCGTGGAGATTCCGCTGGTGACGGTGCCGGTGGTGCCGGGCAAGAACATCAGCGTGGTGGCCGAGGTGATCGCCATGAACTTCCTGCTGAAGATCTACGGCTACCGCACGCCCGAGGAGTTCAACCGCAGGCTGCAGGAATCGATGCAGAAGAAGTTCGAGTCGGCCCGGTACGAGGACGAGGACACGGAGTGAGCGGCCTTGCCGTGAGATGTGAATCGTGAATCGTAAAACGATATTGGTGCCGGGATATGCATGCCTGTCGGCGACGATGAACCCGGATGACTCCATGAGAAAGGCTCGCTGGGCCTATACCGCGGGGGATTATGCAGCAGCCGCACAGCTCTGTGAGCAAGCGGGATCGGCATTCGTTCGCAAGGGAAAGAAAACTGAAGCAGGCAACGCCTTTGGATCGGCTGGTTTTATCCTTTGTCGGCATTGCGACAAGTACGGAACCGGCTTGGATCTGCTCAATAGAGCAGCACGACTCGGATATGCTGACCAGCAAAAGGTATCATCACTGCGGCCGTTGATCCAAAAGGGCCTCGACCGGCGGCAGATCGTCTCTTTCAAAGCCCTTGCCGCAGCAGTGAAATGCAATGCCGAACCGCTCATCGTCCAGGTTTGGAAGAACAACGTTCTTGACGATATCAGCTGGATGTGGTTTCCCGGGGTAAATGAGCAAGCCTTTAGGGATTTCATGCGGAGGGCACCCCGGTTGCCGGCTGGAAATGAAATGTCAATTACCCGGGCAACAGTAAAGTGGATAAAGAATAACTTCACTCATGGGGCGATCCGCGGCACGACAGATTACAATCCTCAATCCATTTTAGCATGTGCCGGGAAGAGGGAGGTCAATTGCACTGAACTGGCGGTACTGTGCGCTGCCATACTACAGGCCCATGGAATCCCTGCCCGCGTCGTCGCTATTCTGACGGAAGATTATCACTGCGGAACCGGACGAGGGCATTGGATCGCAGAGATTTGGAGCGAGACGAATGGCAAATGGATCGCCATCGATCCTCAAAATCAGTGTGGTTGGAAGCGCGGCGATTCCTTTCTGAACGCCTGCGAGATGGTCGAAGCCGTACGTATTGGCAAAATGCAACAGATCCGCACAATACGCTGGGCGAATAAAAAATACGATTTGCAGTCATGGTCGGGATATTTTCAAATAGCATGGATATACCGGAACCAGGATTTCTTCAATGATTGGAATCCTTTGAGTGAGGTCGAAGAAGTCGGTTTTATCCCCAAGCTTCTATTCCAAGGAAAACCGCGTGACAAGTTCGGGCACCACCAGACCAGCACCGGCTTGTATCCCGCGATGAACCGGGTACGGTTTGAGACTGCAGCGTTGCGGCACAAGATGCATTTCTCCCTGTATCATACTATGCCGTTTTTCCGGAGGTATGAGCTTTCCACGAACGGGAAGACGTGGAGGCAGTGCGGCGCCGCCATTTCTCTGAAGATGCGAACCGGGGTGAATAAAGCCTATTTTAGGGGGCGCTCGTGTTTTGGCGACACGACCGCACCGGTAGCGTTCACCTGGCTGAAAGCCTAGACAAAGCTGTTCTCAATGTGGCATTAACGATCGCATGGCAAAGCTGAAATTCATCTTCGGCGTGCATAACCACCAGCCGGTGGGCAACTTTGACTTCGTGTTCGAGGAGGCCTACCAGAAGGCCTACCGGCCGTTCCTGGAGCTGGTCTCGCGGCACCCCTGGTTCCGATTCACCCTGCACAACAGCGGCTGCCTGTGGGAGTGGCTCAAAGACCACCATCCCGAATACCTCGAGCTGGTGCGCGGCATGGTGCAGTCGGGGCAGGTGGAGCTGATGGGCGGCGGCTTCTACGAGCCGATCCTGCCGGCGATCCCCGAGCGCGACCGGCAGGGCCAGCTGGCGATGATGTCGGAGTTCCTGGCGACGGAGTTCGGGGCGGCCCCGGCAGGCGCCTGGGTGGCCGAGCGGGTGTGGGAGCCCGGGCTGGCCTCGACGCTGGCCGAAGCCGGGATCCGGCACGTGGCGCTGGACGACGCTCACTTCAAGAGCGCGGGCAAGTTCGAGCACGAGCTGGACGGCCACTTCCTGACCGACGACCAGGGCAAGACGCTGGCGGTGTTCCCCATCAGCCAGAAGCTGCGGTACCTGGTGCCGTTCCATCCGGTGGACGAGGTGATCGGGTACCTGCGCGGCCTGTGCCGGGACGACCGGGACGTGGTGGCCGTGCTGGCGGACGACGGGGAGAAGTTCGGGGTCTGGCCGGGCACGCATGAGCTGTCGTACGTCAAGGGGTGGCTCGGGAGTTTCCTCGACGCGCTGGGCCGGAACCGGGAATGGCTCGAAACGGCGACGTTCGCCGACGCGATGAGATCCTGTTCGCCGCGGGGACGCGTCTACCTGCCGACCGGTTCCTACGCCGAGATGGGGGAGTGGGTGTTGGAACCAGCGGCCGCGGCGGTCTACCAGGAACTGGCCGGCCGGCTCAAGGCCGAGGGCAGCCACGAGCGGTTCAGCCCGTTCGTCCGGGGGGGGATCTGGCGCAATTTCCTGACCAAGTACCCGGAGTCCAATAACATCTATCGCAGGATGCTGCATGTCTCCCGGCAGGCCGCGGGCGCGGGGACCCAGGCGCGGCGCGAGCTGTACCGAGGCCAGTGTAACTGCGCCTACTGGCATGGCATCTTCGGAGGCCTGTACCTGCCGCACCTGCGGGAGGCGCTGTACCGCCACCTGATCCGCGCCGGCAACCTGTGCGACGGCGGCGGACCGTGGCCCCGGGCCGAGGTCCTGGACTTCGACGGCGATGGCCACGATGAGATACTGCTGTCCAATGGTGAGGTCAACCTGTACCTGGCGCCGGCGCAGGGGGGAGTCATCTTCGAGTGGGACGTGCGCGGCCGTGAGTACAACTTGCTGGATACGCTGTCCCGGCGGCCGGAGAGCTACCATGCCAAGATCCGCCGGCTCGACGCCGGCGCGGATGCCGGAGGCAGGAGCATCCACGAGATGACCGCGGCCAAGGAAGACGGGTTGGAGCGCCTGCTGGTCTACGACGACTGCCGCCGCGCCGGCCTGATCTCACGGCTGCTGTCGCCCGGCGCGACGCTCGGCGACCTGCTCGCGGGGCGGCCCCATGGCGAGCTGCTGTGGGACGGATGGCGCGCCGAGGTGCGGCAGCTGGAGTCCGCCGTCGAGGTCGGGCTCAGTCTCCAATGCGGCGCCGTCAGGTGTTCCAAGACCGTGGGGCTGCGGCAGGACGGGGAGTTCCAGGTTGCGTTCTCGTTCCACAACACGGCCGCGGAGTCCGTCGAGCTGCGGCCGGCGGTGGAATTCAACCTGGGCCTGCTGTCTTCGGGCCCCGGCCGCCATTGCCGATGCCGCGGCCGGGAGCTGTCCACCGAGGCGCTGGACGTTCCCGCCGAGGACGCCGGTCTGGAGGACCTGGAGGTGCATGACCGGCACCGGAAGACAGCGGTCCACTTCCGCTGGGACCGGCCCATGGAGCTGTGGCGCTACCCGGTGGAGACCGTGTCGCAGTCCGAGGCCGGGTTCGAGCGCAACTACCAGTGCTCCTGCTTCCTGTGGCACGCCCGGCTGACGCTGGCGCCCGGGCGGGCGGAGACCGTGACCCTCACCATCGGAACCAGGGAAACCGCATGACAGAACGCACCTGCCCCGTCGTCAACCGCCTGGGCATGCACGCCCGCCCGGCCGCGCTGTTCGTCAAGACCGCCGGCAAGTTCCAGTCACAGGTCTGGGTCCGCAAGGACGATTTGGAGGTCAACGGCAAGAGCATCATGGGGGTGATGATGCTGGCGGCCGAGCCGGGGTCGGCCCTGACGGTGCGGGCCCAGGGGCCGGACGAGACCGAGGCGGTGGCGGCCATCGCCCAGCTGATCGCCGACAAGTTCTACGAGGATTGACGTGGCCAAGGAAGTGAGATTGACCGGCATCGCCGCATCGCCGGGCATCGCCATCGGGCGCGCCTTCGTCTACCGCAAACAGGCGCCGCTGGTGGAGAAGCGCCAGGTCAGCGATGCCGGGACCGAAGTCGCCCGGTTCCGGGGGGGGCTGGATCGGGCCAGGGGCGAGCTGCTGGAGATCAAGCGGCAGATCGCCGACCGCCTGGGCGAAAGCGAGGCCTCGCTGTGGGACGCCCAGGTACTGCTGCTGGACGACCCGGCGGCGATCGAGGCCACCGTGGAGCGGATTCGCGGCCAGCGGCAGGACGCGGCCTCGGCTTTCCAGGAGACCATGGAGACGATGGTCCGCGGCATGGAGGCCACCAGCAACCTGTACCTGCGGGAACGGGCCGCGGACGTGCGCGACCTGGCCTGGCGGGTGATCAAGCACCTGCAGTTCCAGACAACGGCCATTCCGCTGGCCATCCCCAAGCAGGCGGTGGTGATCAGCCACGATCTGTCCCCGGCGGACGCCGCCCAATTGCTGAGCCGCAAGGCCGCCGGGTTCGTCACCGAGGTGGGTGGCACCACGTCGCATACGGCCATCGTGGCCCGCAGCCTGGAGATCCCGGCGGTGGTGGGCCTGAAGGGCGCGATGCTGGGGGCGTCGCAGGGGGACACGGTGATCGTCGACGGCACCAGGGGCGCGGTGGTTTTCAACCCAGGCGAGAAGACAACCAGCGCCTACCGCCGCGAGCTGAAGGGCTATGCCCGGCACCAGCAGGAACTGCAGCGGCTGCGCAAACAGCGGGCGGTGACCGCGGACGGGCACGCGGTCGAGCTGGCGGCCAACATCGAACTCCCGGAGGAAATGGCATCGGTGAAATCGCACGGCGCCCATGGCGTGGGGCTGTTCCGCACCGAATTCATCTACCTGACCTCCAACCACATGCCGAGCGAGGACGAGCAGGAGCTGATCTACCGCCGGGTGGCCGAGCGGGCACGGCCCGACCCGGTGATCATCCGCACGTTCGACCTGGGAGGGGACAAGATCGGCGAGGATTACCAGGAGGCCAATCCGTTCCTGGGGTGGCGCGCCGTGCGTTACTGCCTGGACCGGCCGGAGCTGTTCAAGACCCAACTGCGGGCCATCCTGCGGGCGTCGGCGCACGGGACGGTGCGGATCATGCTGCCGATGATCTCCAGCCCCGACGAGGTGCGCCGCAGCCGCGAGCTGCTGGAGTCATGTCGGCGGGAACTGGCCGCCGCCGGCACCGCCTTCGGGCGGGACGTCAAGCTGGGGATCATGGTCGAGACCCCGGCGGCGGCCCTGATGGCCGCCGAGCTGGCGCCCTGCTGCGATTTTTTCTCGATCGGTTCCAACGATCTCACCCAGTACACCCTGGCGGTCGACCGCACCAACGAGCGGGTGGCCAAGCTCTACGACCCGTTCCACCCCGCGGTGCTGCGCCTGATCCGCGAGGTGATCGACGCCGGTCACCGGGCCGGCATCTGGGTGGGCCTGTGCGGCGAGATGGGCGCCGACCCGCTGGCGGTGCCGCTGCTGCTGGGGCTGGGGCTGGACGAGCTGTCGGTCAGCCCGGCGGCGGTGCCCGAGGTCAAGAAGATCGTGGTGGGCCTGCGCTTCGACCAGTGCCGGGCGCTGGCGGCGTCGGTGATGGAGCTCACATCGTCGGCTGAGGCCAAGGCCAAGCTGAAGGACTTCCTGTGCAAGACCATCCCCGGGGTGCAGCTGATCGACGACACCTGCCCGCTGGAGATCGAATAGGCCGGACGTACATCGTTGATACGTAGGACCCGTAGGAACGTATCGGAGAGTCGTACGCGAACAGATCAACCAACCATCATCATAGACACAATCACGAGGAGCATCATGGGCGACAAGCAGAAGCTGCAGCTGCTGGACCTGGTGGCGCAGTACCGGACCATCAAGCCCGAGGTCGACGCGGCCATCGAGAAGGTGGTGTCCAGCGGCGGGTTCATCCTGGGCAAGACCGTCGAGGAGTTCGAGGCCGGGGTGGCGAAGTACGTCGGCGTCAGGCACGCCATCGGCGTCAACTCCGGCACCGACGCGCTGTACCTGGCGCTGAAGGCGGCCGGCGTCCGGGCCGGCGACGAGGTGATCACCACGCCGTTCACCTTCATCGCCACCGCCGAGGTGATCACCTGGATCCCCGCCACGCCGGTGTTCGTGGACATCTGCCCGGACACGCTGAACATCGACCCGGCCAGGATCGAGGCCGCCATCACCCCCAGGACCCGCGCCATCATGCCGGTGCACATCTACGGCCAGGCCGCGGACATGGACGAGATCATGGCCATCGCCAAGAAACACAACCTGGCGGTGATCGAGGATTGCGCCCAGAGCCTGGGCGCCACCTACCGCGGACGGCAGACCGGCTCGATCGGCGCCATCGCCGGGCTGTCGTTCTTCCCCAGCAAGAACCTGGGGGCCTACGGCGACGGCGGCATGATCCTGACCGACGACGACGCCATGGACCGCGACTGCCGGGTGCTCCGCCAGCACGGCTCCGACAAGAAGTACCACCACGTCAAGATCGGCGTCAACTCGCGGCTGGACGCCCTGCAGGCCGCGGTGCTGGCCGTCAAGCTCAAATACCTCGACCAGTGGAACAAGGCGCGGCAGGAGATGGCGGCGTACTACAACCAGCGGTTCGCGGGCGTGGGGGACATCAGGGTCCCGGAGGTCCGCGGCTACAACGGCGCGATCTACCACCAGTACACGCTGCGCACCTCCCAGCGCGACGCCATGGTCGAGCACCTGGGCAAGGCCGGCGTGCCGCACGCGGTGCACTACCCGATCCCGCTGCACCTGCAGCCGGCCTTCGAGTCCCTGGGCAAGAAGCAGGGCAGCTTCCCGGTGGCCGAGGACGCCGCCAGCCGGGTCTTCAGCCTGCCGATCTACCCCGAGATCAGCAAGGACCAGCAGGACCAGGTGGTGGACGGCATCGCCGGGTTTTTCAAGTAGAGATAGTATTCGTAGCCCAAGTAAAAAGCTTGGGCTACGAATACTCAGGAAAGATATGAAGAAACCAACCAATATAAGTAAGCAGTTTGAAGCTTTGATGAAAGCTGATGCGCTACGCAATGCGAAAGTAAAGGAGTTTAGAAATACATTATCGAAATCTAAGTTGTCACAAACACAAAAATCAGAGGAATTTTTTAGGTTTATTCTTAATGATGATTTCGATTCTTGGGGTGACCTTGAAGCGTTTATCTATTTAGCAAGTAGAGGTTTCGATTGCAGGAGATATATTGATCAGATTGAGCAAGAATGGCAACGTGCACAAACAGATCGGTTAAAAGAAGCAAATGCCCCAACAAAAATTTATCATGAAAGTACTAATGGTAAGAAAGGACGCGTTACATACCATAAAAAGCCAAAGATTATAGGATTGGCCGATATCGAAAAGACTTCGTCATTACTATTAAGACCTTTTTGGGGTTTCAGCGATTCACAACAATTATCAATAGAAGCGACGGTTCTTAGGGCATATGAATGGCTTAAGATAGGTGGGTTCGAAGGATGGTTCAGAAGACTAGGTAGAGAGCTTGATGAGAGCACATTGTTGGGTGGATCTAATAAATACGCCAGTTCTTTCTATCTTTTTAACTTATGTCGTTCAGATTATGCTGTGAACAATTACATTAAGCAGCTAAATCGTATATTAGAGACGATCGAGATTGTTTCTATCGACGATAGCCCATGCCCGTGGATAGAGGGTATACGTAATCAAAAAGGACAATATGTTACGATATTTTCAGTTGCTATTGCTTCCGTGATACCATTTGCGAATTATAGGTTACATAATGATATCTCAAAACCTATCATCGGTGAAGCTCTTGATGCTCTTATACAAAACCAACACATCGATGGATGGTGGTCTAACTGGCACGATGTTAAAACAGGATCTATTGAGCTTACATCGCTAGCGCTTCATAGTGTTTCATTATTTAAACCAACTGGATGGCAACGATCAACCGAAAAGGCGCGGGAATGGTTGCTTTCACAGCAACAAATCGATTTGGGTTGTTGGGGTGAAAATGGTGCGCCCGACATCGTTTTCTTGACGACACTAGTTTTAGATGCTATCAATTTATCACAAGGTAGCAACACGGTTACTTTTATTGCTGATAGGAAGTATACTAGTGTTTGTCTGCCTGAGAAAAAGTATGATTTTTCAAGAATGAAGTGGTACAAGAAAAGAAAAATACAACATAGGATAGTTGACAAGAAAAGCAAAGGGGCAATTGGACGTATAGATGTACTTATTGTTACTACAACTGAGATAGAACTTGAACAGGTACTCCGATTGTTGAATCCTTTATCAGGTAGGGTTAGTGTACTACGGTTTTCGAAAGGTTATGAAACATATTATTTGGGTAGATATGGTTATTACAAAGCAGTTGTAGTAAGAACCGGAATGGGTTCATCTTCACCGACAGGATCTGCTGCTACTACAACGGCTGCCATCGCTTCATGGGATCCAAGAGCAATCGTTGTTGCTGGTATAGCTTTTGGTAAAGATAGACATATTCATGAAGCTGGTGATGTGTTAGTTTCTGATGCGGTAATCCCATATGAATTACAACGCATTGGTGATGAAGTAGTTTATAAAAGTGCAGTGCCGATGCCTGGTTTGATCCTGCTTGATAGATTTAGGACCAGTGTGAGTGATTGGTCATTTAAAAGACCAGATAAAACGAAGGTTAAAGTTCATTTTGGGAAAATATTATCAGGTGAGAAACTTATCGATAATCTAGAGTTTAAACTGAAATTGATTGATGGCTATCCAACAGCCATAGGCGGTGATATGGAGGCTGCAGGTGTATACACTGCTTGTGTACGGGCACGTAAAGAATGGATATTGGTTAAAGGTGTTTCAGACTGGGCAGATGGTATGAAACATAATGATTATCAAGTGATGTCGGCAGCTGCGTCTGCATCTTTCATCTACTTCGTCTTATCTAAGCGCGGTGTGTTGGATGGCTTGTGATTTAGATGATTATTGCCAAGAAATTGCGAAGGTCATATTGAAGTACTCCATCGACTGCGTCCATTACACCGGCTACAAGCCGTGCCGGCCGGGCAAGCTGTGCCATGGCTGCGCCGAGCGCCGCCCGCGGGGCAGGCAGGTCCTGATCATCAACCTGGACGCGCTGGGCGCGGTGCTGATGACCACGGCCCTGCTGCCGGCGATCAAGCGGCGGGACCCGGCCAGCACGGTCCACTGGGTGACCATGCCCGGCGCCGTGCCGCTGCTGGCCAACAACCCCCACGTCGACCGGGTGTGGCCGTACGACTTCGAGACGGTGACCGTGCTGCAGGCCATGCGCTTCGACCGGCTGTACTCGGTCGACAAGTCGTACCGCGCCGACGCCCTGGCGATGCTGGTGCGGTCGAGGGAAAAGCTTGGCTTCGGGCTGGATGGCCGCGGCGCGATCGTGCCGTTCAACCGGGAGGCGGAATACGCCTACCGGCTGGGCCTCGACGACGGCCTCAAGTTCAAGCGCAACGCCGAGACCGGCGTGCGGTTCCTGGCGCGGGCCCTGCGGCTCGACTACCGCGGCGAGGGCTACGTTCTCGAATTGACGCAGCAGGAAAAGCAGTTGGCACATGACTTCCGCGCCAAATACAAGATTTCCAAATCCGGAATCGTCATCGGCTTCAACACCGGCTGTTCCGACCTGTTCCCCAACAAGAAGATGACGGTCGACCAGCACGTCTCGCTGATCAAGCGCATCAGGAAGGAGCTGCCCAAGGCCCGGATCGTGTTGCTGGGCGGGAAGGCCGAGACGGAACGCAACGCCGAGATCAAACGGAAGGCAGGCGCCTTCGTGATCGCCAGCCCGACGGGCGAGGGCATCAGGCGCGGCATCGTCTACGTGGACGCCTGCGACCTGGTGGTCACCGGCGACACCTCGGCCATGCACATGGCCATCGCCCTGAAGAAGCAGGTGGTGGCCTGGTTCGGCCTGTCCTGCGCCGCCGAGATCGAGCTGTTCGGCCGGGGCGAGAAGATCGTGTCGCCGCTGCCCTGCGCGCCCTGCTGGAAGCGGTCGTGCGAAACCCTGGAGTGCGTCAAGCAGCTGGACCTGGAGGCCGTGTTCCAGGCAGTGAAGCGGGAAGCGGCGCGATTACGTTGACACAAGGCAAATCCTGATGCTGACAAGCCTCGTAGTACTGATGGCGCTGGCCGCCCTGCCGGTACATCGTGGCCAGTCTGTTCCTCCGATGAAGCCGGGGGATCCGGCGAAGATGGAACAAACGATCAAACCAGTTCAAACCGGCAAACAGACCCACGCGGTCAAAACGGTCATGCCCTCGGCCGCGCGGTTCTCGAGGGTGAACTGCACCATCAATTACTACCATTATAAGATCTTCAAGCTGCATATCGCCGGCGGTTACTCGTTCAACCTGCCGTTGACTGTCTTCATAGAGGACGAGGCCGTCGCACCGGCCCAGCCCGGGGACACGACCGCGGTCGTGCAGCAGTCGGTGTTCTCGATGCCGCTGCTGCGCGACGTCAACCTTGGGTACCAGTGCCGGGACAAGGCGTTTTTCATCAGCTGGCTCAAGCGGTTCCAGCGGCCCCGGATCCAGCTCTACTTCAAACTGTCGATGTGACGCGGCCCGGACCGGTGATGGGCAGCACGCTCTCGAACATCCTGCTGGTCCGCACCGACCGCATCGGCGACGTGGTGCTGTCGTTGCCTTGCGCGGCGTTCCTGAAACGCGCGCTGCCCGGCGCCAGGGTCACGTTCCTGGCGCGGGAGTACACGGCCCCGCTGGTGCGGCTGTCGCCCGACGTCGACGCGGTGGTCAGCGACGATCCGGCGGATACGGCCCGGGCGCTGGCGGCCAAGCTGCGCGACGGCCGCTTCGATGCCGCCGTGCTGCTGCACCCGACGGCGCGCCTGGCGCAGGCGCTGTGGCTGGCGCGGGTCCCGGTGCGCGCCGGCACGGCATACCGGCTCTACAGTTTCCTGTTGAACCGCCGGGTGCGCCAGCACCGCAAGTACGGCCTGCGGCACGAGCTGGAGCACAACCTGGACCTGATCGCCCGGGGATTGGGGCTTGAGTATCCTTCGATGAACGGGGAACGGATGGCGTTCCCGCCCCGGATCGACATTCCTGACGCGCTGGTCGCCTCCGCCAGTGCCAGGGTCGGCATCCCGGACCGCGAGCCGTACATCGTCGTTCATCCCGGCAGCGGCGGCTCGGCCATGGACTGGCCGCTGGAGCGGTTCGCGGAACTTACCGATAGAATACTGGATACGGAAGCCGGAATACCGAATACCGGGGTAGTGGTGACGCTGGGCCCGGGCGAGGAGCAGCTCAAGGGACGGCTTCAACAGCATCTGAAGTCCACGCCGATCTGGGCCTCCGGCCTGACGCTGCCGGAACTGGCGGCGGTGCTGTCCCGGGCCGCGCTGGTGGTCGCCAACAGCACCGGGCCGCTGCACATCGCGGCGGCGGCGGGGACCAGGGTGATCGGCCTGTACTGCCCGGTCGCGCCGTGCCACCCCCGGCGCTGGGGACCGTACGGGCCGGGCCATGCGGTGATCATGCCGGATCCGGACCGGACCTGCCGGGGATGCCGCGGTGCGCGCTGCCCGCAGTACGACTGCATGCGGTCGATCCCGGCAGCGAGGGCGTTGGAGCAGGTCCACAAAATGCTGGCCACAACGTAAAGGACATCACGTGCGGAAACGAACGGCATCGATGGCGATCCTGGCCCTCGCGCTGGTGGCGCTGGCCGGAGCACAGGGCGACAGCACCGCACCGCCGCAGGCCGGCGCGGCCCCCGTTCCCGCGCTGCGGCTGGGAGAGAAGATGCTGTTCTCCATCGAGTACTCGGGGATCAACGCCGGCTTCGCCTACCTCAAGGTCAATCCCGAGCTGACCTGGTCGCAGGACAAGGAATGCTACCACCTGGTGAACGAGACCTGGTCCAACGCCTTCTTCTCGAAGTTCTACCGGGTGCACGACCGCGCCGAGTCCTTCGTCCAGACCGGCAGCCTGGTGTCGCTCTATTTCCAGAAGAAGATCCAGGAGGGCGGCTACCGCCACGAGGAGTCGGTGGTGTTCGACCACGAGCAGAACAAGGCGCGCTACAGCACCGGCCAGGTGATCGAGATGGTGCCCGGCTCGCGCGACGTCCTGCTGTCGCTGTTCTACACCCGGCTGTTCCCGCTGGAGATCGGCCGCTCGCTGTACATCGACAACCACACCGACAAGAAGAACTACCCGCTGGAGGTGCGCGTGCTGCGCAAGGAGACGCTCAAGACCGTCCTGGGCAAGGTGCCCTGCGTGGTGATCGAGCCGATGCTGCGGACGCCCGGCCTGTTCGAGAACAAGGGCCGGCTGACGATCTGGGTCACCGACGACCAGCGGCGGGTGCCGGTGCTGATGAAGAGCAAGATCCTGATCGGGTCGGTCAACGCGGTGCTCAAGGAGTACACGCCCGGCGCGGACTGATGGCTGATGAAAATGCAAAATGCAAAACCGGGGTAAACGCAGGACACTGGATACGGAATACTGAATACAGAATACAAGGTGAACGATGGGACGATATCCCGAGGTCGATCTCAACAAGGTCAAACGGCGCTCCGTGCGCACGCGCGCCAGCAAGGTCCGGTTGGCGGACCTGGCGCGGGTGCCCGATCCGAAGAATGCGCTGTCCGTCTTCCTGCGCGGCCTGCCCGGCATCCTCAAGGCGCGCGACCTGGCGGCGCTGGCGGCGGACATCCGCCGGGCGAAGCAGCATCAGCGCCCGGTGATCCTGCTGATGGGCGCGCACCCGATCAAGTGCGGCCTGTCGCCGGTGCTGATCGACCTGGTGGAGCGGGGCTTCGTCACGGCCGTGGCGCTCAACGGCGCCGGGGCCATCCACGACGTCGAGCTGGCCTGCTGGGGCAGGACTTCGGAGGACGTGGCCGCCGGCCTGGAGGACGGGTCGTTCGGGATGGCGGCCGAGACGGCCGACCTGATCAACGGCGCCGTGATCCAGGGCGACGCGCAGGACCTGGGTTTCGGCGAGTCCCTGGGGCTGTTCCTGAACGAAACGAAGGTGCGGAACCGGGCGATCAGCCTGCTGGCGCGCTGCTACCAGCTGAAGGTCCCGGTGACCGTCCATGTCGGCATCGGCACCGACATCGTCCACCAGCACCCCTCATTCGACGGCGCCGCGGCGGGCAGCGCCAGCCACCGCGATTTCCGCATATTGGCGCAGACGGTCACGAGGCTCGCCGGCGGCGTGGTGCTGAACATCGGCTCGAGCGTGGTGCTGCCCGAGGTGTTCCTCAAGGCGCTGACCGTGGCCCGCAACCTGGGCGGGCCGGTGCGGGGCTTCGCCACGGCGAATTTCGACATGGTCCAGCACTACCGGCCGACCGTCAACGTGGTGCAGCGGCCGGTGCGGAGCGGGGGCACGGGCTATTCCTTCACCGGCCATCACGAGCTGATGGTCCCGCTGCTGGCGGCGCTGATCAAGGCCGCGCCGGGGAAACGGGGGACGATATGAAGAACGTCCATGCGGTGATCCTGGCCGGCGGCCGCGGCGAGCGGTTCTGGCCGCAGAGCCGGGAGAAGCGCCCCAAGCAGCTGCTGGCGCTGACCGGCGGGAAATCGATGCTGGAGGAGACCATCGCCCGGGTCGAGCCGCTGGCGCCGGCCGCCAACCAGTGGATCATCACCGGCAAGGGGCTGGTGACGGCGATCAGACGGCTGGGCGTCAAGTCCAAGCACTTGGTGGGCGAGCCCTGCGGCCGCAACACCGCGCCCGCCATCGCGCTGGCCGCCGCCGAGATCGCCAGGGCCGATCCCGACGGCGTGATGATCGTCCTGCCGTCCGACCATGCCATCAACGACGTCGCCGCGTTCCGGGAGGCGCTGCGGGCGGCGGTCGACCTGGCGCGCCAGGACTACCTGGCGACCATCGGCGTCCCGCCCGATCGGCCCGAGACCGGCTACGGGTACATCGAGCGGGGCGACATCCTGCCGGGCCGCGAGGTCCCCTGCTTCGCCGTCAAGAGCTTCCGCGAGAAGCCCGACCGGGCGACGGCCGAGCGGTTCGTCAGGAGCGGGTATTTCTACTGGAACGCCGGCATCTTCGTCTGGCGCGCCGCGACCATCCTGCGTCAGATCGAGCGGCTGATGCCGGAGCTCGCCCGGGGGCTGGGCGACTGGCAGCGGCAGGGCGGGCTGGCCGCGGGCCCCAGGGCCTTCGCCGAGTTCTACCGGGGCGTGGCGAAGGTCTCGATCGACTACGGCGTGATGGAGAAGGCCGAGCGGGTGGCCGTGATCAGGGGCGATTTCGGCTGGGACGACCTGGGGTCGTGGGAGGCCATCGAGCGTTTTTCCCAGGCCGATGCGAACGGCAACGTCGCAGTCGGCGAGGCCGTCGCCGTCGACAGCGGCGGGACGATCACGGTCTGCGACCGGGGAATGGTCGCCGCCCTCGGCGTGAGGGATCTGATCATCGTCAGGTCGGGCGACGCGGTGCTGGTCTGCCATCGCTCGCGGGCCCAGGAGGTGCGGGCGATCCTTGAACAGCTGCGGTCGCGGCCGGACCTGAACCGGTATCTGTGAGCATGAACATGCTATCGAAATGGAGGGGAATGATGAGGACATTGACGGGTGCCGCCTGCCTCGCCGCACTGGCCTTCTGCGGTTGCCTGAACAGGCAGGCGGTCCAAGAGCCGGGCAAGGCGCCGGTGGCCGAGCAGCCGCAGCGGGAGCCGTTTCCCGAGCAACCGGCAGCTTCCCCGGCGGCGCCCGTCGAGACGGCGGCAGCCGAGGCCGGAGCCCCGGCGCGCGATTTCACCGGCAGCCGGGGTCCGGTGACCGAGGCCTGGGGCTGGCGGGTGCAGATCTTCGCCTCCGCGACGCTGGAGAACGCGCGCCGGGTGGCCGAGGAGGCCCGCTGGAAATTCGGCGACCAGCAGGTCTTCATCGTCGAGGCCCTGCCCTACTACAAGGTGCAGGTGGGCTCGAGCCTGGCCAAGCAGGACGCCGACCGGATGAAGACCCGGGCCCGTTCGCTGGGCTTTGAGCAAGCCTGGGTGGTGGAGGTCGACCTGACCCGCTGACGATGCGGCGCTGGCTACCGATAGTCGCCGCGCTGGCGCTGCTGGCCGCACCGGCCCGGTCCGGCGACCTCAGGATCGCCAAGGCCACCGATGCGCTGGGCAATGACGATTCCGGGGACCAGCAGCCGGCGGTGATCGGCGAGGATGCCCGCCGTCCGCTGGTGGTGCAGGTTACCACAGCCCGGGGCCGGGCGGCCGTCGGCGCGCGCGTGGTGTTCGAGCCGGTCGATCCGGCCGCCGTCGCCATCGACCGACCCGGAGCGGTTACCGACATCAAGGGATACGCGCGCTGCCTGCCCAGGCCCATCGGCGCCCCCGGGCCCGCATACCTGACGGCCAGCCTGGCGGACGACCCGGCCCGCCGGGTGACGTTCCGAATCCAGGCGATGCGTCCGCACTGGTGGCTGGTCGCGTTCCTGGGCGCGGCCGGCGGCATCGCGCTGTTCCTGTTCGGGCTGCGCTTCTGCTCGCGCGGCCTGCAGAAGGCGGCCGGCTCCAGGCTGCGGCAAATGCTGTGGAGCCTGACCGGGAACCGGTACGCGGGGATGGGAGTGGGGGTGCTGGTGACGGCCATCATCCAGTCGTCCACCGCCACCACGGTGATGCTGGTCTCGCTGGCCAACGCCGGGCTGATCGGCCTGCGCCAGGTGCTGGGCGTCATCCTGGGCGCGGACATCGGAACCACCATCACCGTCCAGCTGATCGCCTTCAAGCTGTCGGACTACTGCCTGGTTTTCGTGGCCGGAGGTTTCCTGGCCATGGTGGCGGCCGGAAAACGGCCGTGGCGCTTCTATCCCCAGATCGTGTTCGGCTTCGGGCTGATCTTCTACGGCATGAAGCTCACCGCCGATGCGATGGAGCCGCTGAAGGCGCTGCCCTGGTTCCTCGGCCTGTTTTCCGGCATGGCCGCCCTGCCGCTGGCGGGCGTCCTGATCGGCATCCTGATGACCCTGGTGGTCCGGTCGAGCGCCGCCACCATCGGCATCCTGCTGACGCTGGCCTTCCAGGGCCTGGTCGACCTGCGGGCCGCCATGCCCGTGATCATCGGCGCCAACGTCGGCACCTGCGGCAGCGCCCTGCTGGCGGCCTGGGGCGGCACCGCCGAGGCGATGCTGGTGGCGTGGGGCCACACCGTCTTCAAGCTGCTGGCGGGCATCGCCGCCTGCCTGCTGATCGGCCCCTTCACCCAGCTGGTGGCCGGCTGGGGGGGGCCGGCGGCGCGCCAGATCGCCAACGCCCACACCGCCTTCAACCTGATCGCGGCCGCGCTGTTCCTGCCGCTGCTGACGCCGCTGGAACGTGTGATCCGCGCCCTGGCGCCCCGGGCCGCGGTCGGCCACAAGGACTTCGGGCCGCAGTACCTGGACGAACGGGTGCTGGATGCCCCCAGCCTGGCCATCGGCTCGGTGTTCCGCGAGATCCTGCGGATGGCCGACCTGGTGCGCGACATGCTGGTCCGCTCGCTGGCGGCACTGGAAACCGGCGACGCCCAGCTGGCCAAAGAATTGGTCGCCGAAGACGACAAGATCGACACGCTGGAGGAGGCGATAACGCCCTTCGTCGCCAGGCTGACCCAGGAGGAACTGTCCGGCGACCAGTCCAACCGCGGGGTGGAGCTGCTGTACATCGTCAACGATCTGGAGCACATCGGCGACGTGATCAGCAAGAACATCATGGGCCATGCCATCAAGAAAATAGAACTGCAGCTGGCCTTCTCCGAGGGCGGCCGGGAGGACATCCGCCGGCTGCACCGCGAGACCGTCAGGACGCTCGAGATCGCGATCGACGCCTTCGCCTCGGGCGACCGGGCCCTCGCCGCCCAGGCGCTGGCGCGCAAGGACGAGGTCCACGCCCTGGAGCGGGAGCTGTACAAGCAGCACCTGGACCGGCTGTCGCAGGGGTACCGGGAATCGCGGGAAACCAGCACCATCCACCTGGACCTGCTGTCCGACCTGGAGCGGATCAACTTCCACGCCAGCCAGGTCGGGGCGGCGGTGCTGGCGCTGCCGAAATGAGGCGACGGTTCAAGAGCTCCATCCGGGGCAAGCTGGTGATCCTGATGGGGGCGGTGGTGACCCTCTCGGCCGTCCTGACCGCAGTGACGGTGCCCCGGCTGGTGTCGCGCGAGATCCTGGCGATGATGGAACAGCGCGATCTGCTGCTGGTGCGCGAACTGGCCGCGCGCTGCGAGGAGGCCGTGGTGCCCGGGCGGCCTGAACTCCTGGGACGGCAGCTGGCGGGCGACCGGGTGCTGGCCCGGATGCTGGAATCGAAAATGGCGCGGCTGCCGTACTACCTGCGGCTGGCGGTGCTCGACGCCCGCGACAGCGTGCTGTTCTCGGCCGGGCGGAACGACATTCCGCCGGCGGCGTTCCACGCCCGCCGGGAGTTCGACCGCAAGCGCGACGAGTTCATCATCGCCCAGGAATTCGGGCCCGAGTCCATCTTCCAGCTGGGCGCGGTCATCAATCACCGCCAGTCGTACCATGGCTGCGTGATCCTGGCGGTTTCGGAGAGCATGGCCCGCCGTGAATTTTCCCACTTGTGGGCGGTGATCATCCTGATATTCTCCGTCCTGTCCGTGGTGGGGCTGCTGGCAGCGGTCGGGCTGTCGATGGTGCTGACTTCGCCGCTGGAGCGGCTGGCGCAGGCGCTGGGCCGCGTCGGGGAGGGCGACCTCGAGGCCAGGCTGGATTTCAGGACCGGCGATGAGATCGAGGCGCTGGGGGACGGTTTCAACCGGATGCTGACGTCGCTCAAGGAGGCGAGGCAGCGGGACCTGTCGGCCAATCCCCTGACCGGCCTGCCGGGCAACAGCGTCATCGAGCAGCGCATCGCCGGCCTGATCGGGTCGGGCCGCACCTTCGCCGTGCTGTACGCCGATCTCGACCATTTCAAGGAATTCAACGACCACTACGGGTTCGTCCGGGGCGACGAGGTGATCCGCTTCACCGCCATGCTGCTGGCCCAGGCCCTGCACGAGACGGGGGGCGAGGACTCGTTCCTGGGCCACGTCGGCGGCGACGATTTCGTGCTGATCTGCGGCCACGGCAAGGCGGCGGCCCTGGCCGAGGCCGTGGTCGGCCGGTTCAACGCCGCCATCGACCAGTACTACGACCCCAAGGACCGCCGCGCCGGGTTCATCACCGTAGCCGACCGCTCCGGCCGGATGCGGCGCTTCCGGCTGATGACCCTGTCGGTGGCGGTGGTCACCAACCGGTACCGGCCGATCAAGCACGTCGGCCATTTCAGCCAGATCGCCGCCCAACTGAAGAAGCAGGCCAAGATGCGAAAACGGGATAAGATCGCCTATGACCGTCGGCACGACAAGGATGGAGCAGGTAGCACCTGAAAACGGGAACAGCAGAGGAGACAGCCATGCCCAAGCTCACCAACTACATGGAATTCATCGTCCGGCAGGAGCTGCCGGCGGTGCTGGCATCGCGCCCCGGAGTCTGCCAGTGCCGGACCTGCCAAATGGACATCATGGCCTTCGCCCTCAACCAGCTGCCGCCGCACTACGTGGCCAGCAGCGGCGGGCACATCCACACCATGGTCAACATCGCCTCGGCCCAGCTCAAGACCCAGGTGCTGGTGGCCGTCGTCAACGCCATCAACGCCGTGGCACGGCACCCCCGGCACAAGGCCAGGCCGCGGCCCGGGCGGCCGGCGGGCCGCAAATGACCGCCAGGGGTTCCGGCGATTCCGGTTCCCGCTGGCGGCGATGCTGTTGACAACAGCGGTCTTTTACGGTATGATAGGTCAACCAACGGCGCCGCGAGATGAAATTCTTCAAGAACTATGCCAATGTCAGGCTGATGCCGGCCACGGCCTGGGACGACATCTTTGAGCTGCTGTCCAGCATCGACGGCGACGATGCCGAGCAGTGGCTGGAAGCCCACGCCAAGACGGGGTTCACCCTCGAGGAATTCATCCACTACCTCAGGACCATCGACCATGAGGAGGTCCAGGACTGGCTGTGGATTCACCGCGAGGAATTCGAGGCGGTGCTGGGCAGGGCCAGCTATAATTTCGACAACGCGCAGGTGATGGACGGCAAGCAGCGCTGGCACCGGCTGTTTCTGATGACGCCCAACAAGCCGACCGACGGCAGGGGCAATTGATGAGACGATCAGTCGCATCTATTTTTCTGTTGTTTACCATCGTCCCATTCTGCTTGGCTCAAAAAGCGGATAGGGTGGCAACAGCTATTGTTGACCTAGACGGGAAGAATATCTCTGCAGCTGATGCTTCTATACTTTCCGATCGTTTCCGGACCGAAGTATTTAATACGGGAGTATTTGATATCTTGGAACGGGAAAAGATGGGCGAGATATTAAAGGAACAAGGATTCCAATTGACCGGGGCCTGCGATGATGCCTGCGTCGTTGAAATCGGGAAATTGGTCGGGGTAATAAAGATCATTGCCGGTAGTGTGGGTTGTGCCGGCACGACCTATACGATAAATATCAGATTGATTGACGTCGCGACTGGGCGTGTGGAACAGAACGTGGCTTATGATAACGATTGTGATATAGCGCAATTGGTCACATCAAAGATTAAAGTGGTAGCGCTTACGTTGGCATACAAATATCGGAACATTGATATTCCAGATTCCCTTCGTGAAGCGAAGAAGACAGCGCGCGGCAAGGAGATAACCTATCTTCCATACGCGATAACTGGGGGCTTGATTGGTGCGTCGGTGCTTGCGGTCTCGCTGCCCTCTTCTAATGATGAAGTAACTACCTCCACGGCTGGTTTCGCCTTCCTGCGGATCCCGGTCAAGGCCAGGCCCGCGGCCATGGGCGAGGCGGTGGTGGCGGTTGTCGACGACGCGTCCGGCCTGAATTACAATCCAGCGGGCCTGCCGCTGCAGCGCTCGCGCCAGGTCTCGGCCGGGTACCTCAACTACGTTTCCGGCATCCAGGCAGGGAACGTGGCGTTCATCCAGCCGCTGGACGGCTCCTCGGCCGCTGCGGCCGGATTGACCTACCTCAACAGCGGCGACATCAAGGAAACCACGCTGGACGATCCGCTGGGTGAGGAATTAGGCAGTTTCAGCTACTCCTCGGCCGCGCTCAGCCTGGGCTACGGCCGGTGCCTGCATCCCCAGTGGTTCGCCGGGGCCGCGGTCAAGGGAGCCTACGAGAAGGTCAAGGAGTATTCGGCATCCGGCGTGGCAGTGGACGCCGGCTTGATCTACGAGGTCGACCTGCAGTCGCTGGGGGACCGGTTGTTCAAGCCGGCCCGGCCCGGCAACTACGGCACCAGCCTGGCGCTGGGGGCCGCGGTGCAGAACATCGGGTTCGCAACCAAGGCCTTTGTCACCGAAAAGGCCGCGATGCCATTGCTGGTGCGGGCCGGCCTGGCCTATCGCCCCTTCTTGGACCGCCTGACCGTGGCGCTGGCCGGCGTCAAGCCGGTCGACTCGCCCGTCGCGTTCCAGGCCGGCGGCGAATACTGGATTCGCGGCCTGGTTGCCCTGCGCCTGGGCTACAACGGGCTCTATGGCGGGCTGCAGAACGGGTCTTCCACCGACGATTTCTCCGGCCTGGCGGCCGGTCTGGGCGTGCGCTACCACAACTACCGCCTCGATTTTGCCTATACGCCGTACGGCGGCCTGGGCAACCCGATGCGGGTGGACGTCTCGGCGGCCTTCTGACAGGCGCGGGACGGAAGGACAACAATGAAGATGCCGGGCCGCTTAGCAGGATGCGAGGCGGCTTTGTCAATGGGCTGGACCGAGCACGGCGCCGCCAGCATCATCCGGGGTGGTGCTCGCCAATGGAAGCAGTCGATCGATTCCTGACCCACCTCCGCGTCCGGCGCAACCTGTCGGCCAACACGGCCCAGGCGTACGACCGGGACCTGCGGCAGTTTTTCTCGTTCCTGAAGACCGGCGATCCCGGATCAGTGCGGCGGGACGACATCAGGCAGTTTTTAGGCGGGCTGCTGCAGCAGGGGCTGGACAAGCGCTCTGCCGCCCGCAAGCTGTCGGCCGTCAAGGCGTTCTTCAAGCACGCGGCCCGCGAGGGTCTGGTCGCGGCCAATCCCGCCGCCGGACTGCGCTCCCCCAGGCTCGACAAGAAACTGCCGTCGTTCCTGTCCGAGGCGGAGGCAGGCGGGGCCGCCGCCGCCGCCGCGGGCACCCGTCACGCTGCGCGGGACCGGGCGGTGATCGAGCTGCTCTACGGCAGCGGCCTGCGCTCGTCCGAGCTGCTGGGCCTGCGGGCCGGCGATGTCGACCTGGCCGGCGGCACGGTCAAGGTCACCGGCAAGGGCGGCAAGCAGCGGATCGTCCCGTTGACCCGCCCGGCGGCGGCGGCGCTGCGCTGCCTGGCCGGCGGCCGGGCGCCGGACCAGGCGGTCTTCCTGGGCTCTCAGGGCGGGCCGCTGGCGCGGCGGCAGCTGCAGCGCATCGTCAAGCTGGCCATCCGGGCCGCCGGCGGCCGCGGCAAGGCCAGCCCCCACGTGTTGCGCCACACTTTCGCCACGCACCTGCTGGAGCGCGGTGCCGACCTCAAGGCGGTCAAGGAGCTGCTGGGCCACGCCAGCCTTTCGACCACCCAGATCTACACCCACGTCACGGTCGACCGCCTCAAGCGGGTCTACCGGCAGGCCCATCCCCGGGCCGGCCGGGACGGCGAGCGGCCGGACGGCGCCGCTGGGGATTGATTTTGATTGACTTTGGCCCGGCGGCCGTGGTATAATAATCCGATATCATTCCGGCCGTATCCCGCTGACCGCTTCCGTCATGCGGGTTTTTTCAAAGGCGCCGTCAATCGCACCCGTCATCGCAAGGAGGAGGACATGAACAAGGACCTGCTCTCGGTCGCCGATCTGACCAAGAAGGAGATGGACGACCTGTTCCGGTTGGCGATCAGGATCAAGAAGCCGACCAAGGCGGGTCGCAGCCCCAAGCTGCTGGCCGACCGCACGCTGGCAATGGTTTTCGAGAAACCGTCGCTGCGCACGCGGGTCACCTTCGAGACCGGCATGACCCAGCTGGGGGGCCACGCCATCTTCCTGGAGATGCTGCTGGGCAGGCGGGAGTCCACGCCCGACATCGCCCGCAACCTGTGCCGCTGGGTGGATCTGATCATGGCCCGCACCTTCGCCCACAAGAGCGTGGCGGAGATGGCCGAGCACTCCACCGTGCCGGTGATCAACGCCCTTTCCGACCTGGAGCACCCCTGCCAGATCCTGGCCGATTTTCTGACCATCCTGGAGCACAAGAAAAGGCTCAGGGGACTGAAGCTGGTGTACGCGGGCGACGGCAACAACGTGGCCAATTCGCTGCTGCTGGCCGCGGCCACCCAGGGCATGCACATGACCGTGGCCTGCCCCCAGGGCTACGACCCGGACAAGGGGATCTGGTCCAGGGCGCGCGCGCTGGCGGCCAAGGGCAGAAGCCAGCTGGCCATCATGCGGGACCCGCGCGAGGCGGTCAAGGGCGCCGACATCGTCTATACCGACGTCTGGGCCTCGATGGGGCAGGAGAGCGAGAAGGAGATGCGGGCCCGGATCTTCGCGCCCTACCAGGTCAACCGGCAGCTGATGTCCATGGCCAAGAAGGACGCCATCTTCCTGCACTGCCTTCCCGCCCACCGCGGGGACGAGGTCACCGACGAGGTGCTGGACGGGCCGCAGTCGCGGGTGCTGGACGAGGCCGAAAACCGGATGCACGTCCAGAAGGCGATCATGGTGACCCTCTACAAACACTGGCAGAGGAACAAGGCCAAGTACCTCAAGAGGAAAAAGTAACCGGACCCCAGAGTGCCACGCCGCCGACCGCGGGTGGCATTCACAACATTAGGAGGAGCGAGCGCGATGATGGGCGGATTCGGACCACTGTTCGGGATGCTCTACGGCCTGCTGGCCCTATTGAGCATCGCCGCGATGGCGTGCGGCATTTGGTACTTCGTCACGGGAGCCCGGTACTTCCAGAGCCGTCTATCCGAGCGGCCGGGGCGCAGGGAGTTCCAGGCCGAGCTGCTGGCCAAGATGGACCAGATGGTGGACGTTTTGAAGGTGAAATAAAACCTCGCCTGACTACTGAACGCTGAATACGGAATTCTGTATTCGGTATTCACCAAGGGAACAGGGATGAAGTTCTACAAGATGTCCGGCACCGGCAACGATTTCGTGCTGCTGGACAACCGGGACGGGTCACTGCCGAGGGACCTGGGGGGGCTGGTCGCGCGGCTGTGCCACCGCCGCAACGGCGTGGGCGCCGACGGCGTGCTGCTGATCGAGCGCGCGGCGGGGGTGGGCTTCCGGATGCGCTACCTCAACGCCGACGGCGGCGAGGTCGCGTTCTGCGGCAACGGCGGCCGCTGCATCGCCTGGTTCGCACATGCCATCGGCGCGGCACCGGCCGCCATGGCCTTCGAGGCCGGGGACGGTGCGCACCGGGCCGAAGTCGCCGGCCGGCGCGTCAAGCTGTCGATGCGGGAGCCCCGGGACGTGCGGCTGAGCTTCATCCTCGACCTCGAGGGCCGGGGCTACGCCGCCAGCTTCGCCGACACCGGCGTGCCGCACGCGGTGGTCCCGGTGGCCGAGCTTGATTCGTTCGACGTCGCCGGCGTGGGCAGGAGGATCCGCGAGCACCGGATGTTCCTCCCCGACGGCGCCAACGCCAACTTCATCGAGGTGCTGGACCGCCACCGGCTGCGCATCCGCACCTACGAACGCGGGGTGGAGGACGAGACCCTGGCCTGCGGCACCGGGGCCACCGCGGCCGCGGTCACCGCCGCGCTGCGAGGACTGGCCGACAGCCCGGTCGACTGCGAGACCCGCGGCGGCGAGGTGCTGACCGTGCACTTCGACCGGGATGGGGATGACATCGCCCGCGTCTTTCTGGAGGGCGACGTCCGGCTGCTGTTCACCGGCGAATGGAACGAAGATTGAATCACTCGGGCACCAAGACAACGCGGCTGGTGATGACCGGGGAGGGGGCGGGAGTCATCCTCCCCCGATCCCTACGCAGCCAGGGATCACCTTTATGCCCAGCTGTCTTCGTGGCGAGCAAGTGAGGAGGCGACAATGGCCAAGTGGATCAAGAGCGACGGGCTGACGTTCGACGACGCCCTGCTGGTGCCGCGTTTCTCGGGCGTCCTGCCCAAGGACGCCGACCTGTCCACCCGCTTCTCGCGGCGCATCCGGCTCAACATCCCGCTGTGCTCGTCGGCCATGGATACGGTCACCGAGCACGCCCTGGCAATCGCCCTGGCCCGCGAAGGGGGCATCGGCGTCATTCACAAGAACCTTAGCGTCGAGCAGCAGGCGGCCGAGGTCGACCGGGTCAAGCGCTCGGAGAGCGGCATGATCTCAAAACCGGTGGCGCTCTCGCCCGACCACCCCCTGTCCGACGCCCTGCGGCTGATGAAGGAGTACTCGATTTCCGGGATCCCGGTGACCGACGTCGACGGCAGGCTGATCGGAATCCTCACCAACCGCGACATCGTGTTCGAGACCGACTTCTCCGTCAAGGTCGGACAGGTGATGACCAGCGACCGGCTGGTGACCGCACCAGTGGGGACCACGGTGGACGAGGCCAGCCGGCTGCTGCGCAAGCACAAGATCGAGAAGCTGCCGATCATCGACCGCAAGGGAGTGCTGCGCGGCCTGTTCACGGTCAAGGACGTGATGAAGCGCAAGCGGCATCCCAACGCCTGCAAGGACGCCCAAGGCCGGCTGCGGGTGGCCGCGGCCATCGGCGTTTCCGGCGATTTCCTGGAGCGGGCCGAGGCCCTGGTCCGGGCCGGCGCGGACGCGCTGGTGGTTGACACCGCCCACGGCCACTCGGCCGGAGTGCTCAAGGCGGTCAGGACGGCCAAGGCCAGGCATCCCGCGGTGGACGTGGTGGCCGGCAACGTGGCCACCGGCGAGGGCGCGGCGGCGCTGGCTGCAGCCGGGGCCGACGCGGTCAAGGTCGGGATCGGGCCGGGCTCGATCTGCACCACCAGGGTGGTGGCGGGGGTGGGCGTGCCCCAGCTGACGGCGGTGATGGAGTGCGCCCGGGCGGCCGCGCGCGCCAGGGTCCCGGTGATCGCCGACGGCGGCATCAAGTTCTCGGGCGACGTGGTCAAGGCGCTGGCGGCCGGCGCCGACTGCGTGATGATCGGCAACCTGTTCGCCGGCGTCGAGGAGAGCCCGGGCGAGACCATCCTGCTCTCCGGCCGCAGCTACAAGGTCTACCGCGGCATGGGCAGCCTGGGCGCGATGCGGGCCGGCAGCGCCGACCGCTACTTCCAGGAGGGCGGCCGCGAGGCCAAGAAATACGTGCCGGAGGGCATCGAGGGCCGGGTGCCTTACAAGGGACTGCTGTCCGAGACCGTGTACCAGCTGACGGGCGGCATCCGCTCCGGCATGGGCTACTGCGGGGCGGGCAACCTGAAGGAGCTGCAGCAGAAGGCGGTGTTCGTGCGGATCTCCAGCGCGGGGCTGCGCGAGAGCCACGTCCACGACGTGGTGATCACCAAGGAGGCGCCCAACTACGGGGGCGAGCGGGACTGAGGCAGGTTTCTATTCTCCTCACTCTCGCGCCAGCGGGAAGCCGGCAATAGAATGAGGGCGCTCCGTTTGGAGCGCCCTCTTGCTGGCAAAGAATCCTACGATAACTCCTCACCAATAAGGCTTGTTATTAAACTATCAACAAAAACAAAATCGTCATGATGCCACATATAGAGTGGTTTGTAACCGTACTCCTTCGTTCGGATTCGCTGATTATTCGAAAAACTGACTGGGACTGGGTAACGTCCATAACTTGTGATGATCAACGATAGAGTTTTAATAATCACTTTTTCCCGATCTGACAGTTGTGTTTTTGTTTTTACGCACCAACTCGACAAATTATGTTGATTTGAAACAACCTTGATGATTTTACCATCTTTTGCAATTATTCCTCCATCGGCGATATAAATGCCTTTGAGTGCGCATTCTAATGCAAACCCTTCTAAAAGTAGTGCTTGCTCATGGATAAACAGCGATGCCGGTGCTTTAGTGCATTTTAATTCTTTGAGCGATTTGAAACATTCAAGATATTGCCGGAGTAAAATATTCGCAGATAAACGTAATGCATTTGCTTTCCGGAACCAGCAAATGTAGTTGTTCGCTTGTCTATCAAAATCGTCTTTTTGCTGTTGCATTGATAAGATATTCTTCATTTGGCGCTCCATGGATGATGGCTCACCATGATGATAGTCAATGATGATGAGCATGTCAACTAAAATGATGATGAAGACCAAACGTTTTAATCGCTCCTAATTGTGGTTGTAATATGTCCATTTTTTTGATATTATTAAGAATATGATCAACTTGATCTTATGCGGCGCGTCGGGCCGGATGGGCCAGGCGCTGATCGAGTGCATCCGGGAGAACCCGGAGTTCAGGATCGCGGCCCTGGTGGAGCGGCGCGGGCACCCGGCCGTCGGCAAGACCTGCACCGAGGACGCCCCGCCGGTGGTCGACGACCTGCTGATGGCCATGAACCAGGGCCAGGTGATCATCGAGTTCACCACGCCGGAGAGCACGCTGGCCAACGCCAAGAAGGCCGCCATCATCAAAAAGCCGATGGTGATCGGCACCACCGGGCTGGCGGTCGAGCACGCCGAGCTGTTCGCCGACCTGGCCCGCGAGATCCCGCTGGTGGTCTCGTCCAACATGTCGGTGGGCGTCAACCTGCTGTACCGGCTGGTGGAGCTGGCGGCCCGGCGGCTGCCGCCGGACTTCGAGGCCGAGATCGTCGAGAGCCACCACCGGTGGAAGAAGGATGCGCCCAGCGGCACCGCCAAGAAACTGCTGGACGAGCTGATCATGATCCGGGGCGGTGCGCCGGTCTACGACCGCCAGAAGTCGGAGGGCGCGCGGACGGCCAAGGAGATCGGCGTCTTCTCCCTCCGGGCCGGGGACATCGTGGGCGAGCACACCGTCACCTTCGCCGGCACCGGCGAGCGGCTGGAGCTGACCCACCGCGCCCACAGCCGCACGGTGTTCGCCCAGGGCGCGCTGCTGGCGGCCAGGTTCGTGCTGGCGGCGCCGCCGGGACTGTACGACATGCAGGACGTGCTGGGGTTGAAGAATGAAAAATGAAAGATGCAAAATGCAAGATCAAGCCAACACCGGGACGATGCCGATCCGCGGTCGATCGCCGAGTATCCTGACAGCTCTATATTTGATCTTTTCATTCTGCATTTTGAATGTTGCATTTCTGACGGGCTGCGTCCCCGGTACGCCAGAACAGAGGCTGAAGGCCGGCGTCGCGGCGTTCCAGCGGGGCGACACGGCCGGCGCCGTCAGGCAGTTCAAGGGCGCCCTGCGCCTGGACCGGAACTTCGCGCCGGCCCACTACAACCTGGGCGTGTGCTACGCCACGCCGGAGAACCGCGACCGTTCGATCGACCATCATCGCCGGGCGATCGCGATCGATTCCGGCTACGCCGACGCCTACATCGCACTGGCCCAGGCCTACCAGCGCAAGGACACCCTGGCCGCTGCCATCGCCGTCTTGCGGGCAGGACTGGACCGGGGCCTGTCGGCCGAGCGCTTCCACTCCAACCTGGGCTACTGCTTCCTGCTGAGCGCCGAGAAGGACTCGGCCATCGCCCACTACCGCCGGGCGATCGAACTCAACGCCTACCGGGACGAGTATCATTTCAATGTCGGGTACCTGCTGTCCGCGCCGGCGCAGGCCGATTCCTCGATCAAGTACCTGCGGCGTGCCCGCCAGCTGTCGGCCGAGCCGGTCAGGGTGGCCTACCTGCTGGGCTGCCGCCTGCTGGACAAGCCCAACCGCTCCCGCAGCGAGGCGGCGGAGGGGATCGCCCTGCTGCGGGAGTACCTGGCGCGGGGTGACGGCGACCCGGTGAAGGCCTCAAAGGCATCGGAGAAACTCGCCAATGCCGGGGTGAAGCAGTGATCGCTGGTCCGGCAGCGCGGCTGCAGCGGCTCCCGCCCTACCTGTTCGCCGAACTCAACCGCAAGAAGGCGGCGCTGGCGGCCGGGGGCCGGGACATCATCGACCTGGGCGTTGGCGATCCCGACCTGCCGACGCCGGTCCACATCGTCGAGGCCCTCAGGGCCGAGGCGGGCGATCCCCGCCACCACCGCTACCCCTCGTACGACGGTATGCCTGGCTTCCGGCGTTCGGTCAGCGCGTGGTATGATCGCCGTTTCGGGGTCCGGCTCGATCCGGACGGCGAGGTCGTCTGCCTGATGGGCGCCAAGGACGGGCTGGCCCACCTGCCGTGGGCGCTGTTCTCGCCCGGCGATCGGGCGCTGTGCCCGGACCCGGCCTACCCGGTGTACGCGGCGCAGACGATGTTCGCCGGCGCCGAACCGGTCTCCTTTCCGCTGCTGGCGCAGAACGGATTCCTGCCGGATGTCGATTCCCTGCCGACCAAGGGTGTCAAGGCCATCTTCCTGTGCTACCCCAACAACCCCACCGCCGCCGTGGCCGATCTGGCCTTCTACCGAAGGCTGGTTGACTGGGCGTCGCGGCACGGCGTTCTCGTCATCAGCGACGGCATCTACTCCGAGATCGCCTACGGCGGATTCACGCCGCCCAGCATCATGCAGGTCGATGGCGCCGCGGAAGTCGCGGTCGAGGTCCATTCGCTGTCTAAGACGTACAACATGACTGGCTGGCGGGTGGCGATGGCGGTCGGAAACCGCGGGGCGCTGGCGGCGTTGCTGCAGGTTAAAACCAACACCGATTCCGGGGTGTTCGGCGCGGTGCAGCATGCGGCCATCGCCGCGCTGGACGGGCCGCAGGACTGCGTGGCGGAGAACTGCAGGACATACCAGGAGCGGCGCGACGTGCTGGCCGCCGGCCTGAAAAAACTCGGCTTCGAATTCGAGCTGCCCCAGGCCACGTTCTATCTGTGGCTCAAAGTGCCGCAGGGATACGACTCGATGTCATTCACCGGCCTGCTGCTGGAGAGGGCGCAGGTGATGGTGGTGCCGGGCGTCGGTTTCGGCCAGCATGGCGAGGGTTACGTCCGCCTCGCGCTGACCATCCCCCGGCAGCGGATGGAGGAGGCGGTCGAGCGGATCGGGAAAGTNNCCATCATCGTCCAGAAATACGGCGGCACCTCGGTGGCCGACGCCGCGCTGATCAAGGGGGTGGCGCGGCGCATCGTCCGCGCCACGCGGGCCGGGAACAAGGTGGTGGTGGTGGTGTCGGCGATGGGTCATTCCACGGACGGGCTGGCCGAACTGGCCCGGCAGGTGACGCCCCGCCCGCCCGAACGTGAGCTGGACATGCTGCTGACGGCGGGAGAGCGGATATCGATGGCGCTGCTGTCGATGGCCATCAACGACCTGGGCGAGCGGGCGATATCCTTCACCGGATCCCAGGTCGGCATCATCACCGACGCCAGCCACACCAGGGCCCGCATCCTGGAGATCAGGGCCGACCGCATTCGGGCGGCCCTGGCCCAGGGACGGGTGGTGATCGTTGCCGGGTTCCAGGGCGTGTCGCTGGGACGGGAGGTCACTACCCTGGGCCGGGGCGGCTCCGATACCACGGCGGTGGCGCTGGCCGTGGCGCTGCCGGCATCGTCCTGCGAGATCTACAGCGACGTTCCCGGCGTGTTCACCGCCGATCCCCGCGTCGTGCGGAGAGCCCGGCTGCTGCGGTCGATCCCGTTCGATGAGATGGTCGAACTGTCCGGGGCCGGCGCCCAGGTGCTGCACGTGCGAGCCGCCGGGCTGGCGGCCAAGTACGGACTGCCCGTGGTATGCCGCAGCAGTTTCACCGACGATCCGGGAACCGTCATCGGGAAAGGAAAGGCAATGGAACGGATCCAGATCAGGGGCATCGCCCACGACAAGGACATTGCCCTGCTGACGGTGCGGACGGCGGCCCGGCGCGGCGGATCGATGCCCCAGCTGGTCGCCAAGCTGGCGGGCGGCGGCATCCCGGTAAAGTCGTTCTTCCACGGGCCGTCCGCCGGCGCCGCGGCCAGCCTGCACTTCGTGATCGCCGAGTCCGACGTCGAGCGGGCGCTGCCGCTGCTGGGCGGAGCGCGGGCGGCGACGGTCAACCGGGGGCTGGGGGCGATCACCCTGGTCGGTCCGGGCGTGGGCAGCGAGCTGGCCATCATCGCCAAAATGCTGACGTCCCTGGCGGCGGCCCGCATCCACGTCGAGGGGTTGACCACAGGCCAGACCAGCATCGCCTGCTACGTCGCCAGAGCCCAACTGGAGAAGGCCCTCGTCCGGCTGCACCGGGCGTTCATCGGGTAGGCTGGCGCCGGGAACCACCGCGATCCGACACATAGCTACTTGCGAGGCCATATGATCTGCCCGATCCTGTTCATCCGAAAGCCCGATGAGGCCGAGTGCCTCAAGGACCGCTGCAGCTTCTGGGTCAAGGGAGAGGCGCTGGCGCCCGAGGGCTCGGCTCCCGAGCGTTTTCATGCGGTCATCACCGGGCCGCCGGCGCGCCACCAGTCAAAGCCATCGCCCGAAGGAGGCAAGTGCGCCATCCTGACCATCGCCGAGAAGGTCGCCGAGGAACGGTTGTAACCGTGCCCGGTGCAGGGATGACGATCGGCCTGGTGGGTGCCACCGGGCTGGTGGGGCAGGAGATCCTGGGCGCCCTGGCGCGCCGCAGGTTCCCGGTGGCCGGACTGCGGCTGTGGGCTTCGCGCCGGTCGCAGGGGAGGCGGATCAGGTTCGGCGGACGGCAGTACCCGGTGGTCGCGCTGGCCGACCCCGAATTCGACGGCTGCGACATTGTTTTCTTCGCCGGCACCGAGGGCGAAAAGGGCGCCAGCGCCCGCTTCGCGTCGCGGGCGGTGGCCGCCGGGGCCGTCGTGATCGACAACGGCGCCGATTTCCGGATGGACCGGAAGGTGCCGCTGGTCGTGCCCGAGGTCAATCCCGGCGATTTACAGGGCCACCGCGGCATCATCGCGAATCCCAACTGTTCCACCATACAGATGGTCGTCGCCCTGGCGCCGATTCACCGGGTCTTCGGTCTCAAGCGGATAGTCGTTGCCACCTACCAGTCTGTGTCCGGAGCCGGCCGGGGAGGCGTGGAGGCGCTTCGCGCCGAAATGCAAAATGAAAAATGTAAAATAAAAAATGCACTGTTCACGCGTCCGATTGCGGGAAACGTCATCCCGCAGATCGGCGATTTCACGGACCTGGGGTACAGTGCCGAGGAATGGAAGATGGTGCGCGAGACCCGCAAGATATTCCACGACGAGTCCATCGCGGTCAACGCCACGACTGTGCGGGTGCCGGTGATGACCGGACACTCCGAGTCGGTCTATTTCGTGACCAGGAAAGCGGCAGTGCTGCGCCAGATCGAGGGGCTCCTGCGGCGTGCTCCGGGCATCAGCTATTCCCGCGAACGCTACCACACACCGCTGGAGGTTGCGGGACGGGACGAGGTGTTCATCAGCCGGCTGCGGCCGGACCCCTCGGCGCCCGGCGCCTTCGTCCTGTGGGTCGTCGCGGACAACCTGCGCAAGGGCGCGGCCACCAACGCGGTGCAGATCGCCGAGGCGCTGGTCGGTCGCGCCGGACGACGGCCCCGCAAGTAATCACCACGACAAACCGGAGGACGATCCATGAGATGGTGGCAGAACCTGTCGGGCATCTACTATCAGCCGACGAAGGTGTTCGAGGGGATGAAGGACCGGCCGCAGTGGCTGGCGCCGCTGGTGATCGGCGCCCTGGTCACGGCGCTGGTGACGGTGATCATCCTGCGGCCGATCGTCTTTCCGGAACAGATCGCGCGCATCAACGCCAATCCCGACATCCCGGAAGAGGCCAAGGCCCGCGCGGTGGAGCAGATGGAGGGGGGCCTCCCCTTCGCGCTGGGCGTGACCGCGGCGGCCGTCACCCAGCCGGTGGGCCTGCTGCTGGTCACCCTGGTGTTCTGGGGGCTGTTCGCGATGCTGGGCGGCAGGGCGACGTTCGCCGGAATGTTCGCCGCCAGCGCCTGGGCGGGGATGATCGCCATCCCCGGCTCGCTGGTCAAGGTCCCCCTGATGTTCGCCCAGGAGACGGTCAAGGTCCAGACGTCGCTGGCGCTGATCCTCCCGCCGGAGATGGAGGAGCGGTTCGTCTTCCGGCTGCTGGCCCAGGCCGATGTCTTCACCCTGTGGTCGCTGTACGTGATGGCGGTCGGATTCGCCGTGTTCACCGGGGTGGCGCGCAAGAAATCGCTCACCGCGGTATACGGGGCCTGGGGCATCTGGGCGCTGGCCGCCGCAGCGCTGGGCGGCATGTTCAAGTTCGGCGGCATGTGACCGTCACCGGTCCGCGGCGACACCGTCGTGTTCCAAAGATGCGGCGCCAGCCGCATCTTTCCCATTGAAGGAGCTCGCGTAACGTCATGATCACGGTCGACGGACTCTCCAAAACGTTCATGGACCGCAAGCAGCGTCCGGTCACGGCGGTCGACGGGGTGAGCTTCGCCTGCCAGGCCGGCCGGATCTTCGGCCTGCTCGGCCCCAANNGGCCCCAACGGCGCCGGCAAGACCACCACCCTGCGGATGATCGCCACCATCCTGGCGCCGACCGCGGGGACCGCCGCGGTGGCCGGCCACGATGTCCGCACCGAGCCGGAATCGGTGCGCGCCAGCATCGGCTTCCTCACCGGCGACACCGGGCTCTACGACCGGATGACCGCGCGCGAGACGCTCCGGTACTTCGGGGAGCTCTACGGCATGGACGACGACGCCATCGGCCGGCGGATCGACCAGCTGTCCGGGCAGTTCGGCATGGCCGACTTCGCCGACCGGCGGGTGGGCACGATGTCCACCGGCATGAAGCAGAAGGTGTCGCTGGCCCGCACCGTGCTGCACGACCCGCCGGTGCTGATCCTGGACGAACCGACGACGGGGCTGGACATCGTCACCACCCGCACCATCGTCCGCTTCATCCGCCAGTGCCGCGACCAGGGCAAGTGCATCCTGTTCTCCACCCACATCATGCACGAGGCCGAGACCCTGTGCGACCGGCTGGCCTTCATGGTGCGGGGCCGGATCACGGAGAACGGCACCGTCGCCGAGATCAAGGGCCGCCACGGCGGGGGCGACCTGGAGGAGATCTTCGTCGGGCTGATGGGAGGGGATCATGATGACCGCTAAAACCATCGTCGTGTTCCGCAAGGAACTGCGCGACGCCTTCCGCGACCGCAGTACGATCTTCTCGGTGCTGGTGCTGCCGCTGGTCGTCTATCCGGCAATGTTCATCGGCATGGGATTGTTGATTGGCCAGCAGCGGCAGGACGAGGAGCGCCGAACCGTCCGGGTTGCGGTCAGCGGGCCGCGCGATCAAGGACTGCTGGACCTGTTGCGGAACGATCCGAAGATCGCCATCGTCGAGCCTGCCGAACCCCGGCGGCTGCTGGAATCCGGGGAAATCCATGCGGCGCTGGAGTTCCAGCCGGTTCGCGCCGACAAACGCCTGGCGTTGTCCCTGCTCTACGACCAGGCCAACCGCAGCTCGGTGGTGGCCAAGGAGCGCGTTGCAAAACTGATCGACGCCCGCCGGCACAGGCTGGTGGCAGAACGGGTGATGGCCAAAGGCCTGGATACGTTGATGCTGGCGCCCCTGACGGCCGAGTATAAAAACGTGGCCTCGGCTCGGAAGATGGGCGGGTTTGTAATGGGAATGATCCTCCCCTACATGATCGTGCTGCTGATCTGCGTCGGCGCCGTGCACACTGCCATTGATATCACGGCCGGCGAGAAGGAGCGCAGGACAATCGAGACCCTGTTAGTCAGCGACATCAGCCGCAAAGAAATCGTAGTCGGCAAACTGCTGGCAACCGTGACCATCGGGATGATTACGGCAGCGATGGGTCTGGTTAGCCTGGGATTGACCGCGGTCTCGGGCATCTCAATCCTGTCCGCCAGGCAAAGCGCCCCAATCAGCCTGTCGTTCTCGCCGGGAGCCATGGCCTTTTCGTACCTGACCCTGATCCCGACCGCCATTCTACTTTCATCAGCGATGCTATTAATCGGCAGCTTCGCCCGGTCGGTCAGGGAGGGCAACGCCTACGCCAGCTACTTCATGATGGCCATCATCATGCTAGCCATGGTATCAATCACCCCGATGGAGCCGTCCCCCGGGCTGTTCCTGGTGCCGGTGCTGAACACGGCGCTGTGCCAGAAGGAGCTGCTGATGGGCATCGTCAACTGGGGGCACATCGGTCCCGCCGTTCTGACCACCGGGCTGCTGGCGGCGCTGGCCTTCGTGTTCGCGGTGGCCTTCTTCCAGCGCGAGGAGGTGCTGTTCCGCAGCTGAGGGCGTCCGCCGCCAAACGGTGATGAAAAGACCGGCCCGCCATGGCCGGTCTTTCATCATAGTCCTGGTCATTCCAGGCCCGCGATCAGCCGTTCGATTTCCGGGTCGGGCTCGGTCCCGATCTCGCGGCGCAGGTAGTCCGCGTGCCGCGCCCCCCACTCCCGGGCCAGCGTGGGCAGCTTCAGCCGGCGCAGCACCTCCAGCAGCAGCCGCAGGCACTCGCCGCAGCCCAGGTCCCGGTAGAGCGCCTCCTCCAAGGCGCGGCGCGACTCCGCGGGGTTGCCCGAGTCCAGCTCCAGTGCGGCGTAGCGGACGGTGGCACGGAAGTAGAGGTTGCGGAGTTCGGCGCGGCGGGGCGCCAGCCATTCCTCGTAGGGATGTTCCTCCAGAAAGTCGCCCGCGTAGAGCTCCAGCGCCTGGCGGTAGGCCTGCCGGGCTTCGCGGAAGCAGCGGCGATTTCTGGCGTCCTCGGCGCGACGGGCCAGTTCTGCGAAGCTCTCGGCGTCGATCCACACCCGCTCCCCGCCGAAGAGGCCGCAGGCGCCGGGCCGGCTCCGGATCAGCCCGTAGGGTTTTCCGGGCGCGTGCCAGGGTTCGATGATGCGCCGCAGCTCAGAAAGCCGGCTGGCCAGCACCCGGCGGGCGGCGGCGGGATCGGGCTCCGGCCAGAGCAGCTCGATGATCCGGTCGTGGGCCAGCCATCGCCCGGGGTTGGCCACTAGGAGCAGGAAGATGCGCCGTACCGCCGCCCGGCCCCACACCTCGTCGGGCAACATCCGGTCCTCCAGCAGCACCCGCAGCCCTCCCAGCGTGGTGATCCGGTAGCCGGCGTGCCGGTCCCAGCCGTCGAGCACGGCGCGGGCGACGCGCCGCACCGCCGCATCGGCGTCACGCAGCAGTCGGATCGCCTGACGGGACTGCCGGGGGGCGTCGTGCACCTGGAGCGCGCCCAGGAAGAGCAGCTTCCCCCTGGGGGGGGCGAACCTGCGCAGGTGCCGGAGCAGGCCGGGGTGCCCCAGCGAGACGGCAATCCGGGCCAGAAAGGCGTCGAAACGCAGCCCGGTCCCCAGGGCCGGAAGCAGCTCGCCCAGCACCTCGTGCTCGGCCAGGAGCGAGGCGGCCAGGCGGTGCTCCGCCGCCGCTCCCAGGGCGCACTCCAGCGATGCCAGGCTGCGTGACCGGTCGCCGGCGCGCAGCCTGGCGAACGCGTCCAACAGCGAAAAGGTCATCGCGAACTGGTGGACCCCGAGCCGCCGGGACAGCGCCCGTCCCTCCTCAATCGCGGCGGCGGCGGCGGATGGATCACCCGATCCGGCCAGAAATCTGCCTCGCAATCCGAGGCTGACCATGATCTGCGGCGCGATGCCCTTCGACCGGGCGTCGGCCAGCAGGCGGTCGGCGATGGCCAGCGCATCGCTGAGGCAGCCCTTGCGGAAAAGCACCATGGAGCGCGCGGCCTGCACCTGTGCCGTCAGCATGGGATCCGGCAGCCGGGTGAGCAGTCCCTCGGCTTCCTGGTAGGTCTGGAGCTCCCGGGCCGTCCGTCCATCGCGGCCGTCCTGCATCGCCATGGCGAGCTTGAGGAAGATCATCCGCCCCACGCTCCCCGAACGTTCCGCCAGCGGTTCGGCGCGCTGCAGGCAGCGCTTGGCCTGGGCCGGCAGGCCCAGGTCGTTGTAGAGCTCCGCCAAAACGATCAGGAAGTGCGCCGCGGCCAGCACGCTGTCCCGGTCCAGCAGCTGGCGGACGCAGCGTTCCATTACCGTCACCGCATCGCCCGGCCGTCCGCGGATGGCTTGGATGATGCTCTGGTTGGCGGTGAGCACCAGGAGCTGGATGATGTTGCCGGACATCTCGGCGGCAGCCAGGCCCGTCTCATTGGTCTTGGCGGCATCATCGAACCTGCCCAGCTGGCTGTAGTAGGTCGCCAGATGGTTGTGAAGGTGGGGAAGGAGCCAGTCCGGAGGGTTGGATGCGAACGCGCGGTCCAAGAGGCGCTTGGCCTTATGGAGGGCGCCGATCCGGATGTGATAGCCGCTCTGGCCCCAGAGCCGTTCGGAATCCCGCGCCGCGTCAGGCGGCACTGCCTCGAAGATCCTCAGCGCCCGCTGGTAATCCCCATAGAGATTGAGGGCATGGCCATGGAGCAGGGCACGGTCGGGGTCCTTGGCCGGTTCCGGCACGCCGCCCGCCTTCAACAGTTCGAGCGTCCGTCCCACCCGGCCCTTGTCGAAGAGTAGATGGCGAAGTTCGACGGTCATGGCAGCCATCGGGATCGGCAGCGGATCGTTTCCGCCATGGGGCGGTTGGAGCAGACACGGAAAATGCCTGCGCAACCCAGTGCATTATTACTCCAAAAGCTCACATGATGATTATACTATCATTGAAAATGCCTGTCAACCATTTTGTATACAATCAGTTATCCCCGGTGATGGCGTGGTGATCGAAGTTTGGCATACTACAGGCGCGGCAACCGGCAAACCTTTAATGCCGCGCAACATCATAGTTGGGGAGGGTGCCATGAGAGCGCTTCCGGTCTGGTTCGCGGTCTTGTCGCTGGCAACGTCGGCCGCGTCGCATGGAGCGACCATGCTTTCGGACCTTGAAACCCGTCTGGCCGCCGCAGGATCCCGGGAGAGGATACCGGTGATAATACTCATGGCGGAGCGCACGGAGGGGCGGGATCTTGCGCAACGGTTCAGCTCGCTTCCCCGGAAGGAACGGCAGCGATCATTTACGTCGGCGCTGACGGAGCGGGCCCGGGTCAGCCAGGCCGGAGTGCGCGTATTCCTCGAATCGGAGCAGCGGGCAGGCCGGGCGGAGCGCATCAGGAGCTTGACCCTGATCAATGCGGTATCGGGGCGGCTGGCGGCGGCCACCATCCGACAGATCGCGGAACGGCCTGACGTCGCCGCGGTGGTTCTCTCCAAGCCGATCGTCCGAAACCCGGAGCTTCCCGGCGTCAAGAACCCTGGCAAGGGCGGAGGCGGCCCATCATCGCCCGCCAAGGGGATCTCCTGGGGGGTGCAGAAGATCGGGGCCCCGACGGTCTGGTCTGGCGGCAACCAGGGCGAAGGGGTGGTCGTCGACGTGATCGATACCGGTGTGGACTACAACCACACCGATCTTTCATCCAGGATCTGGATCAACACCGCGGAGCAAAACGGAACTTCCGGCGTGGATGATGACGGCAACGGCTACGTGGACGATATCCGCGGCTGGGACTTCGCCGACCATGACAACGACCCCATGGACGCCGGCGTCACCGACCCCTGGGCCATCATGACCGGCGCCACTCCGCCGCACGGCACACACGTGGCTGGCACCGTGGCCGGCACAGGGGCCGGCGGCCAGCAGGTGGGGGTGGCCCCTGGAGCAAGGATCATGATCGGGAAAGTGTTCCCCGACACCGGTTCCGGCGGCACCCTGGAGGATTTGCTGGCCTCGATGGACTACGGGGTGGCCAACGGCGCCGACATCATCACCATGTCGCTGGGGTTCTCCATCACCGACAACGGGGACACCAGCCAGATGCTCAAGGGAATCATGCGCGCCGAGTGCGACATGATCCGCGATGCGGGGGTCATCCTGACCGTGGCCGCGGGCAACGGCGACCCGTCGACCGGAGGCCATTTTGCCAAGCCCTACGACATCGCCTGTCCCGGGGATGTGCCGGCTCCATGGTATCCGGACAGCTACCTGCACAACGGTGACAGCACCGGAGGGGTGATAACCATCGGGGCCACCGACAGCGCCGACGGGATCGGAAGCTTCTCCAGCCGGGGGCCGACCCAGTGGTACTTCACCCTCAACGACACCAGCTACACCAACCACTTCGTCAAATGGCAGGATTATCGCTACAATCCGCCTTCGCTGCAGGGCCTGCTGAAACCCGATGTCTGCGCGCCGGGGGTCAAGATCCTCTCCTGCAAGAAGGGCGGCGGGTACTGGGACGCCATAATGGAAGGCATGGCCAACTGGGACGGCACCTCGATGGCCACGCCCCATGTGGCCGGCCTGGCGGCGCTGATGCTCAAGGCCAATCCCAACCTGACGCCGGCTCGGATGGACTCGATACTAGAGGCCACCGCCCTGCCGCTGGGCGCGGCCGGCAAGGATACGGTGTATGGGTCGGGCAGGGTGCGGGCGCCGGAGGCGGTGGCCGCGGCCTCGGCCATGGGCGTGGCCGCAGGGCCCGGGATGTCCGGGGAAGCTCCCGGCGGCCTGCTGCTGCAATGCGCCGGGGCCAATCCAGCGCGGCGCGGTTTCGAACTGAACTGCCGGACGGTCGCCTCGGGCAGGCTGAGGGTATCCGTCTATAACATCGCCGGACAGCGAGTGGCTGATTTGGTTGATAAAGATGTGTCCGATGGTTGGCATCGGGTCCGCTGGGACGGCCGCGATCGATCGGGCAAGGCCGTCGGCTGCGGCGTTTACCTGGCCTTGGCCGAAGCCGGTGGCCAGTCTTCGGCCCTGCGCCTGGTCCTGGTCAAATGATCCATTCAACTTTAAAAGCGGTGAACAGCAATACGACAGACAAGGCAGGCTTGAGAAAGCCTGCCTTGTCCGCCAGGATACTGGCAGCGGTCGAGCAGCCGGGCTACGGGCTGGGATGGTCGCTGCTGTTGATGGCCGGTTCCTGCCTGGCCCGGGCATTTTTCGAGGGAGCTCTCGAGAGGACAGGACAGCTTGGCTTCGGGTTGGAGCCTATCCAGTCCCAGCTGATGGTCTTCATCCATCTGCCGGCCTTCTTCTTCTCCCTTTTTCTGCTCATCATCATCCTGGTGCACGGCATCAGCGGCCAGCCTATCGAACGTGTCACCCGGGCGGTGGCGGCCGGGTCGCCTGTCATCATCCTGCCGGTGATGGTCGATCGCTTTTGGGGCGGTGGCTTCCAGCTCTATTATCTCTCCGAATTCAAGCAGATACCTGAGTTTCTTTTCTACACCTTCGCGCCCTGGCGCCATCTTGCCGGAGCCTCGCCGGGGATAAGGATCGAAGTGGCGCTGGGGTGCCTGGCCGGTGCCTGGTACTGCTGGCAGAAGACGCGCTCGGCCTGGAGATCGCTCTCGGCCTTCATCCTGATTTTCCTCAGCTGCATTTTGGCCGGTTCCCTGCCCCTGCTGTTCTCCGCAGCCTGGTCGCTGGTTGCGGGAAAAGGCGCGGCAATGGACGGGGTGTTCGGACCCGGGGGGCTGGTGCCCACCGACACCGGCAAGTATGCGCTTCTCTTCCTCCTGCTTTCCGCCGGGCTGGGGGCTTTGTGGTTGCGCCGATGGGATTGCCGCCTGCTGGCCGCCCTCATGGCTGCAGCCAGACCGCTGCGCATAATCCACTATTCCGGTATGGTGCTCTTGGGGTTCTGGGTCGGCTGGCTGGCGGTGGGGCAGTCCTACCCCCAGGCATTCGGCAACCCATTTGACTATCTGTTCGCGGCGGCGGCCGTGCTGGCCATCGCCGCTGTCTTTCAGTCGGCGGTGATGGTCAACGACCTGTTCGACCGGGATATCGACTCGCTCACCGGCAAGCCGAACCCGCTCTCCCAGGATACACTGGAGGCGCCCCAGCTCGTCAAATCAGCCGCAGGCTATGCCGCCGTCTCGCTGGCATTCGCCTCGGTTTTGGGACAAACGGCCGTTCTGATAGTCCTGTTCACCCATGTGCTGTCATTGGTCTACTCAGCACCGCCGCTGAGGCTCAGAAGATTCTATCCCGTCTCGATCCTGTTGATCGCGCTGGCCTCGCTGGCCGCCTGCTGGCTGGGCTTCTCGGCCTTCGGAGGAGCCAAGACCATCGCTCTGTTCCCCGACCGATTAACTTGGTTCATCATGGTCTGCTTTGGTTTGTCCTTTGCCACCAAGGACCTGAACGACGTCGAGGGCGACCGGCGGGCCGGGATCATGACCCTGCCCACCGTCTTGGGTGTGAAACGAGGCAAGGCAGTCACTGCCCTGCTGGTGGTTTCCGCCTACCTGGCCGGTCCGCTGATAATCGGCGTCCACTGGCTGTTGGCGGCGTCAATACCGGCCGGGCTGGCTACGGTCTGGTTGGTGCTGAAGCCAAGAGTGCGGGAGGGTTGGGTGTTCGCCGTCTATTTCGCCTACGGCGCGGCGGTGGCATGGGCGTTGGGCCTTCATCCGGAGATGTTGGCCTCCGAGCGAACCCGGGCCAGAGGGTACGGGCTTTGCGGGCTGGAGCATTTCTACAGACGTAATTACGCCCAGGCGGCGCCGCTGCTTGATAAAGCTTACGATATCGAACAAGACCAATCGTTGCTCTGGCCGCTAGCCAGGTCGCAGTACGGCACAGGCGCCCTGGAGGAAGCCGGACAGGCCGCGAAGGCAATCATGGCAAAGCGCCCGGCGTTCGAACGGGCCTACCATCTGGCGGCCAGGGTAAAGAGCAGGCAGGGCTCTCAGGCCGGGGCCGTGGGGATTTACCGGCAAGCCCTGGACCTGGGCGTGTCGGTGCGCGATTTCCACCAACAGCTCGGGGATGCCGCCTGCGGGCAGGACAGCCTTGAAACGGCCCTGAGACACTATCGGCTGGCCCTGGCTTCGGGCGGGGGCAAAGCCGAACTGTTGTCGAAGATGGCCAGAATACATCTTGCCCTGGGAGATTCACTGAAAGCAAAGGCACAGGTGGAACAAGCCCTGGCGGCAGAGCCGAAGCGGGAAAGCGACTTGGTCAGAGCCGGCTTGGTGTTCCTGCAGCTGGGTGACCACGAAAGGGTTTTACAGTTGGCCAAGACGACCCGGGGGCGTGGCGGGAGACGGCCTGAGTTGGACCACCTGAGGGGCAGGGCGCTCGAGGGCTTGGGCCGCTGGCCCGAGGCGGCCGGAGCCTATGCCGCGGCCATCCGGGCGGACGCCGGGCACTGGTCCTCATGGCTGGCGCTCTCCCGATGCTATCTGGCCCAGGGCCGCTACCATGATGCCAATCAGGCCGCGGCTCGTGCCATGGAACTCGAGGTTGCTGCCGGGCATGGGGCGGAAGCAGAGATGTCAGATCCTATGGGTGTCGGCAACCTGGAGTGATTCGGATTAATAAATCTAATGTATGAAGGAGGCAGGGCGAATGGTGCAATGCCTGGTTTTGCTGGTGGCTTTTGTTGCCTCGACCCGTGCCTGGGGCCTGGCCTACGACACCACCGGCGTCTATCCGGTGGCCGAGCGCACCGTCAACATCCCGACCCTGCCGGGCGGCTCGACCTCCACCATGTCGAACTCCAAGATCTACTACCCGAGCGACGGCACGGGCGGGGTGGCCGCGGGAGCCGCACCGTGCCCCATCGTGGTGTTCGGCCACGGGTTCAACATCAGCATCGATCAGTACGTCTCCTACGGGCGGCACCTGGCCAGCTGGGGTTACGTGGCGGTGATCCCGACCATCTCCAATCCGTTTCCCACCCCCTCGCACTACGGCCGGGCCATCGACATGAAGGCCGCGGCCAGGTACGCGGCAGGCCTCGACACCACGGCGGGCGACGCGTTCTCCGGCAGGATCGACCGGTGGCGGTGGGGTTTCGCCGGCCACAGCATGGGCGGCTCCATCGCCTGCCTGGCGGCCGACACCCTCCGGATGACCGACACCCTGCGCTGCGTGGTCTCCTTCTCGGGACCCCAGTCGACGCCGGCCGCCCATCCCGCGCACATCCTGGCGCCCCTGCTGGTGCTGGAGGCGACCAACGACAACATCGCGCCATGGCATGAGGTGTACACCGGCGTCTACCGGGGCGGGAGCCAGCCGGCGACCTTTGCGGTGATCAACGGCGGCAACCACAGCCAGTTCACCGACGGCTGGACCTCGCCGATGGGCGACGGTTCGGCCAGCATCTCGCGCGGCCTGCAGCGGCGCTACGCTCGGCGGCACCTCACCGCGTGGCTGGAGCGGTACCTCAAGGGGTCGCGCGCCCCGCTCAACTACCGCTACTGCTTCGGGGACTCGGTCAACGGCCACGCCGCCATGGCCGACACCGTGGCCTCCCGGTACCAGAACCTGGCGCCGCTCGCGCCCGTGCCGGGCCAGCCCTTCGATTTCGCCTGCCTGGGGACGCGGCAGCCGCCGTTCACCTGGCGGACCGACGACGACATCGACCAGCTGCAGCACCGGCTCTACCTGGACGACGACGCCGGCCTGTCTTCGCCGGACAGCGTGTCGGCCGGGAACGGGGCCAGCGGGGAGACGTCCGCCTACGCCTGGCCAACCCCGCTGCCGCACGGCGCGGTGTACTACTGGCGGGCGCGCGCCCGGGACAACGCCGGGCTGTGGGGGCCGGCCTGTTCGGTCAGGAGCCTGACCCTGGACACCACGCTGCCGGCCAATGCCTGCAGCTGGCGGCAGAGCCGGGCGGGACAGTTTTCCGCCGGTACCCTGTCCGGGCTCACCCTCTCCGGTGACAGCGTGGTTCCCTCCGGCGCGTCTCCCGGCGTGCTTATCGGGCCCGAGGCCGACTACCGCTGGCTATCCTCCTACGGAACCCGTTCGGGCTGGGGCTACTTCAAGTGGCGCACGGGGGCGCCGGATGACTCGGTGGCTCTACAGGTCGAGTACCGAAGCGGGACCACATGGCAGCCGGTGCCGGACGCGGCGCTGCCGGGAAACAGCGCCTGGTTTGCCGCCGCCGGCGAGGTTTCCCTCTGGAGCCTGGATACCCTGACCTACCGCTTCCTGCGGTTGCGGGCCAGGATCGCGCCGGGGGCCAAGAGCGACCGTCCGGCTCTGCTGGCCTGGGAGCTGGGCTCGCCGATATCGTCGCCCCTGGGAGTGTCGGCGGAACAGGTGACCGCGGCCTACCTCGAAGGCTCGGTGATCCTGCGCTGGCGGGCTGAGCCGGATCCGGATCGCTACCAGTGGAGCATCGAGCGAGCCGGTCCCGTCGGCGGTTTCTCTCTGCTGCAGACGATTGCCGCAAGCGGAGAGAGCGAGCATCGGTATCAGGACCGTACCATTCCCGTCCCGGGACGCTACTGGTACCGCCTCTGCGACATCCGGGCCGACGGCACCCGGCTGATCTGGGACGCGGTGGCGGTGGATTGCCCCGCCGCTCCCGGGACGGATTGGTTGCGCCTGTGGTGCGCGTCCCCGGAAGCCGGGGGCGCGATCCGGATCGGCTACCAGCTGCCGCTGCCGGGCCGGTGCCGGCTTTCGGCGTACAACCTTGCCGGGCAGCGGGTGGCGCTGATCGCCGACCGGGAGTCCGCCGCCGGCAGCCATCAGGCGCTCTGGAACGCCGCGGGGAACGCGCCGGGGGCCTATCTCCTGTGCCTGGAGGCCTGCGGCCGGCGGCAGGTCCGGCGGGTGGTTCTGGTACGGTAGCCTCCCGCGCGGAGGAAGCGGCGCCTTTCGGGGCGCCGTTTTCTTATTGGGTTAAACCAGACCCATCCGGGAAACGTCCAATCATTATTGGCCGAGCTGTTGACAAACCGCCTCTCCGGTGTTATAATAGAACTGACCAGTCAGTA
>DDXR01000028.1:0-38471 GCA_002347565.1 bacterium UBP2_UBA2255 | reverse complement strand
GGCCTGCGGTCCGGACCGGACAGGAAACTGGCCGCGATGGTGGGGACCCTGGCCGATTTCTCGCTGCGCAACCGCCCCCTGATCAAGCTGTTGCCGGAGATCGAGCATGAGCAGGTGCGCAAACGGGTCAAGTGGATACACCGGCAGAACCACACGTTGGTGTCATTGCTGGAGCGGGAGATCAGCGCCGGGATCAAGGCCGGCCTGTTCCGTCCCGGCGATGCCCGTACCTGGGCCATGATGGTGACCATGATGGTTCGGATGGCGTTCGGCCCATTCGACCAGGGCAAGCCGCCCACACGCGACCGGGTGGTGCGGACGGTGCTCGACCTTTTTTTTCACGGGATCATCAAAGGGGAACAATCGGGCCGGCACCGACGTAGTAGAACAGTCTCCGGCCGCCGGCGCCCATCAACAACAACCGAGCCAACATGAAACGAACGATCGCCGCCGCGGCGGCCTGCCTGGCGCTGGCCGCGGGTGCCTTAACGGAACCCCTTGCGCCGGTCCATACCTTCACGTTGCAGGAGTGCCTGGACCTGGCCTTTCGCCAGAGCCCGGACCTGGACCGGGCCGGAGGCATCCTCAGCATATCCAGCGCCGGGCTGGTGAGCTCGGTCAGCGCCATGCTGCCGCGGGTGACTGCGGGCAGCAGCTACAGCCAGAGCTGCCGCACGGCGGCCATCGACCCATTGCTGGGCGTGTCCAGCTCGGCGCCGACGCGGGAGGCGCTGTCGGACCAGTACGGCACGTCGATCACGGTCAGCCAGGCCCTGGTCAACCTGCCGTCGTGGGGCCGCATCGGACAGGCGGCCTACTCCCGCAGGGCTGCGGGCGCCGCCTACGACCAGGCCCGGGCGGCGCTGTCGTATAACGTCAAGCAGGCGTACTACGGGCTGGTCAAGCTGCAGAAGGCCCTGCTGGTGGCGCGGGCCGCCGTCGGGCAGAGCGAGGAGCAGGCCAAGCGCGCCAGGCTGATGAACCAGCTGGGATCGCTCAGCCGGTCCGACCTGCTGAAGATAGAGGTCCAGCTGACCCAGAGCCGTGTCAACCTGCTGACGGCCAAGACGTCGCTGGCCGCCGGCCGGCAGGCCCTGGCCACAATCATCGGGGTCTCGGCCGATGTGGCGGCCGACACCCTGCTGGCGGTGCCCGATACCTCCGCCGCCGTGCCTCCGCAGGATTCCCTGGTCGAGCGGGCGCTGACGGCCAATCCCACCTACCGGTCCGCCCGCGATTCCTACCGCGCGGCCGCCCTGGGCTCCTGGTCGTCGTGGGCCGGGAAGCTGCCGTCGCTGTCGGGCAGCTACAGCTACGGGTACGGCAACAACCGGCAGTACCGGGACTGGGAGGAGTGGAAGTGGCACGATTCCTGGTCCGTCAGCCTGTCCCTTTCCTGGAACATCTTCGACGGGTTTGGCACCGAGGCCTCGATCCGCCAGGCCAGCGCCCAGAAGCGCATCGCCGAGGCGGACCTGTTCACCGCCCGGCAGAACGTCGGCGGCCAGGTCGACCAGGCGTACCTGGCGCTGACAGCCGCCCGCGAGGGGCTGTCGCTGGTGGGAACGCTGCTGCAGCAGGCCGAGGAGGATTACCGGCTGACCAGCGAGCGGTACCGGCTGGGATCGGCCTCGTCCCTGGACCTGCTGACCAGCCAGGTCACCTACAACCAGGCCCAGCAGACCGTCACCAACGCCATCTGCGACTACTACCTGGCCGAGGCCAAGCTGCGCCAGGTGATGGGCCAGTGGTAGCGCCGACGACCGGCGGCAACCGAACAACCTACAGAACGGGGACCGAGAGCCGTGATCAAGACCATTCTCAATGACCGGCGGGCGTGGATCGCCGCGGGGGCGGTCATCATCGTCGCCGCGATCGTCATCGGCAACATGGCGCGCGGGGCCAGAGCGGCCGGCGTCCAGACAGCGCCCGCCAAGAAGGGCCAGATAATCTCAACCGTCGCGGCGCCGGGCAACGTCAAGGCGGTGACCGAGGTCAAGATCTCGGCATACGTCATGGGCAAGATCACCCGCCTGCCGGTGAAGGAGGGTGACCGGGTGCGCAAGGGCCAGGTGCTGGTGCAGATCGATCCGGCGGCCTACGCCGCCCAGGCCAGGCAGGCCAGGGCCAGCCTCGACCTGGCGCGCGCCAACTTCGCGCAGAGCTCGCTGGTCTACAGGCGGAACCAGGAGCTGCATGGCAAGGAGCTGCTGTCCCAGGAGGCATTCGAGCAGGTCGCCACCGACTATCAGATGAACCAGGCGCGGCTGATCCAGGCCGAGGCCTCGCTCGACCAGGCGCAGGACAACCTCGACAAGACGACCATCACCTCGCCCATCAACGGCACCGTGGTGTCCCTCAACGTGGAGGTCGGCGAGGTGGTGGTCACCGGCACCATGAACAACGCCGGCTCGGTGATCATGACCGTGTCCGACATGTCCGCCATGGAGGTCGAGGCCCTGGTGGACGAGAGCGAAGTCCGTGACATCAGGCCTGGCCAGCCGGCCGAGATCGAGGTCGACGCCCTGCCCGGCAGCAAGTTCGCCGGCGCGGTGTCGGAGGTCGGCAACGCCGCGGTCGCGACAGCGGCATCCCTGTCGGGCTCCAGCAGCACCGCATCGGTCAACTACACGGTCAGGGTGCGGTTCGAGACGCCGTCCGACCTGCTGAAGTCCGGGATGACGGCGAACGTGGAGATCACCACCGCCAACAAGAACGGCATCCTGGTGGTCCCGATCCAGTCGGTGGTGATGCGAAAGGTGGAGACGGAAAAGCTGCAGACCGAGCGCCGGCGGGGGCGCGGGGCCCCGCGGGGCGCCGCGGCGGCCGGGGAACAGGCCGACGGCAAGCGCAACAAGGAGAAGGACCAGGAAGTGGTCTACGTCATCGCCAAGGGGCGGGCGGCGGTCACGCCGGTCCGGACCGGCGTATCGGACCAGGAGAACATCGAGGTGCTCTCCGGCTTGGACGAGGGGCAGCAGGTGATCAAGGGCCCGTTCTCGGCGCTGCGCAACCTCAAGCACAATGACCGCGTCAAGGTCGAGAAGGCCAAAACGGGCGGCAGGCCGGGGCCGCGCGGCAGGGACTGACCCGCATGCTGATTCGGATGGAAGGGCTGTCCAAGGCGTACCGGATGGGCGGCGTCACGGTGGAAGCCCTGCGGGACGTGACGCTCGGCATCATGGCCGGCGAGTACGTCTCGATCATGGGCCCGTCGGGCTCCGGCAAGTCGACCCTGATGAACATGATCGGCTGCCTGGACACGCCGTCCGCCGGCCGCTACGCGCTGGACGGCGTCGAGGTCTCGGGCATGGACGACGACCAGCTGGCCGCGGTCCGCAACCGCAAGATCGGGTTCGTGTTCCAGACCTTCAACCTGCTGGGCCGCTCGCCGGCCCTGCACAACGTCGAGCTGCCGATGCTCTACGCCGGAGTCGAGCGCATCCAGCGCCGGGAACGGGCGATGCGTTCGCTGGAATCGGTCGGCCTGGGCCACCGGGTCCACCACAAGCCCACCGAGATGTCGGGGGGCGAGCGGCAGCGGGTGGCCATCGCCCGGGCGCTGGTCAACGANNACGAGCCCACCGGCAACCTCGACAGCCGCACCGGCGCGGAGATCATGGAGATCTTCGAGCGGCTGTCCCGGGGCGGCAAGACGGTGATCCTGGTCACGCACGACCAGCAGGTCGGGGAGCACGCCCGGCGGATGGTGCGGATCCTGGACGGCGCCATCGTGGCGGACGAACCTGTCAACCAGGGCAAACGCTGACAGGGGAACAAGGGAAAATGGGAAAACGACCACACGACGAAAGAGGCGCTGACGGTGATCAGGCGGCTGATTTCGTCACTGCTCTCGTGTACGCTTGTGTCAATATGCAGTATTGATATGCATGAACGGGATCAGTAATGTCCAAGATACACGATTACCACGACCTTATCGTCTGGCAGAAAGCCCACCGGATCACGTTACTCACGATCACCTTCGTCCGGAAACTACCACGGGACTATATCTTTCGTGAAATTGGATCCCAGATGTTCCGGGCCGCAACCTCGGCCGAGGTGAACATCGCCGAGGGGCACAGCTGCCACCGCGGACATGAATACGAGCGGTTTTTAGAGTATTCGTACCGGTCGGCGTTCGAGTATAATAACTGGCTGGAGATCCTTTCCGAATCGAACGAGCTCCGGGCCGCAATCGATCTGGAAGAAACACAGTCTCTTCAGTCTGGCAACCGCGAAACAATCGCCCTGCTGACCAACCTCTTGAAGAAACTAAAGGGATAACTATCCGTTTACCCTTTGCCCGTTCAATCGTATACCCGTTTCAAGGATTAAGCGATGAACATCTGGGAATCGGTGCGGCTGGCTTTCGACGCCATCCGCGCCCACAAGCTGCGCTCCGGCCTGACCACGCTGGGGATCATGATCGGCGTGCTGACCGTGATCGGGATGCTGGCGCTGATCGACGGCTTCAACAAGATGATCGCCAAACAGCTCTCCAGCCTGGGCACCACCACCCTCTATGTCCAGAAGCAGGGATTGGTGATGAGTCACGACGACTGGCTGAAGACCCGGGGCCGCAAGAACCTGACGATCGCCGACGCCCAGGCCGTGCACGATAACTGCCCCTCGGTTCTGCGGGTGGCGCCGATGATGGAGAGCATGTCCACGGTCAAGTTCCAGAAGCAGGAGGTGATGGGGACCGAAATCCTGGGGACAACGCCCGATTACCAGTTCATCGCCAACCACGAGCTGGTGGACGGGCGACCGATGTCCTCGGTGGATCTGCAGCACAGCCGCAACGTCGCCATCGTCGGCCACACACTGGTCGAGAAGCTGTTCGGCATCCAGGATCCGATCGGCAAGGAGGTCAGCATCCAGGGCAACCGGTTCGAAGTGATCGGCACCATCGCCAAGAAGGGGTCGTTCCTGGGCAACGACCAGGACAACATCGCGGTCATCCCGATCTCCACCTTCCAGAAGATCTTCACCGGCCGGGTGCGCTCCCGGGGCGGAGGTTCGGTCAGCATCGCGGTGCAGCCGATGGACGCCGACCATGTCGAGTCGGCCAAGGACGAGATCACCGAGCTGCTGCGCCGGCGGCGGCGGGTGCCGCCCTCCAAGCCGGACGACTTCGGCATCGTCACCGCCGACCAGCTGATGGACATCTTCAAGAAGATCACCGCCGGCGTGTTCGGCCTGATGATCGGCGTCACCCTGCTGTCGCTGCTGGTGGGCGGCATCGNNATGAACATCATGCTGGTGTCGGTCAGCGAGCGGATCAAGGAGATCGGCATCCGCAAGGCCATCGGCGCCCGCAAGAAGGACATCATGCAGCAGTTCATCATCGAGGCGGTAACCCTGTCCTCGGTGGGCGGCGTCATCGGCATGGTGATCGGTTTCCTGATGGCCTGGGTGATATCGCTGACCCTGAAGCTGCCGTCGACCGTCACCTGGTGGTCGGTGGTGCTGGGCTTCGGCTTTTCCGCGGCGGTGGGCATCTTCTTCGGCTGGTATCCGGCCCAGCGGGCGGCCGAGCTGGACCCGATCGAGGCCCTGCGGTACGAGTAGCGGCGCGCGGCGCGGCAACGGCGGCCCCGTCCCTGCAGGGACGGGGCCGTTCCAGTCGGCGGCGGAGCGACCGGTGGACATGCCACGGATGCAGACGCGGGAACGGCAATCAAAGCAGAAAACAACTTGACATTTCCCAAGGGGGTGATACAATACAGCCAGTGGTTTGTGTTATTGAACCGGGATGGAGCTAATGCCGAAAAATACGCTCAACGGACCTCTGGCGCCGCAAACACGGTGCCCGGGGTTTTTACGTAAATGAGGTTAATGATGCGCCTGCACACGACCATCATCGCCGCGCTATTGTGCGTCACCAATCTGCTCGCCACGCAGCCCGAGCGCCGCTTGTTCGACTTTGAGCGGCGCGAGGGGGACCCCCGGCCCAAGCTGACCCCACCCAGTCCCTCCCCTCGAGGGGAGGGAAAGGGGGAGGGGGCGGTCACCCCTTCCCCGGCGGGGAAGGGGCCGGGGGTTAGGTCGGTTCACCCCTCTCCCTCTATCCCTCTCCGCAGCGGAGAGGGAAGGGTGAGGTCAAAAGCCCCCGGCTGGCAGCCGAACGGGATCATCGTCTGCGACACGGCCAACTGTTCCTTGCCCAAGATCGTGCCCGACGGCAATAGCGGGGCGATCGTCTGCTGGACCGAGAACCACCGGGGCGCGGACTCCGTGAACCGCTATTCCGACGACATCTACGCCCAGCGGGTGGATTCGGGCGGGAACTTCGTATGGGCCAGCCAGGGCGTTCCGGTGTGCAGTTTGAGCGGGTCGTGGTCGAACTACCCGGCGATGATATCCGACGGCCGGGGCGGGGCGATCATCGCTTGGGAAGACAACAGGGGCGGGCTGGGGTATACCCGGGTGTTCGCCCAAAGATTGGACAGTCTCGGCAACAGATTATGGACCGAGAACGGGGTGCTGGTGTGCAACCAGATGAGCGGGTACGTGGACCTGTGCACTGACGGGCAGGGCGGGGCGATCATCGCCTATGTGGACGGCCGGGACCAGGCCAATACCAGCGACAACATCTACGCGCAACGGATAGACAGCGCGGGGAATCCGGTGTGGGCCATAGACGGCGTGCCGGTGTGCACGGCGGACAGCATACAGTTCTGGCCCTTTATTAGCAGTAATAGAAATGGTGGGGCAATAATAACTTGGTGGGACGATTATAGAAATGGTGGCACGAACATGGATGCGTGTGGTCAAATGTTAAATTCTTTGGGTAATATAAAATGGACAATAAACGGTGAAACATTTAGTACAAAACCAGGCAACCAAAAATCATTTAAATCAATATCGGATAATAACGGTGATGCACTTATTGGTTGGTACGATTATTCTGTGTTGAATTCATATATGCAGTGTATTGATAGTAATGACATAAAACAATGGGGTGATACTGGTGTTGTTATAGGAAACTACAGTAAAATTAATACAGATATGATGGGGGGGGTATTGTAAGTAATGGTGATTATGTGAATCGTATTGATTCCTTTGGTAATATACGTTGGGGCGCTGGCACAGCTTTACATGAAACTTTTCCAAGTGGTGGCGAAAACGATGCTGACGCAGATGGATATGGTGGAGTCGTGGCCATATGGAACTACAGCACTTATTTATATGCGCAAAGAGTTGATTCGAATGGTATAGTTCTGTGGAATCCAACCGGCGTGCCTGTTTGCACAACAATGGATACAAGAAATTATCAGCAAGTATGCAGTGATCATATGGGTGGGGCAATAGCAGCATGGTACGGCTGGTATCCGGGTGCGCAGTATCCCATCTATGGGGATATCATCGCCCAGCGGGTGCGTGCAGACGGAACACCGGGTGGGGTTGCGTCCGGGTTTGCCGCGTCATTGCCGCCGGGGAGGTTGTCGCACAAGTCATACCCGAACCCGTTCCAACAGCGGGCGCGGATCAAGTATCAGCTGCCGGTACGCGGGAAGGTCTCGTTGAAGATCTATAATATCGAAGGTCAACTGGTTCGAACACGTGTGAATATGACACAAGAGGCCGGTGTACATACCGTTGACTGGGATGGACACGACAATGCAGGCAAATGGCTTTCACAAGGGGTATACTTCTACCGTCTTAAAGCTGGTACGAACACGGTGATTGGGAAACTGGTCCTTGTCAAGTGACCCGAAGGGGCAGAGGGAGGCAGCCGTGATTGGCTGCCTCCCCTTCTTCGACCGTTCCGTTTGTTACAGCGGCCTTCCCACTCGAAAACAACAACTTAATTTCAGTTTCCTATTGACATCTTTATCAAAAAGAGATAAACTGTTAAAGATCATATATTTCAGCCAGTTATCTCTTTGGAAGGCGCCCTATGGACCAAAAAATCGCATCCAAGGACATAGTTGTTTTTTGCGTCGGCGATGAAAAGTTTGCACTGACGACCGACGAGGTCAAGAGCATCGAGGAGCTGCAGGAGATCGTCCCGGTGCCCCGCGCTCCCGAATGCATCGCCGGCCTGGTCAACCTGCGGGGATCCATCATGGCGGTGATGGACCTGCGCCGCCGGCTCGGCGTGACCGAGACCCACGCCGGACGCGACACCGTGATCCTGGTGATCGAGCACGGCGACGATTCCGTGGGCCTGATCGTGGACCGGGTGGAAAGCGTGGACCAGGTGCCGTTCGATGTCAAGCCGGTGCCGCCCCAGGTCGCGGCCAGCGCGGTGGGGCGGTTCTACCGTTCGGTGCTGGAGACAACCGAGCAAAAGATAACCGTCATCAATAAAGACAACCTATTCACACTGGAGGAACGCCCATGAGTCGCAGGGTACTGGTCGTCGACGACGCAATCTTCATGCGGACCATGATCTCCGACATCCTCAAGAAGGGCGATTTCGAGGTATGCGGCGAGGGCGCTACCGGCGCTGAGGCGGTGGAGCAGTACAAGAAGCTCAAGCCCGATTTGGTGATCATGGACATCATCATGCCGGACATGGGCGGGATCGAGGCGGTCAAGGCGATCATGGAGCTCGACCCCAACGCCCGGATCCTGATGTGCAGCGCCATGGGACAGCAAGCCCTGGTGGTGGAGGCCATCCAGGCCGGGGCCCGCGACTTCGTGGTCAAGCCGTTCCAGCCCTCGCGGGTGCTGGAGGCGGCCCAAAGGGCGTTGAAGTAAACGGAGCTTCCCACTGGCTATAGGCTGATAGCGATAAGCTTATAGCTGGGGATGCCATGGACACCTCGAAGTACAGGGACCTGTTCGTCTCGGAGACCAGGGAGCACCTGGCCAACCTCAACCGGTCGCTGCTGGCGCTGGAGAAGTCGCCCGGCGACACGGCGCTGGTCAACGAGATCTTCCGGTCGGTGCACACCGTCAAGGGCATGGCGGCGTCCATCGGGCAGGACATGATCGCCGAGGTCAGCCACCGGGCCGAGGACCTGCTGGACCGGGTGCGCAAACGCCAGGCGCCGGCCGGGCCGGACCAGCTGGAGGCGGTGTTCGCCTTCGTCGACTTTCTGGAGGGGGCGGTGTCGCTGGTGGCGCTGGGCAAGGCGCCCGAGGCGGAGCTGGCCGACGTCTCCCGGGCCCTGCTGGCCCGGTTCGAGGGGCTGGCGGCGGCCGCCGCGGCCCAGAGCGCCTCCGCCGAGCCGGCGCCGGCGGCCGGGGCCGAGTACGACTTCTCCCGCATCATCCCGCTGCGGCAGCCGGACTCGGTGGTGTTCAAGATCCGCATCCTGCTGGAGAAGGACATCCCGCTCAAGAGCGCCCGGGCCTTCCTGATGATGCGGTCGCTGGAGACCGCCGGCAAGATCGCCTACACCGTTCCCGAGCGCTTCGACATCGAGGCCGAGCGGTTCGACCGGGGCTTCACCATCATCTTCGTCACCGGCCTGCGGGACGAGAAGGCCATCGTGGACCTGGTGGCCTGCTCCGAGGTCGAGGACGTGGAGATCCGGGAGATCGCCGACGAGGACCGCGACCAGTCGCTGGAGAGCAAGACCATCGGCGCCTTCGTCCAGATCGCCCAGGAGCGCCCCAAGGACGTCAAGGTCAGCCTGTCGCGGCTGGACCGGCTGATGAACATGGTGGGCGAGCTGGTGGTGTGGAAGGAGCGGCTGCGCCAGCTGTCCGCCGGGTCCGGCAACCCGATGCTGGCCGACGGAGTGGACGAGGTGGCCCGGATCGTGGGCGAGCTGCAGCACGAGGTGCTGGCCTCGAGGCTGGTGGCCATGGCCGAGGTGTTCGACCGCTTCCCCCGGGTGGTGCGCGACGCGGCCAAAGCGCTGGGCAAGCAGATCGGCTTCGAGGTCAGGGGGCGCGAACTGGAGATGGACCGCTCGATCCTGCAGCAGCTGGCCGAGCCGCTGGTGCACCTGCTGCGCAACGCGGTCGACCACGGCATCGAGACGCCGGACGAGCGCGAGGCCGCCGGCAAGCCGCGGGCCGGGGCCATCGTCGTCACCGCCGCCAAGCTCAAGGAGCAGGCGCTGGTGACCGTGGCCGACGACGGCCGGGGCATGGACGTGGCGGCCATCCGGGCCAAGGCCGTCGAGAAGGGGCTGATGACGGCCGAGCAGGCGGCGGCCCTGGGCGATGGCCAGGCGATCGAGCTCACCACGCGCCCCGGCTTTTCCACGGCCGCCCGGGTGACCGAGGTCTCGGGGCGGGGCGTGGGGATGGACGTGGTCAAAAGCAAGATCGCCGCGCTGGGCGGCCAGCTGGCCATCGACAGCGCGGCCGGCCGGGGCTGCACCGTCACCCTCACCATCCCGCTGTCGCTGTCCATCATCCACACCCTGCTGGTGTCGGCCGACCAGATGACCTACGCCATGCCCCTGACCCAGGTCAAGGAGACCATCAACGTCCAGCCCGGCGCGGTCCGGACGCTGCAGGGCGCGCCGGTGCTGCTGTACCGGGACCGCGCCATCCCGCTGTTCCACCTGGCCCGAGTGCTGGGCCGCGGCGGCGGGGAGGGGGAGCTGGCCGGGCCGGCGGTGGTGGTGGAGAGCCAGGGCGCCGAGCTGGCCCTGGTGATCGACCGGATGCTGGGCCAGCAGGAGATCGTGGTCAAGCCGATGACCGCCATGGTCAAGCAGTCAAAGCTGTTTTCGGGGGTCACCATCAGCCGCGAGGGCAAGCCGATGCTGATCCTGGACGTCAACAACCTGGCGGCCTGACGGGCCGCCGCGACGGGACCGCACACACGCAACCGCATCGCGGGGACGAACGACATGGAACTGAGCAAGCTGCAGACGATCCAGCTGGACGCCATCAAGGAGGTGGCCAACATCGGGGCCTGCCACGCCGCCACCGCGCTGTCCGAGCTGACCGGCGAGAAGGTGATGGTCAACGTGCCGGAGATCAAGATCAACCCCATCGAGGAGGCCTTCAGCCTGGTGGCCAAGCCCCAGGACGCGGTGGCCGGGATCCTGATCTACTTCCTGGGCGACATGACCGGACGCACCCTGCTGATGTTCCCGCAGCAGGCCTCGTTCCACCTCACCGACTGCCTGCTGCGGCGGCCGATCGGCACCACGGCCGCCTTCACCGAGATCGAGGAGTCGGCCCTGAAGGAAGTGTCCAACGTCCTGACCTGCGCCTACATGAACGCCCTGGGCGACCTGCTGGGGCTGATGGTGGTGCCGTCGGTGCCCAGCATGACGGTGGACATGGCCTCGGCCGTGCTGCAGACGGTGTCGCTGGACTTCGGCGCCGACAAGGACATGGTGATCTGCATCCAGACGGAGTTCCGTTTCGTGGAGAAGCACGCGGTGCTGCGCGGCTACTTCATGCTGCTGCCCGACCCCGACTCGGTGGACGTGATCCTCAAGGCCATCCACATGGATTGACCGGTATAATAGGACTAGAATAGTCATATTATACCGGACCCGGACCGCCACCCGCCGCCGCAACGACGCCTTAGGGCAATGAGCCAACCCGCCGTCACATCGGTCCCGCCGCCAGCGGTCAGCCCCGAGGAGCAGGCCATCCTGCGGGAGTTCCGCTCCCGCATCGACGCCGGCGACGCCTCGGCCCACAACAACCTGGGCGTGGTGTACTTCAACAAGGGGATGCACGCCGAGGCCGTCGAGGTGCTGCAGCGGGCGCTGGAGATCGATCCCAAGAACGTGCTGGCCCGGCACAACCTCGAGGTCGTCTACCGCCGCAGCGGGTACTACGACCGCGAGATCGCCGAGGCCAGGACGGCGCTGGCCGGCGCCGGCGACCCCGCGGCCCACTTCCGGCTGGCCGAGGCCCTGCGCAACACCGGGCAATACGAAGCCGCCGCCGAGCAGTACCGGGCGGCCATCGCCCTCCATCCCGCCGACCTGCTGGCCCACCTCTACCTGGGGCTGACCCTCAAGCAGCAGGGGCACTTCGACCAGGCCATCGAGGCCTACAAGCAGGCCCTGCGGATCGACCCCGACTCCTACGTCATCCACACCGCGCTGGGCGAGATCTACTACAACACCGGCCTGCTGGACAACTCGATCCACGAGCTGCAGACGGCCATCGGCATCAACCCCGACGGGGCCGAGGCCCACTTCCTGCTGGGGTTCACCTACGGCGAGAAAGGCCTGCTGGAGCGGGCGATCGAGGAATCGCGGCGGGCCATCACCCTCAATCCCAACTACGCCAAGGCCCAGGCCAACCTGGGCATCGACTACTACAACCAGGACCTGCTGACCGAGCTGCAGCACCACGCCGACCGGCAGATGACGGTGGCGCCGGACGGGTTCATGACCCACTACAACCTGGGTCTGGGCTTCCGGCGCAAGGGGCTGTTCAAGCAGGCCCTCAAGGAGTTCGAGGCGGCGCTGGCCGGCGGCGACGGCTCGCGGATGGCGTTCAAGGAGGTGGGGGAGATCTACCTGTTCCTGGGGCAGAACCAGCGCGCCATCGAGGCCTACCAGCGGGCGCTGGAGTCCGAGCCCAGGAACGCCAAGATCTACAATGACATCGGGCTGGCCTGCCACCGCATGGGGAAGGCCGGCGACGCGGTCGCCTGGTACCAGCGGGCGCTGGAGGCCGATCCGGGATACGTCATCAGCCTCAACAACCTGGGCATCGCCTACTGGTACCAGGGGCGGGAGACCGAGGCCGCGGAGACCCTGCGATCGGCGGTGGACATCATGCCCGAGTACGCCGACGCCCACTTCAACCTGGGCCTGATCTACGCCAAGAAGGACCGAGACGACGAGGCGCTGGAGCAGTACAACACGGTGCTGGTGCTCAACGAGCACTCGGCGCTGGCCCACAACAATCTGGGGCTGCTGTTCCTCAAGCGCGGACAGCACGACAACGCGGTGGCGGCCTTCAACCGGAGCATCCAGCAGGACCCGACGTTCTCCGAGGCCCACTACAACCTGGGGTTCGCGCTGGCCGCCCAGGGCCGGTACCAGGAGTCCCTGGCCGCCACCAAGAGGGCCATGGAGCTGACCAGCCACTACCACGGCGGGTCGTTCAAGCTGGGCATCGACTTCTTCGTCGACGACCCCAGCCTGCTGGTGCTGGACGAGTGGCAGGGGCCGGGGCAGGAACCGGGCAGCACGGTTTCCCCGGACATCTTCGGCGGCGTGCTGGAGCAGGCGGCGGTCAAGGCCAAGACCGCCGACTGGGACGAGCGTGCCCGGTCGGCCGATGCGGAGTCGCTGCGGCAACTGCGGCGGTCCGGGCGCAGCGACGAGGCCAAGCGGCTGGCCAAGTCCATGCTGGAGAAGCAGCCCCAGGACGGGGAGGCCCTGGCGGCGCTGGCCGACATCGCCATGGACGAGCGGCAGTGGCCAGAGGCGGCGGTCCGGTTCGGCCTGCTGGCCAAGCTGGACGGCGCCAACGCCGGGCACCGCGTCAAGCTGGCCCGGGCCTGCCTGCAGATGGAGCAGCCGGACAAGGCGTTCGCGGCGCTGCGCGAGGGCGTGCAGCAAAACCCCGCCAGCGTCGAGCTGCGGGCCGAGCTGGGGTCGCTCTACCTCCAGTCGGGCCAGCCGGCCGAGGCCCAGGAGTGCTTCGAGGCGGGGCTCAAGCTGGACCGCGACAATGTGGACCTGTACCTGGGCCTGGGCCGGACCTTCGAGGCCAAGGGCGAGGCCGAGGAGGCGCTGATGGCCTTCCGGCAGGCGATCAGGCTCAACCCCCGGCTGCCCCACGGGTACTACTACGTCGGCCGGATGCTGGCGCGGCAGAACAAGCTGGACCAGGCGGCCGAGGAGCTGAAGCGCGCCGTCACCAGCGGCCCGGCCTTCGTCGACGCCCACCTGGCGCTGGCCGCGGTCTACCTGAAGCAGGGTGACCTGCCCAAGGCCAAGGTGGAGTACGCGGTGGCGGCCCGGATCACCCCGGACAACTTCGAGGCCAGGCTGGGCGCGGCCACGGTGGCCCACAAGACCGGCGACATCGACGGCGCCTACAACGCCTGCAAGGAGATGCTGTCCACCTTCGGCGACCGGGCGGAGCTGCACCTGCTGTGGGGCCGGCTGCTGGCGCAGAAGGGCCGCACCCGCGACGCGGTGGACGCCTGGCAGCAGGCGCTGAGCTTCGCCGCCGACGATGCCATCAGGACGGCGGCCAAGAAGGCGATCGACGCCGCGCTGCAGTGGGAGCAGGTGGCCGGGACCTGACGGTCCCGATCGTAAGGGCGAACGGCCGTTATCCCCGGTACCAGTAAGGGCGACCGGCCGGTCGCCCCAGCAGAAATACGAAGAGGAGATCACCATGGGCGACCGGGGCGGGGCGAAGAACAAGGGCAAGCTGCAGAAACAGAAGGCCGTCAAGCAGGCGCAGCAGGCCCAGCAGATGAAGGACAAGCAGAAGAAGGGCACGCCGTAGGCGGTATTCTTATCGTCATGCGCCGAGCAGGAGGGCGGCACGTGCGGATTCCCCAGATTGCGCTGAAGAACCGGTGACACCATCCACACCTCTCCGATGCTGGGAGGGGCAGGGGAAGGGTCAACAACGCGAGGGCGCGCAGCACTCGGAGCACATCCCTGTATCCCCTCTCCCGATAGAGGGGACGGCAAGCAGCGATCAAGCCATGGCTGAAAGCAAACACGCTTCGGCGGCAAGCGAACGGACCATGGCAAACTATAAACAATCCTTGGCGAAAAGCAATCTATCATCGGCATCCGTGTAAGGGCGAACGGCCGTTCGCCCCAACGGTGAAACAACGGGGAACCGACGTACAGGCAATTCATGAATTGCCCCAACCGGCGGCCCAACGAAGGCAGTCAATGGCGATCGAAGGCCCGATCAAAGAACTCAGTCTGATGGACCTGTTCCAGCTGCTGGCGATGTCGCGCAAGTCCGGCATCCTGACGCTGGACTGCACCACCAACGTCGGGCAGGTCTACTTCTCGTCGGGCAACATCGTGCGGGCGCTGCTGCAGTCTGGCCAGGAGCCGCTGGGCCAGCTGATGCTCAAGGCCGGCAAGATCAACCACCAGAAGGTCGACCAGCTGCTGAAGGCCCAGTCCGGCCAGCCGCGGCGCCAGCTGTTCGGCACCCTGGCGGTGGAGCAGGGGGCGGTCTCCAAGGCGGCCGCCCTGGACCTGCTCAAGGCGCAGATCCACGACGTGGTGTTCCAGATCATGGGCTGGGAGGAGGGGTACTTCCGGTTCGAGGACATGGAGATCGACCCGGACCCCGGCCTGGGGTTCATGGCCGTGACCGAGAACGTGATGATGGAGGTGTCGCGGCGGCTGGACGAGTGGTCGAAGATCCGCTCCAAGCTGCCCGACCTGGAGACGGTGCTGGCTCTGGCCCCGGCCACCGACGTGGCGGCCACCAAGCTGGACCTCAACCCGGACGAGTGGCTGATCCTGGCCAACATCGACGGCCGCAAGTCCGCCCGCCAGGTGATCGACAGCGCCGGCGGCGGCGAGTTCGAGATGGCCAAGGTGATCTACGGACTGATCGCCACCGGGCTGGTGCGGATCCACGCCGGCAAGCCGCCGATGACCATGGCGGTGCAGGAGGCCCGGCCCGACCCGGTGCGGGCCGCCCAGGACAGGCTGCAGTCGGGCGACATCGAGCAGGCCATCGAGATCCTGACGGGTGTGCTCAAGGACGATCCGGGCTCCTCTTTGGCCCATCTGTTCCTGGCCGAGGCCTACTATCAGGCCGAGTCGTACGACGAGGCGATCATGGAGTACAAGCTGGCCAGCAAGGGGCAGGAGGAGAACCCGGACGTCAACTACAGCCTGGGCTTCGCCTACGCGCGGATCGGCCGGCTGGAGCTGGCCGTGGAGCGCTGGGAGAAGTTCCTGCAGTACCTGCCGAGCGACCGCAAGGCGGACCGGGTCAGGGCGCTGGTCGGCCTGGCGGTCAAGTGGGCCACCGGGCTGGAGGACAAGGACCCGATCCGCAACCTGGCCCAGCCGCCGGACGCCGCCCCGTCCGCGCACATCGGTCCGGTGCCCGAGCTCTCGCCCGAGGTCAAGTCCTGGCTGGAGAAGATGAAGAAGGGGAGATCCAAACCAGGGGCGTAAAACGTAATCCATAAATCGTGAAGCGTGCGGCCGGGCTGTGGAAGCATTTCACGTTTCACCTTTTACCATTCACTTGTTATATAGTATGCCGGACGATCGAACCAACAACCCCGCCGACCAGGTGCTGAACGACCCCTCGTCGTTCCTGTTCGCCTCGCTGGCCGACTTCTACCGGGAGAACATGCTGTTCCCCGAGGCCATCGCCATGTGCCAGAGCGGGCTGGAGGCGCAGCCCGACAACGTCGACGGCCGGATGGTGCTGGCCCGCTGCTACCTGGCCACCGCCGAGCCGGCCAAGGCGCGCGAGGAGCTGGTCAAGATCCTGGCGCGGCACGCCGGCCACGCCGCCGCCCAGCAACTGCTCGGCGAGATCGACCGGGCCGCCCCGGCCGCGGAACGGCCGGCGGCGCCGGCCCCGCAGCGCCCCGAACCGCCGCGTCCCGCAGCACCGTCCCCGGCGCCCGCGCCGCTGCCCCCCGCCCCGCAGCCTCCGGCGCCGCCAGGCCCCGACCCGGCGGCGGAAAAGGTCATCGGACTTTTCCCAACTTCGCCAGCAACGGCGGACGTCCCCGCGGTCGTCGCGACGGCCGGCACGCCGGCCGTGATGGACACGGTGCTGCCCTCCCCGCCGCCAGCACCCGCCGCCAGGCCGGAACCGACCGCCGAGCGGAAACCGGCGGCTCCGGCCTCGCAGCCCGAGGCCCTGGCGGCCGGCTACGGCCGTCTCCTGGCCGAACTGCAGCAGACGCCGCAGGTGCTGGCTTGCCTGCTGGTGGACGATTCCGGCTACGTGGTGGCCGAGGCGTACGCCAACGCCGTGGCCGGGACCACCGACTCGGAGTCGACGGCGGCGCTGGCAGCCAACGTCTTCGGGACAGCGGCCGAGGCCATGGGCAGGATCAGGCTGGGCGCGCTGGAGCGGGTGGTGGTGGAGACCGCCACCGAGAAGGTGTTCCTGCGGAAGGCCGGGCCGCTGCTGCTGCTGCTGTCGGCCGAGAAATCAGTCAAAATGGGCCTGGTGGCCGTCAACAGCAAGCGCGCTGCCGAGCGCATCGCGGCCCTGGCCGGGGCCGCCTGATCCGGCAGCCCACACATCGCCACTTGTCACCGCGGAAGGCATGAAGGAAGTACTCAACGAGATCAACGAGATCCCCGGCGTGCGGGGGTCGATCGTGCTGGACATGGAGGGTCTGGTGATCGCCTCCAACATCATGTCGGGGCTGGAGGAGCGGACGGTCAGCGCCATGGTGGCCAGCATCCGGGGCGAGATCGTCCGGGCCCTGGCGGCCGATGGCGGGGACAGCCTGGCGGCGGTCCAGCTGCTGGCCGAGGGCGGCAACGTCCTGTTCATGTGCGGGCCGGAATGCATCCTGAGCGTGGTCACCGAGCCCGGAGCCAACATCGGACTGGTTTCCATCAAGATGAAGGCCAGCCTCGACCGGCTGCTGTCGATGCTATGAGCGACGTCCAGTTCATTTTCTCCGAGGAGGTGTCGCGGGCATCCGACGCCCTGCTGGAAAAGTACCTGCGGCAGTCGAAATCGCGGTGCGTGCTGCTGATCTCCAAGAGCGGCCACCTGATCAGCCAGTTCGGGTTCACCAGCAGCTTCAACGTCCAGGCCATCGCGGCCCTGATCGGCGGGATCTTCACCTCCACCCAGTCGCTGGCCCGGCTGGTGGCCGAGGAGAAGTTCTCGACCATGTTCCAGGAGGGGAAGAACTGGAACGTGTTCTTCACGCTGGTGTCGGGCCAGTTCATCCTGGCCACCATCTTCGACAAGACCACGGTGGTGGGGATGATCCGCCACGCCGCCGGCGAGGTCCAGCGCGAGCTGGACCCGCTGCTGGCCCGGGCCCTGGTGGTCGAGGAGGAGCCGGCCCCGGCGCCGGCGCCCGCGAGCTTCGTCGCGGCCGCGCATCCGTTCGCGGCGGCGCCCCCGGCGCCCGCGCCGGCGGATGGCGAGCCCGAGCTGCCGGACTTCAACAAGGCGGTCGAGGACGCGCTGTCCAAACTATTCGCCTGATCCTTGAACCGTGAAACGTCAATCGTGAATGGTGAACCGTGATCCGTGGAATGTGAAATCTACATCGTGAGCAGGTGCGTCACCGGAGCATGATCATTCGACATTCGACATTCGATATTCGTTATTCCCGTTTATGTCCCTAATCAATTACTCATCCAAAGAGATCACCTGCAAGATCGTCTACTACGGCTGCGGCCGGTGCGGCAAGACGACCAACCTGCAGTACATCTACAGCAAGATCCCGCAGGTCAAGCGCAGCTCGATGGTCAGCCTGGCCACCGAAAAGGACCGGACGCTGTTCTTCGACTTCCTGCCGCTGGACCTCGGCGAGATCGCCGGCTACAAGACGCGTTTCCAGCTGTACACCGTGCCCGGCCAGGTGTTCTACAACTCCACCCGCAAGCTGGTGCTGCAGGGGGTGGACGGCATCGTGTTCGTGGCCGACTCCCAGGTCGAGCTGTGGCAGGAGAACATCGACAGCCTGATGAACCTGCAGGAGAACATGCGGTCGCTGGGGCTGGATCCCAACCGGGTGCCGCTGGTGATGCAGTACAACAAGCGCGACCTGCCCAACATCGTGGCCGCGGCCGACCTCGACCGGGCGCTCAACTTCCGGCATGCGCCGTGCTTCGAGGCCAAGGCGGTGCAGGGCATCGGCGTGTTCGACACCCTCAAGGCCATCAGCGCGCTGGTGCTGCAGTCGATCAGCGCCAAGTACAAGCGGTGAGCGGGCCGCAGCCCGCCACAGCGTTCGTTCCCATGGAGACCCGCGAGCTCAACAATAGCGATTATGTGGCAGACCTTGTCACGCTGTCGCGGGAATTCTTCGACGAGTACCAAGGCAATCACGAATACTTATTCAAGATCGACCGGATCGATGAATCAAACATCACCGGATACTTTGCGCGGTTTGTTGGCAACGTCAATAAAAAGGCATTCATCGCCCTTGAACAGGATCGCATCATCGGCTACATCACGGTGCTGATCATTGATCAACCGGATTACTGGGCGATCAAACAGATCGGCCACATATCGGGTCTGATGGTGGGGAAACAAGCCAGACGCAAGGGTATAGCATCGGCACTATTGCGTAGCGCGATTGATTATCTCAGACAACAGGGAATACGCCAATACACGGTCTTCACTTCGGTCAACAACATTGCAGGCATCGAGTTCTACAAGGCAGCAGGGCTGACCCCATCGCATACGACACTGCTGGGTGAGATCGATTCGATATCCATTCCATCCGATTGTCATCGATTTCGATAACTGACATGCCCCAGGACCTCCCCGACATCCTGAAGAGCACCTACCTCTTCGAGAGCTTCGTCTCCGGCCCCAACAGCCGGCTGGCGTTCGCCGCTGCCCGCAAGGTGGCCGAGACGCCGGGCGCGCTGTACAACCCGCTGGTGATCTACGGCGGCGTCGGCCTGGGCAAGACCCACCTGCTGCAGGCCATCGGCAACGCAGCGGCCGCGGCCCATCCCGACTGGACGATCGTGATCCTCAGCGGCAGCCAGCTGGCGGTGGGCGACCTGGCCGCTGCCGAGCGGGCGGACCTGCTGCTGATCGACGACCTGCACCTGGGCCTGGCCAACCGCGACGTCCAGATCAGGCTGATCCCGCTGTTCGACCGGATGACCGGCACCAACCGCCAGATCGCGCTGACCTGCGACATGTCGCCCCAGAAGATCGACGCCCTGGACCCCAAGCTGCTGTCGCGCCTGCTGGGCGGGGTGATCGTGGCCCTCAAGGAGATCGACACCAACGAGAAGGTGATGATCCTGTCCAAGAAGGCCCAGGCCCGGGGCGCGGCCATCCCCGACGACGTGCTGTTCCTGCTGGCGGCGCGGGTGCCGTCCAACATCCGGGAGCTGGAGGGCGCGCTCAACAAGGTGCTGCTGTACGCCTCGCTGTTCGACGGCCAGGTGACGCGCGAGGTGGTGGACGAGACCCTGCCGCCGACCGTGCCCGGCGGCCAGAGCGTCACCGACCTGGTGCTGGCGGCCGGGCCGGATGGGCCGGCGCTGCCGGGCGAGGACGCCGCCGGCGAGTTCGGCGACTTCATCACCGGCCTCGACCACAAGGTGACCGGGCTGATCAGCGAGCAGCAGGACGCCGAGCGGATGCGACAGGACTACAAGGACCGGGTCGACGTCTGGAAGATGAAGGGTTTCAACACTTCGGGGATCGAGAAGCATCTGGAGCAGGACATCTCGGTGCTGGCCGCCGAGTACGACCGTTTCACCGCCGGCGTGGAGCGGATGATCGTGCTGCAGGAGGAATTCGGCAACATGGCCGCGCAGGCGGCGCCCGACGACATCACCCGCATCGAGGCGCTGCTGTTCGACCCCGACCGGGTCGACCAGCTGGCGGAAGCGGTCGGCGCGCTGCGCGGCCGGCTGGCCGGGGGACCGGCCGCCGGCCTTGCCGCCCCAGCCGCCGCCGCCCCGCCCCAGCCGGAGCAGGCGACGGATGCGGCAAGCCTGTTCCTGCCCGAGACGCCCGCCCCGCCGCCGCCAGAACGGGAGGCGGCGGAGACTGCGCGGCCCGCGCCGTCCCTGCCGCGGCTGGAGCCGGCCCTGGCCGTGACGGCCGGCGCAGTCGTCGAGGACTGGCCGTGGATCGAGGACCGGCTGATCGACGACATCTGATTTTCCAGCGTTCGAAATTATGAGACAGGCCGCAGGCATCCTCGCAGCGTTGTTCGCGGCGCAAGCCTTGTGGGCCAGCGCAAACCCGCCCGAGCGCCGCTTGTTCGACTTCGAGCGGCGCGAGGGGGACCCCCGGCCCAAGCTGACCCCACCCTTTCCCTCCCCTCGAGGGGAGGGAAAGGGGGAGGGGGCGGTCACCCCTTCCCCGGCGGGGAAGGGGCCCGGGGTTAGGTCGGTTCACCCCTCTCCCGGCCTCTCCCCGCAGCGGAGAGAGGTGCGGAAGAGTCCCGGCTGGCAGCAGGTCGATGGTAACATACGTTCTGCCGGCAAAATACTGCGCAATGGTGTAACCATGCTACAAACCTCGGGTATGAACCCGTAATGGCCATCAAGGGCTCATTCAGGGAAGTCAGCCTGCCCGACGTGCTGCAGCTGCTGGCGGTGGGTTTCAAGACCGGGTGCCTCAAGGTCACCGACGGCCAGAACTTCGGCAACATCTATTTCAAGGACGGGCGGGTGTGCTACTCCAGCCTGCTCAACCGGCCCGACCGGCTGGGCGACCGGCTGGTGTCGCGCGGCCTGGTCAGCTCGGCCCAGCTGCAGCAGGCCCTCGACCAGCAGCGCAACGAGGGCGGCAAGCGGCGGCTGGGCGACATCCTGATGGAGAGCGGGCTGGTCAGCACCGAGGACGTGCAGCAGGACATCACCCACCAGATCGGGGACGCCATCTTCTTCCTGCTGCGGTGGCCGGACGGCGAGTTCTTCTTCGAGCAGGACGCGCTGCCGGACAACGAACCGGTGATGGTCTCGCTGGACGTGATGAACCTGCTGCTGGAGGAGGCCCGCCAGGTCGACGAGTGGCGCACCCTGGAGACCAAGCTGCCGACGCCCCAGACCGTGCTGGAGCGGGTGGCGATGGAGAGCGTCCAGGCCGCGGAACTGGGCCTCAACGAGGAGGAACAGCACATCCTGCTGCTGATCGACGGCAGCCGCTCGCTGGAGGAAATCTACCAGGCCTCGCCGCTGGGCGATTTCGCCACGGCCAAGATCGTCTACGGCCTGCTGCTGTCCGGCATCGCCAAGCGGGGCGGCGAGAAATCGAAGCAGGTCTCCAACTGGAAGGCCGGGGTGCTGGACGAGCACCGCAACCTGGGGATCGCCTTCTACAAGACGCAGATGTTCGACGAGGCGGCCCGCGAGTACCGGCGGATGGTGGAGATCAAGCCGGAGGACCCCGAAGCCCGGTTCTATCTGGGCATGATCCATTTCCGCAAGGCCGAGTACGCCGATGCCGCCACCGAATTCCTGGAGGCGATCGCCATCGACCCCAAGCTGGCGCCGGCCTATAACAACCTGGGCCTGGCGCTGGAGGCCATGGGCGAGCTCGACGATGCCGCCCGCCAGTACCGGCGATCCCTGGAGTTGTCCGGGCAGGCGTCGATCCCCAGGATCAACCTGGCGTTCCTGTCCTACCGCAAGGGGGATCTGGCCTCGGCCCTGGAGCAGCTGTCGCGGCTGGAGGAGGAGAAGGGCAAGATCCCGATGGTCAGCTTCCTGCTGGGGATGATCGCCTACAGGCAGGGCGACCTTGAGGCGGCCCTGGCCAACTGGGCCGCCGCCGGCGCCGGGCGGCGCCAGAACCCGGCGGTAGAGAACAACCTGGGGGCCGTCAAGCACGGCCGGGGCCAGATCGAGGACGCCGAGCGCCACTACCAGTCGGCGCTGCGGGCGGCGCCGGGCGACCCGTTGATACTGGGGAACCTGTCGGAGCTGTACTACCGGAACGGGATGATCTCCCAGGCGGTGGACGTGATGCTGAAGATGGCCGAAGCCAACGTGGCCTCGGCCGCGGAGTTCGCCCGGCTGGGCAACCTGTACTTCAAGCAGGGGCAGCGGGACCAGGCCATCGCCCACTGGCGGCGGTCGCTGGAGCTGGACCCCGACAATCAGATGGTGCAGCGCAACCTCAAGCTGGCGGAGAAGCGGTGACGCCGCGCGACACCATCGGCGATCCGGAGCTGCTGGCGCTGGCCGATCGGATCGCGGCCGACACCGGTTTCGACATCCGGCAGTACAAGGAGCGGCCGCTGAAGCGGCGGCTGGCGGTGCGGATGCGGGCCTGCCAGCTGTCGACCTACCGCGAGTACGCCGAACGGCTGGCCCGGGACCCCTCGGAGTACGGGCCGCTGTGGGACGCGCTGACCATCAACGTCACCGGCTTCTACCGCAACCCGGAGACCTATGCCGCCATCCGGGAGCGCGTGTTCCCGGTCCTGGTGTCCGAGGCGACGGCGGGCATCATCCAGATCTGGAGCGCCGGCTGCTCATCGGGAGAGGAGCCGTACTCGGTGGCCATGCTGTGGAAGGAATACTGCGCCGCCCACCCCGTCCGGTGCGCCGTCAGGATCACGGCCACCGACATCGACGCCGCCAGCCTGCGCCGGGCCCAGGCGGGGCTCTACGGCCGGGCCAGCTTCAGCGAGCTGCCGCCGGGGCTGGAGGCGCGGTATTTCGCCGCGGCGGGCGAGGAGCGCCGCCTCGACCCCGGCATCATGGCGATGGTCGAGTTCCGGCGGGCCGAGCTGATGGAGCCGGCGCCGTTCCGCAACGTGGACCTGATCCTCTGCCGCAACGCGCTGATCTACTTCTCCCGCGTTGCCCAGGAGGCGGTGTTCGGGCATTTCGCGGCGGCCCTCCGCCCCCGGGGATTCCTGGTGCTGGGCAAGGTGGAAACCCTGCTGGGGCAGACCAAGGAACGGTTCCAGCCGTTCGACCTCAAGGAACGAATCTACCGCCTGAACGCGGGCTCGCCCGGGACGCCGTGCCGAACGAACTGATCGTCAAGATCGCCGATCTCAAGGTCGCCCGCGAGCCGGCCGTGATCTCCACGCACGGGCTCGGTTCCTGCCTGGCCATCGCCCTGTATGATCCGGAGGCCAGGGCCGGCGGCCTGGCCCACGTCATGCTGCCGACCCCGGAGCTGTCCAAGGACCGGACCCAGGTCGCGAAGTTCCCGGTGACGGCCGTGCCGGCGATGCTGGAGCAGCTGCAGGCGCTGGGCTGCCTGCGCTCCCGGATCGTCGCCAAGGTCGCCGGCGGCGCCACCATGTTCGCCGCCCTGCTCAAGAGCAACAAGCAGGGGACCAACATCGGCGCCCGCAACGTGACGGAGGCCAAAGCGGTGCTGGCGTCGCTGGCGATCCCGATCGTGGGCGAGGACACCGGCGGCGACTACGGCCGCTCGGTGGAGCTGGTCCTGGCCACCGGCGTGCTGGTGGTGCACTCGTTCAAGGCGGGCCAGCGCGAGCTGTAGCCGGCCAATTATGTGAAGCGCATGGCACGTCCCGAAAAGAAAATCTCAGTCCTGGTGGTCGACGACTCGGCCCTGATGCGCAAGATGATCGGCGAGATCATCGAGCGGGAGCCGTCGTTCGCCCTGTGCGGCACGGCCCGCAACGGCCGGGAAGCGCTGGAGCAGGTGGCGGCCCTGCAGCCCGACGTGGTGACGCTGGACATCGAGATGCCGGAGATGGACGGCCTGCAGGCCCTGGCCCGGATCATGGCCGAACGGCCGACCGCGGTGGTGATGCTGTCGGCGCACGCCAAGGAGGGGGCCGAGGCCACCCTGCTGTCGCTGGAGCTGGGCGCGGTCGATTTCGTCACCAAGCCGTCGGGGTCGATCTCGCTGGACATCGACCGGGTGCGGGACGAACTGGTGGAAAAGATCACGGTGGCGGCCAGCGTGGACCTGGCCCGGCTCAAGTCCGGCGCCCGCCGCAGGCCGCAGCCGGCCAAGCCCAAGGCGGCCGGCCCGGGCGGGCCGTTCCGGCTGGTGGCCATCGGCTCGTCGACCGGAGGCACCAGGGCGCTGTCGGACCTGCTGCCGGCGCTGCCGGCCGACCTGCCGGCAGCCTACCTGCTGGTGCAGCACATGCCCAAGGGGTTCACCCGTTCGCTGGCCGAGCGGCTCAACGCCCGCTGCCAGATCGCGGTCAGGGAGGCCGAGGCCGGCGATGCCGTCAAGCCGGGGCTGGCCCTGCTGGCGCCCGCCGACTACCACCTGGAGCTCGACCCGTCGGGGCGGCTGGTCACCCTCAACCAGGACCCGCCCCGGTTCGGGGTGAGGCCGTCGGTGGACGTGATGATGCAGTCGGCGGCGGCCCGCGCCGCGGGCGGGCTGGTGGGCGTGATCCTGACCGGCATGGGCCACGACGGCGCCAAGGGGATGCTGGCCATCAAGCAGCGCGGCGGGGCCACCATCGCCGAGGACAAGTCCACCTGCGTGGTGTTCGGAATGCCGCGCTCCGCCATCGAACTGGGGGCCGCCGACCAGGTGCTGCCCCTGGACCGGATACCGCAGGCCATCATCAGGGCCTGCCAGTGACAACCTGACCGAATGCCGCAGAACATGAGCCAGTTGGAGACGCTCGTCAAGGAGCTGGGAGGACGGATCGCCGCGCTCCAGGCCCGGATCAAGGGCGCCGGCGCCAAGGGCGACGCAGCGGCGATCGAGCAGGACATCCGCGGCCTGTACAAGGAGATCGCGGTGGCGGTCAAGCAGCTGTCCGCGCTCCAGGACGCGGTCAAGTCGCTGATCGACCAGTACAAGTCGGTGACCGTCTCCGAGGACGAGTCCAAGGTGATGATCCGCTCCTTCGTCGAGACCATGCGGGTCGACAGCCTGGGCAGCTCCACCATGGTGGCCGAGGGCTGGAATCAGATCTGCGCCGGCGAGTTCGAGAAGGCCACCGATTCGCTGACCCGCGCGGTGAAGCTGAACCCGACGGACGCCAAGGCCATGGAGCTGCTGGGCTGGGCCTACAGCTACCAGGGATTGTACGACGAGGCGCTGGAGGTCTGCCTGCGGGTGCTGCAGACCGAGCCCAACAACGACGCAGTGCGCAACAACCTGGGGTTCGTCTGCCTGAAGAAGGGCATCTACGGCGAGGCCATCGAGCACCTTTCGCGGGTGATCAAGTCCGGCAAGGACCGCACCGCCAAGCTGTATGCCCATTACTACCTGGGGCTGGTGTACCTGGAGCGGCAGATGCTGGAGGACGCGATCTTCTTCTTCTCCAAGGCCACGGTGCTGGGGCCGAACCTGATCGAGGCGTACTACCACCTGGGGCTGGCCTACGCCGCCAAGAAGATGTACGGCGCCGCGGTGCGCGAGTGGGAAAAGTGCCACAAGCTGTCGCCCCACAACTGGTGGGCCAGGAAGGCCGCCGAGCAGGTCGACATCGTGCGGAGCGAGGAGGGATGACCGGCGCTCCCGACAGGCGCTGGATGCTGTGCCGTTGCCTCGGCGAGACCTACGCCGTTGACCTGCGCCATGCCAGGGAGATCATCTACCGGCCCCGGCTGGTGGCCCCGCCCGGCCTGGAGCCGCCGCTGTGCGGCCTGATCATGTGGCGGGGGCGGCCCCGGCTGGTGGTCGGGCTGCGATTGCTGGCCGGCGACAGCCGTCCGGCGGAGCAACCGGTGGTGATCATCGTCGGGGACGGCCTGCAGGAGGCAGGCTTGCTGGCCGACGGCATCGGCGAGACGGTGGCAGCCCCGGAACTATTCCCCCTGCACCCGGCGCTGCGCCGGGGCAGGGAGTACATCGCGCAGGCGTTCATGGCGCAGGGCTCGGCCGCGTTCGTCATTGATGTGGCCGCCCTGCTCGCCGGCCTGGCCCCGCTGGCCGCCGGCGCTGAAGGCGCCGTCCCCGAGGAGCCGTCCGGCGGCAACCAGGGGCTGCCGCGCACTGCGTCCGCCGGCGCCGGCGCTTGACCGATGACCGCGGGGGCGGTCCCGCCCCTCTCCGGAACTGCCCGGACGCATCACAGCTGCATTAATATTGGCGGAGGTCGCAATCGTGGCAACCAAAGGCGGTAAGCACCCACTGTACGCCTGGCTGGTCACCCTGGCGGGAACGGCCTGGCTGGCGTCCCAGCTGCCGGAATTCTCGATCGCGCCATGGCTGATGCTGGCGCTGTTCGCGGCCGAATTCGGGGCTGAATGGTTTTCGGTGCCCCTGCCGGGCGGCATCCATCTTTCCCTGGACTTCGTGGTGGTGTTCTTCGTCTTCCTCGGGTTCGGCCCCCTCCCGGCGACCATCGCCATCTTCATCAGCTCGATCATCCACAAGATCAGGCTGCGGAACCCGTGGAACCGGGTGTTCTTCATCGGCGCCCAGTTCGTGTTCGCCACCTACGGCATGGCGGCCGTTTACGGCGCGCTGGGCGGGCGGCACGGCGCCGAGGTGCTGTCCCTGGGGAACGTTCCGGCCCTGGCGGCGGCGGTGGCGGCGTACGTCGTCATCAACGACCTGCTGGTCGGATTGTACCACGTCATCAAGGGCGACATGACCTGGCGGGACATCCGCGCCTTCACCTGGGCCGACCTCCGGATCAACTATGTCCTGGCGCCGTTCTCGGTGCTGGGTGTCTACCTGTACCACACGCTGGGCGTCAGCGGCATCCTGCTGATGGTGGTGCTGGCGGTGGTCTTCGGCTGGCCGGTGCTGATGCTGCTGCGGGCCTCCTCGGGCGGCGAGCGGGTGGGGCTGGAGGGCAAGATGGCGGCGGTCAGCCTGCTGTTCACCTTCTTCACCCTGGTTGTCACCGCCGCCGCCTTCATCGCCGTGGGCCGGTCGGTGCTGGCCGCACCCGACGTCGAGACCCAGCTGGCCCCCGGGCTGGTGTCGCTGGTGATGCGGCGGCTGCTGCCGCCGGTGACCGGCGTGCTGCTGCTGGGCTTCGCCGCCTCGGCGCTGGCCGCCCACCTGATCTACCGGCGGATCCTGATCAATCCGATCCGGAACATCAACGCCATCCTGCGCGACCTGGCCGAGAGCTCGGCCGACCTCACCAAGCGGCTGGCCCACGCCAGCACCGACGACTTGGGCGAGCTGACCCGCTATTTCAACATGTTCGCCTCCAAGCTGGAGAACCTGGTGCGCTCGGTGACCGGCACCGCCAATCGCGTGGCGACCACCTCCGAGGAGCTGGCGGCATCGACCGAGGAGATGAGCGCCTCGCAGCAGGAGATATCGTCCACCATCCAGCGGATCTCCCAGGGCACCGCCACCCAGGTGGCGTCGGTGCGGGAGACCAAGGATGCGGTGGAGGAGATCACGGCCTCGGTCGAGCAGGTGAACTCCAGCGCCCAGATGGCGGCGCTGTCGGCCGCCCAGGCCCTGGAGAAGGCGTCCAACGGCGGATCGGCCATGGAGTCCATCGTCGGCCAGATGACCGAGATCGACGGCACCATGAACCGGCTGTCCGACGTGGTCAGCAACCTGGAGCGCAAGGCCGTGGAGATCAGCCGGATCACCGAGCTGATCTCGTCGGTGGCCTGGCGCACCAATCTGCTGGCCCTCAACGCCGCCATCGAGNNCCATCGAGGCGGCCCGGGCGGGCGAGAGCGGCCGCGGCTTTTCGGTGGTGGCCATCGAGGTCAAGAAACTGGCGGAACGGACCGCCGGCGCCACCGGCGAGATCGACAACCTGATCAAGCAGATCCAGGGCGAGATCTCCCAGACCGTCGAGACCATGCGCGAGGGCGTCGACAAGGCGGCCAAGGGGAAGGACCTGGCGGCCGAGAGCAACCAGGCGTTCGCCCAGATCATCGAAGCGGTCCGGCACTCGGCCGACGGCGTGCAGCAGATCTCCGACGCCACCAGCCGCCAGGTGGAGGGAGCCAAGAAGATCGCCAAGGCGATCGACTCGGTGGCGGTCGTGGCCGAGGAGATCGCTTCGGGCATGGAGCAGACCGCGGCCGCCCAGCAGCAGCAGATGGCCTCGATGGAGGAGATGACGGCCTCTGCCCAGGAGCTGGCCCACGCCGCCGAGGAGATGAAGAACCAGGGCGGCAGCTTCGTGGTGGAGGAGAAACAGCCATGAAACCGGCGCTGCGATCCCACCTCATCCTGGCCGTACCCGACCTGGTCGCGCTGCTGTTCGGCGTCCCGTTCCTCATATATTTTTTGAGCCGGGCGATCGGGTTCACGCCCCAGGCCAACCAGCACCTGATGGTGATCGGTTATCCCGCTGCGCTGCTGACGGCGGTCGTCACCCAGATCATCAACCGCCGGCGCCTGAAGATCGCGATGCCATTCATCACCGGAGGCAGCCGCGGCGAGGCATCACCGCTGGTGCTGAAGACCGTCATGAATTTCCCGGTCCACAGCGCCCTCCACATGTTCGTCAATTTCATGATCATGGTCCCGCTGGTCTGGGCCGTTGTCAACTGGCTGTCCCCGGTCGGGCATCCCCTGGTGATGGCGTCCTCCACTCTGGTGACCGGGCTGGTGGTCGGCAGTCTGATCTTCTTGATCGAGGAGTTCCTGCTGCGGGACACGGTGGCATCGCTGACGACTTCGCTGGCTGACGCCGGGCAGTCCGTCGTGAGCGCGACCGTACGGCTGGGGATCACCCAGCGGCTGGTTGGCTTGTTCGTGGTGGTGATGGCGCTGGCCCTTTCGTTCGGACTGATAATGGGACGGCTCAACCAGACCACCGTGATCGGACTGATCGGTTTGGTGGCCACCCTCTGCATCGCGTTCCTGTCCGCCTGGAGCATCAAGGACACCGTCCAGTCCTTGGTCATGGTGCTGCACGGCATCACTACCGGCGGCGGCATCAGCCGGCGGCTGCCGGTGATGGCAAACAACGAGCTGGGCGACCTGTGCCGCGAATACAATGCGTTCGTCGGCCAGATCGCCACGCTGGTGGAGGACGTCACCAGGGCGGCGGTCGATCTGGCCGCCAGCTCGCAGCAGCTGGCAGCCTCGTCGCAGGAGATGAACGCCTCGGCCGAGGAGATCTCTTCCACCATCCAACAGATCTCGCGGGGCGCATCGACCCAGTCGGAGCGGCTGACACAGGTGGCCAAGGAGGTCGGCACCCTCTCGGCGGCGATCAAGCAGATCGACTCGCTGGGGCGGATGACCACCGTGTCGTCCCAGAAGTCGATCGAGGCATCCAAGAACGGCGCCCAGATGACGACCGAGATCGTGGAACGGATGGCGGAGATCTACCAGTCCTCGGCCTGGGCCACCCGGCAGGTGCAGGGGCTCCAGCAGAAGTCGAAGGAGATCGGCAACGTCATCGGGCTGATCTCCAACATCGCCCAGCAGACGGATTTCCTGGCCCTCAACGCGGCCATCGAGNNCGAGGCGGCCCGGGCGGGCGAGGCCGGCAAGGGATTCTCGGTCGTGGCCGACGAGATCCGCAGCCTGGCGGTGGAGGCCGGGAACTCGGCCCAGCAGGTCACCGCCCTGATCAGGGACATCGAGCACGAGATCACCCGCACGGTCGAGGGCATCACCCAGTCGCAGCAGGCCATCGAGGCCAGCCGCAGCGCGGTCGACCAGACCGAGCAGTCGCTCAAGGTGATCAACAGCACCGTGGCCGTGGCCGGCACCATGGTCAAGCAGATGGCGGACGCTAGCCGGCAGCAGAGCGAGAGCGCCGGCCACGTGGTCAGCCTGGCGTCGGAGGTTTCGACCATCTCGATCGAGACCGCGTCCTCGACCCAGGAGGTGGCGGCCGCGGTCGAGCAGCAGACCGCCTCGATGGAGGAGCTGTCTGCCCTGTCGCAGACATTGTCGCACACCGCGGAAAGCCTGTCTGCGCTGGTCAAGCGGTTCAGGAGCGACCGGGAGGGCTGACGGTGCAGCTGCTGACGTTCCAGGTCGGTCCCCACCTGTTCGCCCTCCCTGCCGCCACCGTGCTGTCGGTGGGGCGCCAGGGCGCGGAGGCCGATGGCGCCGGGCCGGCAGCGGCGACCCTGGACCTGGGTGAGCTGGTCGATCCGGCGGGGCGGCGCGAAGGTCCGCGTCCGGTGATCCGCTACCGGGACGGCGCCCGCACTGTGGAGCTGCTGGTGGACCGGATCCTGGCCCTGGAGCACTGCGCCGCCGGCACGGTGCGGCCGTGGCCCGGCCTGCTGCGGCGGCTGGCCCTGTTCACCGGGGTGGCCCTGATCGGCGGCCGCCTGTTCCATCTGCTGGACACCGCCGCCCTCAAGCCCCGGGGGAAGGGTCGCCGGCGGTGAGCCTGCGGGCCGGCAACTACGTCATCGAGCAGACCCTGTCCACCGGCGGCATGGCGACCATCCACCTCGGGCGCCATGCCGGGCTGGGCAGGCGGGTGGTCATCAAGCAGCTGCACCCGCACCTGTCGCGGGACGGGGGGTTCGTCCGACGGTTCGAGCGGGAAGCCAAGATCCTGGGCGCGCTCCACCACCCCAACATCGTCGACGTGCTGGATTACTTCGAGCAGCAGGGATCGTACTACATAGTGCTCGAGCACGTCGACGGGGGGTCGTTGCGGGACCTGCTCGACCGGCAGCGGCGGCTGCCCTTCCAGATCGCCGTGCTGGCCGTCATCCAGGTGTGCGAGGGGCTGCGGCACGCCCACGAGAACGGCATCATCCACCGCGACATCAAGCCCGGCAACGTGCTGCTGTCGCGCGCCGGCCCGGTAAAGCTGACCGATTTCGGCCTGGCCCACGCCGCCGAGGCGGCGGCCATCACCGACCCCGGGACGTTCGTCGGCACGCCGGCCTATCTGGCGCCGGAGCAGATCAGGGGCCGCCCGTCAGGACCGAGCTCCGACCTGTACGCGCTGGGGGTAGTCCTGTACGAGGCGCTTGACGGGACGAACCCCTTCGCCGGTGCCAACCACTCGGAGAGCATCGACCGGACGCTGCGCTTCGTCCCCAGGCGGATACCCGGCGCGGAACCCGAGATCCCGCCGGGGCTGGTCCGGATCGTGCTCCGGCTGCTGGCCAAGAGCCCCGACCAGCGGCACCGGTCCTGCGCCGACCTGATGGCCGACCTCTCCCAGTACCGGCTGGTCAAACCCGAGGCGCTGACCCGGTACCTGGCGGATCCCGCGGGGTACCGCCCCCGGCAGGAGGACCAAGACGAGATCAGCCGCCTGGTGCGGCGGGAGAAGCGGGCCCTGCTGCTGGCACGGGCCGCCAGCTACGCCCTGCTGGCGTTGCTGGCGGGGGCGGCGGGGACGTTCGCGATCCGACGCGGCCGGGAGCACCTGCAGCAGCTGGCGCAGCGCCGCGCCGCGCCGGCGGACACGATCAGGGAAGCGCCTCCTGCAGCGGCGGCCGCCTCCCGGCAGCTGCTGCGGATCCTGGGCACCGAGGGCGCGGAGATCTCCGTCAACGGCCGGCGGCGCGGTCCGGTGCCCGCGATCCTCGACGACCTCGCCCCGGGACGGGTCGAGTTGCTGGTGTCGAAGCCGGGCCACCAGCCGCAGCGCCGCACGGTGGCATTGGATGCCGGGGGATCGCAGACCATCACCTTCATCCTGGCCCCACTGGCGCGGGCCCCGGGGTACCTGCTGCTGACCGCCAGGCCCTGGGCCGAGCTGTACGTCGACGGACGGTTCATCGACCGGACGCCGCTGCCGGCCCCGGTGCGGCTGGCGGCGGGAGAACACGAGCTCCTGCTGCGGCACCCCAACCGCCGGGAGTACGCGCGCACGGTCAGCATCGAGCCCGCTGAAACCGTCCGGGTGGATGTGACAATGCCCGAGGCCTTCGGGCAGCTCCTGCTGACGGTCTCCCCTTGGGCCCGGGCGTATATCGATGGCGTCGATCTCGGAGTGTCGCCGTTCGGCGATCCGTTCACGCTATCGATCGGCGAGCACGAACTGCGGCTGGTCGGCGCCGACGGACGGGAGCGCCGGGAAACAGTCATCATCCGCGAGGGCCAGACCACGGAACTGCAGGTGACGATGCCATGAGGCCGGGGCGAGCCATTGGGATGGCGGCGCTGCTTGCCGCCGCGGCGCTGGCCGCGCCCGCCCGGGCCCATCCGCTGCTGGACGGGCTGGTGACCGCCTACGAGGCCGGCCAGTACCGGCGGGTGGCTGCGCTGGCGGACTCCTCGGCGGCCGACACCGCGTCCCTGTCGCGCGACGAGCGGGCCTACCTGTACACCTACTGGGCGTTCTCGTTGGTGGCGCTGTCGCGCGAGGCCGAGGCCGAGGACAAGTTCAAGCTGCTGCTGGCGCTCAAACCGGAGACCGACCTCAACCCGGAATTCGTCTCCCCCAAGATCATCGCGGTGTTCAGGAACGCTCGGGCGGGACAGCAGCGGGCCGCCGCGCCCCCGGGCAGGAGCGGATCGCCGCTGGTGGGGGAAGGGCGCCCGGCCAAGCCCGGCGCGCTGATCCGCTCGCTGGCCTGGCCCGGCTGGGGCCAGAGTTACCGGGGCCAGGCGCGGAAGGGGCGGATCTTCAAGGTGGCGTCGCTGGCGGCCGTCGCCGGGCTGGTCGCCGCCCAGGCGGGCACATCGTACGCCCACAACCGGTACCTCGAGGCCGGCGATCCCGGCCGGATCGAGGGAACCTACACGACCTACAACCGGTGGTACCGCGCGCGCAACCTCGCCATCAACGTGGCGGTGACGGTGTGGGTGCTGGGGGCCGTCGACGTGATGATGGGCGACTGACATGCGGCGGACGCTGTATCGCTGGCTGGCCGCCGCAGCGCTGGCGGCCGCGGGCTGCGGCCCGGACGCGCCGCGCGACAATCCGCTGGATGTGCCGTCCACCGGCGTCTACGGCACCGTCTACCGCCGCAGCGGCGGGGTGCTGGCCGGGGCGGCGGTGGCGGCCAGCCCGGCCAACCGGACAGTGGTCAGCGACGGGCAGGGCGGCTACGCGCTCGAGCTGCCCGGCGGCACGCGCCAGACCCTGCTGTTCACCGCCGCCGACCGCGATCCCGCGGCCTTCGAGATCGACGTCCCGGCGCGGGGCTTGGTGCAGCAGAACGTGATCATGAACGGGCGGCTGGCGGTGGACACCGCCCGCGTCACCACGGCGCTGGAGGTCAAGGCCGGCGGCTCGGAGTACCGGTACATCACGCCCTGCCTGGTGGCCCGCCATCCCGACGGGCGGAGCTTCCTGGACGGGTATACCTACCGCTACCAGATCGACACCTGCTCCCTGCCGCCGGGGTCGGCGGCGGACCGGGATGGCTTCTCGCGGGCCTACTGCTGGCAGGTCGATTCGGTGGTGCTCGGCGTCGGCAATTTCGGCGCGTACGTCGCCGGGCGCCTGACCCGGTTCGCGGTCACCTCGCCGGACTACTCCTTGATCCTCAACCGCTACGTGCCGGCGTTCCTGGAGCCGCCGTCCGGCTTGGCGCCGTCCGGCGGGTCTCCGTTCTGGCCGCCCGACACCCTGCGCTGGACCAACGCCCAGAGCGACGTGGACATCAGGATCGAGGTGTGGCAGGGCGCCACCATGGTCTGGTCCAAGGACACCACCAATGTCTCCCGCGCCGTGCTGCCGCTGTCCCTGGCGCCCGGCGGCTACCTGTGGAAGGTGCGGGGGCGCGATGTCAACGGCAACAGCTCGCAGGCCGAGGCGACCTTCATCAGGCCCTGACAGCGAATGCGCACCGACGAACTGAACAACGCCGACAAAGAGAACGTCCTGGCCCTGTACCGGATCAGCCAGGTGATCAACTCCATCCTCGACCCGGAGGAGCTGTTCAACCGGATGATGGACCTGGCGATCACGGCCACCCGGGCCGAGCGGGGCGTGGTGTGGCTGCGGGGCCGGGATGGCGGACTGTCGGTGAAGGTGGCGCGCAACATCGAGCAGCGCGACCTCGACGACACCGCCGGCATCTCCCGCACCGTCCTGGACACCGTGCTCGGCACCAACGAGGCCCTGCTGACCTCCGACGCCAAGGCCGACCCCCGGTTCTCCGGCGCAGAAAGCGTGGTGCTGTCGGACATCCGGTCGGTGCTGTGCGCGCCGCTGGCCAAGAAGGACGAGGTGATCGGCCTGATCTACATCGACAGCCGCACCAGCGCAAACGTGTTCACCGACAAGGACCGGGATTTCCTGGCGGCGTTCGCCAACATGGCGGCGATCGCCATCGAGAACGCCACCCTCCAGTCGCGCCTGCGCGAGGAGAACATCTCCCTCAAGCAGGAGATCCGCGGCCACTACCAGTTCGAGAACCTGGTGGGCAAGGCCCCCAGCTTCCTGGCGGCCATGGACCTGGTGCACAAGGTGCTGGACAGCTCGGTGCCGGTCCTGATCCTGGGCGAATCCGGCACCGGCAAGGAAATGGTGGCCCGGGCCGTCCATTACAACGGTCCGCGCCGCGACCGGAGGTTCCTGGCCCAGTACTGCGGCGCCCTGCCCGAGACGCTGCTGGAATCCGAGCTGTTCGGCTACAAGCGGGGCGCCTTCACGGGCGCCACCGGAGATAAGAAGGGGCTGTTCGAGGCGGCCAACGGCGGCACGTTCTTCCTGGACGAGATATCCGACATCTCCCCCTCCACCCAGGCCAAGCTGCTGCGGGTGCTGCAGGACGGTGAGGTGCGGCGCCTGGGCGACAACGAGAGCATCCGGGTGGATGTGCGCATCATCTCGGCCACCAACCGCGAACTGGCGCGCGAGGTCAAGGAAGGGCGCTTCCGCGAGGACCTGTACTACCGCCTGAACGTGGTCGGCATCACCCTGCCGCCGCTGCGCGATCGGCGCGAGGACATTCCGCTGCTGTGCCGCCATTTCCTCGACAGCGACCCTGCGGTCAGGGCCAAGGGCATCCGCGACATCGAAAAGAAGGCCATGGAACTGCTGATGGAGTATCCCTGGCCGGGCAACATCCGGGAGCTGCAGAACGTCATCTCGTACACCTCGGTGATGGCCAAGGGCGGCACCATCCGGCTGGCCGACCTGCCCGAGGGGATGCGCAACTGGCGGCGCACCCAGCCGTCGCTGGTGCCGGGCCGCTCGATGCGGGAGGTCGAGAAGGAGTACCTGCTGGCGACGCTGGCCGACTGCGGCGGCGACCGCAAGCTGACCGCCAGCAAGCTGGGCATCTCCCTGCGGACCCTGCAGTATAAACTGAAGGAGTACCGGAACGGGGAAACGCACGGACGCTGACCGGCCGCCGTCATGGCCGGCTCCGCCGTGCTGGTGGGTATTGGGAGTGCCGTTGGGCGATGTTCCGCCGGCACCATGCGCAAGCCGGAAGAGGCGGATGCAGGAATTGGAATCGCGCTGCCGTCCGGTGAATAACAGCAACACGGACAACAACAACGAGGAGCTGGTCATGAGACGTTGGACCGTTGCCGCCATCATCGCCATGCTTGTCGTCGCGGCAAGCGCCTGGGCCGTGCCGGCGAAGCCGGGACCGCGGACGTTCGAGCAGCCCGACGGGAGCACGTTCGCGGGTCGGCTGGTGGGCGACGAGCACTACTCGTTCGCGGAGACGGCCGACGGGAAGGTGGCGGTGCGCAACAGCACGGGCTGGTGGACGTACGCCAAGCCGGAGAACGGGCTGCTGGCCCCGACATCGTACATCGTGGGCAAGGACGAGAGCCCGTACCCGGCGCGGCTGCGGCCGAACGCGGAGGCGGTGGCGCGGCTGCCGGAGAACGCCGGCAAGGAGATCAACCGGACGGCGGAGGAGCGGGCGAAGAGCGCCAACGAGTTCTTCTACGGCCCGGGCGGGACGCCGGAGCACCCGGCCAAGGCGGCGCCCAACGGCCGCAGCTACGTGGTGATCCTGCTGGGCGACTTCACGGACAGCACGTTCGCCAAATACGCCGGGGACGAGCGGGCAGCGCGGAACCCCTACGGGCCATTCCCGTTCGGGTCCAGCGCGGGGGACGACTCGGCGGCGCAGGTGCGGTCGTTCCAGTTCCTGACCAACGGCGACTCCACGGCGCCGTTCGTGATGGACTCGACCGTGGTGGGCTCGCTGACCAACTACTACTGGGAGTGGACGTACAACAAGTGCTGGTGGTACGGGCAGGTGAGCTACGGCAAGTCGGGCCGGACCCGGGCCCAGGCCAACACCACCACCACCACTTACATGCAGAACGCGGTGACGGCGGCCGACCCGTTCGTCAACTACTATCAGGGCGGCAGCGTCAACAACCTGATGATCGTGCACCCGGGCCCGGGCGAGGAGGAATCGGCCGACGCGGCGGACATCTGGTCGGCTTCGTATACCGGCTTGTCGCTCTCCAACAGCGACGGGGCGAACATCACCCGGTGCATCGTGGTGCCGCAGAACGCGCAGCTGGGGGTGTTCGCCCACGAGCTGTTCCACCAGGCGATGGCCGGGCCGGACCTGTACGACTACGGCTATTCCGGGACGCCGTGGGGCGACTGGAGCCTGATGGACGGCGGCTCGTGGAACGGGGTGTACGTTGGCGGCGACGCGCCGGCGTTCCCGGGCGGGCACCTGGCGTACGACTGCGACGGGCAGATCGGGACCGGGGTGACCGGCTACCTGACGGGCAAGACCGACTCCATCTCCAGCGCGCGGCTGGGCGACGGCAAGTACACCATCGCGGCGCTGGACTCCTGCGGCGAGGCGCGGCGGGGGAACGTGACCACCGGCATCCGCTTGTGGCGGATCCGCAACAACAACTTCCGCGACTCGGGGCAGGTGTGGTTCGTGGAGAACCGGCGGCGGACGCCGCCCTACGAGATCGGCCTGCCCGAGGACGGGCTGATCATCACCCACATCGACACCCGGATGCAGGGGGCCACCCGGTTCAACGACGGGCCTCCTGGGCGGCGGGCGTACTATTCCTGGGTGGAGCAGCCGGGGTTCGACCCGAATCCATTGTACGCGGCCGGGGACAGCAACCTGCCGCGGCAGCCGTACAATGCGGCCTACTCGGCAGACGACTACAACGTGGGCGGGTACCTGGAGAACCGGATCGACTCCACCAGCATCCCGAACTCGTGGATCAACAAGAGCTACGGGACGACGGTGGCGCGGACCGGCCCGTGGATCTACGACATCTCGCGGGAGGGGCCGTACATGACGTTCAACGTGCTGCGGACGGGGTTCGCGGCGGCGGCGCCGCTGGTGAGCTACCAGACGGCGACGGTGCTGGACCCGGCGGGCGGGGGCGGGGCCAACAATAACAACGGGCTTTTGGACCCGTGGGAGACGGACTCGATCAAGATCACCTTCCATAACGGCGGGGCGGCGATCACGGCCGGGGCGGCCTGCTCGCTGTACGTGCTCTCCGGCGGGCAGTACGTGACGGTGACCCCGGGCTGGAAGACGGTGGGCAGCGGCGCCATCGCCAACAACGCCCAGGCGCAGAGCGCATCCTTCGTGACGGTCGTCGCCAAGGACGCGCCGCGGTTCACGGACATCCTGTTCGGGGCGGTGTTCCGCAGCACGACGCCGTCGTACCGCGACACCAGCAACTTCACGCTGCGGATCAGCCCGTTCAACGTCGAGCGGGTCTACGACTTCTCGCAGCTGCTGATCGGCGGCACCACCTACGCCTACCGGCTGAAGCCGGCGGACCTGGCGATCTGGCAGGACACGCTGTACGTGGCCAACGCCAACCTGGACGTGTCGACGTGGCAGACGCGGATCCACAAGGTGCGGCGCAACGCGTCGACGCCGGTGGCCTCGGCCGACACGGCGCGGTCGATCAACAACCGGGGCGCGACGCAGGACGCCTACAAGTACCTGGGCGGGATCGACGTGGACGGGTCGGGCAACCTGTGGTACTCGATCCAGGACTCGTGCTTCAACATCGACCGGGTGGCGCCGACGCCGACGGTGATGAAGAAGTTCGCGCTGCCGAACGTGGCCTGGGGCGGGACGCCGATGAAGCGGATCCGGGGCGTGGCGCTGGGGCCGAGCGTGGTGGACACGGTGGGGACCGACCCGATGCCGGGCGACTCGCTGTGGGGCTACTGGCAGGCCTACGGGCCGGCGTACACCGAGTCGCTGTACGTGATCCAGAAGGTC
>DDXR01000032.1 GCA_002347565.1 bacterium UBP2_UBA2255 | reverse complement strand
GGGCCCGACGACCTGTGGCCGTTCAATGCCCGGGAGTTCGTGGACGGCATCCTCGGCGGCGGCGCGGCGACGGCTTGACATTCACCGGGGAATGCGGTATAGTTATAACTCCTTCAGGGCGGGGTGGAATTCCCCGACCGGCGGTAAGGCCGGCGACGGCCAAGCCCGCAAGTTCGCTGTCAACGATATGTGCATCAGGTATTTGAGCTGTTCCGTCCGTACCAGTTCATTCCCGGCGACTCTCAAGTATCTGGTCATCCGACAGCGAATCGATCCGGTGCAACACCGGGGCCGACGGTCATAGTCCGGATGAAAGAAGGCGACATCGTCGATCGGCGCACGCTGGGGACCACGGTCCGCCGGCGAGCGGCGGGACGTTCGCTCTCTCATCCGGCCCAACACGGTGTGGGTCGTTTTTTTATGCCAGCACAGGCTGCGGACCACCGGCAGTACATGGCGATGGCGCTCGGGCTGGCCCGCCAGGGGCTGGGGCGCACCTGGCCCAACCCCATGGTGGGGGCGGTCGTGGTGCGGGACGGCGAGGTCGTCGGCAGGGGGTACCACCACGGACCGGGGCTGCCCCACGCCGAGGCCGAGGCCCTGGCCCGGGCCGGGGAGCGGGCGCGGGGCGCGACGCTCTACGTCAACCTCGAGCCCTGCAGCCACACCGGCAAGCGCACGCCGCCCTGCACCGGCGCCATCATCGCCGCCGGGATCGTCCGCGTGGTCTCCGCCATGGACGATCCCAATCCCAAGGTCGACGGCGACGGACACCGGACCCTGGCGAGGGCCGGGATCTGCGTCACCACCAATGTCATGGAAAAGGAAGCGCGACAGTTGAACGAGGTCTATAGCAAGTACATGACCACCGGCCTGCCGTTCTGCACGCTGAAGCTGGCGATGAGCATGGACGGCCGGATCGCCCTGGCGGGCGGCGCCTCGCGCGGGCTGTCGGGCGACGTGTCGCTGAAGCTGGTTCACGCGTTGCGGCTGGCGCACGAGGCGATCATGGTCGGCGCCGGCACGGTGATCGCCGACGACCCGGAGCTGACGGTGCGGCTGGTGGACAATCCCGACAAGAAACAACCCACCCGTTTCATCCTCGACGGCCGGCTGACGGTGCCGCCGACCGCCAAGGTGTTCGACCAGACCGCGGCCAAAACCGTGGTGGTCACCACCGCAGCGGCTGATCCGGCCAGGAAGACCGAATTGGACAAACGCGAGATCGAGGTCTGGACCGCGAAGGGCGACGAGCACGGCAGGGTCGACCTCGCCGACCTGCTGCGCACCATGGGCCTGCACGAGTATGTCAACCTGCTGGTGGAGGGCGGCTCGCGGGTGGCGGCGTCGTTCCTGGCGGCCGGGCTGGTGGACAAGGCGTTGTTCCTCTACTCACCCCGGCTGATCGGGGGCGACGGCGTGCCGGCCATCGCAGCGCTGGGGATCGGCGATTTGGGGAAGGCCCTGGGCCTGCGGGACCTCCAGGCCCGGCGGGTCGGGGACGACCTGCTGGTCGAGGGGTATTGTCAGAAATGATATCAGCCTGAATGCACCCGGACACGGTACAAAAGCTACGCTGCCCTTACTGTCGGACTGCATTGTCGATGGCGGGTGCCGTCATCCGTAGCGGTGATATTGTAACTGGCAATGTTCGGTGTGAATCCCGGCACCACGTGTTCCCGATCGTTTTCGGACGGCCGATTCTGATGCATCCCGGGACCCCAACGCAATGGCTGCCGCCGATCAATGAAGCCCAGGGTTTGGTAATTCCGGAATCTCTCGGCGCGTCGTTGCAAAGGGCGATGACAAGGCAGCAGCATCGCATTGCAGCACTACCGAGCCCCCCGCGGACTATCACGGCGAAAGCGGTTGGTGTGTTCCGTGGCAAAACTGTTCTCGCTAAAGCTAGATACCGGCTCAGCGGACGCTGGTTCAGGCACAGGGACCGCACCAATTACACGAGATGGGTGGCAGTCCCTACGAAATCCACGCCAGCGTTGCATGAATTCTACCGACAGGTCGTTCACGCCAGGCCCAGGATCATTCTCGACCTTGCCAGCGGCGGCGGTGGCGGCATCAACGCGGTGTATCGCAACATCGGTTCCATCGAACGGTGTTATGCGACAGAGCGTGACATCAATTGCCTGTGGACGCTACAATACAAGTTTGCAACTTTGCGATCGATCGCATCCGCGGAGGCGGTTGGCCGTGATGTTCACCGTCTGCCGTTCGGTGATGGCTCGTTTGATACGTTGACCTGCTACATGAGTTTTGGGGAGTTGACGCACATCAGTGTGGTTTTGTCCGAAGCTCACCGAGTGCTCAGGCGCACCGGGGCATTGATCTGTGTGAACCACCGGCAATTATTCAGAACCGATCATTTCAACCAAACCGCCGTGCAGGCAGTGGCTGATAGAGATCTGAGGCGGTTCGCGAAAAAAGTTGATGTCTACAACGATTATCGAGATTTCGAAACGAGTGTGAGAAGTGCCGGATTCAGAATCGGTCGGTCAACGCCGATCGTTGATTCCGGGAAAGAGTACATCGTGCATGCGCTGGTAAAATAAATGTTCACCGGCATCATCGAGCGGACCGGCGAGGTCAGGTCACTGCGGCGCGAGGGTACCAGCGCGCGGCTGGAGACAAATTGTGACCTCGGGGAACTGAAGTTGGGCGAGAGCGTCGCGGTGGACGGCGTCTGCCTGACCGTGGCGCAGGTCGTCACGGCGGGTTTCGCGGCCGATGTCAGCGGCGAGACGCTGCGGCGGTCGGTGATCGGGACGTACCGCGCCGGCACCGCGGTCAACCTGGAGCGCGCGCTGCGCCTGGGCGACCGGCTGGGCGGGCACCTGGTGGCCGGCCACGTCGACCGTACGGCGCTGCTGCACAAGATCG
>DDXR01000084.1 GCA_002347565.1 bacterium UBP2_UBA2255 | reverse complement strand
CGCGAGCTGGAGAACGCCATCGAGCGGGCGATGGTGATGGCCGACGGGCCGCTGATAGAGCCGGGCCACCTGCCGGCAGATGTCACGGGCGCCGGCGCGCCGGGGTCAGCCAGAAAGGCCAGGCCCGAAACTGGTCAACCCGCGACGCTGAAGGCGCGCGAAAAACAGGAGATCATCAGGGCATTGGCCGAGGCTGACGGCAACAAGACCAAGGCGGCCAAGGTCTTGGGCATCCATTACGCCACGTTATACCGCAAGATGAAGCAGTACGGACTGTGAGATGAAGTCTTTTCCCCGGGACTGGAGACTGACTGGAGCGCAGACTATGTCCTGGGCCAAGTCGAACGATACCCGCTGATTGGTACTGAGAAAAGGCCTGATTAATCCGAAAACTACCGGCGGTTATGTTCGAATTTTTCCGCGCTTCCGTGGTAAGAAGAACTTTAGCAGAGGTCTCAAATTGAGACTTCTGTAAAACCCAACCACTGAAGCACGGGATAACTGAGAACACTGAAAAAGCCTGGCAAATGCGAGATTCTTTAGCGGTTTTATTCATAATTTTCCGCGCTTCCGTGGTATAAAATGATTTCGCCGAGGTCTCAAATTATAAAAAAACTATTGCAAAATGCAATATCATGCAGTATAATAGCAGGCACGATAGTTTCGCAAAGGTAAAGCCAATCTTTAACACATAGCAAGCAAACAAGTTAACGATTATCATCGTCCAGGCACGGGCCATGCAGTTAATTATTGGCGGATGGAACAGATCCAAACGCCAACAAACAAACAAAACCCCACACAAAAAGGAGTCGCCATGAACAACAAAGGCTTCACCCTCATCGAGCTGATGATCGTCGTGGTCATCATCGGGATCCTGGCGGCCATCGCCATCCCGAACTTCATGAGCATGCAGGACCGGGCCAAGGAAGGCGGCGTCAAGTCCAACATGCACACCACCCAATTGGCCGCCGAGGACTTCTCGACCCAGTCCGAGGGCCTGTACCCGCAGACGTTCGCCATCGACGTAGTGACTACCAATCCCAACGTGATCGGCAACGTCACCACGGTGGCCGGCGTGGCCGGCGCCCTGGTCCCGGTCCCCAGCGCTGCGGCTGCCCCCGTGCTGCTGCCGGGCAACATGCGGAACCCGGTTTCCCGCATCGGCTTCGCCTTCAACTCGGCGCCGGTCGCCATTGCGACGCCACCGGTCGCTCCGGGCATCGTGAACCCGGCCGTCGGCGGTTCCAGCGACCAGGGCAGCCTGCTCTACCACTCGGCTGACAACGCTGGCGGTGGTGCCGGCGTCAGCAACGCGGCCCGCTATGTGATCTTCGGATACGGCGTAAAGTCCGTCCTGCCGAACCCGCTGGTCTCCGGCCAGTAGCTCACGGCCCGACCAAAGGTAGGCTGTATCTTGATACAGCCTACCTTTTTTAACAGGGATGGGTAAATTCGCTGCGGCGGCCCTGGCGCTGTGCCTGGCTGCGGGGTGCGTATCGAGGCCGGGGACTCCGGAAGCCGCGCTGGACGAGTTCTGGAGGGCGATGGCGAGGAGTGACCGCGACGGGGTGCTGCGGACCATGGTGTACTACGAGCCGGGCATGACCTCGGACTACATCTGGGTCCCGGCCGGCATCGAGTGGCTGCGGCTGGACAGCATCACGGCCGTCTACGAGAATGAAAACAGGGCCCGGCTGTACTACCAGGTGGTGTTCAAGATGCGGAAACAGACCAGGACCACGCGCTACGGCACCGGCACCCTGATGCTCAAGCGCGACGGGTACTGGCGGGTGGGCCGGGCCATCGGCGGCCCGGACTGAATCCCGGGCGCCCGGCAAACCACAAAGAACGGAGGCCGACATGCGGCAGCATGGCTTCACGCTGATCGAGCTGATGATCGTGGTGGTGATCATCGGCATCCTGGCGGCNNATCGCCATCCCGAACTTCACGGCCATGCAGCTGCGGGCCAAGGAGGCGGCGGTCAAGGCCAACATGCACAGCGTCCACGTCACGGTCGAGGACTTCAACACCCAGGCCCAGGGCGTGTACCCGATGGACTTCGCCACCGCGGTGTCGACGGCCAACCCCGGGGTCTTCAACAATACCGCCACGGTGGCCGGCGCGGTCTCGGGGATGCAGTCGGTGCCGCCCTGCATCCTGCCGCAGAGCGCCCGCAACCCCATCCACAAGACCAACGGCCTGTGCTTCTTCTCCGGCCCGGCGGCCTTGGCCGCGGCGCCGCCCGGCATCCTGGCCGCGCCGGCCGGCGCGGCCGGCGACCCGGGCAGCGTCTGGTACGGCTCGGCCGACGCCGCCGGCAACGCCGCGGTGGTGGGCAACGCCAACAAGTACCGGATCTACGGCTACGGTGTCTACGAGAGGATGCCGGTCCCGCTGTCGTCCGGTTTATGAGCGCCCGCCGACCGCCATGACGCACATCCTGCAGATCGACGGCCTGACCAAGCGCTTCCATGACTGGGAGCGCTTCTCGCCCCGCGCCAAGACGGTGCTGGACGGCATCTCGTTCGAGGTCGCCCCGGGCGAGATCTTCGGCTTCCTGGGCCCCAACGGCGCCGGCAAGACCACCACCATCAAGATCCTGATGGGCATCATCCGGCCCACCTCGGGCACGGCGCGGATCATGGGCCACGACATCGTGGAGCAGTCCCAGCAGGTCAAGCAGCGCATCGGCTTCCTGCCAGAGAACCCCTACTTCTACGACTACCTCAGCGTCGGCGAGTTCCTGACGTTCTGCGCGGCGCTGTTCGGCATCACCGGCAGGGCCGCCGCGGCGACCACCGACCGGCTGCTGGAGCTGGTGGGGATGCGCCACGCCGCCAGACTGCCGCTGCGCAAGTGCTCCAAGGGCATGCTGCAGCGCACCGGCATCGCCCAGTCACTGGTCAACGACCCGGACTTTTTGGTGTGGGACGAGCCGGTGTCCGGCCTGGACCCCATCGGCCGCAAGGAGATCAAGGACCTGATGCTGGAGCTGAAGCGGCAGGGCAAGACCGTCTTCTTCAGCTCGCACATCCTGCCCGACGCCGAAACGCTGTGCGACCGGGTGGGGATCATCGTGGGCGGCCGGATGCACCGGGTGGGCACCCTGCCCGAGCTGCTGAAGGACTCGGTCAGCTGGGTGGAGGTGGTGGCGGAGGGCCTGCCGGCGGGCTTCGCGCCGGCCGGGGCCAAAACGGAGCTGATCGCCGGCCAGTCCATCATCAGGCTGGATGACGCCGCGGGCCTGGACGGCGCACTCAAGGCGATCATGCAGGCCGGCGGGGCCATCGTCTCGGTCAATCCCCAGCGGGAAAACCTGGAGAGCTACTTCGCGCGCCAGGTGCGGAGCGCGGGGAACCTTTAGAGTATCCGGGGCGATACTCACACGGAGACACAGAGACACGGATTTCTTTTCATGACGTGTATTCACACGGAGACACAGAGACACGGATTTCTTTTCATGACTTGTATTCACACGGAGACACAGAGGCACTGATCACTGCTTAATAAAAACACCTCCGTGCCGCCGTGTCTTGGTGTGAGATTGATAGAATGCTGTTCCCCGGGAATGTGCCATGAACGAGAATGAGATCGGCAACCTGGTCGTCGATACCGCTGTCGAGATACATAAGGAGCTTGGCCCCGGCCTTCTCGAATCTGTCTATGAAGCCATCCTTGCACGCGAGCTTGAACGGAAGGGGCTGGCAGTCAAACGTCAAGTCGTAGTGCCCATCGAGTTCCGTGGCATGAGATTTGACGAGGGTTTTCGCGCTGATTTGATCGTCGAGGGCAAAGTAGTGGTCGAACTGAAATCGGTCGATACGATCAATCGCGCGCATTAAAAGCAAGTGCTGACATATCTGAAGCTGACCGGCTGTAAATTGGGCTACCTGCTCAACTTCGGCGAGGCGCTGATGAAGAACGGCATCACCAGAGTCATCAACGGGAAGATCCAATGATCGGCTCTCCCACGGTACAGAACATTGTCAATCATTCTCTCCGTGTCTCAGTGCCGCTGTGTGTGAAATCGAACTAAGACCGTATCTTTAATCAGGTGGGAGCATGAACCGCATCTGGGCCATCGCCGCCAACACCTTCCGCGAGACGGTGCGCGACCGCATCCTCTACGGGCTGGTGATCTTCGCGCTGATCGTGCTGCCGGGCTCGCGGCTGGTGATCTCGCTGTCGGTGGGGCAGGAGATCCGGATCCTCAAGGACTTCGGCTACGGCGCCATCGCCCTGTTCGGCCTGCTGATCGCGGTGATCTCGGGCACGGCCCTGCTGTTCAAGGAGCTGGACAAGCGCACCATCTACGTGCTGGTGGCCAAGCCGGTGCGGCGCTGGGAGCTGCTGGTGGGGAAGTACTTCGGCCTGCTGGCCACGCTGCTGCTGGCGTTCCTGATCATGGCCGCCACCCTGGCCGGCACCCTGCTGCTGCTGGGGGGGAAGGCGGACGGGCTGTTCTGGCTGACCATCGCCGGGCTGTACCTGCAGCTGACCGTGGTCACGGCCGTGGCCATCCTGTTCTCGACGCTGGCCTCGCCGGCCCTGGGCGCGGTGTTCACCTTCTGCGTCTACATCGCCGGCACCGCCGCCGACCAGCTGCGGCTGTTCGCCGACCGGATGCCGGGACCCGTCCTGCGGCTGGCGGCCAAGGGCGTGTCCTACGCCATCCCCAACCTGCAGAACTTCAATTTCCGGACCGAGTCCGTCTACGGCCTGCCGGCCGACCCGGCCAAGGTCTGGCTGATGCTGCTCTACGCCGTCCTCTACGCGGCCTTCACCCTGATCTTGGCGTCCGTCATCCTGGAGCGCAAGGACCTGAAATGAAGCGGCGCGCCGCGAACGCGGCCATCCTGCTGCTGTGCCTGGCCGCCCTGCTGGCCGGGATCGTCTCCGTCCAGCGCGCCTTCGACCGCCGCTACCTCAGCAGCGAGCAGTCGGTGCGGGAGCTGCTGTACTTCCCGTCGGCGAGGATCGTCCGGCTGCTGTCGGCCGGCAACGAACTGATGATGGCCGACTACCTGTGGCTGCGGATGATCCAGTACTACGGCTATCACCTGCGCTCGGACCGCAACTACGAGTACCTGTACCCCATCACCGACCGGCTGACCGACCTCGACCCGAAATTCCTCTACCCCTACACCTTCGGCTCGCTGCTGCTGGCGCACGACGCCCAGGACTCGGTCGGCTCGATGCGGCTGCTGGACAAGGCCAAGCGGCTCAATCCGGACCAGTGGCAGTTCCCCTACATGAAGGGGTTCATCCTCTACGTCTTCTTCCAGCGGGGCGACGAGGCCATCGCGGAGTTCGTCGCGGCCTCGAAGCTGCCCGACGCCTGGGAGGGAGCGCTGCGGTTCGCGGCCTGGATCGCCCGCAAGCAGGGGCAGCGGGAGACCTCAAAAAAAATGTGGCAGGAACTGTACGACACGGCCCGCAGCGACAAGGAGCGGGACGTCGCTAGGTACTACCTCGACAAGATCGCCATCGAGCAGGAGCTCGACCGGCTGCAGGCCGCGGCGGCGAGGTTCCGGAAGGAGAGCGGCCGCTGGCCAGGTTCGCTGGCGGAGCTGGCCGCAGCCGGGCTGGCGCGGCCGGCGCCCGATCCCAAGGGCGGGGCCTACTACTGGTCAGCCGCCGATTCCAGCGTCCGCAACACGACCAACGATGCGATGCTGAAGCAAATTGGCCGCGGGCGTTGAACGCGGCCAGGAACGGGGGAGGGCGGGCGGCGGTGCCGCCCGCCCTCTTTTCTGTTGAAAAATCGGCCCCGATTGTCTACAATATACCAATGGTCCCGGAGAACATGATGACATCCCACAGCTTCGCGGTGCTGGCCCACGGCGACTCGCCGTACCTGGAGGACTGCCTGAGCTCGCTGCAGCGGCAGACCGTCCGCAGCGATGCCTACATCTCGACCGCCACGCCGTCGCCGTTCCTGGAGCGGGCCGCCGCCCGCCACGGCCTGCCGCTGCGCGTCCGCGCGGGCGAGCCCGGCATGGCGGCCGACTGGTCCGCGGCCTACGCGCTGTGCCGGACACCGTACCTGACGCTGGCGCACCAGGACGACCTCTACCATCCGCGCTACGCCGAAGCCTGCCTGGCCGCGGCCGCACGGCGTCCGGACTGCCTGATCGCCTTCACCGGCTACGACGAGCTGGCCGGCGAGCGGACGGTTCGCTGGAGCCTCAACATGGCTGTCAAGCGCCTGATCGCCGCGCTGGCGTTCCGGGGCGGGCCGGCGCTTACCGCGCCGCGGCGCAAGCGCGCGCTGCTGTCGTGGGGCTGCGCCATCCCCTGCCCCAGCGTGATGTTCCACAAGGGGCGGATCGGGGATTTCTCCTTCTCCCCCGACTACCGGGTGAACCTCGACTGGGACGCCTGGGCCCGGCTGGCGGCGCGCGACGGCGCGTTCTGCCGAGTACCCGGCCGGCTGATGACCCACCGCCGCCACGCCGCCACGGCCACCGCGGCGGCGATCGGGCAAGGGCGGCGGCGGCAGGAGGACCTGTCGATGTTCCGGCGGTTCTGGCCGGGACCGCTGGCGGCGGCGATCGCCCGGCTGTACGCGTTGAGCCTGCTGGGCCGCCGCTGACGGTGCGGCGGGGGAACGGCGAAGCCCAGGCCTGACGGCCTGGGCTTCGCCGTATCGACGGTGCGGCGGCTACTTGCCGGCGGGCTTGTCGCCCATCCGGAAGCCGATGTTCTTGTCGTCCGGGCCGTAGGTCTTGATGGCGCCGAACTGGGCCTCGAATTTCTTGATGTTGTCCTCCAGCGCGCCCAGCAGCATCTTGGCATGCTGGGGCGTGGTGACGATCCGGGCGTAGACCTTGGCCTTGGGCACGCCCGGCAGCACCCGGGCGAAATCGATCACGAACTCCGACGGCGAGTGGGAGATGAAGGCCAGGTTCGAGTAGACGCCCTCGGCCTCCTTCTCGGCGATCTCGATGTTCAGCTGCTGGGGCGGGGCGGGAACGTTGTCCATGCGTTGTCCCTTTTATCATATTGAAGTGAATTGTCCCGCAGTGCGATGTGCTATTGTAACAGAGCGGGCGCCGGCTGTCAAGGCCAAAGGAACCGGGAACGCCGCGTGCCGCCGGGCGAATAACCTCTTGAAATCGCTTGAAATATGACGGGAAAAATGATATAGTTAAGTTTGGCTTTCGGCGCCGGAATCCCCGGGTTTCCGATCCCACCAACCGACCGTAGACAGGAGACGGCAATGGCTGACCAGGCCTACGAAAAGACGTTCAAGCCCGGCGATGTCATCTTCAGGCAGGGGGACGTCGGCAACGAGATGTACCTGATCCGGGGCGGCAGCGTCAAGATCTCGCGGATCGGCGGCGGGGTGGAGAAGACCCTGGCCGTGATCAAGGAGGGCGACTTCTTCGGCGAGATGGCCATCATCGACGGCAGCCCGCGGTCGGCCATGGCCACGGCGGTCGACGACGTCAAGCTGCTGATCGTGGACCGCGACGGCTTCAACGCCCAGCTCAAGTCCAACCCGATGATCAACTACGTGCTGGAGACCATGGCCCGCCGCCTGCGCGACACCAACCGCCAGGTGGAGTTCCTGCTGATCCGCGACGAGATGCGGCGGGTGGTGGCCCTGCTGGTGTCGATGGCCAAGGAGCGCGGCGCCCAGACGCCCGACGGCATCGTGGTCGACTTCCCCTACGACTACCCCACCCTGGCCAGCATGATCGGCATGGAGCCGGGCAAGACCGAGGAAGTGATGACCAAGCTGCTGGGCCTGAAGCTGGTCAGGATCGAGAACAAGAAGCTGGTGCTCCCCAGCCTGTCCGAGATCGACGACTACCTGCGGTTCATGACCCTCAAGGAAAAGTTCGCGGGGAACTGAGCCCGGGCCCGGCGCGCCGTGAGAGCCTACCTCGACATGGTCGACCACGTTCTGACGCGCGGCACGGTGCGCCAGAACCGCACGGGCACCCCCTGCCGCAGCGTCTTCGGCTGCTTCTACAAGGCGGACCTGGCGGCCGGCTACCCGTTGCTGACCACCAAGAGGGTGCGGTTCGACTCGATGCTGCACGAGCTGTTCTGGTACCTCTCGGGCCAGGAGCACATCCGCGAGCTGCGGGCGAAAACGAAGATCTGGGACGCCTGGGCCGACGGCGACGGCCGGCTGGAGACCGCCTACGGCAGGTTCTGGCGCCGTTTCCCGGCGCCGGAGGCGGGGCTCGAAGGCGAGCAGTGGGGCAGCCGCTGGGTGAGCGTCGACCCGCAGACCGGGCAGCGGACCTTCGATCAGATCGCCTACGTCATCGACACGCTGCGCCAAATCAAGGCCGACCCGGCCGCGCCCGGCCTGCGGCGGATGGTGGTCAGCGCCTGGCACCCGGCCAACGCCGCGGAGAGCCGGCTGCCGCCCTGCCACTACACGTTCTGTTTCTCGGCCATCGGCGGCAGGCTCAACTGCCACCTGACGCAGCGCTCCGGCGACATCGCGCTGGGCGTGCCGTTCAACCTGGCCTGCTACTCGCTGCTGACGCTGATGCTGGCCAAGGAGACCGGCTTCGCGCCCGGCGAGTTCGCCCACACCATCGTCGACGCCCACGTCTACGAGAACCACGTCGGCGGGCTGAAGGAGCAGCTGCGGCGCCAGCCCAGGGATCTGCCGACGGTCAGGATCGCTGACAAGCCGTTCTTCGAGCTCGGCCCCGGCGACATCGCGCTGGAGGGCTACGATCCGCACCCACCGATCAAGTTCGACGTGGCGGTCTGACCGTGCCGCGGAAGATCATCATCGTGGCCATGACCGCCGACCGGGTGATCGGCAGGGACGGGCAGCTGCCGTGGCGCCTGCCCGGTGACTTGAAGCTGTTCAAGGCCGCCACCTTCGGCAACACCGTGGTGATGGGGCGCCGGACGTTCGAGTCGATCGGCAAGCCGCTGGCCAACCGCAACAACATCGTCATCTCGTCCCGCCCGCTGCCCGATCCTGGCGTCACCCGCTGCCCCGATTTCGAGCGCGCGCTGGCCGAGGCGCTGCGGCTGGGCCGCGACATCTTCTTCATCGGCGGCGCGGAGGTCTACCGGCGGGCGCTGGCCGTCGCCGACGAGCTGCGGGTCTCCTGGGTCAAGGGCGCGCACCGGGGCGACACCTTCTTCCCGGAGTTCGACCCGGCGCAGTGGCGCCAGGTCTCCCGGCAGGAACACACGGAGTTCGACCACACGGTCTACCAACGGAAGCGATAGCCCATGATCGACCGCTACACCCGCCCCGCGATGCGGGCCATCTGGAGCGAACAGCACAAGTTCGAGACCTGGCTGCGGATCGAGCTGCTGGCCTGCGAGGCCCAGGCCAAGCTGGGGAACATCCCGGCCCGCGACCTGAAGGAGATCCGGGACAGGGCCGGATTCGACATCGGGCGGATCGACGCCATCGAGGCCGAGGTCCAGCACGACGTGATCGCCTTCCTGACCAGCGTCTCGGAGCACGTCGGCCCGGCGTCGCGCTACATCCATCTGGGGATGACCTCGTCCGACGTGCTGGACACGGCCTGGGCCGTGCTGATGCGCGAGGCCGGGCTGATCATCATGGAGGGGCTCTCGGAGCTGTCGCTGGCGCTCAAGGCCCGCGCCAAGGAGCACAAGCACACCCTGATGATGGGGCGCAGCCACGGCATCCACGCCGAGCCGACGACCTTCGGCCTGAAGTGCGCCATGTGGTGGCAGGAGAACGAGCGCAACATCGTGCGGCTGCAGCGGGCGGTGGACGCCGTGTCCTGCGGCAAGGTTTCGGGCGCGGTCGGCACCTTCGCCCACATCGACCCCCGCGTCGAGGAGCACGTCTGCCGCAAGCTGGGGCTGAAGCCCGAGCCGGTGGCCACCCAGGTGGTCCAGCGCGACCGGCACGCCGAGTACCTGTCGGCGATCGCCATCATCGGCGCCAGCCTGGAGAAGATCGCCCTGGAGGTGCGGCACCTGCAGCGCACCGAGGTGCGCGAGGCCGAGGAGCCGTTCGCCGAGAAGCAGAAGGGCTCGTCGGCCATGCCCCACAAGAAGAACCCGGTCGTCTGCGAGCGGATCTGCGGCCTGGCGCGGCTGCTGCGGGCCAACGCCCTGGTCGGGTTCGAGAACGTGGCGTTGTGGCACGAGCGCGACATCTCGCATTCCTCGGCAGAGCGGGTGGCCATCCCCGACAGCACCATCGCCCTCGACTACATGGTCGCCAAGGCGGTGTGGCTGGTGCGGGGGTTGAAGGTCAACCCGCGGCGGATGCTGGCCAACGTCGAAAGCTCCGGCGGGCTGGTGTTCTCGCAGAAGCTGCTGCTGGCGCTGACCGGCGCGGGCAAGACCCGCGAGGACGCCTACCGGATCGTGCAGGCCCTGGCGATGCGGGTGTGGGAGCACGGCGGCCAGCTGCGCGACCTGGCGGCCAAGGATCCGGCGGTGCTGGCGGCGCTCAAGCCGGCCCAGCTGGACGCGGTGTTCGACCCGGGCGGGTTCCTGGGCAACCTCGGCCATATTTTCAAGCGGGTGGGCCTGTGACCGGCCCGGTCGCCACGACGGAATCCGACAACCGGAGGCTGCCATGAACGCGCTGACCTTCATCGGCCTGGGGATGGCCGTGGTCCTGTTCGTGATCGTGATGATGCTCTCTGCCAAGGCCGGAGCCCGCGAGGCCATGCTGCGGGCCGCCCAGTCCGACCTGGCCAGGCTGAGGGACGAGGAGAGCCGCCTGCGGGCCCTGACCAGCAGCCTCAAGGCGTCGTGCGGCGCCATGGAGAAGGACCAGAGCGAGAAGACCCGCAGCTTCATGGTGCTGCTGGAGCTGGCCCGGACCCTGGGCGGCAACCTGGACGAGGACAAGCTGCCGTCGCTGCTGCTGCGGATCGCCCAGCAGCTGTTCGACGCCGAGGAGCTGGTCATCTTCAAGCCGGGCGAGGACGGGCAGGAGTTCACGGTGTTCAACGCCATCGGCGTCGACGACAAGTCGGCGCGGTCCCTGACCGTCAAGCTGGGCGACGGCTACGTCGGCCACACCGCGGCCAAGCGGCTGATCATGACCCGCGAGGATTTCCAGAAGGAGAGCAACCTGGTCAAGCAGCGGCTGGAGACCACCAAGGAGACGGGGATCGCGCCGGTCTACTGCATCCCGCTGATGCAGCACAACACCCTGCTGGGGGTGGTGGCGGTGGGCAAGGTGCCGCGCCGGCCCCGGGACGAGCGCGACCTGCTGCTGATCTACCAGTCGCTGTCGTCGATGGCCATGGACAACGCCCGCCTGTTCCAGCGGCTGTACACCAAGGACAAGCTGACCGGGCTGTTCAACAAGCGGTACTTCGAGGAGCGGGCCCAGGCCGAGCTGTCGCGGGCCAAGCGCTTCGGCCACAAGCTGTCGTTCGCCCTGCTGGACATCGACAACTTCCGGGCCTTCAAGGAGGCCAACGGTTCGCAGGCCGCCGACCGGGTGCTGGGCCGGCTGGGGGCCGTGCTGGAGGAGCACGTCCGCAAGATCGACATCTCCAGCCGCTGGGAGGCCGACCAGTTCGCCGTGGCCCTGCTGGAGACCGAGCGGCCCCAGGCCCTGCAGTTCGCCGAGAAGATCAAGAAGATCATCGACGAGGACCAGTCGATCCACGAGCAGGCCTTCGCGGCCCAGCGGCTGACCTCGAGCATCGCGGTGTTCACCTTCCCTGACGACGGCTTCTCGATGCACCAGCTGTTCGAGACCGCGGCCAAGAGCCTGGCGGCGGCCCAGGAGCAGGGCGGCAACGTGATCATCAAGGACATCACCGCCTGAGGCCCGTCATGCGCATCGCCCCCGAGGGATCGCTGGAGATCGTCCTGTCGCTGGCGCTGGCGCTGGTGTTCGGCGCGCTGGCACTGGCCTTCCGCTGGCAGTGGGCCGCGCTGGCGTCGGCGGCCTGCGGCCTGGCCGGGCTGTGCTTCTGCTGCTTCTTCCGCGATCCGGACCGGGCCATACCGGCCGACCCGTCGCTGCTGCTGTCCCCGGCCGACGGCACGGTGGTGATCGTGCGGGAGGTGGACGAGCCGTTCTTCATCAAGGGCCCGGCCCGGCAGGTCAGCATCTTCATGTCGCCGCTGGACGTCCACGTCAACCGGGCGCCGCTGGCCGGCACGGTCGAGTACAAGCGGTACTACCCCGGGAAATACCTGCCGGCCTTCCGCGACAAGGCCTCCACCGACAACGAGCAGACCCACCTGGGGATCGCGGCCCCGCAGGGGAAGGTGCTGGTCAAGCAGATCGCGGGAACGCTGGCGCGGCGGGTGGTCTGCCATCCCGCGATGGGCGAGACGCTGACGGCCGGCCAGCGCTACGGCCTGATCAAGCTGGGCTCACGGCTGGACCTGTTCTTCCCCCTGCAGTGGGAGGTTGCCGTCGCGCTCAGGCAAAAGGTGCGGGGCGGGCTGACCACGATAGCACGCATCCCCCAACCCTGACGCGATCCGCCGATGGCCGCCAAGCTCAAGCCGGTCTTCCTGCCCAGCGTCTTCACCAGCGGCAACCTGTTCTGCGGCATGTTCGCCGTGATGGAGGCGATGCGCGGCAACAGCTACCGCGGCGCCTGGTTCGTGATCCTGGCCGCGTTCTTCGACGTCACCGACGGCTTCGTGGCCCGGGTCACCGGCCAGGCCAGCCGGTTCGGCGTGGAGTTCGACTCGCTGTCCGACGTGGTGTCGTTCGTGCTGGCGCCGATGATCCTGATCTACCCCCTGTGCTTCCAGCCGCACGGCGTGCCGGGCGCGCTGATGGCCTTCGTATTTGTGGCTGCCGGCGCCATCCGGCTGGCGCGGTACAACGTCGGCGTCAAGAGCCTCACCGCCAAGAGCGACTTCCGCGGCCTGCCCACGCCGGCCGCCGGCTGCCTGGTGGCATCCTACCTGATCTTCTCCCGCTACATCGCCGGGGCGGTGCTGTGGCCGGAGTACCTGGCGCCGGCCGCGGTGCTGCTGGCGCTGCTGATGCTGAGCTCGGTCGAGTACCCGACCTTCCCCAAGATCGCCGCCCGCAGCATCCACTCCTATGTCACCTACGGCATCATGGTGCTGGCGGTGATCGGGCTGGCGGTCCGGCCCCAGCTGACCCTGTTCCCGGCGCTGTTCATGTACCTGCTGCTGGGCCTCACCGGCTGGGCCGGGCGGGGAGTGGCCAAACTCGTCACCCACAAGGCAAAACGGAGCAAAGACAGTGCTGACTGCTGAGATCCGCATCACGCTCAAGGACGGCGTGCTGGACCCCCAGGGCACCACCCTGCGCCGCTCGCTGGAGACGCTGGGGTTCGCCGGGGCGGGGGAGGTCCGGGTGGGCAAGTTCATCCAGGTGTCGTTCGGCCACGGGGACCAGGCCCGGGCCCGGGCCGAGGCCGAGGCCATGTGCAGCAAGGTGCTGGCCAACCCGGTGATCGAGCAGTACCGGATCGAAATCCGCGAGGCGTAGATGAAGGCCGCCGTCGTCACCTTCCCCGGATCGAACTGCGACTACGACTGCTTCCAGGCCGTGGCCGAGCACATGGGCGGCGAGGCCCGCTACGTCTGGCACCGCGAACAGCGCCTGCCGGACTGCGACCTGGTGATCCTGCCCGGCGGGTTCTCCTACGGCGACTACCTGCGCACCGGCGCCATCGCGCGGTTCTCGCCGGTGATGGGGGCGGTGGCCGAGTTCGCCGGCCGGGGCGGGCCGGTGCTGGGCATCTGCAACGGCTTCCAGATCCTGCTGGAGTCCGGCCTGCTGCCGGGCGCGATGCTGGTCAACCGCGGTCTGCAGTTCATCTGCGACACCGTCCACCTCCGGCCCGAGCGCACCGACCTGCCGTTCACCAACCGCCTGGCAGGCGGCAGGCCGTTCCGCGTCCCCATCGCCCACAAGGAGGGCAACTACTACGCCGACGCCGCGACGCTGGCCGAGCTGGAGCGCAACCGCCAGGTGGTGTTCCGCTACTGCAACGCAAACGGCGAACCTGACGAAGTCAGCAATCCCAACGGCTCGCTGCACAACATCGCCGGCATCACCAACAAAGCCGGCAACGTGCTGGGGATGATGCCGCACCCGGAGCGGGCCATGGACCGGCTGCTGGGATCGGCCGACGGACGGCTGATCTTCGAGTCGATCGCGCATTTCTTGAGATAGAACGGCCAGCAATGGGCACGATCGATGCCATGTCCCCGGCGAGTCCGTCCGGGAAGATCGGCACAGCCGTCCGCCGTCCGCGGCGCAGGCGCAGCGTCAAAAAGCCGGACGTCGCCGCAATTTCCTCACTGCTGGCCCGGCTGGACCGGATACTGGGCGGGCCCCAGGCCGAGATGCTGCCGCGCCTGCGGGACCTGGCCCGGGAGGTCGACCGGATCGTGCCCTACTACGACGGGCACATGATCCGGGTGACGTTCTACTCGGTGGCGGTGGGGATGAGCATGAAGCTGCCGCGCGAGGACCTGCTGACGCTGGAGGTGGCGGCGCTGCTGCACGACTTCGGCAAGCTGGGGGTGGAGGAGGCCACGCTGGACAAGGAGGAGCGGCTCTCCGACGAGGAGTTCGCCGAGATCCAGCACCACGCCGAGCGCGGCTACCACATCCTGTCGGGCTTCTCCCAGCTGTCGGACGTGGCCGGCATCATCCGCGACCACCACGAGCGGTACGACGGCACCGGCTACCCCGCCCGCAAGCACGGCCACGACATCTCGCTGCTGTCGCGGATCATCGCCGTGGCCGACTCCTACGACGCCATGACCACCAGCCGGCCCTACCGCCGGCGCCGCACCCACGCCCAGGCCCAGGACGAGCTGATCCGCCAGGCCGGCCGCCAGTTCGACCCGGAGGTGGTGCACCACTTCATCGACGAGGTGGGCAAGCGCAAGCTGCGGACCAAGCGCCGCGCCCAGCGGGCCGCCCGCAGCCGCGAGCAGTTCATCGAGTTCATGCCAATGTTCTAACCGAACCCCGACCCCTTCCCGCAGCGGGAAGGGGCGGGGGTTAGGTCATTCCCGCAAAGGAAGCTTTCTTGCGATCGTCCACATGAGCAACCATCGCGAACCGGCCGTCGACCTGAAACTGGCGCAGTCCTTCGGCCTCAACGCCGAGGAGTACCGGCGGATCCTGGCCATCATGGGCCGGACCCCGACCTACACCGAGCTGGGGATCTTCTCGGTGCTGTGGTCCGAGCACTGCTCCTACAAGAACTCCAAGCCGCTGCTCAAGCTGTTCCCCACCCGGATGAAGCAGGTGCTGCAGGGCCCGGGCGAGAACGCCGGCATCGTCGACATCGGGGACGGCCTGGGCGTGGCCATGAAGGTCGAGAGCCACAACCACCCCTCGGCCATCGAGCCCTACCAGGGCGCGGCCACGGGCATCGGCGGCATCCTGCGCGACATCTTCACCATGGGCGCCCGGCCGATCGCGCTGCTGGACCCGCTGTACTTCGGCGAGCTGTCGGACCCCCACGTCCGGCACCTGTTCGGCGGCGTGGTCTCCGGCATCGCCGACTACGGCAACTGCGTCGGCATCCCCACGGTCGGCGGCTCGGTGTTCTTCGACGCCTCCTACACCACCAACCCGCTGGTCAACGTGCTGGCGCTGGGCGTGGTCGAGCACAGCAAGATCGTCAAGGGCTTCGCCAGCGGCCCGGGCAACGACATCATCGCGGTGGGCGCGACGACGGGCCGCGACGGCATCCACGGCGCCACCTTCGCCAGCGAGGAGCTGTCCGACAAGTCGGCCGCCAAGCGGCCCTCGGTGCAGATCGGCGACCCCTTCACCAAGAAGCTGCTGCTGGAGGCCACGCTGGAGCTGATCGACTCGGGCCTGGCGGTGGGCATCCAGGACATGGGCGCGGCCGGGCTGACTTCGTCAAGCATTGAAATGGCCTCAAGGGCGAAAACCGGCATCGAGCTGGACGTCTCGAAGGTCCCGCTGCGCGAGACGGGCATGACGCCCTACGAGGTGATGCTCTCCGAGTCGCAGGAGCGGATGGTGGTGGTGGCCCCGCCGGCGAATTTCGAAAAGATCAAGGCCATCTTCGACAAGTGGGAGCTGCACTGCGCCCGGATCGGCCGGGTCACGGACGACGGCAAGGTAAGGGTCAAGTGGCAAGACGAAGTCTTCTGCGAGGTCCCGGTCACGGCCCTGGTCGACGACGCGCCGGTCTACCAGCGCGAGTCGAAGAAGCCGGCCTATCTGTCAAAAGTCGCGCGGTTCAAGCAATCCACGGTCCCGCAGCCGAAGGACCTCGATGGAACGCTGCTGCAGCTGCTGGCCGCGCCCACCATCGCCAGCAAGCGCTGGGTCTACCGCCAGTACGACCACCAGGTGCGCACCAACACCGTGGTGCTGCCGGGCTCGGACGCGGCCGTGCTGCGGATCCGCGGGACGAGGAAGGCCATCGGCCTGACCACCGACTGCAACGGCCGCTACTGCTACCTGGACCCCAGGAACGGCGGGGCCATCGCCGTGGCCGAGGCAGCGCGCAACCTGGCCTGCTCCGGCGCGCGCCCGCTGGGCCTGACCGACTGCCTGAACTTCGGCAACCCCTACAAGCCAGAGGTGTTCTACCAGATGAAGCAGTGCGTGCTGGGCATGGTCGACGCCTGCCACGCGCTGCAGGTACCCGTCATCTCCGGCAACGTCTCGCTCTACAACGAGAGCGTCACCCACAGCGTCTATCCCACGCCGCTGATCGGCATGGTGGGGCTGATCGACGACCTGTCGCAGATCACCACCCAGTGGTTCAAGAAACCGGGCGATGCCATCCTGTTGGTCGGAGATGTCACTGCCAAGCCGGACATCGGCGGCTCCGAATACCTCAAGGCCATCCATGGCAAGGTCGAGGGCAAGGGACCGCGGATGGACCTGAAAAGGGAGAAAGCCCTCCACGGCTTCGTGCTGGATGCGATCAAATCGAAACTGGTGCGGTCCGCGCACGACTGCGCCGAGGGCGGGCTGGCCGTGGCGCTGGCCGAGTGCTGCATCTCCGGACCACCCCTCGGTCCCCTCCTTGCCAAGGGGGGGAACAAAGGGGTGGTCCGCGGAGGGATCGGCGCCACGCTCGACCTGGCGAAGCTGCCGGGGAGGCCGGACTTCAAGCTGTTCGGGGAGAACCAGTCCCGGATCGTCATTAGTTGTTCGCCGTTGGTGGTTGGAAAACTCAGGACGCTGGCCAAGAAGCACAAGGTCGGCTGCCTGAAGATCGGGAAGGTCGGCGGGAGGAAACTGGCGATCAGGAAGCTGGTCGACCTGCCGGTGGCCAAGCTGAAGGAATCCTGGGAGGGCGCGATCCCGGCGCAGATGCAGTAACTTGAAATCACAATTTGTGATTTCAAAATGATAGGTATTTATGAGTTTGTTCACTATTCCTACAGACAACATGTACAAATTCATAGCCCTTTTGGGACTATCATTAATCGTTATTATTATTGCACCGGTAATTACATAGGTCAATAATTCCTGTTGTCATGCCATTGTAGAATGGCATCCAGGCTTGGATTCCCTCTCCCCGCTTTCGCGAGGACAAGTTTCGAGGGAATGACAAAATGCTGTATATAGTTGCCGAAGCAGTAATAAGACTAACTTAGTCCTATTTTAAGGAATATGCCATGAGCATCCACATCGGCGCGACCAGGGGCCAGATCGCGGACACCGTGCTGCTGCCGGGCGACCCGCTGCGGGCCAGGCTAATCGCGGAGAAGTACCTCGACCGCGCGGTCTGCCACAACCAGGTGCGGGGGATGCTGGGCTACACGGGATACTTCAAGGGGCGGAAGGTCTCGGTGCAGGGCACGGGCATGGGCATGCCGTCGATCGGCATCTACGCCAGCGAGCTGATCACCGAGTACAGGGCGAAGACCCTGGTGCGCATCGGCACCTGCGGCGCCATCCAGCCGGGGCTGAAGCTGGGTGACGTCATCCTGGCGGTGTCCGCTTCCACCGACTCCAACGTCAACCGGGTGCGGTTCGGCGGGCTGGACTTCGCGCCCGCGGCCGACTTCGGACTGCTGCTGGCCGCGCACGAAGCCGCGAAAAAGAAGGGGATCAAGGTCGTCGCCGGGAACGTCCTGTCCTCGGACAGCTTCTACACCGAGGACCCGCAGGCCTGGAAGCTGTGGCAGCGCTTCGGCACGCTGGCCATCGAGATGGAGTCGGCCGAGCTCTACACCCTGGCGGCCAAGCACCGGCGGCGGGCCCTGTCGATCCTGACCGTCAGCGACGAGATCCTCGCCGGCAGGCAGGCCACGGCCTCCCAGCGCCAGGGGGCGTTCATGCGGATGGTGGAGATCGCCCTGGACGCCGTCTGACGCCGGTGGCGAAGAAAAACGACATCATCCTGCGCGAACTGGCGCAGTGGCGCGACCAGGGCCAGATCGGCCAGGACGTCTACCAGCGGCTGGCGCCCCAGTACCAGGGCCGGACCTGGGACTTTGCCGCCATCGTCCGCTGGTCGCTGATCATCGGCGCGGTGATGCTGGGCGTGGGGCTGATCTCGTTCATCACCCTGATCATCCACTCGCTGTCGTTCGTGGCGCTGGTGCTGACCATCCTGTGCGGCACCGCTTTCTGGTACGGGTTCCAGCTGACCGACCCCAAACGCGGGAGGTTCTTCCCCAAGACCGGGAACGCCCTGATCGCGGTGGCCTGCCTGCTGCTGTGCGGCGACGTGTTCACGGTCGGCAAGCTGCTGTCCACCGGCGGCGGCAACTGGCCGCTGCTGGTGCTGATCACGTCGGTGATCTACTTCGCGGTGGCCTACGGCACGAAGAACACGCTGGTGCTGGTGTTCGCGCTGCTGGGGCTGGCGACGTGGTTCGGCGCCGAGAGCGGCTACGTCTCGGGCTGGGGCGCCTACTACCTGGGCTTGAACTACCCGATGCGGTTCGCGCTGGCCAGCCCGCTGGTGATCGCCGCCGGGTACCTGCATCGGAAATTCCTGGCCGGCCGGCTGCCGGACTCGTTCGCCCGCACCTACTATTCGCTGGGCCTGCTGTACCTCAACCTGTCGTTGTGGCTGATGTCGATCTTCGGCAACTACGGGGACATCCACCGCTGGCAGGAGGTCCGGCAATACCAGCTGCTGTGGTACACCATCGCATGGACGGTCGCGATCGTCGTCGTCTTCGCCATCGGCGCGCGCTTCCGCAACCGAATGTTCGTCAACTACGCCATCGTGTTCGGCGTCATCGACCTGTATACCAGGTATTTCGAGTACCTGTGGAACGAGCTCCACAAGTCGCTGTTCTTCATCATCCTGGGGGCGGTCTCGGTGGCCGCCGGGTTGTTCTTCGAGCGGCGGCTGCGGCACCGGGATGAGGTGATTTCATAAGGAAACCATGAAACCAGGAAAGGATCCCTGCTTTCCTGGATCGCTCAGGGTTTTGAACGCTGATAGCTGCCAATCACGTCCATGTCCATCAGTGCTCAACAATGGTCCCCCATCCTTCCCTGAGCGAAGGGGTTGATCATCTTTTGCCACACCAGTTTACACTGAATCGAGTCGTATGAATGTGCGGCGTATGCGGTATCTATAATTCCGACAAGGCGGCGGAGAAGCTCTACCTGGGGCTGTTCGCGCTCCAGCACCGGGGCCAGGACAACGCCGGGATGGCGGTGTGGGACGGCAAGCAGAGCCGGATCGTCAAGGACCGCGGCCTGGTGTTCGACATCTTCGGCCGGGGCACACTGGCCGAGCTGCCGGGAACGGCCGGCATCGGCCACACCCGCTACCCCACGGCCGGCGACAGCTCGGTGGCCAACGCCCAGCCCCACTACGCCGACACCAAGGACGGCCGGATGGTGATCGTCTCCAACGGCGACGTCACCAACATGCTGGAGCAGACCCGCTTCCTCAAGTCCCGGGGCTTCACGCCCTACGGCAGCAACGACGCCGAGGTGATCGCCGCCAGCATCGCCTGCTACTACGAGGAGTGCGGGGATGTGGCGGCCGCCATCGGCCGCATGATGGACGCCGTCAAGGGCAGCTACTCGGCCATCCTGCTGTTCAACGGCGCCATGTACGTGTTCCGCGACCCCCTGGGCATCCGGCCGCTGGCCATGGGGTACATCAACGGCGGCTGGGTGTTCGCTTCCGAGAGCTGCGCCATCGACACCATGGGGGGCACGTTCGAGCGCGAGGTGGCCCCCGGCGAGCTGATCGCCATCACCGACCGGGGCCTGGCGTCGTCCAGGCTGACGGTCGCCGGCCGCTGCCGGCACTGCGTGTTCGAGCACATCTACTTCTCCCGTCCGGACAGCGTGATCTTCGGGGAGAGCGTGTCCAAGGTCCGGTTCAAGCTGGGACAGGCCCTGGCCCGGGAGCATCCGGCCGCGGCTGATTTCGTGCTGCCGGTGCCCGACTCGTCCAACAACGCGGCCCTGGGGTACGCGCACGAGGCCGGGCTGCCCTTCAAGCTGGCGCTGATCCGCAGCCACTACATCGGCCGCACCTTCATCGGCTCCACCCAGGCCATCCGAGACTTCGCGGTCAAGCTCAAGTTCAATCCGGTGCGGGCCCACCTGGACGGCAGGTCCGCGGCGGTGGTGGACGACTCCATCGTCCGGGGCACCACCTCCAAGAAGATCATGAAGATGCTGCGGGACTTCGGGGCGGCTTCGCTTCATCTGCGGATCTCGTCCCCGCCCATCAGATACCCCTGCTACTACGGGGTGGACACGCCCCGTCAGCAGGAGCTGATCGGCTCCTACAAGTCGGTGGCCCAGATCAGGGAGTTCGTCAACGTCGACAGCCTGGGATACCTGTCGCTGGAGGGGCTGAAAAAGTGCCTGGAGCGGCCGGACGACTATTGCTACGCCTGCCTGGACGGCGACTACCCGATCGAACCGCCTGCGTTGAAATGACGCATGCCACTTTCATGCCACTACCTGCTTTCGGCGGGCAAGTTTTTTCGAAATTGGTCTTGACTTTGCGAATGAATTATGTTTAGATATATAATGTAAGGAGGGAACGAGCATGAAGTTGATCAAGGTCATCATATTGGCATGTTTTGTGGCAGCCGCGGCCGTGGCGCCTGCGCTGGCGGGCGGCAAACCGTGGAATTACTTTGAGGACGGCCAGAAACTGATGGCCCAGGGCAAGTGGGACCGGGCCATCGACGAGTTCCGGTCGGCGGTGTCGCTGGAGTTCAAGGACAACAAGCAGTTCCGCACCTACGGGATGCATTTCATCCAGTACTACCCGCACCGAGAAATGGGCATCTGCTACTACAACCTGGGCGATGCCGCCTCGGCCAGGCGAGAGCTGGAGCTGTCCAACGCCTTCGCCCCCTCCGGCCGGGCCAAGGAGTACCTGGCCAAGGTGGGTTCCGGCGCGGCGCCGGTGGCCCAGGTCCCGACCGGCCTCTCCCGCGAGGAGGAGGAGCAGCTGAACAGGGAGCGGGAGCGGCTGGAGCGCGAAAAGAAGCGCCTGGCCGAGGAGTTGGCGGCCCTGGAAACCCAGAAGAAGGCCCAGACCGCCGCCGAGCAGCGCGCCCTGCAGGAGCAGCGGGACAAGCTGGCCCGGCTGGAGGCTGAGAAGGCGGCGCTGGAGAAGGAGCGTTCCAGCCAGAACAAGCTGCCGGTCGGTGCGCTGACCTACGATGAGGCCAGGGTGACCCGGGTCGGCCAGCGGATGTCGATCGCGGTGCTGCCGTTCGAGAACAAGGGCGGCGACCCCGGCCTGTCGGGCATGGTCCAGGACAAGATGATCACCTCGCTCTACAGCCTGAAGCGGTTCAAGATCCTGGAGCGCACCCAGATCGACAAGGTGCTGGGCGAGCAGAAGCTGGGCCTGACCGGCGCCATCGACCAGAACAAGGCGGTCAAGGTCGGCAAGCTGATCGGCGTGGACGCCATCCTGATCGGATCGATCACGTCGGGCGAGCGCGGCACCGGGATGGACGCCCGGCTGATCGACACCGAGAACGGGACCATCATCACGGCCAAGGACGCGCTGTCCGACCGCAGCACCCTGACGGACGTCCGGACCATGGCCCAGGACATCGCCATCCAGATCTACAACGACGTGCCGCTGGTCGAGGGGTACGTCATCAAGCTGGACGCCGTCAAGTGCATCCTGGACGTGGGCTCGGCCAAGGGCATGCGCAAGGGCATGAAGATGGTGGTCTTCAAGGAGGGCGACGCCATCACCCACCCGGTCACCGGCGAGATCCTGGGAAAGCAGGTGACCAAGCTGGGAGAGCTGCTGCTGACCGAGGTCCAGGACCGGATGTCCGAGGCGGACGTCATCGAGAAGGAGCCGGGCCAGACCATCGCCATGGGCAACAAGGTGGTGGCGAAGTAACATGGCGCGATCCTCCGGCCAACCCGACGCTAGCGACCATTCATCTGCCATCCAGCATGGGATCATCCGAAAGGAGGTGGGGCCTGCAGAAATGACAGCTTCGTGACCCGACTGCGTTCCGACCAACCACACATTCTCTCATACAAGGAGCACAACTCCTATGCGTAGAACCGGTCTGACCATCATCGTCGCGGCGCTGATCGCGCTGCCGGCGCTGGCCCAGCAGGAATACGATTTCAACATCATGGGCACCGGTGCCCGGGCCCGGGGCATGGGCGGCGCCTTCATCGGCGTGGCCGACGACGCGACCGCGGTGGGCTGGAACCCGGCCGGACTGGCCCAACTGGAAAAGATGGAGGCCTCGGTCGTCGGGCTGTTCAACATGCAGAAGTACAGCTCCGAGTACACATACGGCACCACGACCGAGAAATCGTCGGAATCATCCACGCACATCGCGCCGGCCTTCGCCAGCTTCATCGTCCCCCTCAAGACTGGCACCCGGAACATCGCGTTCGCCGTGGCCTTCCAGAGGATGATCGACATGGGGAACAAGGCCAAGGGGACAGAGGAGGATTATTCCCTCGGGCCGTACAGCTGGACCTACGAGGCCAAGGGCGGCATGGATGCGGTCTCCCCGGCCGTGGCGGTGCAGCTCGGCGACAACTTCTCCCTGGGAATGGCCGCCAATTTCTATATGAACGGGCTGACCTACGACTACAACGAGACCTATACCTCGATCAACAGCTGGGACAAGTACAAGTACGAGGAGAAGTATTCAGGCATGAACTTCAACGCCGGCGCGCTGATCAGCCTCCAGAAGTTCAGCATCGGCGCGATGGCCCGTTTCCCCTTCAAGCTGAAGGTTGATATCACGGAGACCAATACCTGGGACTACACGGCCAACGGCGGCAACAGCGGAACCGATGTGGATCAGATGTCCGGCGCCGAGTTCACGATGCCGATGATGATCGGCTTCGGGGCCGCGGTCAAGCCGACCGACAAGCTGACCCTGGCCGCCGACTACGAGATCAGGTCGTATTCCAACTCCGAGTTCTCCTATCAGGGGTATACCAGCGACGCGGGGCTCAACGACTGCAACCAGTTCCGGGTCGGGCTGGAGTACATCATGGCCGGGCCCAACGCCGTGTTCCCGGTCCGCCTGGGCTTCCGCACCGATCCCAAGACCTACGACGGCTTCAAGGGCACTCTCGCCAGCCCCGACACGTCGCAGGCCTCGGGCTACGTCCTCACCGGCGGGTTCGGCATGGTGATGGGCAGGATGATGCTGGACCTGGCGTATGAGTACGGCAAGGTGACCCCGGTCGACGTCAGCGACAACATCGGCGGTACCGCGTTCGCCATGATGGCCGAGCAGCAGACCCATAACATCATGGTCTCGGCGATCTTCCATTTCTGATCCTTTCCCGGCGCAGGAGTTGGCGTGCAGCGCCGAGCGATACAACCGCAATCGAAGGAGTGACGAATACTATGGCACGCAAATACGCGATGGTGACTCTGATCCTGGCCGCGATGGCGGCCGCGGCCGCGGCCCAGATCGTCCAGGACGTCCCGGGCAAGGCCGGGGACATCGACTGGACCGACCAGGCCGTCCGGGCCACCGGCATCGGCGCCCTCAATCCCAAGCTGCCGCCGTCGGCCCAGCGCAAGAACGCCCTGCGCGCCGCGCAGCTGGACGCCATGCGCAACATGATCGAGACCCTCAACGGCGTGGTGCTGACCTCGGAGACCACGGTCGAGAACGCCATGATGTCCTCGGACGTGATCAAGACCCGGGTGGAGGGCATCGTCAAGAACTTCCGCTTCACCTCCAAGCCGCGCTACATGTCGGACGGGTCGGTCGAGGTCGACATGGAAATGCTGCTGTACGGCAAGGTGGGCGACGCGCTGTACCCCGAGCAGATGGGGGGCAAGACGCCCGCCTTCTCCAGCCTGCCCTCGAACTTCAACTATAGCGAACCCCAGCCCTACACCGGCATGATCGTCGACGCATCGGGCGTGGCCGACGCCCAGCCGGCGATGGTGCCCAACGTGCTGAACGAGAGCGGCGAGGGCGTCTACGGCGAGGACTTTGTGCCCCGCGAGGCCGCGGTCAAGAACGGCGTGGCGGCCTACGCCGCCAGCGTGGACGCCGCCCGGCGCAACGTCGAGCGCATCGGCGCCAACCCGCTGGTGGTCCGCGCCATCCGGGCCTCGGGGCTCAACAAGTCCGACCTGGTGATCTCGGACAAGGACGTCGAGACCGTGGCCACCATCGCCGACAACACCGAGATCTATGAGAGCTGCAAGGTGATCATCGTCCTGCGCCAGCCGTAGCCGGGCGGGACCGCACGGGGGGAGGACGGGGCCGCGGGATTCCGGCGCGTTCTCCCCTTCGCCGTGATACGCAACGCTGCAAGGAGAGACGACCATACCATGATCAAGAGAATAATCCTGGCCCTGGCGCTGGCAGCCCTGCCGCTGGCGGCCCAGGAGCTGCGCGAGATCATCACCGACGGCACGGCCCAGGTGCTGAACGGCGACAAGGCCCACGCCCGGGACGTCGCCACCCAGGACGCCCTGCGCAACGCGGTGGAGCAGGTCACCGGCGCGGTGGTCAGCTCCAGCACCGTGGTCGAGAACGCGATGACGGTCTCGGACGAGATCTACGCCAGGGCCAAGGGCTACGTCAAGTCGTACTCGGTGCTGGGCGCCGCGGAAGCCGACAACGGCAACACCCTCACCGTCAAGATCAAGGCCGTGGTCCGGGCCGACGCCCTCAAGGACGACATCGCGGACATCGTGCGCGGCGCCGGCAACCCGCGGATGATGGTGCTGATCTCCGAGAAGAACATCGGCCAGCACGAGTACAGCGGCCTGGACGTCAGCCTGGGGGTGGCCGAGAACGCCATCATCGAGGCCATGCGCCAGAAGGGATTCGAGTTCGTGGACCAGGAGACGGCCGAGAAGAACGTCCGGCGGGACAAGGCCATGGCCGCGCTGGAGGGGGACGCCGCCGCGGCGGCGCTGATCGGCGACCGGGCCGGCGCCGACGTGATCATCACCGGCAAGGCGTTCGCCAAGGAGGCGGCGGGCGTCTCAGAGATGCTGGGCGGGATGAAGTCGATGCAGGCCACGGTGTCGGTCAAGGCCTTCAACACCGACGACGGCAAGGTGCTGGTCACCAAGACCGAGCAGGGCAAGACCGTCCACATCGACGAGGTGGCCGGCGGCTCGAAAGCCATCGAACAGGCCGCCCAGCGGCTGGCCGACTATCTGGCCGAGGAGATCGTCAAGAAGTTCACCCGCGGCGCCAACACCGTCACCATCTCGGTCACCGGCGTCCGCGACTTCCAGGCCTACACGGATTTCGTCAACTCGCTGAAGTACGAGGTGCGGGGCGTCAAGGCGGTGCACGAGCGCGACATGACGGGCAACACCGCGCTGGTCGAGATCGAGACCAGGTTCAACGCCCGCCAGCTGGCCAGCGAGCTGCTCTACAAGCCGTTCGAAAAGTTCACGGCCCGCACCACGGCGGTGACGACCAACCGCATCAACCTGCGGATCGCCGCCAGGCCGGCGGCCCAGGCCCGCACCCGCTGAGCCGCCGTGCGGTCGCGGACCGCGCGCACCACCAACACACAGCACGGACAATAATGAGGAGGCGCATTCCATGAGACGGTTACTGACGGCCCTGTTCTTGGCATCGCTGGCGCTTACATCCGCGGCGGCCGCGCAGGAGAAGGCCGGCGGCCTCAAGAAGCGGCTGGCGGTCGTCGATTTCGAGGACAAGACCGGCCACGGCGGCTGGCACATCGGCTCGGGCATGGCCGACATGCTGACGACGGCCCTGGTCAAGTCCGGCAAGTTCATGGTGATCGAGCGCCAGCAGCTGGCCAAGATCATGCAGGAGCAGGGGCTGGGGCAGACCGGCGCGGTCACCCCCCAGAGCGCGGCCCAGGTCGGCAAGCTGCTGGGAGTGGAGCTGATGGTGATGGGCAGCGTCAACGAGTTCGGCGAGAAGGAGTCGTCGGTCGGCGGCAGCGTCGGCGGCAGGCTGGGCGGCAAGTTCGGCGGGCTGAACCGGGTGGGCGTTGAGACCAAGACCGCCCGGGTCGGGACCGACATCCGACTGGTGAACACCAGCACCGGCGAGATCATCGCGGCGGAGGGGATCGCCGAGGAGGAGAGCAAGAAGGGCCTGGACGTCGGCACGGACGACTTCTCCTTCTCCAACAGCCCGGGCTGGGACCAGACGCTGGCGGGCAAGGCCACCCGCAAGGTGGTCAACAAGGTGGTGGAGCTGGTCACCGCCAGCATGTCCAAGGTACCGTGGACCGGCAAGGTCATCCAGGTCAACCCCGACAAGACCGTGATGATCAAACCCGGGGCCCAGGGCGGGGTCAAGGTCGGGGACGTGTTCACCGTGTACTCGGCGGGCGAGGAGGTGATCGACCCCGAGACCGGGCTGTCGCTGGGCGCCGAGGAGACCAAGGCCGGGAGCATCGAGGTGATCGACGCCAAGGACCAGTTCGCCAAGGCCAAGGTCGTCTCGGGCGGCGGTTTCAAGAAGCTGGATTCGGTAAGGGAGAAATAACATTCGAGGAGCGAGCGCATGACATACCTGAGACGGCACACCACCCCGTTCATCTGGACGGCCCTGGCGCTGGCGCTGTGCACCGGCGCGTTCGTGGGCGTGCGGATGCTCGGCGCCAAGGCCACCCCCATCGCCAGGGTCACGTACTACACCGGCGACTTCAGGGTACAGCAGCCGGGCCGGGACGCCTGGAAGAAGGCGGTGATCAACGAGTCGCTCAAATCGGGCGAGAAGGTCAAGACCTACGACGAGTCGCGGGGCGAGGTGGCCTTCGCCGACGGCAGCATCATCCGCATCGACGCCAACTCCAACCTGGACATCGTCGAGCTGAAGCGCGACAAGGCCGGCCAGACCGCCCAGGCCAAGGTGTGGAGCGGCAAGGTATGGGCCAGCGTCAACAAGGCCAGCAAGAAGACCAAGTTCGAGCTGGAGTCGCCCACGGCGGTGGCCGCGGTGCGGGGCACGGTGTTCCGGATGAGCGTGGCCGAGGACATGACCACCAAGGTCGCGGTCTACGCGGGCGAGGTCAAGGTGGAACCGATGCCGGAGTTCTACCAGAACCAGCGGAAGAAGGAGGGCGGCCGGTCCGGCGAGATCCAGGGGCCGCAGCAGGTCGAGGGCCCGAAGGAGGTCAGCTTCGAGCAGTGGGTCCAGGTGGTGAAGGCCCAGATGGAGATCACCATCAACCCGGACGGCACCTACGGCATCGTCAACTTCAACCCCGTCATCGACAGCCAGGACGAGTGGGTGAAGTGGAACCAGCTGCGCGACCAGGCCCGCCGCCAGAAGCTGGGGATCCGGGACGAAGAGCCGAAGCAGGAATAGGCAGGCAAGCCGCGCGCGGCCACAGTCGCATCCCCGGCCCGGGATCGCGCCCGGGCCCGCCGCCCGGCCGCCGTTCGCCGGGCCGGGCGGCAGCGCCACGCAACATCCAAGGAGATCGTCGATGGCAAGGAAACTGACAGCCGGCCTGCTGGCCTGCCTGGTGGCCGCGCTGTCCTGCGGGCCGGTGTACGTCACGGTGCGGCGGCTGGAGCGCGCCAACCTCAGCATCCCGGCGGCCTCGCGGCTGGCGGTGGCCGACTTCCAGGACGCGGCCGGCAGGGGTATCGGTCCGGCCATCGGCAACGTGCTGGTTTCGCACCTGGCCACCCAGGGATTCTACCAGATGGTGGAGCGGGACCGCATCCAGGCGGTGATGAGGGAGCACGCCTTCAACCTGACCGGCGCGGTCGACCCGGCCACCGTCCGGGAACTGGGCGGCCTGCTGGGAGTGGACGCCATCGTCACCGGCGAGGTGCTGTCCTACGGCGTCGAGACCACACGCCGCACCGAGATGGTGGAGAAGAAGGAGGGCACCGGCCAATACGAGGAGGTGGAGCGCAAGAACATCTTCACCGGCAAGAAGTACAAGGTGAAGGAGGAGGTGATGAAGACGGTGCTGGTGCCCGAGCAGCGCACCGTCAAGAGCGGCGGCGTGTCCATCAGCTATCGGATGATCGACATCGCGTCGGGCCAGGTGGTGGTCAGCAAGACCAACAGCGCCAGTGAAAGCAAGAGTTACAAGGACAAGATCCCCAGCGACAGCGAGATCCTCTCCAAGCTGCTGGACAAGGTGACGACCGAGTTCGTCAGCGACATTTCGCCGCATTACGTTTCCGTTGCCAAGCGGCTGCTGCCGTCCAAGGCCGATCCCAAGGGCATGGGAGCCGCCTACGCTCGGCAGGGCGAATGGCAGCGGGCGGCGGAGATCTGGGAGCGGGGAGCGGTGGCGTCGCCCAACGATCCCGCGTTGCGCCACAACATCGGCGTGGCGCGCGAGGCCCAGGGGAAGATCGAGCAGGCCGAGGCGGCGTACAACAGCGCGCTGGCGATCGACCCGGGGAACCGTCTGTTCATAGAGAATGTGGCGCAGTTGCGGAAGGCGTTTCGCGGCTCGCTGCCGGGCTCTTCCACGGCGGCCGTCTCGGCCGGCGAGCAGGGCGAAGCGCGGGCCGCGGACACCACGCCCAGGATCGTAAAGATTGAGCCCACCGGCGAGATCTACATCAGCATCGGCGAAAAGGCCGGGGTCAGGATTGGTGACAAGGTGATGGTTTTCGGCGAAAAGGAGATCCGTAATCCGGACACAGGTGAGGTGATGGGAGTCGATAGTTTCGACAAGGCGGAGTTGTTCGTCACTAAGGTGATGGAGAACATATCATTATGCAAGCAAGCCAAAGCTTTATCCGGCAATAAAATAGCCGTAAAAGATAAAGTGAGAATGATAAAATAATATCAGGTTGTTCTCGAGCCATCAATTATGGATCGAAAAACAAGGGGAGATGACATCTCCCCTTGTTGTTTCAATTAATGAATTATCAAAAATATGCAACCCCTTATAAATAAACATATTATGAATAATCTTGACATTATGTTGTTTTTCTGATAGTATCGACTAGGAATCATCTGTAGAGACTTCTGCAAAACCCAACCACTAAAACACGGAATACCTGAGAATACTGAATACGCCTGGCAAATCCGAGATCAAGCGGCGGTTTTGTTCAAATATTTCCGCGCTTCCGTGGTAAAAAAAGAACTTTCGCAGAGGTCTCCTGTAGTGAACGATAGATTGCATTATTTCCAATCCATTCTGCGGCCGGTCGATAAAGTCATCATTGGATACCAGGTCGTAATGACCGTTGTGGCCGCTGTATCATTCGCCTTCATCAACGACGGCGGGATGGCCCTAGCCAGACACGCTGGTTCGATCGCCGCCATTCTCGCCCTGCGGTCGGCGGCAACGAGGTTCGGCGGCGTTTTACTGGCGCTGGCTTCGGACTGGTACCCCATCCTGAGCCTGCCGTTCACCTATAACAGCACAGGCAATTACATACACGCGATTTTCCCAGGCACCATCGACGACCTGCTGTACCGTTTCGACGCCTGGATGCTGGGAACCGAGCCGGCCAGGTTCCTGCAGGGACTGCAGACGCCGTTCCTGTCCGACCTGCTCCAGCTTTCGTACTGCTCGTTCTTCGCCATCATCTTCTGCAGCTGCCTGATCCTGTTCCGGCAGGGCCTCGCGAGGCAGTTCAGCCACCTGCGGATGGCGATCGTGGCCATCCTCTACGGGACCTACCTGGCCGCCATGCTGCTGCCGGCACACGGTCCGCGTTTCGAGTACCGCGAGTATTTCCGGCTATCGGGCAGCTGGATCACCGAGACCGTCAACACCTTCATCAGCAGCGCGGCCTATTGCGGCGGGGCCTTCCCGTCGGGCCATGCCGGGGTGTCGCTGGCGGTGTGCGCCCTGCTGTGGCGCTACCAGCGGCGATGGCTGCCGCCATTCGCGGCGGCAACCGTGCTGCTGCTGGCATCGACGGTCTACGGCGGATACCATTACCTGGTCGACCTGGCAGCCGGCGCGGCATTCGGCGGCGCGGTCTGCTACGGCTCCCTCCGCTGGAACCGCGCCTGGCACTCGCGGTGCGATCAAGAAACAGTCGTCATCCGGGGCTGAACAGATGGACTTGTTCGTACTGAAACGGGTGCTGGGAAACCTGACCCAGCCGCTGCCGCTGGCGTTGCTGCTGTTGCTGGCCGGCCTGGGGTTGCAGCTGTCCGGCCGGCGCAGGGCTGCCGGGGCGCTGCTGGCAGCGATCGCCGCGGCCCTGCTGTTGGCGCTTGGCTACGGCTGGCTCTGCGACGGGGGGCTGCGGGAGCTGGAATCGCGTCACCCGCCGCTGGCCGACGCCGGGCCGCACCGCGGAATCAAGTGGGTGGTGGTGCTGGGCGGCGGGCTGGTCTCGGACCCGGCGCTGCCGGTGACCGGCCAGCTGACCGAGGGGTCGCAGCTGAGGGTGATAGAGGGGATCCGCCTCTACCGGCAGTTGGCGGGCGCGAAGCTGCTGCTGTCGGGCGGACCGGTGTTCAACGATGTGCCGGAATCCCGCGCCATGGCGGGGCTGGCCGTTTCCCTGGGCGTTCCCGGAGGCGACATCGTCCAGGACAGCGTGGCGCTGGACACCGAGGCCGAGGCCCGGGTCGTCGCCCGCATGGTCGGCGGCGACTCGGTGATCCTGGTCACTTCGGCCGCCCACATGCCGCGGTCCGTGGCGCTGTTCGCCAGGGCGGGCGTGTCCTGCCTGCCCGGGCCGGCCAATCACCTGGTCCGCCGGCCGCCGCGTTTCAACCCGGACCGGCTGTTTCCCGGCTCCGGGGCCTTCCGCCGGGCCGAGGTATTCCTGCACGAGCGCATCGGCATGGCCTGGTCGAAGCTGCGGGGCAGGGCATGAGCGTGCCTCGAGCGCGCCGCGGCACCGCGGCCGCAGCGCTTTGCGCCGGCCTGCTGCTGGCGGCGGCCGCGCAGCCCGCCTGGGCGATGAGGGAGGCGCTGCTGCGGCAGGTTCAGTCATGGAACCTGCCGCCCGGGCTGGTGACGCTGTTGATCGCCATGCTGCCGGTCTTCGAGCTGCGGGGGGCCATCCCAGTGGCCTACGGGCTGTTGGGCATGCCCATCGCCCAGGCCGTCGCGCTGTCGGTGGCGGGGAACATGGTGCCAGTAGTGCCCATCCTGCTGTTTTTGGGCCCGGTGTCGGACTGGCTGCGGCGGGTGCCGCTGTTTGATCGGTTTTTCTCCTGGCTGTTCGCCCGCACCCGCAGCCGGAGCGACCTGGTCAGGAAGTACGAAATGGTCGGCCTGATGCTGTTCGTGGCCGTGCCCCTTCCCGTGACCGGCGCCTGGACCGGGGCGGTGGCCGCCTTCCTGTTCGGGATCCGGTTCTGGCAGGCGTTCCTGTTCATCGGCCTGGGCGTCGTGATCGCGGCAGCCATCGTCACCGCCCTGGTCTTGATGGGAACGTGGGGCGCCGTGATCGCCGGTCTGGTCCTGTCATCCCTGGCGGTCTCGGCCGCCTGGCGCGGTTTCCGGAGATAGCCCCGGCCCTGCCCGGCAATCGCTCCGCGGTCATCCCGCGGAACGTTCGCGGAGCGTTCCGCGTCGAACGAAAGGCACCCAGATGCCCATCCCCACCGTCGCCATCATCGGCCGGCCCAACGTCGGCAAGAGCACCCTGTTCAACCGCATCCTCAAGCGCCGGGCGGCGATCGTGGACGACACGCCGGGCGTCACCCGCGATCGCAATTACGCCCTGGCCGACTGGAACGGCAAAAACTTCTACCTGATCGACACCGGCGGGCTGGTGCCGTACTCGCGCGACCGGATGGAGCAGGCCATCGCCCGCCAGGTGACGGCGGCCATGGACGAGTCCGACCTGCTGCTGCTCATGGTGGACCGCAGGACGGGGCTGACCGACGTCGACCGCCACATCGCCCAGCTGGTGCGCAAGCGGGGCAAGCCCTGCCTGCTGGCGGTCAACAAGGTCGACTCGGCCCGCGACGAGGCCGAGGCCTACGAGTTCCTGAAGCTGGGGCTGGGCGACCCGCAGCTGATAGCCGCCGGGCCCGGGCGCAACATCGGCGACTTTCTGGACGCGCTGGTGGCGGCGCTGCCGGAGTCCCGCGAGGAACCCGCGGCCGACGAAGCCATCGGGGTCGCCATCATGGGCAAGCCCAACGTCGGGAAGTCGTCGCTGGTCAACGCCATCACCGGGCAGGAACGGGTGATCGTCGACTCGGTCCCGGGCACCACCCGCGACGCCGTGGACACCGTGTTGGTGTGGCACAACCAGCGCTATATCCTGATCGACACCGCCGGCCTGCGCCGCAAGGCCCGGGTCAGGGACGACCTGGAGTTCTACACCGCGCTGCGCACCGAGCGGACCCTGGAGCGCGCCCAGGTCGGCGTGCTGGTGCTGGACGCCACCGACGGGTTGTCGCACCTGGACATGACGCTGGCGGCGATGCTGGACAAGGCGAGGACGGCGGTGGTGGTCGTGGTCAACAAGTGGGACCTGCGGCCCGACGCCAACAAGGCGGAGTACACCGGCTGGCTCAAGCAGCAGCTGCCGTTCATGCTGTTCGCCGACATCGTATTCACGTCGGCCCTGCGGGCCGAGGGCACGGCGCACCTGCTGCAGACGGTCACTGAGGCCTACCATTCCTGGCGCAGGCAGTTCGAGCCGAGGCAGGTGGATGCCGCCTTCGAGGCCGCGGTCCAGAAGTACGCACCGCCGGTGAAGCGGGGCAAGCCGATCGAGCTGTACTCGATCACCCAGGTGGAGGCCATGCCGCCCAAGTTCGAGGTCCTGACCAACGAGCCCAAGCAGGTGCCGTACAACTACTACCGCTTCCTGCTGAACAACCTGTACCAGCGGCTGGGGGTCAAGGGCACGCCGCTGCGGATCTACTTCAAGAAATCGAAGGCTCCCCGCGGCTGGCGCCAGCGGCAGATGGTCGAGCACGGCGGGACGCCGCGCTACCGGACCAGGAAGGACGGGCCGGAGGAGTGAGCGGGGAACGCGGGATGCGGAGGCATCCCGCGTTCCCTTTTGCGCAAGTCGACCAAGCCGCAGCGAACATGGCTCGCCGCCGATAACCCGTTGATAAAAAGCCCCAAATGGGGTATGATTGCCACTGCACCACACATCGAGACCGACATGACGCTGCACAACCCCCTCGGCGCCGACGTCTACCAGCGGCGCCTCAAGCCCCGCGACGAGGACATCCGCGGGCCCTACTTCCGCGACCAGACCGCGGTGATCCACTCGATGCCGTTCCGGCGCCTCAAGCACAAGACCCAGGTGTTCTTCTCGCCGGACAACGACCACGTCTGCACCCGGATGGAGCACACCCTGCACGTCGGCACGATCGCCTCGGCCATCTGCCGGTCCTTCGGCCTGGACGTCGACCTGGCGCAGGCCATCGGCCTGGGGCACGACCTGGGGCACGCGCCGTTCGGCCATCGCGGTGAGGAGGTGCTCAAGGACCTGCTGCGCGAGCACGGCGGATTCCACCACGAGCTCTACGCCCTGCGGGTGGTGGACAAGCTGGCCAACAACGGCCAGGGGCTGAACCTGACCTACGGCGTGCGCGATGGCATCGTCTGCCACTGCGGCGAAAAGTACGAGCGGGAGATCGCGCCGCGGGCCGAGGCCGTCGACCTGGCCACGATCGAAAGGCTGGGCATCTACCCCTGCTCCTACGAGGGCTGCATCGTGCGAATGGCCGACAAGGTCAGCTACTTGGGGCGGGACATCGAGGACGCCTACCGCGCCGGGCTGATCCGCGAGGAGCAGATACCGGAGAAGGTCAAGCGCAGCCTGGGTCGCAAGAACGGCGAGATCATCGACACCCTGGTGAACGACATCATCGCCGAGACGGGCAAGGCCGGCAGGGTCTCGTTCTCTGAGGAGAACATCGAGCTGATGCGCCAGCTCTACGACTTCAACATGTCGAACATCTACCGCTCGCAGCCGCTGGTGGAGTACGGCGAGTTCTGCGAGAAGATCCTGCGCTCGCTGTTCGCCGAGCTGGGCGAGCTCCACGCCCGCAACGGGGCCGACTACGACCGCTACGACCACGACCCGGTGCCGCTGTTCCGCCGCTTCGGCCGGCACCTCCGGAAGCTGGCGCACATCTACCAGTCGGAGCGGACGCCGGTGGCCGTGATGGTGGGCGACTACATCGCGGGCATGAGCGACGACTATGCGCTGAAGTGCATGCACGAGGTGTTCATCCCCGAGCCGCTGGAGTTCGACCTGCCGCGCGGGGCGTCGGACGATTGACTGATGACCTAACCCCAAACCCCTTCCCCGCCGGGGAAGGGGCGGGGGGTAGGTCTGGAGGACAGGAATGACCAGCGACTTGAATCTCAATGACGACCATTGCTGTTTCGTCTGCGGCAAGGACAACCCCGACGGCCTGCGGATCAATTTCCGATATCCCGCACTGGGCGTATGCCGCGCCGAGTTCACGCCGCCCAGGAAATACCAGGGCTGGCAGGGCATCCTGCACGGCGGCATCGTCTCGACCCTGCTGGACGAGGCGCTGGCCCACGCCGCCGGCGGGCCGGAGCGGAGCGGAGGCGGCAGCGGCGCGGTGACTGCCGAGCTGACCGTGAGGTTCAGGAAACCGGTGCCGATCGGGCAAAGTGTGATCCTGGAAGGGCGGGTGGCCCGCGACAAGGGGAAGGTGGTGGAGTGCGAGTCTTCGCTCAAAGATCAGTCGGGGCAGGTGCTGGCAAGCGCGACGGGAAAGCTGGTGCGGCCGAAGGCCTAATACGTTAATACCGCGGCACTTCATTGTCATGCCCGTGAAGCATGCCCCCGACTGTGATCGGGGAACCGGCATCCAGGCCTGGATTCCCGCCGGAGTTCACCCCGTGCAGCGACACGGGGCGGGAATGACACCGTAATAAAACCATCAAGGGGAGAACCGGAGTGACACAACTGCTGGCCATCTGCGGGCTGGACTGCGCGACCTGCCCGGCCCATGTCGCGCACATGACCAACGACCAGGCGCTGCGGGAAAAGACCGCCGTCCAGTGGTCCAAGGACTACGGCGCGGCGTTCACGCCGGAGATGATCGACTGCGTGGGCTGCACCGTCACCGGAGGGCCGCACATCGGGCACTGCGCCGAGTGCGAGATGCGCAAATGCGGGCTGTTGAAGAAAATGGAGAATTGCGGCCGCTGCGCGGAATATCCCTGCGCCGTCATCAGTAAGTTCATCGAGAACGTGCCGCCGGCCAAGGCCAATCTGGAGGCGGTTCGGGCGTCAATCGGCGAAAAGTGATCGAGTATCTGACCGACGCCGGGATCTACCGCCGGGTGATCCAGGACGCGATCCCAAGCGCAAAGCGCTTCGTGTGGATTGGCACGTCGGATCTCAAGGACCTCTATGTCGCGAAGGACAGGCGGATGGCGCCGTTCCTGGGCACGCTGTCCGAGCTGGCCGGCCGGGGCGTCGAGTTGCGGCTGGCGCACGCCAAGGAACCGGGGCCGAACTTCCGCCGGGACTTCGACCGTTACCCCAACCTGGTCGAGAGGCTGGAGCGGATGCTCTGCCCGCGCATTCACTTCAAGACCGTGGTGGTCGACGGGACGTTCGCCTACAGCGGCAGCGCCAACCTCACCGGCGCGGGCATGGGCGCCAAGGGCGACGACACTCGCAATTTCGAGGCGGGGGTCGTCACCGACGACCGGGCGCTGATCAGGCAGATCATGAAGCAGTTCGACGATCTGTGGCTGGGCGCGCACTGCACGACCTGCCAGCGCAAGCGGTTCTGCGCGGAGTACCAGGACATCCTGGGAAACCGTGGATCGTGAAGAAGACGCTCCACGTCATCTCCCTGGGCTGCCCCAAGAACCGGGTGGACTCCGAGGCCATGATCGGGCAGCTGGGGGCGGAGGGGTACCGGCTGACCGCTGACCCCCTCCGGGCGGACGTGGTGGTGGTCAACACCTGCGGGTTCCTGCAGGCGTCGGTGGACGAGGCGCGGTCCGAGATCGCGGCCCTGGCGCTGCTCAAGCAGCGGCGGGAGTTCCGGCTGGTGGTCGCCGGCTGCCTGGTGCAGCGGATGGGAGAGGAGCTGCGTCGCGAGTTCCCGGCCATCGACGCCCAGGTCGGCGTCCACAGCTGCGACCGCCTGCTTGATGCGATCGGGAAGGGCGGCGCGTTCATCAAGCGGCGCCCGGCCAACTACGGCGGGGACTACTACGGCCGCCGGGCGCTGACCACCGGACCGGGCTGGGCCTACCTGCGGATCGCCGACGGCTGCGACAACCGCTGCGGCTACTGCCTGATCCCGTCGATCCGGGGGCGGTTCCGCAGCCGTCCGCTCGGCGAGCTGGTCGCGGAGGCGCGGTCGCTGGCGGCGCGGGGGGTGCGCGAGCTGGACCTGATCGCCCAGGACACCACCGGCTACGGCGTCGACCGCGGCGGTAAGCGGCTGCTGCCCCGGCTGCTGCGCGCGCTCGGCGAGATCTGCGGCATCGAGTGGATCCGCGTGCTCTACACCCACCCGGCGCACTTCGACGACCGGATCATCGCCGCGCTGGCGGGGCTGCCGAAGGTCGTCAAGTACCTCGACGTGCCGCTGCAGCATGTGTCGGACCGCATCCTGAAGGCCCAGCGCAGGGGCATCGACAGCGCCGGGACCAGGGCCCTGATCGCAAAGCTCCGCGATCGGATCCCGGGCGTGAGGCTGCGCACCACCTTCATCACCGGCCTGCCGGGAGAGACCGACCGGGAGTTCTCGGAGCTGCTGGAGTTCGTGCGTGAGGCCCGGTTCGAGAAACTGGGGGCGTTCGCCTTCTCGTCTGAGCCCGGCACCCGGGCTGCCCGGATGAAGGGCCAGGTGCCGGCCGCGGTCGCCCGGGAGCGGATGGGCGAACTGATGCGGCTGCAGCGCGGGATCTCAGCGGCCGTCGGCCGGGGTCGGATCGGATCGTCCTGCCGGGTGCTGATCGACGCTACCATCAGTGCGGACGTGCCGCGCCGGCCGGGGTACCGGTTCACCGGACGCAGCGGGGCCGAGGCGCCGGAGGTCGACGGCGCGGTGTTCATCCGCTCGAAACGACGGTTGATCGCGGGGGACTTCGTGCAAGTCCGGGTCGACTGTTCCTGGGAATACGATGTCGGTGGCACGGCGGTCTGATCTTCACTGTATTGTTCGCATCATGTTCGAATTCACCATTACCGTCCTGGGCCTGCTGTTCGGCTCATTCGCCAACGTCTGCATCTGGCGCATCCCGCGGGGCGAGGAGATCGTCCGCACACCGTCGCATTGCCCGGCTTGCGGCGCCGGCATCAGCTGGTACGACAACATACCGCTGGCCAGCTTCCTGCTGCTGCTGGGCCGCTGCCGGAGCTGCCACGCGCGGATCCCGTGGCGTTACCCGCTGGTGGAAGCGGCGTGCGCCGCGCTGTTCCTGGTGCTCTATGCCAGGTTCGGCCGCGACTGGCGGCTGCTGGGCTACCTTCCCCTGGCCTGGGCCCTGCTGGTGACGACGGCCGTCGACCTGCGGCACTACGTGATACCAGAGGCCATCAGCCGCGGCGGAACCGCATTCGCGCTGGCATTGGCCGGAGCCGCAGCCCTGTTCCCGCCGCTGGGCCTGTCCGTGTCGGGCCTGGGCGCGGCCGGGCGATTCGCCCCGCTGGCCGACGCGCTGGCCGGCGCCGCCGTCGGCGGCGGACTGATCGCACTGGTGGCCTGGTTCGGCCGGCGGTGGTACCGGCAGGAGGCGATGGGGTCCGGGGACATAGAGCTGGCCGCCATGATCGGCGCTTTCCTGGGATGGAAGGGGGTTCTGCTGACCATCTTCCTGGCCGTGCTGACGGGCTCGGTCGCCGGGCTGGGGCTGCTGGGGCTGGGACGGGCCAAGGACACGAACGAGCTCAACCGGACCGTATACGCGGACGATCCGCTCGTGCGGGATGCGGTCGGGCCGGTGGCGGCCAAGGCGGCGGTTCCGTTCGGGCCGTTCCTGGCGCTGGGCGCGATGCTGTCTGCGCTGTTCGGCTCCCGGCTGATCGGATGGTACGGCGGGCTGTTCCGTTGAGCGCGAAAAACCCCTTGACAAAAAGCCCGGTTTGGGATACCTTTATCAAATCGACGCACTGCAGCAACGATCACCCCACATTGCCGAGGAGCCAACGATGAGCCGGAAACACCTAGCCGCGCTGGCGGCGATCGGACTGGCCCTGACCGCCGTCTCGGGCTGTTCCCGCACTGAGAAATACCCGCCCCGCGAGATGGGAGGTGCGCTGACCGTCGGGATGCTGACGGAGCCAGCGTACCTAAATCCCCTCCGGCTCTCGTTCACCGCCCCCACGGCCATTCACGAGAAGCTGTTCCTGCGGCTGCACCGGTTCGATGAAAGGATGAACATCGTGCCGGAGCTGGCCGTGTCGTGGAAGTTCTCCGAGGACTTCAAGGAGCTGACCTACACGCTGCGCAAGGGCGTCAAGTGGAGCGACGGCCGTCCGGTGACGGCCGAGGACGTCAAGTTCACCTACGACCTGATGTACGACTCCCGGGTAAGTTACTCACGGTTGGGGGCCCTCCAGTTCGTGGAGAAGGTCGAGGTCGCCGGCCCTCTGTCGGTCAAATTCAAGTTCATCCGGGTCTATTCGGACGAGCTGTTCGACACCGGGATCTTCGTCCTGCCGCGGCACGCCCTGGAGGGGGCCGACGGGCTTGCCAGGTTCGAGGAGCAGCCCGTCACCAACGGCCCGTTCCGGTTCGCGGAGTGGTCGCGCGGGGATCGGCTGGTGCTGTCGGCCAACCCGGATTTCTACAAGGGTCCGCCGGCCTTCGAGCAGGCGGTCTTCCGGTTCTTCACGGCCGAGACGGAGCTGGCCGAGGCCGTCAGGAGGGGCGAGGTCGATTTCACCGAGGATCTGTCCCCCCAATCGATCGCCCAGCTGCAAGGCGAGGCCTCGGTCAAGTTCATCGACAACCCCGGCCGCTCGTACACCTACATCGGCTGGAACACCAGGGCCGGCCTGTTCGCCGAGCCCCGGATGCGCCAGGCGATGGCCCTGGCGGTCGACCCGGCCGAATTGATCGACAAGGTCCTGATGGGCAAGGGCAAGCTGGTCTCCGGGCCGTTTCTGCCGACCTCGTGGGCCTACGATCCCGACCTCAAGCCGCAGGCGGCGGATCCGATGAAGGCCCGGGCATTGCTTGCCGAACTGGGATGGACGGAACGCGGCCGCGACGGCTACCTGGCCAGGGGCCGCACGCCCCTGCAGTTCGATCTGCTGCTGGTGCAGGGTCAGGCGGTCCAGGAAGCCGCGGCCCGGCTGATCCAGCAGCAGATGAGGGAGATCGGCGTCAAGGTGAACCTGGTGACGCTCGATCCCCGCCAGTTCCTGCTGCGGGTGCGGCAGCAGGGCAAGTACGATGCCATCCTGCTTTCGTGGAAGAACGATTTCAAGGTCGATCCGACCGCGGTCTGGCACTCCGACGCCAACAAGGGCAAGTTCAACCTGATGGGCTATGTCAACCCGGCCGTGGACAGCCTGATCGACCAGGGGCTGGGCATGCTCAGCCGGCGCAAGGCCCGGGACCTGTGGATATCATTCCAGCGGCTGATCGTCGCTGAGCGGCCGACCACCTACCTGTTCGTGCCCGACGTCCTGACCGTGGCCTACCGGGGCTTGAAGGGGCCGGAGATCGACCCCCGCGGCGCCATCGCGGCCCTCGACGAATGGTCGATCCCGCAGGCGGAAAGACGCGGCGCGATGGTGGCCGCCGTGACCCCCGCGCCGGCCCCAACCCCGGTGACGACGGCGCCCCCGCAGCCGTCAGCCGCCTCGCCGGCTCCTGCGACCGCGGTCCGGACCGAGCCCGCCCGCCCGGCGCCGACCGCGGCGCGGACGGCGCCGGCGACGCTGCCCAGGCCGGCCGCCGATGACATCCAGAACCTGCTGGCCGCCGAAACAAAGCCGGCCGCTGCGCCGGTCCCGACACCCGCTCCGGCAGTGCCCGAGCCCGCGCCGGTCGACGAGGTCCCGCCCACCGAACCCGAGGTGATCAAGTTGCCGGCGGCGGCCTATCCCGAGATGGCGCGCAAGGCCGGCGTCACCGGAAGGGTCTACGTCAAGGTGCTGATAGCGGCCGACGGCTCGGTGAAATCGGCCGAGGTGTCGCGCGGCATCGGCGGCGGCTGCGACGAGGCGGCGCTGGACGCGGCCCGGAAGGCCACGTTCAAGCCGGGAACGGTGGGCGGCAAGCCGGCGGACCGGCCGATCACCATCCCGTTCACGTTCCGGTGATTTCTTGCCACGGATAGACGCTGATAAACGGGGTTGGTATCAAGAACGAAGCCCAGGCCGCAAGGCCTGGGCTAATTCATTGAGAACGTTCAATTCGTGAATCGAATTGTCTTTAATCACTTTCCTTAAGTTCGTAATGAGTGTATGTGTATGCCCCAATTGTGTACAGAAAAGATACAATCATCATAGACATCATTAGGATAATAGAATAGGAACGAAATGTCATTTGATTTAAAACAACCGACAGCCTGGACCTGCTTGAAAGATGAGGAAAGTTGCCCGGACTGTAAGAAGCTGTCGGGAACTGTCAAGACCTGGGGCGAATGGATGAATGGCGGTGTTCTTCCTGGGAACGGCCATACGCAATGCAAGGAAGATTGCCGGTGTCTTTTGATCCCGGCAGAATGGGAGAAGGATTTTAACAAAGGCTTCGATAGCGATGATGCAGAGGATAAAACACGCGCCGCAATAGAAGCCATGCCATTGACGGTCAGGAATGTTGCCTTAAAATGGCGTGCCATGCAAGAAGAGGAAGCGGGTTACTTCCCAGACTATCAAGAGGACATCGAGGAAACGGTGAGAATTTATCAATCAGGGAATGATACTGAAAAGGGGCTTCTACGGGACATCTATCCAAAGCACCAAGAATTCGCGAAGGCGCTATGTGAACTGGACGGCGGCTTGGAAAGATGGACAAAGGCCGGCAGATCACAAAAGCGGAAAGACCACATAGCGCCACCAATTGCAAAAACAGTAGCAAAAAGGAAGAGCAAGCATATGCTTTGTACGCGATGCGGATTTGTCGGTCATCCAAAGAAGTTCACCAAGGGATCGATATGGCTTGAACTGATTCTATGGCTGTCCTTCTTGCTGCCCGGCCTTATCTATTCGATCTGGCGGCTGGCATCGAAGTATGAGGGTTGCCCGAAATGCAAGGCGTCAGGGATGATCCCGGAAGATTCACCTATTGCGAAAAAACTGATGGCCTGATGTATAACATTGTATTCACAGCTCTATGGTATAACCCGAATTATTTTAACTTATCGGGATTACGGAATACTGTATCAGAACACCCCAATCCACAGGGGTCTTAATACAAACTAAACCACGTGTAAACTTAAAGGGTAAAGTACCATTCCGACCACAAGAAATTGGTCAATTTTAGGCTTTTAGCCTGGAAATTATCAGCTTAGTTTTCTCTGCCGTGGTCAGATCACGATGATTGTATCGCCACACATATTCAGCAAGGTACAACGGTAATCGCTCACGACGGATACCACCCTTGGCCGCTAGTTTTCGTTTAAGATAGCCCCAGAACCCCTCCAGTCCGTTTATATGAGTTCCTTTGCCATTGGAGTATTGACCTTGGC
>DDXR01000050.1 GCA_002347565.1 bacterium UBP2_UBA2255 | reverse complement strand
TCCAGCAGCCACTTGGCCCAGGCCCGGTCGCGCTCTGTGTGCCGGTAGGAGATGAAGACGTCGTAGGTGTAATTGCTCATCTTAATACCCAATCCCAAATCGTATTTGATCTGTGTTCATCGGCGTCCCAAAAACGGCCCATCACCCGCCGCGCGGCCCCTCCAGCGGCCGGGCCCGGTGCAGCAGCACCCAGTCCGAGTTCTCGGACAGGGCCTCCTGACCGGTCTCCCGCAGCAGGGCCTCGGCGCCGGCCAGGTCTTCGCGGCCCAGGGCCTCCTCCAGGTCGGCCGCCGCCTCCTCGAACTGGCGGGCCATGCGGTGGTATTGCTTGGCCTGCTCGCCGAACACCATCTTCTCGGCGTAGCCGCTGGCCGCCGCCGCCAGCGCGAAGGAGATGCTGATGGCGTATCCCAGGGCCGAGTGGGCCAGCGCCGCCTCGGCCAGGGCGTGGTGAGCGAAGATCATCCCCAGGGCGATCAGCACCGCTAGGCCGAAGAAACCGTTGGTCATGATCTCCTGCCGGCGGACCTTGCGCTCGTTGCGGCGCCAGGCCCGCTGGTAGTAGTCGCGCTGGTCGCGCACCCACAGCTCCAGCACCTTATTCGCCCGGGCCCGATCGGAGAGTTTCGACCTCCCGGTGACGCCCGGGTTGGCGATGTTGCCCATGCGGATGGCCTGCCGGATCCAGCCCAGCTCCCCGCAGTGCTTGGTGAGGTAGTGGTCCGAGGCGTCGTCCGGCATTCCGGCGTAGGCCCAGGCGAACTGCACCCGCAGGCCCTCGGCCAGGGCCCGGTAGTCCAGGTGCTTGTTGTGGTATTTCCTCCAGGCGGCCAGGGCGAAGACGCCGTAGGCCAGCAGCAGGATAAGTATGTACCCCACCAGCAGAAGGACCGATCCCGGGCTGTGGTGCAGCAGCGAATGGGAGAAGTACTCGTAGAACTCCAGAGACCCGAAGGCCGCCAGTCCGAGGACGAAGGTCAGCAGCAGGACCGAATGCCTTTTTCTCTGGTAGGCCGTGGAGAGCTGGCCGGCCAGGGCGTGCCGGAAAAGCATTCTGGAAAGGCTGGCATCGAGTCCGCCCCAGGGTTTGGCCGAGCGCCCGTACTCGGCTGCGACCGCCGCCTGCAGCCTGGCGCCGCCGGCCATGGCCTCCCGGTTGAAGGCCTCGATCCGGTCGAGCGGCGCCAGCGGGTCCGCGGCCTCGCCCCCGTGGCCGTGGGCGGCCTGCGGCGCATGCCGAACCAGCACACCGGCCCGGACGTCTTCTTGGTTGGCACCGACCCTTGGGGTCGTTATCTGCCACACCGGCCCGACATCGCTCTTGACCGGCGGCCCCGTCCTGCCCAGCAACCAGCCCGGAATGCCCCTCAGCTTGTAGGCGACGACCTGGCTGGTGCCGCCGACCGTCTCCTTGTGCACCCCGTCCCACAGCGCCAGCAGCAGGTGGCAGTGCCCGGCGACGTAGGCCCCGCACCTGGCGTAGGATTCCGCCCGCTGCCGCTCGGTCTTGCCCCGCCTCGGATCGACCGCGAAACTGTGCTGGGCTTTGGCCAGCAACATTCTGAATTCGGTTTTGGCTCCGGCGGACTTGAAATCCCTGGCATACTCCTTTTCCGGGAACGGCAGCGGCGCCACCAGCACCGCCCCGCACTCCAGGGCCGCCTTGGCCGCCAGGCAGTCGGCCCCCTCGGCCAGCGAGGACAGGACCAGCAGCGGCGAGTTCGAGCAGCGCCGCTTGATCTCCAGCAGCGATTCGGTCACCCGCCGCGCCAGCAGGGGCTTGTCATCTTCGCGCAGGTCGCGGTGGCCGGCGATGCCGACGACCACGGGCAGCAGGTCGGTCGCGGCGCCCATCACTTGTTCCTTGACATTTGCAGCATCCTGTCGGATAATTCACGCAATGAAAAAAACGATCCTACTGACGGCCGCCGCCGCGCTGCAGCTGCTGGGGCTGTCCGTCGCCGGCTCCGTGGCCTGGGACCTGTCGCATCTGCCGCAGATCGGCGACCTGCGCCACCGCGACCCCGTCACCACCGCCCTGATGGAGCAGCGCGCGGCCCAGGCCGCGGCCAAGGGGCGTGCCTTCCGCCCCTACCGGGTCCCGGTGCCCTACGGCCTGATCTCCCCGCACCTGGTGCACGCGGTGCTGGCGGCCGAGGACGCGGGATTCTACCGCCATTCCGGCGTCGACTATGCCGAGCTCTCCGAGGCGCTCAAGGCCGACTGGAAGCGGAAGCGCTTCGCCCGCGGCGCCTCCACCATCACCATGCAGCTGGCCAAGAACCTGTACCTGTCCCAGCGCAAGACCCTGACCCGCAAGGTCTCGGAATTTTTCCTGGCGCAGCGGATCGACAGTGAGCTGTCCAAGACCCGGATCCTGGAACTGTACCTCAACCACATCGAGTGGGGCGACGGGATCTTCGGCTGCGAGGCCGCGACGCAGACCTACTACGGTTGCACGGCTGCCGACCTGACACCGGAGCAGGCCATCCGGATGGCCGCGATCATCGTCAACCCGCGGCGCTGGGGCCCGTTCACCGACTCGAAACGGATCGCCAACCGCCGGCGCTGGATCGCCGGCCGGATGCTGGCGGCGGGCCACCTCACCGAGGAAGAGCACGCGGCGCTGCCATTCTGAACGAGAACAACGGGACAAGCTGACCGTCATTCGACGACGGTCAGCTTCTTGCATTCCCCGCCCCGTTCCCGCACGAAGTAGACCCCGGCGCGCACCGTTGCGGTGATCGGTGCCGTTCCGTCGCTCTCCGCCACCCGCTGCCCCAGGGCGTTGTAGACGGCGTAGGCGCCCGGGCGGCTGAACCGCAGCTGGGCCAGGGTCCGCACCGGGTTGGGGCGGACCGTGAACGGCCGGCCGGCCGCGGCCGGCAGCGGGCGCGACGAGACGCCGGCGGTGTTCCGCAGGACCAGGTGGCAGGCCCGCAGCGGCGGTATCGAGTAGACAAAAGAGTTGCCGGAGATGGCCGGCAGCGCCTCGTGGTGCAGCAGCGAATCGCTCTGGCCCAGGTACCAGCACTCCCCGGCGTCGTAGCTGCGGGATCCCTGGATGCTCACGGCCACCGTCGCCGTGCTGTCGTAGTTGCGGTTGATCAGCAGCAGGTGCAGCGCGGTCGAGTCGGACGACAGCTCCGAGGCGTAGGCCGGCACGCTGACGGCGTTGCTGGTCGCGGCCCGCACGGCGACGTCGCCGTAGGTGGCGCCGGCGCCGTCGTAGTCGCGGTACAGCCGGAAGGCGGCCCGGGCCCAGCCGGTGATGCCGTACCAGCGGTTGGCCATGTACAGCCCGTGTTTGCCCGCCGCGCCCAGGAAGTCCGCCTGGGCGATGCCGCCCGAGATGTGCCCGTCGGCGTAGTAGCTGTACTCGGTGATGGCCAGCTTGGTGCCGGGGTAGTAGCGGCCGATGTAGGCGGTGAGATTGGGGATCAGTGAGATCGGGGAGAACCAGTGCCCGATCCAGGTCGGCTCGACGTAGCTCGAGTCCCAAAAAGCCCGGGGACGCTGCATCCGGTCGATGGACACCGCCCTGCTGGTGTCGCCATCGCGCAGGCCCCAGCCCATGTTCTCGTCGTTCTCCGGATACCAGTGCAGGTCCAGCACGTCCAGCAGGCGGAAGCCGGCGGACTGCGAGGCCAGCCGCATCGAGTCGAGATAGGCGCAGATGAACGGGTACGAAGTGGTGTCGTAGCGCGGGTAGTTGCCGTGGTCCGGTGCGTTGGAAAGCCGGAAGTATCCGTAGAATCCCGACAGGGCCGGGCCGAAGACCTCAGCTTGGGGATCGACGGCCTTGATGGAAGCCGACAGCGAGATCGACTTGGCGAACATCTCGTGGTAGGTGACCGCGGCCCCGCGGATCTCCTCATGGGTGCTGTTCCACAGGTCGGGCTCGTTGTCCAGGGACCAGCCCCTGACGCCGGTCGCCGCGCCCGCGCTGCCGTAGCGGTCGACCACGAAGTTGACCATCTCATCGCTGTAGACGAACCCGTCCGAGGTATCCGGTGTCAAAGTGAACGGGGATCCCTTGACGTCCGCCACCTGGCGCCAGCGGGCGCCGGGCGGCCGCTGGTCGAACACCCACTGGCTGCCGTTCCAGGTGGCGCAGGGGCCGTCGCCGTCGCGGGCCGCCCAGCCGATCATTGGGGCGGTCAGCAGGGTGTAGGCACCGCGAGCCAGCGAAGTGTCGTGAAAGGCGGTCATGGCGATTCCAGGCACCCGGTACTGGCCCGACGGTACTCCCAGATACCAGGGCAGATAGCTGTCGTTCTGGTAGTCGTAATCGTTGCCGGCGTTGGAGAAGTTGTTCTCCCAGTTGTGGGCGGAGAGCCGGTTGCCGCCCTGGCGCCGCGCCGCGGGCCGGTGCCCGCCCTTTTGGCCGTTGTCGCCATAGATGTGGGGGCTGATGGCACGGCGCTCCGCCGCCGGGTCGACCGTGATCGCTGCCGTCAACTGGCCATGCGCCACTGAGAGCGAGAGCACAAGGACGCTTAATAGGATGATCGTTTTCAGTATTGCCTCCCTTTCATGACATGGTGGCTGGCCGGCGCGTTCGCGGGATCGACCTATCACATTACCGGATGTCCCTGGCGGTAGTAATTTCTTTACAACACCTCGTTAATATGATATCGTTAGGTATTCACAAATACCATTAAGGATACGATATGAAAAAGATTAACCTCTCCGAGCTGAAGAAAATCCGCGGCGGTGAAGGCGAGACGGCTAGCACCTTGGATCCTTGGAAGATCCACGTCCTGTAATAGTTTGGTATTCCCCGCAAGGCAGCAATGGTCATTGCTGCCTTTTTTTATCCCCGGTGCGCCGTGTCCGGCTGGCCGCAAGATCCTTGCTCTGCCTAAGCTGCCGACGGCTGGTCCCATGATAGAATGTCAGCAGGTCAGGTGCAGCGCGGCGACCACGGCGACGCCCGCGCCCTGCCGACGGTTGTATTCGTCGGCCGCCTGGGCCGTCGGCAGCACCAGCAGCTCGATCCCGTTGGCCGCACAATGGTCCTTGAGGTCGTCGTCGACCCGCATCAGGCCCGGGTCGCCGGTGCCGACGATCAGCACCGCCGGGGGCGCTGCCAGCTCCGCCGCCAGGTCGGCCAGACGGCAATGGTGGCCCTGTTCGCGCCACCATCTGTCATCGACCTTGCCCGGGGTCAGCACCACGTCGGCCGTATAGCTGCGGCCGTCGACGGTGATCCGGCCGAAGGAGTGTGCGGTGATCCTCATGCCTCGCCTTCCCAGTCAAGCCGGCCCCGCGCCGCCCGGTAGAACCCTCCCAGCGTGGCCATCGCGGCAGCGGACAGGTAGAGCCAGCCGAATGTCGCCAGCGACGGTCCAATGGCCGGTAGCCGCGCCAGCAGCAAAAGGGCCGGCAGGGCCAGGGCCCCGGCCAGCGCCAGCAGGCACAGCATCCAGTAGGAGGAAAAGGTCCGCACGATCGGATCGATGACGTTGGATGGCAGCAGCGATGGCCACAGCTTGCCGGTGATCGCCAGCCGTAGCAGGGACATCGGCAGATAGATGCCGGTCAGGGCGCACAACACCGCCAACAGCGGGAGCGATGGCCCCGCACCCGGGTGGTCGAGGCTCAGCAGATACAAGGCCGCGGGCAGGCACGACCATGCGGTCACGGCGTAGGTCTTGAAGGCCGTTCCCGCCAGAGCGCCGGGGTCCGCCAGCTGCGGCCAGCCGGGGCAGCCGGCCCCGCCCGCCGCCGAGCGCTTGATCACCGTGACCAGGAAGGATGGCAGCATCACCAGCGCCGCCAAGCCGGACGCGCCGGACAGCGCCAGCAGCGCCGCGCGCGCCGCTTGGTGCGTCGCCGGTCCCAGCAGGGCGCCGGCCAGCGGGATGATGGTCAGCCCCAGCGCGCTGGCGGCCAGGAACGACAATGCCTGACGCCGCGCGGGATAGCGGAGCGCGGCGCCGATGTCGCGCCAGGACAGATGCGGGTGATCCTGTTGCCTGTTGTCGTCCGTCATATCTCCCTTCTGAACACCCCTGCAATCCCCTCCTTGGCAAGGAGGGGAACGAGGGGTGGTCACAGCCGCGGCTTGCAGATGACCTCGTGCACCCGCAGGTCGAAGAAGTCCTGGGCGTTGACCGGGGTCAGCACCAGGGCGGTGTCGGCGCCGCTGCCCGTGCCCCCGATGCACACCGCCTCCCGCTTGACCGAGGCCAGCCCGGCGTCGGCCGCCATCAGCGCGATCTCGCAGCAGACCTTGAAGCCCTGGCCCATGGTGCGCAGGGTGTAGGCGATGATCTCATCGGTCTGGTAGGTCTTGAGCTTGAAGCGCACCGCGCGGTTAACGCCGCCCAGCGCGTGCTGGCAGGTGAGGACCTTGGCGCCCAGCGCCTCGATCTTTTCCCGGTGTTCCCTGGCCAGCTCCTGCTCGTCCTTGCCGGAGAATCCCGTGGCGTGAGTGACCACGACCAGCTGGTACCCCTGGTACAGCTCGGCCGCCTTGGCGCCGGTCGCTCCCGAAGTGGTGGCAACCAGGATCTGCCTGATCCCCCGTTCGTCGGCGCGCTGTTTGGCCAGCTTCAGCGCCTCGGCGGTATTGGCCGGGCCGGGCCGTTCGAAGTGGACGGCCATGCCTACAGATCCGACTTGGTGCCGTGGAAGATGGCCCAGATGCCGATGGCGATGCCCATGCCGGTGACCGAGATCAGGGTGACGCCGATCCAGCCCCAGGGGCCCAGCAGGCCCACGTTGCGGAACGCGCCCCACAGCGCGTAGATGGGCACGCCCGCGCCGATGCAGATGCAGACCACCGCGGTGAGGAACTCCTTCATGGATCGCGCCTCCGATCTTTGTTGTGATGGTGCCCGCTCACTGGTCCGGCACGGCGTGCGCCAAGCCCGGGGCCGCCGTCACACGTTCGCACCAACCCCGGGCCCCCAGCCGGGAGAACAGCTCCGTCGCACGTTGCAGGCATTCACCCGCCGTCGTCCCCGCCGGGAACGAGGCAGCGTCAGCATCCCTGGCCAGCAGCGCCTCCCCGTAGTACAGGTACGCCCTGGCCGCGTCGAATGCCCGACCTTGTTCCTCGAAGGCCGCGATCGCATCGGCGAACTTTCGGGCGTCGCGTTCGATCCGGGCCTGGAGCAGCACCGCCTCGGCCTCCCCCGATTTCAATCCTTGGGAAAGCTCCAGCGCCTGGGCTGCGTACGCGCCGGCTCTGTCGCGGACATCTTCGGGCGTTGGGTTTCCCGCGGCAGCGCCCGCCTCCAGCGCCAGCTCCCCCAGCGAGATGCATACCCGCCGCATGATCTCGGTCTCGCCGATCTCCTTGGCGATTGCTTCGGATGCGACGAGCGACTGCCGGGCCGCGGCGTGCTGCCCCAACTCCAGCTGGACCCGGCCGATGTTGTTGAGGTTGTAGGCTTGGCTGCGGCTGTCGCCGACCTCCCCCAGGATGCGCAGGGACTCGCGATGGCATTCCAGCGCCCGCGCATGATCCCCCAACCGACAGTGCATCAGCCCGATGTTGTTGAGGCTGACGGCCTCTCCCGTGCGGTCGCCGATCTCGCGCTGGACGGCCAGCGCTTCGCTGAGCAGCCGCAGCGCCTCTGCGTGGTCGCCCAACGTTCCGCGGATCAATCCGATGTTGCTGCCGGTGATCGCAGCGTGGGAGCTGTCGCCCACCTTCTGTTGGATCAGCAGGGAACGGGCATAGTGCTCCAGCGACCCGCGGTAATCACCGCGACTTTCGTGGATGGCGCCGATGTTGTTGAGCATCGCGGCCTGGAGCCGGTAGTTCGCGTTCCGTTCTGCGATCCCCGACGCCTCGGCGAAGCACTCAAGCGCCCGCGGGGTCTCGCCGTTCAGGTAGTGCACCGTGCCGATGTTGGCCAGCGTGGCCGCTTGGCCGTTCCCATCTCCGTTCCGCACCCGGATACGCAGCGCCTGATCAAAGTACTCCAGCGCCCGATGATAGTCTCCCTTGGCGTAGCAGGCGAACCCAATGCTGTTAAGGTTCTTGGCCCGACCTTCATCATCGCCGATCTTCTGAAACAGGTCCAACGACCGCTCCGCCGAGCCGAGCATGTCATCGTACCTGCTGAGCGAGTTGTACACTTCGCTCTGCAGGTGGATGCACTCGGCCTCGGCCCTGGCGTCGGCGAACCGCCGTGCCCACTCGATTCCTTTGGCGATGCTCTCCAGGGCTGGCTCGGTCCTCCCGGTCAGGTTCAGCACATCGGCCCGGTTCAACCAGATCATGACCACCATTCCGTGGCCGATGACGGGGAACCTCCGCTTGGCCTTTTCCGCCAGGCTGCGGACGTTATCGCGGTACCGGTCCAGCACCGCCGGGGGCCAGTTTCAGTTTGCGCCGGCCGATGTCCTCCAGGATGGCCTCGGCCACCTGCAGCGCCCGCAGGCCGTCGTCCCCGGTGACCAGCGGCTCGGTGTCGTGCAGGATACAGTCCACGAAGGCCAGCAGCTCGGCCTTGAGCGGCTCCACCTTGTCGATTCTCGGCTCCGTGTACTCGACCATCTTGGCCAGGTCCAGCACGCCCTTGGGATCGCCCGTCAACCGGTAGACCTTGACGTCCGGCTTCATGTAGTCGACGTTGATGTAGGCGTTGCGCTGGAAGAACCGCACCTTGCGCTCCTTCTTCACCGAGATGCGCGAGGCGGTGACGTTGGCCACGCAGCCGTTGGCGAACTCCAGCCGGGCGTTGGCGATGTCCTCCCGGTCGCTGACCGGGTTGAACCCGATGGCCGAGATGCGCTCCACCCCGGAGCGCACGAACGACAGGATGATGTCGATGTCGTGGATCATCAGGTCCAGCACCACCGGCACGTCGGTGCCGCGGGTGACGAAGGGCGCGATCCGGGTGCACTCGATGAACTTGGGATCGCTGATGTGGGGGGCGGCCGCGCGCACCGCCGGGTTGAACCGCTCGATGTGCCCCACCTGCAGCTTGATCCTGTTCCGGCCCGCAAGATCGACGATCTCCCTGGCCTGGGCGATGGTCGAAGTGATCGGCTTCTCCAGCAGCAGGTGCTTGCCGGCCGTGATCACATCCCGGGCCACCTGGTGGTGCAGGCTGGTGGGCACCACCACGCTGACCGCGTCCACATGCTTGAGCAGTTCATGGTAATCGGCGTAGGCCGCGGTCTTGTGCTGGGCCGCGATCTCCTGCGCCCGGGTGAAGTCGGCGTCGGCCACGCCCGCCAGCACGACGTCCTTGATCTCGGTGTAATTCCTCGCGTGGTGCTGCCCCAGGCTGCCCACGCCGATCACGCCCACATTCAATTCGGACACGCTGGTCTCCTCTTGGTTGACGGCTCCGCCGCTGGCGCCGCATCCCGCGGGCGGGGTGCCGGGGCCCGGCCGCCCATCCGGCCCCGGTCAGTCCAGCAGCGGCAGGATCAGGTCGTCCACGGGCCGGAGCTCCAGTTCCTGCTGGTCGGTCAGGTAGTGCAGCCAGAACTGGACGGTCTGGATCGACGAATTGCGCAGCACGTCCAGGTAGACCAGCATCGTCATCGGCTTCGACTCCAGGTACCGCCGCACCTCGTCGTAAGGAACGGCCGGCCCCCGGTCCCGTTCGCCGTAAACGCCGGCGGTGATGTCCACGCCTTGCCCCAGGCACAGGTAATCCTGGCGGTCGTTGAAAAACAGCCGCCCCAGGAAGTAGCGGTTCTCTCCGCCGGCCTTGTAGCGCACCACCACGTGCGTACCCTCGCACAGGCCGCCGCCGGTGGCCGTGCCCACCGCTTGTTCGATCGTCAGCGCTCGGGCCTGGCCGTTGTCATCGACGAACTTGGGCAGGTATTCGGCGAACGAGCGGTAATCGTCCGGGGCCATCCGCCGCAGGTCCTGGTTCTTGATCATCACCATCGCCCGGTTGGTGACGGTGTAGAACTCGTTTCCCAGGCCCTCCATCGCCCGCGAGTACTGGGCGGCCGAAACGCTCTCCCCCAGCTGCCGTTCCAGCCCGGCGATCCGGCCCAGCAGCTCCATCTTCTCCCGCTCGGCGGTCATCACCGTGTCCATGATGATCTGGGTCGATTCCTTGCGGACCTTGATGATCTCGATCTCCTTCTGGTCGTCGGTCAGGAATTCGCCGTTGCCGGCCGGCGCCGGCGCCGGCGAGGCCTGGACCACCGCCCGGGCCTCGCGCACGACCTGGGTCAGCATCCCGACCTGGGCCGCCAGCCGCTCCTTCTCCGCCTCAAGATACGACAGCTTCTGGGCGAACACCTTGTTGACCGTGGCCATCAGCTGGTCCCGGTCGTGGGCGAAAGAGTGCGGCGCGTAGTACACCACCATGTCGGTCTTGTGGCTGCCGACGACCTCGACCTTGGGCGCGAGATCGGCCCCGGCGGCGCCCTCCAGCACCAGCGCGTCCTTGGCGCTCATCAGCATCTGGGGGCTGGCGCAGTGCATCCGCAGCACGGTCTTGGCCGGGTCGCGCAGCTCCTCGACCGTCAGGACGACGCCGGCCTCGATCACCTTGCCGTCTGGCAGGGCGACCCTGATCGGTTCCGGCCGGTTCGTCTCGTTATCCATCGCTGGGCGCCCTGGTGGCGACAATCTGGCGGGTTCGGTTCATGGAAGCATCGTGCTGATGGACACGTCAGTTGTTGCCCCGGGACGGCGCGTCATTCGACACGGTGATGTCGACGTGCGGGCAGCATGAGAATTCGTACTCGACGCTCGGGAGGTGGCTGCCGTGGAACCTGTGGCACATCGACCGTAGCATCGAAAACACCACGGCGTATCGGCCCGGCTGTAACGGGGCCAACAGGGTATCAGCGATGGTGACGATCTCTCCCGGCGCCACGGCCCCGGGCAGTGGCAGCTGGTCCATGATAACGTAATCCCGAACCCCCGGCGGGCGGACCCAGGACGAGCTCAGGTAGTACTTGCCGGTTTCCTGCTGACGGGTCCGGCCGACCGGCGTCCATTCGTTCGATCCGGTGTTCCTGACCATAATGCGGACGGCGACAGTGCCGCCCGGCCTCACGATGGCGGGAGACGCGTCGATGACTGTCACCTCCGCCCGGTCGACCAGCCGTTGGCTGTCTTCCTCCCCCTCCCATCCGGCGATCTCCCGCTCGCCCCGCAGCAGGATCCTGTTCTCGATCCCCCTGATGTAGGAGATGTTCTGCCGCTCGACATCGTTCAGGTCGCCCGGACACCTGCCGCGAGCGACCCGGTACCACGCGGCCCGCCCGAAGATCTTCTGCAGCCGCGGTTCCTTGAACCTCTGTCCGTGCCGGGCGGCGATCTCGTGCCGCAGCAGCTGGAGATACGACAACTCGGCCAGGCTGAGTGGCTCCATCAACTCCCGCGGCATGGCCAGGTCTCTCTCCACCAGCGTCCGCTCCCCTGCATCGTAGGGCTTGCGGCCGAACCATTCCCCTATCTCCCACAAGTAACGGTCGAGTGGATCGCGCTCCTGCGCCGACAGCTGCACCGCGAGCAGGACGGCGACGCCGGGCATTATCGCCCGTTTCATTGCATGCCTCATTGCGGTCATTCCCTGTTTTCCTTCGTCAACCCCGGACCTGCTTGCGCCCCCACACCATCGCCAGCGGCAGCGCCCGGTTGGGGAGGCCGTCGACCTCGGCCAGGAACGAGTCCAGCACCGCGTGGACGCCTTCTCCCCAGCTTTTAACGTAGCCGGGGCGGGCCTGGTCCAGCCTCCGTTTCAGATCGGCGACGTACCCCGGCCTGTCGGGTCGCGGCAGCACCTCGTGCCTGATCCCGTCCAGTCCCAACCGCAGCAGCAACTCGTGGTAATGACGGAGCCGGTGCAGGCCCCAGCATCGCTTGCCCTCCAGCGCCGCCAGCTGGACATTGATCCGCTCCATCCGGCCCTCGGCTGATTCCCGTTCAACGTCTGCGAAGCCATCGGTGACCTTGTCGTAAACCAGGAACACCCCGCCCGGCATCAGCACCCGCACGCAGTCCCGCAGGGCCGCGGCAATGTCGCCGTCATCGGACACAAAGTCGTGCAGCGCGACGCGTGAGATCACCAGCGCGGCCGCGCCATCCGGCAGCGGCACCCGGCGCGAGTCGGAGACCAGCACCTCCAGCCGGCCGTCGCCGATCGTCTCCCGTAGCTTCCGGGCGACAGTCTCCAGCCGTTCCAGCGCGTACAGCCGCTGGCCGGGCTTGAGGTAGCGCGCCAGCAGCTCCCGAGTGAACTCTCCGGCCCCGGCCCCCAGCTCCACAACCGGGCCATCGACCGCGGCAAGAATGTCCGCCAAGCAGCGCCGTTCCCGCTCGTCCAGTTCCGCCGCCAGCGTGAGGTATTCCCGCGCTTCGGCGACCGGCACGCCGTATTGCCCGGCGAACTGCTCGGGGGTCGGTGATTCGTCCATCATGGTTGGTGCATGTCGCTGTGCGGATTCGCGGGAGGTCAGTCAAACTGCTCCGCCTTGAGCCTTCTGGCCTTGTCCTGCTCCACCCGTTGCTCGATGGCGATCTCGGGGATGGCCTCGGCGTCCCCGGCGATCACCTCGTCCAGCACCCGCTGGTAACCCGCGCGATCCTTGAGCTTGCTGTAGTAGTTCTCGGCCATCAGCACCCTGGTGGCGAGGTACTGCGGCGCAGCGGCCAGCGCCTCGGCGTAGTACTTGCCTGATTTCTCCATGTCGCCGCCGGCGATGCCCGGGGCGATGGCGTAGTAAGCCCCCAACCAGCGCGCCGGGCCGCCGTAGTAGTAGTCCTTGTCGATCGAGTACAGGTAGAGGATCATCTTGCGGGCCTGCTTGGCGGGTCCCAGCTGCTTGAGGATGTTTCGCATCTTGCCCCACTTGCCGTAGCAGGTGGCGGTCCAGAAAATGCCGCCGGCGAACTCCCGGGGCACGCCGTTGATGGCGTCGCCCATGCCCTGCTTTTGGTCGACGTGCCGCTGCTTGAACCCCGGATCGAAACACAGGGCCCTGACGCCCCACTCGTGGCCGGTGTAGTACCCCTGGGACTTCTGGGCGCCCTGCTCGAAGGCGTCGGCCAGCAGATAGTGGGCGTAGGACAGCCGCTCGGCCAGTTCATAGCCCGGCGCGGCCTCGTAGGCCTTCTGGTAGATCTCGATCGCCTGGCGCAACGAGGCCTTGTCCCCCCGGTTGTCCCAGTGCGGTTTCGCCTCGTCGAAACCGGGTTGGGCCGGCAGGCTGGCAGCCGCCAGCAGCAAGGTGATCAGCAGCATCCGCATGGTCCCGCCTCCTTTGGATACAGTGTGTTGAACCGCTCCTTGTCCATCCGGAAGATGACCGCCTCCTCGGTGGCGCCCACCCGGGCGAACCCGAACCTTGCCAGGGCCCGCTGCCCCGGTCCGTTGGCCAGGGCCACCGGGTCGGTGATGGACTCGCCCCCCCAGGTGTTGAAGTAGAAATCAAGCAGCAGCCGCGCCGCCTCGAACCCGTGCCCGCCGAACCGGCGTCTGCCTTCGATCTTGATGTTGAACTCGGCCGCGCGCTGGGAGGGATCGTAGCGGTGGAAGCCAACCTCGCCCAGCGGCGTGCCGCCCTTGTCGCAGATCAGGAAGTAGCGGTCGCGGTCGGACCCGGGGTCGACCATCTTTTCGAACCAGTGGCGCGCCTGTTCTTCGCTCAATGCTATCGGCCCGCCCACCTCTTCCATCGTTGCCGGATCGGCCCACAGCGTACGGATGTAGCGCAGGTCCTCCGGCCGCGGCGTCCGCAGGACAACGTTTTCACCAGTGATCGCGGTCACAGCCACAGCAGCGACGCCATCACCACCGCCACCAGCGCGGGGATCAGCAGAAAGGCATATCCGATGCCCAGCAGGCAGAATTTTACCAGGGTCTTCGCTGGCCCCTGTCCGTAGACCCGCCTGATGGCGATGAACGCGTAGACGGGTATCGACCACAGCAGCCAGCGGGCGACCGCGGCCAGCGGCGGCCAGGCGATCAGCGCGGTTCCCAGCGCCAGGGCCAGCACCAGGAACACGAACGCATGGACGTGCAGGGTGAAGATCAGGTGCTCCAGGTAGCGGCGCTTGCGCCGCAAGTACAGCAGCTTCAGCAGCAGCGCCACCAGGGGCATCACGATGAACATCGCCTGGCCGCTGTGCCCCACGGCCGCAGTGACGAAGGCTTTGGGGTCGCGCATCGTCCTGACCAGGCCTTCGCGCATCCTGCCGGCGATGGCGCCTTGCTTGTCGTCCGGCGCCTCCCGTTCCAGCGCCGCCGCCAGACTCTCCCGTGCCGCGCCTTCCGGTAGAATGTGATCGGCGCCTGTCCCCGCCGTGTCACCTTCGAAGCCGATGTGCCAGGACGTTCTCTTCAGCGCACTGTCCGCAGGCTGGCCGTTGCCGGCGCTGGCCGGCGCTGGCCGGTGCCTGATTCCCGGGCCGGGGATCCGCCCGTTCCCGGCCCCGGCCGCCAGCAGCGCGAACATCGCCACGCTGATGAAAACGTACATCCGCAGCGGCGGAAGGTAGCGCTGCCGGCGGCCGGCCAGGTACTCCAACGTCAGCGCCCCGGGCCGGAACAACAGGGGGACGACGGTGCGGGTGACCCTCGAATTGAACTGGAACTCGTCCCGGAACCATTCCCGCAGCAGCCGGCGACCCGGCCGCTGGTCCTCGATGTGCTCCTGCCCGCAGTGCGAGCAGTAGGGACCGATTCGCTCCCGGCCGCAGTTGCGGCAGCTGGGCGGGGGCGCCGGTGGCCGGATGTGCGGCACCGCTGCGGGAACCGATCCCACCGTCGGCCGCGCCCGCTTCCGGGAGCGGCTTTTCGGCATGGCGCCCCGTTTCATCGCTTCACTCCACCGCCACCAGCCGGTAGGCCCGCGAGCCCAGACCGAGCCGCTCCGCGGCCTCAAGCTGCACCGCCCAGTCCGCCTCGGGATGGGTCTCGCGAAACACGTCGCGGCCGGCGGCCTTGATCACCAGTTCGCAGCTGGCGGCGTCCACCGCCACCGGGTCGAGCGAGGCGCAGACGCCGACGTCGGGCGCGATCGGCGTCCCGGCATGGCCGTAGCAATCGCAGGACGGCGAGACGTTGTTGATGAAGTTGACGTAGGCGATCTTGCCCGGCTTGAGCGCGGCGAATCCGGCCAGATGTTCGGCCATCTTCTCCTGCATCGCCCGCGGGCCGCTGTCCCAGCCGTTGCGCATCGCGCGGGCCGGGCAGACCGCGATGCACGAGCCGCAGCCGATGCATCGCTTGGGGTCGATCACGGCACGGCCCTCGACGGCGATGGCGTCGGCCGGACAGCTGGCAGCGCACCTGCCGCAGGCGGTGCATTTCTCCTGCCTGACCAGCGGCGCCACGTCCGAGTGCATGGCCAGTTTGCCGCCCCGCGCGCCGCCGCCCATCCCCAGGTTCTTGATCGAACCGCCGAACCCGGACAGCTCGTGGCCCTTGAAATGCGTGACGCAGACGATGGCGTCGGCGCGCGCCAGGTCGTGGGCCAGCTTGACCTTTTTGAAGTGCGCTCCCCCGACCGCGATCTCGACGTAGGAACCGCCCCGCAGGCCGTCGGCGATCGACACCGGGCAGCCCAGCGACGAGTAGCTGAAGCCGTGGCGGTGCGCGGTTTCCAGGTGATCGACCGTGTTGGAGCGCGAGCCGACGTACAGCGTGTTGGCGTCGGTGACGAAGGGCTTGGCCCCCAGCGCCTGGATCCGCTCGATCACGGCGCGGACGAAGTGCGGGGCCACGAACGCGGTGTTGCCGCGCTCGCCGAAATGCACCTTGACCGCGGCCAGGTCGCCCTTGGCGACAGCCGTTGAGAGCGGCAGCCGGTCGAGCATCTTCGACAGCTTGTCGAAGATGTTGCGGTCCGGCGTCTCGGAGAAATCGGTGAAGTAGACGGTGCTGATCATGGCCGTTGTGTTATCATGGTCTGATCGATCGTTGCGCGTTCATGAATCCCCAGGCGTACCAGCCGCCCGACGCCATCACCAGCACCATGCCGATCCCCAGCAGCAACGCCCCGACTGGCTGCCAGTCCATGGCGTAACAGACAATGGTCACTGCCAGGGTTCCGGCCGCCCACTTGCCCGGCTGGTTGGAGACCGGCACGGCGTTGGCCTTCCGCATCAGCACCAATCCGCCGGCCAGGATCAGCAGGTCGCGGCCGATGATGATCGCGGTGGCCCACCACGGGAAGCCGCGCCACAGCGACAGCGCCACGCACATGGCACCGATGCAGACCTTGTCGGCCACGGGATCCAGCACCTTGCCCAGGTCGCTGACCTGGCCCAGCCTTCGCGCGAAGTAGCCGTCCAGCCAGTCGGTGGCCGTGGCCGCCAGCATCAGCACCAGGCAGGCGGCGTTCCATCCCTCCCACAGGGTCCACAGCACGAAAGGCAGCAGGGCGACCCGCAGCAACGACAGGCCGTTCGGCAGGGTGACCGGGCCGGCTGCGGGCCCCCTCATTGCCCCGGGCCCGCAGCCGAGCTGTCGGCCATCATCTCCCGGGCATGCCTGAGGGCGCTTTCTGTGACCGCTCTGCCGGCCAGCATCCGCGCGATCTCCTCCACCCGCCGCTCGGCGTCCAGTGGCTCGACCCGGGTCATGGTGCGGCCGTTCCTGGCCTCCTTGCTGACCTGGAAATGGTGCTGCCCCTGCGAGGCGATCTGCGGCAGGTGGGTGATGCACAGCACCTGGCGGCCGGCGGCGATCGCCCGCAGTTTCTTCCCCACGGCCTCGGCCACCCGGCCGCCGATCCCGGCGTCGATCTCGTCGAACACCAGCACCGGCACCGCGTCGGCGGCCGCCCCGATCGACTTGATGGCCAGCATCACCCGCGAAATCTCTCCGCCCGAGGCGATCTTTGCCAGCGGCTTGGGTTCCTCCCCGGGGTTGGGCGAGATCAGGAACCGCACCCGGTCGATGCCGGCGGCGCCCACCGCGACGGTCCGGTCGCCGAGGCGCACGGGTCCGCGCGGATCGTCCTCCTGTGCGACCTCCGCGGCGAACCGGGCCTTCTCCATGCCCAGGTCCTTGAGCTCGGCCGCGACGGCCTCGGCCATCTTGCGCGCGGCCCCGGCGCGCCGGGCTGACAGGCCTGCCGCCGCCGACTCCAGCCGTCCCCTCAGGCTCTCGATCTCCCGTTCCAGCGCCCCGATCGTCTCCTCGCCGCGCTCGACCGACTCGATCTCGGCCTTGATCCGGGTCAAATGCGCCAGCACCGCGGCGACCGAACCCTCCTTCCCGCCGTACTTCCTGCGCAGGGTGCGGACCAGGTCCATGCGGTCGCGGATCGCCTCCAGCCGGCGGGGATCGTGCTGGATCCCGTCCCGGTAGTGCCGCAGCTCGCGCGCCGCCTCGCCCAGCTGGGCCGAGGCGGCGCCCACCGCCTCGGACAGTCCACCGATCCGGCCGTCAATCGCCCGGATGTCGCCGATGGCCTTCCCCAGCGCGCCCAGTCGCTCGGTGACCGCGCCTTCGCCCTCGTACAACAGGCCGTAGGCCTGGCAGGCCAGGGCCGCCAGCTTCTCCGAGTTCTCCAGCACGGTGCGCTCGCGCTCCAGCTCCTCCTCCTCGCCCGGCCGCAGCCCGGCGGCCTCGATCTCCCCGACCTGGAACTGGTAGAGGTCGAGCTTCTCGCGGGTCAGCCGCTCCCTGTTGACCAGGTCGTCGAGCCGCCTGCCGGCCGACTGGAACAGGGCGTACAGCGCCGCCACCTCCTGCCTGGCCGGCAGCAGCCCGCCGAAGCCGTCCAGATAGTCGATGTGGCTCTGCTCGTACAGCAGCGACTGGTGCTGGTGCTGGCCGTGCATGTCCAGCATGGCGTCGCCCAGCGCCTTGAGCGCGGCCAGCGGCACTGGGCTGTCGTTGACGAAGGCGCGGCTCTTGCCGCCGGACTGGACCTCGCGCCTGGCGATCAGCGGATCGGCCGCGTGCTCGATGCCGAGCTGGCTCAGCCTGGCGGCGACCGCCGGGCAGCCGGCGACGGCGAACTCGGCCTCGACCACCGCCGTCTTGGCCCCGGCGCGGACGCTGTCGCTGTCCGCCCGTTCCCCCAGCACCAGGCCCAGCGCGCCGATCATGATCGACTTGCCGGCGCCGGTCTCGCCGGTGAGAATGGTCAGCCCGGGGCCGAACTCGGCCTCGAGCGTCTCGATCAGGGCGTAATCCCTGATGGTCAGCTTCTTGAGCATGCTGTCTGCCGTTCGCGCTCCTTCAAACCGGGTTCACTTTTCCTCGACGATCCGCCGCTTCAGATCCTCCCACCAAGCGTCCGGCTTGGTTTTGGCCAGCGCCGCCGCCAGTCTCCTCGCCGATCCCGTCTCCAGCCGTCTGCGGCAGTTGGCGATCCAGTCCTCCACGTCGCCGTTGCCGGCCGCCTTGTACTCCAGCGCCTGGGCCAGGCATTCCAGGTAGTCGGCGTCGCGGGCGATGCGCGATTCGGCCGAATCACGTGACAGGAACGCGTCCTTCAGCCCCCGCACGTCGGCGCGCACCGCATCCGGCAGGGGCAGGACCTGCTCCCTGATGGCCGCGGCCTCGGCCCGGCCGGGATCCAGGTAGCGCTGGGCCACCTTGTGCAGGTCCAGCACCCGCGCTTCGTGGGTGTCGTGGAACAGGGCGATGGCGCAGGCCCGGCCGGCGTCGGCGCCCTCGAGCTTGGCGACCAGGTAGGCGATGACTGCCGCTCGCCATGAATGCTCGGCCACGGTCTCGGGATCCTTGACGCCGGCCAGCCACCAGCCCGACCGCTTGACGCGCTTCAGCAGGCCGACCTCGTACAGGAAATTGGCGATCTGTTTCATGGTGCGGCTCACGGCGTGACGGCGATGCCCCACGGCCCCGCGCCCACGGTGACGGCCGTCGCGGGCGTGTAGGCCGCGCCCGAGCGCGCGATCGGGGTGACCGTGCCGCTCCCCGAATTGGCGACGTAGAGGTATCTCCCGTCCGGGCTGTAGCACAGACCCTTGGGATTGCTACCGACGTTCACATTAGCGATATGCGCGCCAGTCATCGCGTCATAGATCGACACTTGTGTCAGGTTGTACCAGCTGACCACCAGATGCTGGCCATCCGGCGAAACCGCGAGGCCGAAGGGATGTGGCGTGCCGGCGACCGTGATGTTGTAACGCCAACTGTTGTCCGAAGTGTTAACTGCCGTCACGCCGGGCCCGCACGCCGCGAACACGATGTCGCCGGATGGCCTGGCGGCCATCTCCTCGCCGTCATAGGCCGATGATATCTGGACAGGCGGAAGGCCGAGGTTGTTGAGGTCGTAGATCTGCACATGGTTGCTGTTGGTACAGGCGACGTACAGGTAGCGGCTGTTGCCGGAGAATACGACTCCCTTGGGCGCGGCCCCGGCGACCGCCATGATGATGGTGTCCGGCACCTGGCCCGTGGCCGCAGTGATCAGGTAGACGCAGTTCTGAACGGGATCGCTCACGGCCAGCCGCAGCCCATTGGGCGATACCGCCAATCCGTAGCAGTTGCCGGCCAGCGCGATGGTATCTATGATGCGGTTGTGGTCGCGCAGATCGAGCACCTTCACGCCATCGTTGTCGAGCAGATAGGCGCGGCTGCCGTCAGGGGACATTCTGATTTGCCCGACCGAGGGCAATGACGGGATAGTGCCCTCGGGTTTCAGGTCGTGCTGCTGGTACAGGGAGGTTCTATTGTCCGTGTTGCATGTAACGTATAGCCCCCGGGCCGTGGTGAACGAGAACTGGTGCGCCGAGGCCAGGTGGTTGCCAGCCTTGTCCATGGCTCCCGTGCCGACCGTCACTTGATGCGCCGTGTGGAACGACAGCGTGTCGGTCATGGTCAGCGTCATCAGGGTGTCGTTGGTCCACGCGGTCCGGCAATGCAGCGCCGGGTGATGGGTCGTGGCCGCGCGGGTCGCGGCGGTGTCCATCGGCTCGGAGAAGCGGATCCGCACCGGGGCGTTGACCGGGACCAGCGTGTCGCCGTTGGCGGGGGTGGTCCCATGAATGGTGGGCGCGACGTTGTCGGCCGCGGTGGTGAACGTCCAGCTGTGGGTCGCGGCCATCCGGTTGCCGCACAAATCCATGCAGGTCGTGTCCACCGACGCGGTGTAGGTGGTCAGCGCGCCCAGCGTCCGCGGCGTGAACCGCAGGACCGAGTCGCCCACCACCCCGGCGCTGCCGGGCACCGGGGTCGCCCCCTGCCGGAGCGTGATGGCCCCGTCGGACCAGGGCGCCAGCTTCTCGCTGCAGGCGGCGTACACCGCGGCGTTGAGGGCCGCGCCGCTGTCCGCCGGGGAATGGGCCGCGACTGCCGGCGGGGTGGAGTCGGCGGCCGCGCCGCAGACGAACTGATACGCGGCAGCCGCCGCCAGCGGCGTGCCGAAGTTGTCGCGGGCGGCGGCCGAGACGGCGAATCTCACCGTGTCGCCGTCTCCGTACAACGAGTCCGGCCGGAAGACCAAGATGTTGTATTTCCACGACGCCGTTCCGGTCATGCCGGCCACCGTCAGCGCGCCCGCGGTGGCCGGTTGGTCCATCGCCCGGTCGAAGGTCACCAGGACCAGCGTGTTGCGCGGCACCCCGGCGGCGCCGTCTGCCGGGTGGACCGAGACGATCCTCGGCGCCGTGGGCTCGGCCCGCGGCACCTCCACCGGGTTGCCCTTCTTGCCGCACTGCAGCAGCTGGCCGGCCAAGGTCAGCAGGCAAACGGCCGCGACGATGAACGTGCGTTTCATGATCTCATTTTCCGGAAAGTGATTTTTTCATGCTGCATGCCGCATGCCTGCCCCGAGCGTGGTCATCGAGCGAAGCCGGGATGCGGTCGAGGGGTTGCGTTCGGCAGAGGTCATTCCCCGCGCGCGCCCCACTTCAGCTTGGCGCGCAGCACGCTGTAGAACGATGTCTGCTGGGTCTTGATCAGCTTGACCGTGCGGTCGGCCTTCCTGACGACGATCTTCTCGCCGTCGGCCAGCTCGCGCACCTGCTGGCCGTCCGCCACCAGCAGGCAGTGCTCGCGCTTGCCGTGGACGGTGACCTCGATGGTCTTGTCCATTCCCACGATCATCGGCCGGATGCCCAGGGTGTGGGGGCAGATCGGCGTCAGCACGAACACCGACATGTCGGGCTGGACGATCGGCCCGCCCGCCGCTAGCGAGTAGGCGGTGCTGCCGGTGGGCGTGGCCACCAGCAGGCCGTCGGCGTAGTAGCGGTTGAGGAACTCCTTGTCGACCTCGACGGTCAGCTCGATCAGCCGGGTGGGCACCCGGATGTCCAGGTCGTTGAGCGCGTAGAACCGCTCCTTGCCGCACTCGGCCAGCACCATCGCCCGCTCCTCGGTGCGGTAGCGGCCGCAGTCCACCTGCTCCAGCGTCTGCCACATCTCGGCCTGCGAGGTCTCGGTCAAAAAGCCCAGCGAGCCCAGGTTGATGCCCAGGATCGGCTTCTGGTGTTCGCCCATCAGGTGGACGGTGCGCAGGATGGTGCCGTCGCCGCCCAGCGCCAGCATCATGTTGCAGAAGGTGGAGGCCTTATTCTCGGGCGCCTGCTCGGCGCCCTCGAAGGCGCCGGCGCCCTCCTCCACCACGGCCTCGATCTTCCGCTCGCGCATCCAGGCCACCAGCTGCGCCACCACGGCCGCGGCGTCCGGCCGCCTGCTGTTGACGATGATCCCCCAGCGCTTCATTGTATTCCTTTTCACACTAAGACGCAAAGGCACAAAGGCCAATAATTATCGGGTATTCTTCGCGTCTTCGAGTCTTTGTGTTAATAGTCTATCTCCTTGAAGTCCTCCAGGGCGTAGACCTTCTCGCACGCGACGCAGCGGATCTCCCGGATGTACTCGCTCCCCTCCTGGCAGCGCAGCACGCCGTCGCCGTCGACGCGGGCGTCGTAGGATTTCTCGGACAGGACCAGGAACCGGTCGCTGCCGCACTGGCATTGAGTGATGAAGGGCATACTACATGCAATTCACAATGAACAATGAACAACGAAATTCCCTGGCTGTGTCATTCCTGCGAAGGCAGGAATCCAGTACCAACTAAAGTGCCAACGTTGCCAGAAGCTTGCCATCAGTCTCCACGAATGACGCGCCGCGCCTTTCCCATATCGCTCGCGAAGCGGCATTCGTTGTATCGATCTTCGAGCGCACTGTTTTGAGATTCATTCCCTTCGCGATCGCGAGCAACTGCATGAACGCGGAGGATGTGAAACCTTTGTTCCAGTGCGCGCTGGACAGCCAATAGCCGACATCCGCAGCGCCGGATCCAGAATCGATATGGCTCAATGAGATCATTCCTATGGCTTCCCCACCATGAACGATGGCGAACATCAGTGAGTTATTCCGTTGCGCCCATTCAATATTGCGGGCGGTGAATTGCTCGGGCGTGATCGGATCGAAATTGGACGATAACTGCTCGCACAATGTCCGGTCATTGTTGAGGATGCCGACAAGCTGCCCGATGTAGTGACCTGCTATCGGCTGTATGGATATACCATCAACCATCAAGAACAGTGCTCTATACTCACCGCTGCCGCAGGTGCATGCGGTTGATGAGGGGCATTACTACTTCGTTTTCTGAACAGCTGGATTTCTAACTACGAAATCCATAAATTTAACTTTGAATGTACTTAATGATTCAAGCATTTGTTCTACAAACTCTGTATTTTTATCAATACACTTCATAGTGTTGTCCATTACCAATAATACTAAACCTGCCATTTCTTTTGTGATAGAAAAATCTTCGTACAAGTTGTCATTACCAAGTTTTCTTAATTTATTCGTGACGGTTCTATAAATATCCCAAACTATGACTGCTTTTATATCAACATATTTTCTGTCTTTATCATGAAATATCTGCATATCCTTTGATCTCCATTTTACAGTAAATGGATGACTAACAGCATGTCTGTGTTTTATTGCATCGGCTTTCTTGGAGATCTCGACACCAACTTCTTGTACTTTTACAAGTGCTTCAGCGACATTGATGATCGATATATCCTCAACTGCTTTTAACGCTTGATAAGTAAATGTATTTACTGGATTAGCAGCAAAATATCTTCTATTGACTCTATATAGTTGATTAATATATGCGATTAGTAATGTAGCCTTCATCATTTCATGAACCGGCATGATCAGCGACAAATGAAGTATCTTCAAATTCTCAATTTGAGTATGAGATGGTTCGATTCTCTGTCTCTTCATTTTACGTATTCACTAATTCCTTCGCCACCGCCGCGATCACCTGCTGTTCGACCTCCTCCAGCTTGCCCTTGATCCGCGCGCCCGCCGCGCTGACGTGCCCGCCCCCGCCGAACATGCCCGCCAGCCGGTTGACGTCCACCCGGCCCTTGGAGCGGAACGAGATCCGGATCACGCCGTCGGCCTGCTCCTTGAACAGCATGCCGACCTCGGCGTCCCGGGCCGCGATGGCGTAGCTGACGAACTCCTCGCTCTCGGCCAGGTTGAAGCTGTGGCGCTTGAGCTGTTCCTGCGTCACCGCCATCCAGGCCAGCTTGCCGCCGGCCTCGACCTTCAGCCCGGTCAGCAGCTCGCCCATCAGCCGCAATTGGTTCGCCGGCTGCTGCATGTAGAGCTGCTCGGCCACCCAGGCCAGCTCGGCGCCGGCCTCCACCAGCTGGGCCGCGATCCGCAGGGTCGCCGGCGAGGTGCTGGAGTAGCGGAACCCGCCGGTGTCGGTCATCAGGCCTGATAATAGAATCGTAGCCTGTTCGGCCGACAGTTTTACATTGAGCTGCTGCGCCACGCGGTACACCAGTTCGCAGGTGGACGAGGCCTGCGGGTCCACGTGGCTGTACTGGCCGAAACCGGTGTTGGAGATGTGGTGGTCGATGTTGGCCAGCTCCATCGTCGCCGGCGTGAAGGCCTCGTTCACCCGCCCGATGCGCTCGATGTTGGCGCAGTCCACCACGACCAGCAGTGAGGCGGCCTGCGGCTTGATCTCGGTGGCGATCCGCTCCCAGCCCGGCAGGTAGTGGTAGCGCGACGGCACCGGATCCTGGTCCAGGATGGCGACCCGCTTGCCCAGCGATTCCAGGATCGACGCCAACCCCAGCTGGGAGCCGATGTTGTCGCCGTCCGGGTTGGTGTGGCTGGTGATCAGGATCCGGCGGTGCTTGGCGACCGCTGCGGCGATGTCACTCAGGCTCATGGTGCGCTTGCTCGCGTTCGATCTGGTGCAGCAGGCGGTCGATCTTGTCCCCCTCGGCGACGCTCTTGTCGATCCGGAAGTCGAAATCCGGGGTGTAGCGCAGCCCCAGCCTGCGCCCCAGCTGCCTCCGGATGAACCCCTTGGCCGCCTCCAGGCCATCCAGGCACGCCTTCTGGCGAGCTTCGTCCTCGAAGATGCTGATGAACACCTTGCCGTAGCGCAGGTCGTCGGCCAGTTCGACGCCGGTGACGGTGATGAAGCCCAGCCGCGGGTCGCGCACCTCGTTGGCGATGATGTCGGTGATGGCGCGCTTCATCTCCTCGGCCACCTGGGTCGCGCGTTTGAATTTCATGGTCGGCCTTTCATGCGGAGATTGAACCCGCTCAATCGCCATTCCCGCGCAAGCGGGTATCCAGCCCTGAATGCCGGATCGCTCGGGCATGACGCGAAGCACAGCCGCGCCAAGGCAAGTAATCAAATATGGCGCCGGCGGTTACGGCCGGCACGCCAGCTTATTATTTTATCACAGCTGATGTAGATTGCAAGCGAAAAGTATAAAAAAGCGGGCGGCTTTGCCAGCCGCCCGCGTGCCTCGATCGCCGTTCTATCTGATCACGACCAGTTTTCTGGTGTGCCCGGGGCCGGCCCCCTCGATCCTGACGAAGTAGACCCCGGAAGGCAGCGCGCGCGTATCCAGCGCCTGCTCGTGACGGCCGGCGGCCAGCGGGTCAGTGCCGGTCCGCGACACCAGCCTCCCGGTCAGATCGTAGAGCGCCACACTGACCCTGCCCGGCTGCGCCAGCGACCAGCTGACCGTGGCCCGGTCGCGGGCCGGGCTGGGGAACACCTTGGCAAAAACCGGCAGCTGGACCGATGACGGTCCTCCCGCCACGCCGGTCACCCAGTCGCTGCGGTCGAAGTAGGCGCGGCCCAAACCCGGGTTCCAGCTGGAAAAGGCTACGCCGTACACGCCGGAACCCAGGTACTCGATGGACGGCTTGCAGGGGAAAGCAGCCGAGTCCGACATCCGCACCGGGACGGACCAGGTGCCGGGGTAACTGCGCCAGCTGTATCGCAGGTTCTCTCCGGTACCGGAGTAGAAGCGGTAGGCGGCCCCCATGCCCCCGCCCCCGCGCAGGGTCACGTCCGCCAGGTCGGCTGTCGAATCTGTCGAGTTCCCGAGGGCGCCCTGGGCCCAGCTGCTTCCTCCGTTGTAGGACCGCAGGTAGCGGCAGTATTCCGCCGTCGCCCCGCTGAAGTTGAACGCGCAGAGCACGGTATCGCGGTAGGCACTGATCGCGGTCCCCATCCCGGTAGCCCCCGAGTAGAGCTTTGCGACGTTCTGCCATATTTCCGTGCCGATGTTGATGGCCCCGATCTTGACCGTATCGTCGTCGTTGAAGTACGAGACCCAGATCTGCCGGTCGGCGAACCCCTCGTTATAGCACATGTCGAGCCCGCCCTGGGCGTCGGCGATCAGCGTGGCGATCTGGGTCCAGTTGTACCCCGCAGTATCGCTCCAGCAGAACATCAGCTTGCCGTTCTTCGTCGTCGCGGCGTGGAACAGCCGATTGTCGAAATCGTCCTGGTTCGAGCGCAGGGCGACCTCAAGCACGGTGTCGCTGGCCGCCAGCGTGTAGGCATACTGGAAGTTCAAGCCCGAACTGAAGGTGTCGATGGCGCCGGTGACCGCACTGTACTTCCGAATCACGGAAATGGGTCCGCTGCCGAAGTTCAGGTAAAAATGATCGCCCACGAAGGCGCCGCTCGTTCCGTGATTGGCCATGCCGGCGAAGCTGTGGATGGCGGTTTCGCTCCAGTGGAGACCGCCGTCCGTCGACAGGTTGATCGAGTAGAGGTTCCCGGACAGCAGGCTGTGGGTCACCGCGATCAGGTTCCCGGTGGCGCGGTGAACGTCGTAATGGACCTCGTAGACCGAGTCGCGGTTATTGATCTTGACGTCGGTCCCCCATTTTGTTGAGGCGATCGTCGGCACCGGGGTTTTCCAGTCGATCGTCGTCGATAGCTGCTCTTCCCCGTAACGGCCGGCCGCCAGATGAAACTGATCCAGCGCCGCGTCGTACTGCCCATCGTTCCAAAGCGCCCCGATCCGGCGACAGGCGTCCATCAGTTCGCCGGGATCCTCCGACAACGGCATCACCGAGAGACGGCCATTGGCCCGCTCGGCCGGGGTCAGCGATTCCAGCATCGCCTCGGGGCCGGCTGCGGCCATGGCCGCAAACAGGCCCAAACCGACACAGACGGTCAATGCGTGCTTCATGCTTCCTCCTGTCAAGTTCATTGGTTGAATGGTTGAAATCTAATCCATAGTAAGAAATGCAATTTATATGCCGTTTTGTGCGTGCATTCATAAACATTTAATGTTCAATCATTTGCATTTCTATTTGTGTTCCTGTTTGTTATATGAAATATTATACTTAAGTATAAGCATGGCGCAATACAGTAGGGTAAAGTACCATTCCGACCACCAAAGTAGTATAATGCTTGTCATGATTCGCTGATGAGGGTGCGCCATGTGCGCGCCGAGAGAAACGCTGTTCGAGCTGGAAACCGGATCGTCTCTCACTTGACTTTGCCATGTTTTAAAGGTATCATTACAAGAATCCTTGGTCGGTTCCTGTCATCAACGAGCAACGAATTCTATGGGGGGATCAATGCGCCACACGATTATCGCCGTCATCCTGGCGGTCGCGTTTCTGGCACCAGCGGCCCTGGCCCAGTGCGGCGACTGCCCGGCGGCCAAGAAGGCGGCATGCGGCTCTGCGAGCGGCTCCGCCGGCGACTCGCTCGGGCCAGCGGGTACGACCTATGCCAAGCTGCCCGGTTTCAATAAAAAGGTCCAACTGGGCGACGGCCGGTATTTCACCTACCGGTTCAACAAGCGGCCCCAGGTGGGCACCCTGTCGCTGATCGTCAAGGTGTACGACAAGAGCGGCCGCCAAGTCAAGCCATACCGGGTCACGGCGCAGTACGATATGCCCTCGATGAAGGGAGCTCACGATTCCGGCCCGCAGGCGCTCAGGCTCAACCGCCTGGGCGACTACCTGCTGCCGGTTTCGATCGTGATGCGGGGCGAGTGGGAGGTCAAGCTGGTCTTCAGCGACAAGGAAGGCAACCCGGCATACCGCGGCTCGTTCACGTTCAAGATTTAATCCGCGGCCCGGGCATCGATCGTGAGTGCGGCAAGGGCACTCTTCGGCGCACTGGCCATCCTGGGGATGGCCAGTGCCGCTTGGGCCGACAGCCGCCTGCTGTTCGCCGAGGCCCAGCTGGTGGGCGGGCATTCGTTCGACGGCCGGCCGATCCGCTGGTATTCCATGGACCAGATGGACGTGATGCAGAAGCCGTCGGTCGGGTTCGACCTGGTGCAGCGGCTGTCGACGGAGACGGGCGACTGGGGCATGTTCGCCATCCAGGCGCGGTTGGCGTACGACTCGACCCGCAACGGCAATATCGAGCTCCAGCTGTACAACGCTTTTCTGAAAGTCAAGCCGGCGTTCGGCGACGTCTGGGTCGGCCACAACAAGCCGGCCTTCGGGCTGGCCATGTCGCTGGACAACCACGGGACGCTGCTGCAGCCGCTGTCGATGCAAGGCTACGGCTTCGACCGCGACTGGGGCGCGGGGTACTACCGGGATTTCGAGTCCGGCAATGTCGCTTTTTCCGCCACTTTGGGTTCGGGCATGCCGGTCTATTTGGGTAAGAATTATTTGTTCTCTGGCCGGATATCGAAGGGTGATCTCAACCAGCAGAACTACAATGTCGGCATGTCTGCGGCTTACGGAATGACATTGGAGACGATGGGCTACCACCTGGTCGTGGATGAACCCATTCAGCATTGCATGGCCGGTGCTGATCTTACGCACTATTCGGGGCCCTGGGAGGACCGCGTCGATTTTGTTTGGGACAGAATGCAGGCCAACCTGGATCATGTTTCCCGATACGTGCTGTTCCATAGGCTAACGTTGAACATTATGCCGGAAAATCGCCTGAAACTTGATTTTCAGCATATGTGGGTAAAGCGGAAAACCGTTTTAGCCGCTGATTTTTCTTTAGGGTTGTCATACCAGTTCATGCCCGATCTTACGGCTCGCCTGGCTTTCACGCAGATGCTGGAGCAAGCAACGAACGCGACGAAAGCAGCGGCCCAAATATACTGGTACTATAAAATCTGACCCCACCCTGTCCCTCCCCTCGAGGGGAGGGATTGAGGGAGGGGTCAACGAGGTTAGCATGACGCACGTATTCCTTGCCACCCTGTCATTCATAACACTCGGCTCCTCCCTGTTCGCGGCCGTGGGCTGCGATCTCAACGACCCGGACAAGGACGTCAAGCGGATGTTCCCGGGTTCGACCGGGTACAAGACCGAGTACGTCTCGATCTCGCGCAAGGGCGGCGACAGCCTGCTGGCGCACGTCGAGCGGCGGCTGGGCGACAAGTTCCAGGGCCTGTTCGAGACCGGCGACGTGCCCTACACCATGTACCGGGTGTTCCGGAAGAAGGAGCTGGTGGGCTACATCCACGGCGTCAACCAGAAGGGCACCTACGGCGGCATCCAGGTGTTCCTGGCGCTGGACACGGCCGGCGTGATCAGGACCCTGTACTTCCAGAAGCTGACCTCGAAAGCCGCGTCCAAGCTGCGCGAGCCGTCTTTCGGAAGGCAGTTCGCAGGGCTGTCGCTGCGCGACTTGTATAAGTACGATGTGGTGACCGGCACGGAAACGGGCAGCGATAAGATTTCGAGTATTAAGAACCCCGCGCCCGACGCGGCCTCGGACTTCAAGTCCGCCCTGCGCGGCGTGAAGAAGAACCTGGTCCTGGTGGACGAGTTTATGCTGGGCAACAGGTATTTGAAGTACTACAAATGACCGCCCCCTATCCTCCTCCCCTTGGGAGGGAGAACACAATGCCCCTCGCCCAAAGGGAGAGGGGCCGGGGAAAGGTCAACGGAGGCATATGATCAACATCTTCCAGGTCGCCTACAAGAACCTGCTGCGCAAGCCATCGCGCAGCGTCCTGACCATCGTCGGCATCGCGCTGGCCGCGTGGGTGCTGGTCAGCCTGCTGGGCTTCAACCAGGGCTACGAGGCCTCGCTCAATTCCGACATCGACAACCTGGGCTTCCAGGTGCTGGTGACGGCCAAGGGCTGCCCCTACGAGGCCGCCACGCTGATGCTGAAGGGCGGCACCGGCCTGCGTTACCTGCCCGCGGCGATCGCCGACTCCATCGCCAGGCAGCCCGAGGTCGACAGGGTGACGCCGATGCTGATGCAGGCCGTGTTCGACCCCAACAAGGGCGAGAGCGGCAGCCTGTCAGCGTTCCTGGGCGTGGACGCGGCCACCTTCCCGCAGATGAAGTCCGTGCTGGAGTTCCAGCAGGGCCGATGGTTCACCGACAACAACGCGCTGGAGGCCGTGATGGGCTACGAGGCGGCCGAGCTGGAAAGCCGCGAGGTCGGCGACAAGTACCTGATCCCGGAGCACGACGTCGAGGTCGCCGTGGTGGGCGTGCTCAAGCGCTCCGGCACCCAGGACGACGGCACCATCTTCCTGCCGATCGGCACGGTGCAGTCGGTGTTCGGCCAGCAGGGCCAATTGACCGGCATCGGCATCAAGGTGCGGAAGGACGCCGACATCGCCGCGTTCGAGGAGCGGATGTACGCGCTGCCGGACGTCCAGGTGGTCAGCCTGGCCCAGGTCAAGCAGACCATCATGTCGCTGGTGTCCACCGCCAAGGTGATGGTGTTCTCCATCGCGCTGATCGCCATCCTGATCGCCATCGTCGGCGTGATCAACACCATCCTGATGTCAGTGATGGAGCGGCTGCAGGAGATCGGCATATTGAAGAGCATGGGCGCGATGGCCTCGGACATCTTCAAGCTGATCTGGCTGGAGACGCTGATGCTGTGCCTGTCCGGCGGCGCCATCGGCGCCGGGCTGGCCGTGGCCACGGCCAAGGTCACGGAGATCCTGATCCGCCGGCTGCTGCCCTACACCCCCACCGGCGGGCTGGTGCGGATCGACCCGCCGCTGGTGCTGCTGACCTTCGGCGTGGTGACGGCAATCGGCCTGCTGGCCGGCGTCTACCCGTCGTGGCGGGCCGGCCGGGTGCGGCCGATCGAGGCCATTCGCAGCGAGACGGAGTGACCCTCCCTGACCCTCCCCGCAGCGGGGAGGGATCAAGGGTGAGGTCATCCCGAGAAGGCAACGTGCCTCGCACATCGAGGATCATCCTTCAACGAGTCAGTCATGACGCAATCTCAGGATGACAAGGAATGAGGATAGGATCATGACCGAGCAGTTATCCATCAAGGCCCAGGGCCTGACCAAGGTCTACCGCCGCGGCAGCGAGGAGATCCGCGCCGTGGACGGCGTGTCCTTGGAGATCCGGCAGGGCGACTTCGTCTCCTTCGTCGGGCCGTCGGGCTCGGGCAAGACCACGCTGGTCAACATCCTGGGCTGCCTGGACAATCCCACGGCCGGGAGGCTCGAGCTCTCCGGGCGCAGCGTGTTCGACCAGGGCCGGGCCCAAAGCGAGGCCGAACTGACCAGGGTGCGGCGCGAGACCTTCGGCTACGTCTTCCAAAAGTTCTATTTGATCCCGACCCTGACGGTGTACGAGAACGTGGTGTTGCCGTTCACCTTCTACCGCAAGCCCGGCGCCGAAAAGGGCGTGGACGAGATCCTCAAGATGCTGGGCATCGACAACCGCCGGCACCACCTGCCGGGCCAGATCTCGGGCGGCGAGATGCAGCGCGTGGCCATCGCCCG
>DDXR01000030.1 GCA_002347565.1 bacterium UBP2_UBA2255 | reverse complement strand
CAACCTCATGTGGATTGAGGGATTGAGGCGGGAACGGGCACCGTGCAGCGGCGGGTGCCGTCGCAACAGCAGATTGATATTATACATGAAGCGGATTTGTTTTTCAAGGGCAAAAGGAGCACGCCGGTCTGCCCTTCCGGCTCAACGCGAGAGCTCCTCGATCGCCTGGCGGTAGCGGTATTTCTGGCTTTTCTCCTGGAGCTGCCGGTAGAGCTCCAGCGCCCGCCGGCGCTGGACCTGGTCGCCGGTCAGCTCGAACAGCTGGCGGACAGTGAGGGCCTGCTCCTCGTCGCCGGGGAAGCGGGCGGCCAGCTCCCCGGTCAGGCGGACGCCCTCGGCGCGGTCCTTCGCGGCGGCGATCCGCGCCAGCAGCAGCAGGCTGCCGTGCTCGACGTCGTCGCGCGTGACCTCGGCGGCGATGGCGGCGGCCTCGGCCGCCATCGCCCCGGCCGCCGCGTCCCCTGCGTCCCAAATCAATCCGGCAGCGTCGCCGAGATGCTCGCAAAGGTAATATTTCAGTCCCAGCTCGCGGTCGATGGCCACCGCCCGGTCGAGGCATGCCAAGGCCGTGCCATCTGCGCCGAGCATCGCGTGAACGCCGGCCAGGTCCCCCAGCGCCTCGGCGATCGACTTCTTCTCGCCCAGCTCCTCGGCCAGCGCCAGGTGGCGCAACGCCAGGGGCAACGCCGCGCCGGGCCGGCCCAGGTCGCATTCCACCAGGCAGAGGTAGCCGACCGCGCTCTTCAGGCCGATGCGGTCGCCCATCGATTCGGCGATCGCCAGCTTTTCCGCGAAGCAGGCCGCGGCCTGGTCCAGTTCGCCCCGGCTCAAGTAGATGATGCCGATGTTCCCCAGCGCCACGGCGGTGCCGTTGCGGTCGCCGGTGCGGCGGTTGATGGCGCAGTCCTGCCGGTAGCACTCCATCGCCCGGTCCAGGTCGCCGGTGCCGCGGTGGACCACGCCCATGTTGCCGATGGTGTGGCCGATCACCCGTTCGTCGCCCAGCGACCGGGCCAGCGCCAGCCGGCGCTCGAACCGGGCCAGCGCCTCCGGGTATTCGCCCCGGTAGAAATGGATGATCGCCATGTTGCCGTGGGCGTACAGCTGACCCGTCGGGTCGCCCGCCGCCGCCGACTCGGCCAGCTCGTTCTCGAACGCCTCCAGGGCGGCGGGGAAATCGCCCTGCCGCTGGCGGATCGCGCCGATATCGCCCCACGCCCGGCCTACGCCACGGCGGTCGCCGAGGCCCCGGAAGATCCCCAGCGCCTCTCGCAACAACGGCTCGGCCTGCTGGTACTCGCCGCGGCGCAGGTGGAACCCGCCCATCATCAGCAGGGCGTCGGCCAGGACCGCCGGCCCGGCGGCGCGGCGCGCCCACGCCAGGTTGCCGCGATGGATCTCCTCGACCAGCGGCCACTGCCCGGTCAACGCCCGCACCTCCGCAATGCGGGACAATAGCTGGTACGGCCGGGGCGCACCGTCTGGTGCGATCATCCACAGCCGTATTGGTTGGAATGCCGCGGCCCGTTTCATTCGGATGCATTGATCAGCATGTCGGATGAAGTATAGCCGATGGCGGCCGGTTGTGCAAGCGGGTTGGACGACAAAAACCTTGTCTTTTCCCTATATACGGTATGCTATCATCTCATGAACGACCGCACGCTGCACATCATCCTGCCGCCGCTGCCCGGCGATGCAGGCGGGAACCGGCCGCTGTACGAGTTCCACATTTCGGCGGACTGCCGCGCCCGCTACGCCGCGGACGAAGCGCTGTTCGCGTTCTCCGGCAACGTGGCATCTACAAAAACGACGGGGGTTCTGCTGTCCGGAGGCGGGCCCCGTGATTTTTGCCATGCCGTCCTCCGGATCCCTTGGCGGACGAAAGACTGTCCGGATCTGCTTGTTGACAAAATGCACACATTGTGCTATAGTCACCCATGAAACAATTTCTGTGGAACCGGGAAAAGAACGACCGCCTGAAACGGGAGCGCGGGATTTCCTTCGACGATATCGTCCGGCACATCGGCCGGGGCCAGCTGTTGGCCGTGATCGACCATCCCGATCCGTCCAAGTACAAGGGACAGCGGATCTACGTCGTCGACGTCGGCGGCTACGCCTGCCTGGTGCCATTCGTCGAAGACCGGCGTTGGATTTTCCTGAAAACGATCATCCCCAGCCGCAAGGCAACCAAGCATTACCTGGGAGCAATGGGAGCAAAATGAAAAAACCACTCAATACCGAAGAACGGTCGCTGCTGAGGTCTTACGAACGAGGCGAGTGGCGGACACCGCCCGACATGGCGGCCGAGATCGCCCGCCACACCGAATACGCCAAGGCCGCCAACCGCAAGAATAAGCGGGTCAACATCCGCATTTCAGCGGGGGACCTCGCCTCCATACAGCACCGGGCCGTCGAAGAGGGCATCCCGTACCAAACGCTGATCGCCAGCCTGATTCACAAATACTCAACCGGGCAACTGGTGGAACGCCGCTGAGGCCTTCCGTCCATCTGCCTGTTCCTGGCACCGGTCAGCTCATACTTACTCTTCATTGCAATAGCTCTTGTGTTTGTTGCCCGGCAGCCATGGTTTAAAAAGCCCGTCAAAATTGACGGGCTTTCCTGTTGGCGCCAATCAAAAAACCCTTGTTTTTTTTCACGGTATACGGTATGCTATCATCTCATGAACGACCGCACGCTGCACATCATCCTGCCGCCGCTGCCCGGCGATGCAGGCGGGAACCGGCCGCTGTACGAGTTCCACATTTCGGCGGACTGCCGCGCCCGCTACGCCGCGGACGAAGCGCTGTTCACGTTCTCCGGCAACGTGGTGCTCGCCGATCTCCGCGCCGCGCAGGACCTGGCCGATTCGATCAACCGGGCACGTGACGCCAAGGCGCACCCGGAGCTGGCGGTGCGGGCCGGCTTGCTCGCCGCCATGGGCCTGGTGGACGAACTGCTGCACTACGTGGTGGCCCAGTACCGCGCCCGCAAGAACCCGGCGGCCTTCGCCGCCGCCCTGTCGCACCTGGCGGGCTCGCTGACTCCGGGGGCACTGGACGCCTGCCTGCTGGAATTCGTCAGGACCTTCCCGCCGCTGGCCGTGCACCGGAAGGAATCAACGCCGGAGCAGTACCTCGCCGGTTCGACCGGCGGCCGCCCCCACCGCGAGGTGGCGCTGGAGGAGCTGCTGCTGCTGCGCCTGGCGAACGAGAACCCGGGCTTCGCGCCGTTCGGCGAGCTGTTCGACGACTCGTTACTACGACGAACAACGGAATACGAACAACTGATAACGAGCGTCGAGACGTTCTTCCAGTCCCAGCCCGCCTTCGGGCCCCTCAACCAGAGCCTGGTCGCAATGCTGCGGATGCCGGCCAAGGCCTCGCCCCGCTCGCTGGCGGACCAGCTGGCGTTCATCCGCGAGCACTGGCTGACCTTCCTGCCGGCCGACATCCTGGAGAAGCTGTTCCGGCGCCTGCTGACGGCCCTGGACGTCATCCGCGAGGAGGACCGGCCGCGCGGCGGCGGGCCCGGCCCCGCGGCGGTGCTCGATTTCTCCGGCGACGGCGCGCCGTTCGGCGGCCGGTCCGGCCGGCCCCGCCACGAGCCCGAGGCCTTCTCGCCCGACCGCGACTGGATGCCCGAGGCGGTGCTGATCGCCAAGAACATCCACGTCTGGCTGTTCCAGCTGTCGCGGCAGCACCGCCGCGAGATCCGCCGGCTGGACCAGATCCCCGACCAGGAGCTGGACCTGCTGCGCGAGCGCGGCATCAACGGGCTGTGGCTGATCGGCGTGTGGGAGCGCAGCCCGGCCTCGGCCGCCATCAAGCGGATCTGCGGCAACCCCGAGGCGCTGTCCTCGGCCTACTCGCTCTACGACTACGTGATCGCCCAGGACCTGGGCGGCGACGACGCCTATTGGGACCTGAAGCGCCGCGCCCTGGAGCGCGGGGTGCGCATCGCCGTGGACATGGTGCCCAACCATACCGGCGTGTTCTCGCGCTGGGTGGTGGAGCACCCCGACTGGTTCGTCCAGCTGGACCGGCCGCCCTTCCCCTCCTACAGCTTCAACGGGCCCGACCTGTCGCACGACCCGTCGGTCGTCATCCAGATCGAGGACGGCTATTGGAGCAAGAGCGACGCCGCCGTGGTGTTCAAGCGCCACGACAAGAACAGCGGCCAGACCCGCTACATCTACCACGGCAACGACGGCACCCACATGCCGTGGAACGACACCGCCCAGCTCAACTTCCTGCTGCCGCAGGTGCGCCAGGCGGTGATCGGCCAGATCCTGCACGTGGCCCGCTACTCCTCGATCATCCGCTTCGACGCGGCCATGACCCTGGCCAAGCAGCACTACCAGCGGCTGTGGTTCCCCGAACCCGGCAGCGGCGGCGATATCCCCTCGCGCGCCCAGCACGGCCTGTCCTGGCAGGAGTTCGACGCGGTGTTCCCGCGGGAGTTCTGGCGCGAAGTGGTCGACCGGGTGGCGGCCGAGGCGCCCCAGACCCTGCTGCTGGCCGAGGCCTTCTGGCTGATGGAGGGCTACTTCGTGCGGACGCTGGGCATGCACCGCGTCTACAACAGCGCCTTCATGAACATGCTGAAGCGCGAGGACAACGAGGGCTACCGCCGCTCGCTCCGCAACGTGCTGGAGTTCAATCCCGAGATCCTGGGCCGCTTCGTCAACTTCATGAACAACCCGGACGAGGAGCCGGCCGCGGTGCAGTTCGGCAAGGGCGACAAGTATTTCGGCGTCTGCCTGATGATGGCCACCCTGCCCGGCCTGCCGATGTTCGGCCACGGCCAGATCGAGGGCTTCTACGAGAAGTACGGCATGGAGTACGGCCGCAGCTACTGGGACGAGCACGTCGACGTCGGCTTCGTCGAGCGGCACCAGCGCGAGATCTTCCCGCTGCTGCGGCGGCGCGGCCTGTTCTCGGGCGCGGCCGAGTTCCTGCTCTACGACGTGGCCGACGGCGACGGCCGGGTGCACCAGGACGTCTTCGCCTACTCCAACCGCCGGGGCGGCGACGCCGCGCTGGTGGTCTACAACAACAGCTGCGAGCGGCACGCCGGCTGGATCGCGCGGTCGGTGCCCTACCGTCCGGGCGGCGGCTCGCCGCGGACGCGGTCCCTGGCCGAGGGGCTGGGGCTGGCCCCGGACGGCTGGTACAGTTTCCGCGACCTGACCGCCGGTCTGGAGTACCTGCGGACCGCCGAGCAGCTGCGTGACCAGGGGCTGTTCGTCAAGCTGGACGGCTACCGCTACAACGCCTTCGCGGATTTCCGCCGGCTGGACGACCCGGCTGGCGAGATCTTCCGGCTGGCGCAGCGGCTGGACGGCCGTGGCGCGCCGGACATCGGCCGGGCACTGTGGCAGATGCGGCTGGAGCCGGTGATGCCGTCCTTCGACGCGCTGTTCGGCGAGGGCCTGGCCGGACGCTTCGCCCGGATCATCGACGGCGGAGCGGCGGACCTGGAGCGGTTCGCCGCCGACCTGGCGCTGGAGATCGGGGTCTTCGAGCGCGGCTGCCGCGGGCTGTTCGGCGGCGACGCGCCGCCGGTGGCGGACGGCGCCGTCGCCCGGCTGCGGGAGATCCACGGCTTCCTGCGCGGCAGCGGCATCGCGGAACTGCGCCGCACCCGCCTGTTCGGCCGGGCGCTGGCGCTGCTGGACGAGGATGAACTGCCGGAGTCGCTGGCCAACGACGGCGGCGTCCGCATCCTGTACTGCGCCGTGCTGCTGCCGGAACTGCTGCCGCTGGCGCCCGACGCCGGCGCCCGGCGCGTGCTGTGGGACCGCCTGGCGACGGTGCTGGAGCGTATCGTCAAGGACCCGGCGGCGGCGCGGACCGAGGCGGCGCTGGCCGAGCTGCTGTTCCGGCACGGCGCCAGGGATTTCGCCGCGCTGTGGGACGAGCCCGCCGTCCAGCGCCACCTGCTGTGCAACTGGCACAACGACGTCCTGTGGTTCAACCGGGAGCGTTTCCAGGCCCTGCTCTACTGGCGCCTGGTGCTGGTGTTGCTGGAGAACCGCCGCTCGGGCCGGGACCGGCCGTACGCGGCCCGCCGGCGCCTGGTGACTCGCGGGCGCGAGATCGTCGAATCGATGACCGCGGCCGCAGCGGTCCGGTATGATCATCGCCTGCTGGCGGACGCCCTCTGCCGGCCGCAGGCGGACAACCCGGAACCACAAGGAAAGGGATGAGCGATGGGCGAATGGATCAAGATCACCTGCCCCGGCTGCGGCGGCGAGTCCGACGTGGCGCCGGGCCAGAAGCACATGCGCTGCGACAAGTGCGGCGCGGCCCACTGCCTGGTCGAGACCGGCGCCTGCAAGGTGCCGGGTTGCGACGGCTGGCTGCAGGAGGTCGAGAACCCGTCGTAGGGTCGCGCGGATGGTCCCCGCGGGCGTCCGCTGACTGAAGTGCGGGGCGGCCGGCGTCGCCTCGATCTGCTGCGAGCTGCTGGGCGACGAGCGCACCGACACGCTCTACCGCTGCGCCCGCTGCCAGACCCCGTGGGACAAGAAATGCCGCTGCGCGACCCACCGCGAGCACTACGGCGACGGCCCGGGCTGACCCGATCGAACCACAACGGAAGGGAGCACCGTCATGGGCATCTTCTCCTGGATCATCATGGGCCTGATCGCGGGCCTGCTGGCGAAGCTCATCATGCCCGGCAGGGACCCAGGCGGCCTGGTCGTCACCATCCTGATCGGCATCGCCGGCGGGTTCCTGGGCGGCTGGATCGGCTCGCTGCTGGGGATCGGCAGGGTCACGGGGTTCAATTTCGTCAGCCTGCTGCTGGCCATCGGCGGCGCGGTCATCCTGCTGCTGGCCTGGCGGGCGGTCAAGAAGAAATAGCGCATGGTCTGCGAGCACCTGCGATCGCTGGAGAACGCCCTGATCGAGCGGGGGTACACCGTCACCTCGCGCGGCCAGGCGTGGTCCGACAACTGCCGCGAGTGGGTGTACTTCGACTGCGTGCTGGACATCGAAGCCGTCCGCAAGCGCTTCTCCCTGCCGGACTGCGTGCGGATGCACGAGAACCTGGACTGCAAGTCGGGCACCGAGCGCGGTTTCGAGTGCATCAAATGTCGCGACGCGGTGATGGGCAAGTTTTCCGGCGCTCCGGTGTTCCCGTGAGCGCGTTCCAGATCGAACGACACACGGGGGCAGAATGACCATCGTTCTTCGGCGCGCGGCGGCGGTCGCCGCGGCCCTACCGCTGCTGGCGGGCGCAGCGCTGCCGCAGCATCCCGACACCATCGCCCTGCGGGCCGGGGCGTACTTGGACAGTTTGGGAAAGTGCGGGGCATTCTCCGGCGCGGCTCTGGTCGCGAAGGACGGCCAACCCATCCTGGTTCGCGCCTACGGCGACGCCGAACGTTCGTTCAATGTCGCCAACCGCAGCGACACCAAGTTCAACTTGGGATCGATGGGCAAGATGTTCACCGCGGTTGCCGTGCTGCAGTTGGTGGAGCGCGGCAGTCTTTCGCTCGACGGCCTGATCGCCGACTACGCACCGGAGTATCCAAACCCGGACGTCGCGACCCGGGTGACCATCCGCCAGCTGCTCACCCACACCTCCGGGCTGGGGAACTACTGGACGCGGGACTTCATACAGGCCTCCAAGGACCGTTTCCGGGAGATCAGGGACTACCTCCCGCTGTTCACCGCCGACTCGCTCCGGTTCCCGCCCGGCAGCCGCTACGCTTACAGCAACGCTGGCTTCATGGTGCTCGGGTACCTCATCGAGCGGGTGACCGGTCGCAGCTACTTCGAGTACGTGCGCGACAACGTCTATCGGCCGGCGGGGATGGCGAACACCGACGCCTACGAGGTCGATTATGTGGTCGCCAACCGCGCGGTCGGCTACACCACCGCGGGAGCGCGGCCCGGCGAGGTCAAGAGCAACCTGTTCCTGCATGTGGTCAAGGGCGGGGCGGCCGGCGGCGGCTATTCGACCGTCGGCGACCTGCTGGCCTTCGCCAACGCCCTGCTGGCAAACGAGCTGCTGTCCCCCGAGTACACGGCCCTGGCCGTCGGCGGCAAGGTCGAGTCGGGCCCCGGGACCCGCTACGGGTTCGGCTTCATCGAGCAAACGGCGAACGGCAGCCGCATCGTCGGCCACGGCGGCGGCTTTTACGGCATCAGCGGTTACCTGGGGATGTTCGTCGACCAGGGCTACACCGTGGCGCTCCTCTCCAACGCAGACGACGGCACGGCGGCACCCGCTGCCTACATCGAGGAGCTGCTGGTCGGCGAGACCCCGCAGGCCAGGGCCCGCAAGCTGACCGAGCGCGCGCTGGACGAGGCGGCCCACCGCGGCTACACGGCCGCGGTCAGGCTGCTGGAACGGTCCGGCGGGGCCGGCGGCATCCCCGAGACTGCGGTCAACGCGCGGGGCTACCAGCTGCTGGCGGCCGGGAAGACCGACGCGGCGATCGCGGTGTTCCGGCTCAACGTGCATCTCTATCCCAGGTCCGCGAACGCCCACGACAGCCTGGGCGAGGCCTACCTGGCCCGCGGCGACCGCAAACAGGCCATCGCCTGCTACGAGCGGGCTGTCGCCCTCGATCCCGGCCAAGCGTCCAGCGTCGCGATGCTGAGGAAACTGCGGGGAAAGTGACCGCGGCCGGGCATGGTGCGCGGCGCTCCGGTGTTCCCGTGAGCGGCCGTCGCAAGTCGAAATTGAGGACAATGCGCGGTTTCACGTAGACGATACGCGTTCACTTCATAGAAAAATAAACGATGAGCCAGTGCTGTCCCAAATGCTTCGCCCAGGTCTTCCAGTCCGGCCCCTGCCCCGGCTGCGGCACCATGATCATCAAGCAGGGAAACTGGTGGGATGACCCCAAGACCAGGCGGATCGGCATCGCCATCTTCGCCGCGATGCTGCTCGCCGTGTTCGCCGTCATGTTCATGATGATGGCCATGGCCCGTTCCCGTCGTTCGCCGCAACGCCCGGCCCCGGCAACGGTCGAGAGCCCGCGCTGACACAAGGAGAAGGATCGTGCTGCAGACAAACCCGGAGCAAGTGCTGAAGGCCCTGGTGCTCCTGGCCACCGACGAACAGGCCGCGCTGTGCAAGGTCCGCACCAACCACCGCTGGTTCAAGATCGGCGGTTTCGGCATGATGCTGGATTCGTTTTTTCTGGCCTTCAATCCGTCATTTGTGATACCCTGCTGGATCATCGCCCTGGCGGCGGCCTTCGGCGGCGCGTCGATGGGTTTGGCTGTATGGTTTGAGAATTCGATTGTTCATTGGCCGATACTCAAAGAGTACCTGGATTTAGAGCGACTGCGGGGGATGGATGTAACGGAAACCAAGCCCTAGCCGGTCAACACACCGATGGTTTCGGCGCATCAGCGATTCCGCCAGCACACGGGGTATTTTTACTTGACAAGGCGGAGGAGATTTGTTATTATATTAGCAATTACTAATATGGAATCCAGAAGAAAAACGATCGAAGATTTGGCCCGCCTGTTCCGGGCGGTTTCAGTGGAGAGCCGGGTGAGGATGCTCGGCCAGTTGCGGGGAGGACCGCTTTGCGTCGGGGCCCTGTCGGCCAGGCTGGGCATCACCCAGGGGGCGGTCTCCCAGCACCTGCGGGTGCTGCGGGAGGCCGGGCTGGTGCGTCCGCGAAAAAGGGGATACTTCACTCACTACCAGGTGGACGAAGGGTCGATCAAAGGAATGGCGCGCACCATAAAGACATTTCTGTCAACAAAGAGAAGAAAAGGAGGAAGGGGACCATGTGCTGCGGCAAGACCAAGTGCCAGAAACCGGAGAATCTGAAGGGCAAGCCGGGAGAGTGCTCGGCAGAGCAGATCAAGAAGTGCCACGGGAATGTGAAGAAGCATCCCTGTAAGGCCAAGTGACCGAAAAATGAAGAAGCCCCGCCTTCCGGCGGGGCTTCTTGTTTGGCAACCGTGCCCATTATCTCTTTGAGAATTCGATCTCTCCCTTCTTCGCGTCCGCGCTGACCTTGTCGCCCTCCTTGAACTCCCCTTCCAGCATCCTCATCGACAGCGGGTCCTGAACGAGCCGCTGGATGGTCCGCTTCAGCGGCCGGGCGCCGAACGCCGGGTCGTAGCCCTCGTTGGCCAGCAGCTCCTTCGCCTTGTCCGTGACCGTCAACGTGATCTTGCGCTCGGCCAGCCGCGCCAGCAGGTGCTTCAGCTGGATGTCCACGATGGCGGCGATCTGGGCGCGCTCCAGCCGGTGGAAGATCACGGTCTCGTCCACCCGGTTGAGGAACTCCGGCCGGAAATGCTGCCGCATCGCCGCCAGCACCTGCTCACGCAGCTGTTTCTCGTCATCCAGTTCCTGGATGAACTGCGAGCCGATGTTGGAGGTCATGATCACCACCGTGTTCTTGAAGTCCACGGTGCGGCCCTGGCCGTCGGTCAGCCGGNNCGGCCGTCGTCCAGCACCTGCAGCAGCGCGTTGAACACGTCGTGGTGCGCCTTCTCGATCTCGTCGAACAATATCACGCAGTAGGGCCGGCGCCGCACCGCCTCGGTCAATTGCCCCCCCTCGTCGTAGCCCACGTAGCCCGGCGGCGCGCCGATCAGCCGCGACACCGTGTGCTTCTCCATGTATTCCGACATGTCGATCCGCACCATGGCCCGCTCGTCGTCGAACAGGAACTCGGCCAGTGCCCGGGCCAGCTCCGTTTTTCCGACACCCGTTGGACCCAAAAAGATGAACGAGCCGATCGGCCGGTTGGGATCCGACAGGCCGGCCCGGGCCCGCCGCACCGCGTTGGCCACGGCGGTCAGCGCCTCGTCCTGGCCCACCACCCGCTGCCGCAGCCGCTCCTCCATTTTCACCAGCTTGGCGGTCTCGCCCTCCAGCATCCGGGTGACCGGGATGCCGGTCCACTTGGCCACCACCTCGGCGATGTCCTCCTCGTCGACCTCCTCCTTGAGGAACTTCTGGGACTTCTGGACCTCGGCCAGCTTGGCGTTCTCGCGTTCCAGGTCCTTGGCCAGTCCGGCCAGCGTGCCGTAGCGCAGCTCGGCCACCTTGTTGTAGTCGCCCTGCTTCTCGGCCTGCTGCTCCTGGGCCTTGGCCTCGTCCATCCGCTGCTTGATGTCGCCCAGCTTCTTGATCACCGCCTTCTCGTTCTGCCAGTGGGCCTTCATCGAGGACGACTTCTCCTTGAGCCCTGCCAGCTCCGCGTCCAATTTCGAGAGATGGTCCTTCGAGGCCGCGTCGGTCTCCTTCTTCAGCGCGGTGCGCTCGATCTCCAGCTGCATGATGGCCCGCTCCACCTCGTCGATCTCGGTGGGCAGGCTGTCGATCTCGATCCGCAGGCGCGAGGCGGACTCGTCGATCAGGTCCACCGCCTTGTCCGGCAGGAAGCGGTCGGCGATGTAGCGCTGCGACAGCACCGCCGCGGCCACCAGCGCCGAGTCCTTGATCCGCACCTTGTGGTGCAGCTCGTAGCGCTCCTTCAGGCCCCGCAGGATGGCGATGGTGTCCTCCACCGAGGGCTCGGCCACCACGATCGGCGCCAGCCGCCGCTCCAGGGCCGGGTCCTTCTCGATGTTCTTGCGGTACTCGTCCAGGGTGGTGGCGCCCACCATCCGCAGCTCGCCGCGGGCCAGCGCCGGCTTCAGCATGTTGGAGGCGTCCATCGACCCCTCGGCCTTGCCCGCGCCCACCAATGTGTGCAGCTCGTCGATGAACAGGATCACCGAGCCAGCCGCCGCCTCGATCTCCTTGAGCACGGCCTTGAGCCGCTCCTCGAACTCGCCCCGGAAACGGGCGCCCGCGATCATCGCTCCGAGGTCCAGCGCCACAACGCGTTTACCCATCAAGGGTTCTGGCACATCGCCCTCGACGATCTTCTGGGCCAATCCCTCGACGATCGCCGTTTTGCCCACACCCGCTTCACCAATGAGAACGGGGTTGTTCTTGGTGCGCCTGCTCAATATCTGGAGAACACGGAGGATTTCTTCATCGCGCCCGATCACCGGATCGAGCTTGTCCTCGCGGGCGAGCTGAGTCAGATCCCGGCTGTATTTCTCCAGCGTACGGTAGTGGCTGTCCGCAGTGGTGGTACTCGTCGCCTTGCCCTTGCGCACCGCTTCCAGTGCGCTCTCCACGTGAGGTTTGTCGATCCCCGATTCCACTAGCAACGTCGCGGTGGGGGAGTGTTGTTCCGCCACGATACCGAGAAAGATGTGCTCAGTCGAGACGTACTCGTCTTTCAAGCGGTTGGCTTCTTCCTGTGCCCGGTCGAGCGCCAGTTTCACCCGTGGCGTGATGAACACCTGCCCGGGCGCACTGAAGTTGTACACATTGCTCATCAGGTTGGACGTCGCTTTCAGCATGTCATCGATACGCTTCTTTAGCTGATCTGCATTGACCTGCATGTTTTCCAGGAGCTGCGGGATCATCCCTTCCGGTTGCTCTAACAGGGCGAGCAGCAGGTGCTCGACATCTACCTGGCTGTGCCCATACCGCTGCAATATTTCGTAAGCGCGCATTGCAGCGTCCTGCGCGCGTTCTGTGAATCGGTCAAATCGCATCATGTTGCCTTAATAACCTCTGTTAATGGGATGTCCTTAACATCGGGAAACCGGTCGTGCAAGTCCCTGCGAATTCCAGGGCCTGCACGACGCACGGCTTGCCCTCCTGGCGTGCCTGCAATATCTGCGCTACGATACCTTACACGCTCTACGCCTTGCGGAAAACGAAGTCCGCGTTCTGGACATCCACCTCGATTGTATCACCGTCTTTGAAATCGCCCTCCAGGATATGGCGGGCCAGCGGATCCTGCAGCCTGCGCTGGATCGTACGCTTCAAAGGCCGCGCGCCATATACCGGATCGTATCCCATTTCTGCCAGCAATTGTTTTGCTGCGTCCGTCAAGTGGATCTTGATGTTACGTTCCGCCAGCAGCCTGGTCAGGTGTCTGATCTGAATGTCTACGATGCGTACCAGGTCGTCTTTGCTCAGTGCCTGGAAGATGATGATCTCATCGATCCGGTTCAGGAATTCCGGTGCGAACCGTTGGTTGAGTGCCTCCATGACCATCTGCCGCATCTTTTCCTCATCGCGACCGCCCAGGTCACGAATGTAGTCGCTGCCTACATTGGAGGTCATGATGACCACCGTG
>DDXR01000016.1 GCA_002347565.1 bacterium UBP2_UBA2255 | reverse complement strand
TCCGGAATCCTTAGGTATTACCAATAAATATTGGCTCCTCGGGCAAGGTGATTAATGCCTGGCGTTTATCTTTCAACCATTTAATATTCGCTAGTTCAAAACCGTTCAATTCCAGCACGTTAAATTCCGGAGCCGTTTTATACCATCCGCATCTCTGAAAGAGATCCCGGTAGAATTTATTCTTGAAAACGTCCCCGTGGCGGGCGAAGACCTCGTTCCGCAGGATGTCGCTGTAGCCGAGCTCGAACGAGTTGTCCAGGAACATCTCAACCGCCGGCGACGTCCGCAGGTCGTCCTCGGTGTACTGGTGTTTGGAGCCCTCGTACTTCTTCCGCGTCAGGGCTTCGGCCACCAGCGCCAGGCCCTGCTCGTATTTTATCTTGAAGTTCCGGCGTCCGGCCCTGCTCTCGGTCTGGTCGCACATCACCACCACCGTGTCCTCGAGAATCTCCGTGATGATCACCGTCTCGCCCACCATCAGGTACCTCACATCGCCCTGGTGACTGAGCTCGGTGTTCTCGTTGATGCAGGTCGCCTTCAGGTTGAGGCCATAGCCCGAAGTAACCATCAGTAGGGTGAGTGGGATAATTGAAAACGCCTTCATTGGCTATCTCCAGAAAAACTATTGCTATTTCTACGCATACTCCCGGGCCTGCTCCTCGCCCTTCAGCACCCGCATCCCGGCCTCGGCCAGCGCCGTCATCTCGTCTTCGCCCGGGTAGACCATCACCTTGGCGATCCACGACACCCGCTGCTTGATCCACTCGATGAACTCCGGGAAGTAGGCGAAGCTGCCGGTCAGTACGATGGCGTCCACCTTGCCGGACACCACGGTCGCCATCTCGCCGATGGTCTTGGAGACCTGGTAGGCCATGGCCTCGACGATCAGCGTGGTCTTGGCGTCGCCGGCCTTGACCTTCTCCTCCATCTCGCGGCCGTCGTTGGTGCCCAGGTGCGAGACGCAGCCGCCCTTACCGGCCAGCTTCTTGTTGACATCGTCGATGGTGTACTTGCCCGAGAAGCACAGCTTCACCAGGTCGCCGGTGGGCAGGCCTCCCGCCCGCTCCGGCGCGAACGGCCCGTCGCCGTTGAGTGCGTTATTGACGTCGACCACCTTCCCCTGCTCGTGGATGCCGATGCTGATGCCGCCGCCCAGGTGCACCACGATCAGGTTGAGCTCCTCGTACTTTTTGCCCAGATCGCGCGCCGCCCGCCGCGCCACGGCCTTCTGGTTGAGGGCGTGGAAGATGCTGACCCGCGGCAGCTCCGGCAGCCCGGAGTAGCGGGCCAGCGGCCCCAGCTCGTCCACCACCACCGGGTCCACGATGTAGGACTTGACCCCGGCGTCGCGGGCGATGTCGTCGGCGATCAGGCAGCCCAGGTTGCTGGCGTGGTCGCCGCCGGTGCCGGCCTTGATGTAGTCCAGCATCGCCTGGTTCACCTGGTAGGTGCCCGAGGGGATGGGCTTGAACAGCCCGCCCCGGCCGATCACGGCGTCCAGCGTCTTGACGTGGATGCCGTTCTTCTCCAGGCACTGCTCGATCACGTCCTTGCGGAAGTCGAACTGGTCGGTGATCCTCTTGAAGGGCGCCAGCTCCTCGGCCGAGTGCCGCAGGGTGTCCTTGAAGACGGCCTGGCTGTCCTCGTAGACGGCGATCTTGGTCGAGGTGGAGCCGGGGTTGATGGCGAGTACTTTGTAGGGCACGGGGACCTCCGAAATGAATATTTATCTCTAATGGTTAATAAACCACAGAGGGCACAGAGAGCTATTTTCTTGTACTCGAGCTCGTCATTCCCGCGAAGCTTGTCCTTGCGAAGGCGGGGAGCGGGAATCCAGGATTGCTGCAGTTACACAACCTTAGCACTGTGACAATTCAACAACCTCAATAATTCTTTTCAATCGTTCTTCAGTTCTATCTTCGCCATATACCATCCTTCGCTGCTGCTCGATCGCATTCAGGCGCTCGCAGGCCGTGCGTGACAGCCAATACGCTTTTTCATCGCCGACGTCGCGCAGCCGTGAAACAGAAATAGCCGTTTTGTCGATGCGGGGTAATCTTTCCTGCATTGCTTCCTGCCTTGTGACAACCTTTGTATCATTTACACCATTTCAAACCTTTACAACCTTGAGGTAGGTCGAGCCGGGGCTGATGGCGAGGACTTTGTAGGACATGGGGGCCTCCGAAATGGATATGTATCCTTTATGGTTGAGAAACCTCAGCGCACAGTTGCCGTGTCATTCCCGCGAACGCGGGAATGACACGTTTCAAGAAAAGTCTTTGTGTTCTTTGTGTCTTGTGTTTTGGTCATAGCCCTAGGTTCCCGATTCCTCGGGAATGACTCGATTATCATGTTCTTCGTGTCTTGGTGGTTTGGTTTTGCTACTCCACCGGCAGCGCCAGCCAGCTCAGCGCCCGGTGCTCGTCGTCGAAGATCCGCACCCGCAGGCCCAGGTTGGCGAACAGGACCTCGAAGTGCAGGTACTCGCGGTACTGCGGGTCTTGCCGCCGGATCAGGGCCGCGATCCTGGCCTTGCGGCCGATGATCTCCTTGTGGGCCTCGGCGAACTGCCGCTTCTCCCAGTCCTCCACTCCGATCGACGCCTCGCGCAGGTCCACCAGCACGCGGGGCGCCTTCACGCCCTCCAGCTCGGCCGCCAGGTCGCGGCTGGCGGCCCACAGATCGCGGTGGCGCAGCAGGTCCTGCTTGATGACTCGGACGATGCCCTTGACGGTGTCCCTGGTGATGTGGTTCGTCATGTTCGATAGCAGCGACGTTGTGGAACGGCGGGGCCGTTCACTGCGGGGCCTCCTCCAGCCAGCGCAGCGCCTCGGCCTCGGTGTCGAACACCCGGATGACGTTGCCCGAGGCCGCCGGGCCCGGGTCCGCGGTGCGGTCCGCGCTTCCGTAGCGGTCCTTGCGAAGCAGCACGGCGACCTTCATGATCCCCTTGTGCGGCCCGCCCTGCGGCCGGGCAAGGCCGAGTTCCTCGACCGCGGTGGCCGTCAGCTTTGTGGTGCGGAGGTCGATCAGCAGGCGGGAGCGGTCCTTGCCCTGCACCAGCTTGACCACCTCGCGCCGCCCGTCCTGCAGGTCCTGGCCGTCGACGTCGCCGAAGTGCCGGACCCGCACCAGGCCCTTCTCGCGGTCGAAGCGGATCTCGTGCGCCATGTCCGTCGCTCCTGTCGGCGTTCGGTGATCAGTATTCCCTGGCTTGCTCCTCGCCCCGCAGCACGCGCAGGGCGCCGGCGGCCAGCGCCGGCATCTCGTCCTCGCCCGGGAACACCAGGAAGTTCTTCGAGATGAACGCCGTCCGCGCCTTGACCAGGTCGGCGATCATCGGGTTGAAGGCCGCGCCGCCCGTCAGCACGATGGCGGCGACCTTCCCCTTGAGCGCGGTGGCGCAGGCGCCGATCTCCTTGGCGATCTGGTAGCACATGGCCGCGACCGTCTCGCGGGCCCTGGCGTCGCCTGCGGCGGCGCGGTCGCAGGCCTCCTTGGCGTCGTTGGTGCCCAGGTAGGCGGATAGCCCGCCGCCGCGGGTCAGCTTCCTGACGATCTCGTCCCGGGAGAGCGTCCCCGAATAGCACAACTTGACCAGGGCGCCGCAGGGCACGCCGCCGGCCCGCTCCGGGGAGAACGGCCCGCCCTCGTTGGCGTTGTTGACATCGGTGAAGCGGCCGTGGTCGACCGGCGAGATCGAGATGCCGCCGCCCAGGTGCGCCACGACCAGGTTGACGTCCGCCAGCTTCCGCCCGAGCCGCGCGCAGGCCTGCAGCGCGGCCATCCGCATGTTGAGGGCGTGCAGCAGCGACTTGCGCTCGAACTCGGCCAGCCCCGCTACCCGGGCCAGCGGCGAGAACTCGTCCACCGACACCGCGTCCACGATGAACGCCGGGCAGCCGGCCTGGTCGGCGATCTGCTTGGCGATGAAGGCGCCGACGTTGGAGATGTGCTCGCCCCGCACGGCGGCCCGCAGGTCGGCCAGCATGGCGTCGTTGACGCGGTAGGTGCCCGAGCAGATGGGCTTGAGCAGGCCGCCGCGGTCCACCACGGCCGCCAGCTGCCCGACAGCGACGGCCTGGCGGGCCAGGAAGTCGAGCACCACCGTTTGGCGCATCGGGTACTGGTCGACGATCCGCGGGAATTTCTCGATCTCGGCCTGCTGGTGCTTGATGGACTCGGCTGCGACCTGTTTCTCCCCGCGGTACAGCGCCACCTTGGTCGAGGTGGAGCCGGGGTTGAGCACCAGGATCAGAGGTTGGGCCGCGGCGCCGGCCTTGCCCTTCTGCTTGGCGGCCGCCGTGGCCTTGTTCGCCTTCCCGCCACTCGCCGCTACGGGCGCCCGACGAACAGGGGGGACCCTGGTTGCCTGCTTGGGCCGCTTGGCCTTCGTGGCTCCCCCCGGTTTTCGGGCCTGCGCCTGTTTCAGTGCGGCCTTCTTCGCCGGCTTGCGATCGCGCTTCCGCCGCCCCCGGGCCTTGTCCTTCTTCTCTCGGCTTTTGTCCTTCTTCTTCGGCATGGCTCAGCTCCTGTCGTGGGGGTTCATCCGACCAGTTCCTGGAACTTGGGGTGGGCCTGGAGGGGCTGCAGCTCCTCGTCGCCCTTGACCGATTCCTTGCATGACTCGTCGTTGGCGATGCACTTGGCCAGCGATTCCAGCGCGCCCCGCTCGTCGCCCTTCAGCAGGTGGGTCTTGGCCAGCTCCAGCCAGGCCTCGGCGTCCTCGTCGTAGATCTCCAGCGCCTTGGCGAAGGCGGCGATGGCCGGGTCGTACTTGCCCTGGTAGCGCAATGTGATGCCCTTGCTGTACCAGGCGTCGTTGAGGTCGGGCTTGAGGGCGTTGACCTTCTCGAACGAGGCGATCGCCTCGTCGTAGCGCCCCAGGTCGCGCAGGGCCAGGCCCTTGTTGTACCACGCCTCGACGAAGTCCGGGTTGAGGCCGATGGCCCGCTCCAGCGCCTGCAGGGCCTCGTCGTACCGCTCCTGGACGTTGAGCACGATCCCCAGGTTGCACCAGGCCTTGGCATGGCCGGCGTCCAGCGCCAGCGCCTGGTTGAAGGCTCCCATGGCCTCGTCGAACATCTGGAGCTTGGACAGGATCCGTCCCTGGCAGTACCAGGCCTCGGGATCGTCCTGCTTCTCCTGCAGCGCCTGGTTGTAGGCGTTGAGCGCCTGCTCCAGCATGCCGTGCTTCTCCAGGCTGGCCCCCTGCTTGCAGAAATCGTCGAACATGGATCACCTCACCCTTGAAGGTAAAACGGAAACGAAGGGAGAAAACGAATGCGCAGCGCATTTCCTATCCTGCATTCCGCCTTCGTTTTCGGCAGGTTATTCCCACTCGATGGTGGCCGGTGGCTTGGTGGAGATGTCGTAGACCACCCGGTTGACGCCCCGGACCTCGTTGACGATCCGGGAGGAGGCGCGCGCCAGCAGGGCCTCGGGCAGCCGCGCCCACTCCGCGGTCATGAAGTCGGTGGTGACCACGGCCCGCAGCGCCGCCGCGTTCTGGTAGGTGCGCTCGTCGCCCATCACGCCAACGGATTTCACCGGCAGCAGCACCGCGAAGGCCTGCGAGGTGCGTTGGTACCAGCCCGCGGCCCGCAGCTCGTCGATGAAGATCTTGTCCGCCTGCCGCAGCAGGTCGCACCGTTCCTTGGTGACCTCGCCCAGGATCCGCACCGCCAGGCCCGGGCCGGGGAAGGGGTGGCGCATCACCAGGTCGCGCGGCAGCCCCAGCGCCAGGCCGATCCGGCGGACCTCGTCCTTGAACAGCTCGCGCAGCGGTTCCACCAGCGACAGGTCGCGCATGTCCCGGGGCAGGCCGCCCACGTTGTGGTGGCTCTTGATGGTGGCCGACGGGCCCTTGAAGGACGTGGACTCGATCACGTCCGGGTAGATCGTGCCCTGCGCCAGGAACCCCACGCCGCCGATCTTCTTCGCCGTCCGGGCGAACACCTCGATGAACTCCCGGCCGATGATCTTGCGCTTGCGCTCGGGGTCGATGACGCCCTTCAGTTTCCGGTAGAACTGCCGCGAGGCGTCGACCGTGACCAGCGGCACCCGGAACTGCCGCCGGAACACCCGCTCGACCTCGGCCCGCTCGCCCAGCCGCAGCAGGCCGTTGTCCACGAAGATGCAGGTGACGCGCCCGCCCAGCGCCTTGTGCAGCAGCATGGCGGTGACCGAGGAGTCCACCCCGCCGGACAGGCCCAGCACCACCCTGCCGCCGCCCACCTGTTCACGGACGTTCTTGACCGACCGCCCGATGATCGAGCCCATGGTCCAGGACGGCCGGCAGCCGCAGACGGCGAACAGGAAGTTGCGGATGATCCGCATCCCATGCGCCGTGTGCACCACCTCGGGGTGGAACTGCAGGCCGTAGATCCTCCGCGCCGGGTCGGCCATGGCCGCGATCCGGCATTGCGTGGTCGCTGCCAGGGGAACGAATCCCCGGGGCGGCTTCAGCACCGAGTCGCCGTGGCTCATCCAGACCTGGCTCTCGGGCGGCACTCCTGCGAAAATGTATGCATTTTGCATTTTGCATTTTGCATTCACGCGCAGTGTGGCCTGGCCGTATTCGCGCTCCCGGCTGCGGTGCAGCGTTCCGCCCAGCAGTTTGGCCGTCAGCTGCATGCCGTAGCAGATGCCCAGCACCGGCACGTCCAGCCCGAATATCCGGGTGTCGATCGAGGGCGCGCCCTTGTCGTGCACGCTGGACGGCCCGCCCGAGAGAATGAAGCCCTTCGGGTTTCCCTCCACGATCTTCCCGTAGGGCGCGCGGCAGGAGACGATGGCGCAGTAGACCTTCTGCTCGCGGACCTTGCGCGCGATCAGCTGGGTGTACTGCGACCCGAAGTCGACGACGGTGATGCGGTCGGTGGTCGAGGGCATTGCTTTATCCACAGATGGGCACAGATGATGTTGTCGTTTCAGTTCCTGCCTGCAGCCGCCGCGGATCCCATGCTCGGGCATGAAGGTTAAATATGACTATTTTAGTCCTATTATGATTCCGGACGGCGCGGTGTCGGATCAGACCGTCCCCTGCTGCATGCCCTGTTCCTTGAGCTTCTTCAGCAGCCCCGGCAGGATGGCCTGGGCGTCCGCCGCCAGCTCGGCGTCCTTGTCGCGGGCCGCGCCCATCAGCAGCGAGGCGGCCTTCTTGGTGCCGATGGCGCCGGCGGCCGCGACGATGGCCTTCCTGATCTCCGGGGCCTCGCCCCGGCCCAGCATGTCCCGCTTGGTGAACACCGCGGCCATGGCGTCGACCGCGCCGTCAGTCGGGCACTTGGCCAGGCAGTCGACCGCGGCCCTGCGCACCTCGGGCTCCTTGTCTGCCAGCGCCTTGGCGTAGAAGTCCTCGGCCGCCGGACCGGCCAGCTTGAGGATGGTCCGCAGGATTTCGACCCGCACCCGGGCGTCCTTGTCGTCGTACTGCACCTTGAGCGGCTCCACCGACTTGGCCGTCCCCAGCTGGGCCAGCAGCAGGGCCATGTTGCGCTTGACGAACCAGCGGTCGTCCGGCAGCATCCTGATGGCCAAATCCTCGACCTCGGGCCCGATCTTGGACAACACGTACATCGTCTTCATCCGCATGGTGCGGTCCTCGCTCTCCCGCACCGTGTCGATCAGCCAGGGCGCGGCCTTGATGCCGTTGGCCGCCAGCAGCCCGGCGATCCGCTCGAACACCGCGTCCTTGGTGAAGCCTTTGATCAGGGCCCGGGTGGCGGCCTCGTCGCCCATCCTGGCCAGCATGTCGATCAGCGCGCCGCCCACCGGCTTGTCCACCAGGTAGGGGAACAGGTCGCCAATGCTCTTGGAGATCGTGCCAGCGATGGCCTTCTTGTCCTTGGCCAGCATGGTCTCGTGCATGCGGCCCAGCCCCATAATCAGTTCGGACTGCAGCTCCGGCGCCGTCTCAGCCATCAGCCGCTCGGTGTACTTTGCGATCAGCAGCTCGATCGTATCGAAGCGGCCGGCCTTGGCCAGGTCGTCGTGGAGCGCAGAATTCCCCTGGATTGCCGCCTTGCGCACTGCCGGGTCGGGATCGGCCAGTTTCCTCCAGTATTCACTCCAGACCTCGTCCGGCACGCCGCCCCGGACCAGCAGCCGCCTCAGCTGGTTAAGGAACAGGGGCGAAACCGTTTCCGCCGGTGGTTTGGTGCGCAGTGCCTGCAGCAACTGGGCTGCCTTCTGCTCGGGGCTTTCCTCCTCGCCCATGATGTGGGCCTGATCGTCCGGGGAGAATCCGAATTGCGCCAGCTTCTGGCGGAACGCCGGCTTCAGCCCGTCCTTGCGGAGAAGATCCACCGGCAGCGTCTCCCAAAACTTCCGGACCTCCTCGGCCCAGTCTCCGGCAAAGCCCTGCTGCTTGAGCTTGATCATCCGGGCGGTCAGCATATTGAAAATCTCGGCGTCCGGCAGGCGGCCCAAGATGTTCTTAATGATCTCCGACCACTCCCGGTCCATGGCCTTGCTGGCCAGGAACTCCCGCTGGACGCCGCCCCCCAGGTTGCCGATCACGCCGGTCATCCCGGCCACGTACTCGGCCGATCCCGCTCCCATGCTGCCGGCCAGCATCCCGGCCACGTTGTCCAGCTCGGTCAGCGCCGCCGCCTCGCCGCCGCCCTTGGCGGCGGCCTCCTGGATCATCTGGGCCAGCTGGGCCGGGTTGCTGCGGATCATCGCCAGCAGCTGGGCCGGCATCTTTGACAGGGTCTCCAGGTCCTGGGCCGTCATGCCCTGGGGGATGGACGCGGCGGCCTCGTCGCCGCCGTAGGAGATGCCCTTGACCTGGATGTGGGCGACGCTGCGGCCCATCAGGATCCTCGCCAGTCCGCCCTGGGCGGCGACCTGCTCCGGCTCCATCGCCATGGCCTCGAAGAAGGCCTGCATTTGGTCGCGGTCCAGCCCCTGGGTAAAGGTCAGCTGGCCGATGCTGCGCTTGCCCAGCTCGCTGATGAAGTTGGCGATGGCCTCCTTGCGCGAGTCCGGCACCGGCTTGCCGTTCACTTGCAGGATGTTGCCGGCCAGGCTGAAACTGAACGAGGTGTCGGCCCCCAGCGCCTCCTTGACCGCCGCCAGGCTGCTGTCGAACAGCCGCTGCGACGTGGCGTGGCGGACATCGTACATCTTGAGGTTGCGCATCGCGCCGGTGATCTGCCCGATCACCCGCAGCAGCAGGAGCGGCGATACGGTGCCCATCGTGGTCGTTCCTCGCGTGTGGACGCTAGTGCCGGAAGTGGCGGACGCCGGTTAGCACCATGGCGATCCCGGCGCGCTCGGCGGCGGCCGCCACCTCGGCGTCCTTGACCGAGCCGCCGGGCTGGACGATGGCGGCGATCCCGGCGGCCGCCGCCTCGTCGACGTTGTCAGGGAACGGGAAGAAGCCGTCCGAGGCCAGGACCGCGCCGCGGGCCCGCCCGCCGGCCTGGGCCGCCGCCAGCCGCACCGAGGCCACCCGGTTCATCTGGCCCGCGCCCACTCCGATCAGCTGGGAATGCTGCGCGATGACGATGGCGTTCGACTTGACGTGCTTGACCGCGGCGAAGGCGAATTTCAGGTCCTCGAGCTGCTGCATCGTGGGACGCAGCGAGGTCGCGTACTGCAGCGCATCCCAGTCGGACAGCGTCCCGTCGGCGGCCTGCACCAGCATCCCTCCGGCCGCGCTGCGCAGCCGCAGGGGGTCGACGGCGGCGGGGCCCGTCATCCTGACCAGCCGTACGTTCTGGCCCCAGCCCTTGCGGCCGGCGAACAGCTCCCTCACCCCGTGCTCGAACCCCGGAGCCACGATCACTTCGTAGAACCCTCCCGGCGCCGCTATCTCCTCGGCCGTGCCCAGGTCGAGCGGCCGGTTGACCGCGATGATGCCCCCGAAGCGGGAAATCGGCGCCGGCGGCAGCTCGCCGTCGCGCGCCAGCAGGTAGGCGGCGCGCAGGTCGCCGGTGCAGCCCAGCCCGCAGGGGTTGGTGTGCTTGACGATGGCGCAGCAGGGCCGGTCGTACTCGGCCGCCAGCTCCCAGGCGGCGGACAGGTCGAGGATGTTGTTGTACGATATCTCCTTGCCGTGCAGTTGCTCGAACGGCAGCCTGCTGCCCCGCCGCAGGTAGAAACCCGCCGGCTGGTGGGGGTTCTCGCCGTAACGCAGCGGCAGCACCTTGGCCAGCCGCAGGTCCAGCGACTCGGGGACGACCGCCGCGCCTGCGCTCCGGTCGGCGCCGAAATGAGCCGCGATCGCCGCGTCGTAGCGGGCGGTCAGCGCGAAGGCGGCCTGGAACAGGCTGCGCCTGGTCGCCGCGCCCACCGCGCCGTCGCGCCTGAGCTCCGTGAGCACGGTCTCGTACTGCGAGGGATCGGTGACCACGGCCACGGCGGAGTAGTTCTTGGCCGCGGCCCGCACCAGCGACGGCCCGCCGATGTCGATCTGCTCGACGGCCTCGGCCTCAGTGACGCCGGGCTTGGCCACGGTCTGCTCGAACGGGTACAGGTTGACGCACACCACGTCCACCGGCGGGATGCCTTGCCCGGCGATCGTCGCCATGTGCTCCGGCTTGTCGCGGCGCGCCAGGATCCCGGCGTGGATTTTGGGATGCAGCGTCTTGACCCGGCCGTCCAGCATCTCTGGGAAGCCGGTGACATCGGCCACGTCGGTGACGGCCACGCCCTGCTCCCGCAGGTGCTTCGCCGTGCCGCCGCTGGACACGATCTCGAAGCCGAGCGCGGCGAGCCCGTGGGCGAACTCGGCGACCCCGGTCTTGTCGTGGACGCTGATGATGGCGCGCTTCGTGCTCATCGACAGGCTATTTCCCTTTGAGCCTCTGCGCCAGCAGCGCGGTGCGGCGGCCCAGCTCGCGTCCCAGCTTCAGCGCCGCGGCGTTGGGCCTGCCGACGCAGGCCGGGCCGAAGTGCTTGTCGCCGGAGCGGCCCTGCACCACCATGCCGTGGACCAGCATCGCGGTCAGGATCGACAGCAGGGTGGTCTCGGCGCCGGTGGCCGTGCCGCCGGCCGTGGCGAAGGCGGCGCCGGCCTTGCCTGCGAGCTTGCCGTGGAGCTTGACCGAGGAGTCGAACAGCCTCTTGAGCCGCGCCGTCATCAGCCCGTAGTAGGCGGGCGAGCCGACGATGACGCCGTCGGCGGCCAGCAGGTCCCGCAATCGGACCTTGTCGGCCTTCTTCAGCCAGACCGTGGCGCCCGTGACCGCCGCGGCGCCCTGCGCCACGGCCTTCGCCAGCCGCTCGGTGTTGCCGGTGTAGGAGTCGTAGATGACGAGGATCCTGGTCTCGTGCATGCGCCGGTCGCTCCGTTCTGTGGTCATCGGTTGGCGTGCTTCCTGACGCTGGTCACAGGTGGTAATCGCCGGCTGCCTCGGGCTGGTAATCGATCTTGACGACCTCCAGCTTCCTGATGCCCGCCGGCACCCTCCACTCGACCCGATCGCCGACCCGGCATCCGATCAGTGCGGTGCCGACCGGCGACAGGATGGAGATCTTGTTCTGCGCGATGTCCGCGCCGGCCGGAAAGGCCAGGGAATAGCTTTCCACCTCCTTGGTATCGATGTCGCGGATCGTCACCTTGCTGTTCATCGTCACCACGTCATGGGGGATCTCCTCCGGGAGCACGATCTCCGCCCGCCCCAGCTCCTGGTTGAGGTCCATCAGGTATTCCACGTCGGGGTTGTGCGCCAGCAGGTGGTTGGCGATCATCTGCTCCAGCCGCTTCTTGTCGAATTCCGTGATGATTATCTTTCCCGGGTGCATGGCTCCTCCTTTCAATGACGCGCCAATCGCGGACCCTCAGTCCCTGGCCTTGCGGACGACGGCGCCCTCGGCCATCACCATCCGTGGGAACGCGGCCAGGCTGAGCGGGCTGCGGTCCCAGACGGTGAGCGAGGCCAGCTTGCCCTTCTCCACCGTGCCCAGCGTGTCGTCGATGCCCAGGATCCGGGCGTTCTTGTAGGTGATCAGCCCGATGGCCTGCTCCTCGCTCATCCCGAAGATCAGGAAGTACTTCAGGCTCTCCCGCAGGTTCGGCGTCATGATCACCGGATGGTCGGTCATCAGCCCGTAGAAGGCCTTGGACTTCATCAGCAGCTCGGTGTTCCTGTAGTTGTCGTGCTTGAGCTCGACCTTGTAGGCCAGGCTGCCCAGCGGCCCGAACACCGCCGGGATGTTGTGCTCGGCCAGCTTCTCGAAGATCTCCTGGTGGTGGACGTCGCCCAGGTGGTCGGCGGTGACCTTGAGGCCGTACTTCCTGGCCAGGTCGATCAGGTACAGCGCGTCGTCCTCCTTGTGGACGTGCACCTTGGCGGTCTTCTTGTCGACCAGCAGCTCCAGCAGGGCCTTGTCCTCGGGGTCGAACTCCAGCACGTACTCCTGCTCGATCATCGCCCGCATCTCGTCGGCCATCGGCTTCTTCAGTTTCTTGTCCTTGGCGCGCAGCTCCAGCTCCTGCAGCTTGCGGGCCCGGGCCAGGTCGGCCTTCCGCTTCTTGATCAGCGCCTGGTCGAACCGCTTCTCCAGCATCCCGTAGATGCCCATCCTGGTGTTGGGGCGGGCGCCCTTCCACTCGCCGGTGGAGCGGGGGTTGTAGCCCAGCGCCATCTTGAAGCCGTAGTCGCGGACCAGCGCCTGGTGCCGGTGGCGCGCGAAGTTGCGGATCACCATCGCCCGGCCGCCCAGCAGGTTCCCGGAGCCGGGCACGATGCAGGAGTACAGCACGCCGAAGTCCACCGCCTCGATGAAGGCGTCGTCGTCGAAGTAGACGCTGTCCAGCGGGTCGTTCAGCGGCAGGAACTGGTCGGAGATGTCGTTGGTCTCCTCCTCGCGGCCGGGCTCCCCGGCCCGCGCCATGCCGATGTGGGAGTGGGCGTCGATGAAGGCCGGCGTGACCACGCCGCTGAAGTCGGGCGCCAGCCGCCGCTTGACGATGTCCGTGATCTTGTCGTCCTCGACGATGACGCTGACGTCCCTCAGCTGCTTGCGCCCGTCGAACAGGGTCTCGGCGAAAATGACCGTCCGCTTTGCCATGATGCGATCCTTATGTTAGTGAGTGATTATTGCCACGGAGACACGGGGACACGGAGAAGCGCGATGTATCTATTTGCAGAAAACGTGCTGTTTCTTGCACGTGCCGGCCAACATCGGTGTCATTCCCGCGAACGCGGGAATCCAGGACTGGATGCCCGTCTGCACGGGCATGACACGTTCGGACCAGACTCATGCCTTGCGTGCGAAGGCGACGATGTGCCCGTCGGGGTCGGCCAGGTACACGGCCTCGTCGTCCCAGTCCCGTTTCGCCAGCGGGCTGACGGGTTTCGCACCCGCGGCAGTCGCACGGTCGGCGCAGGCCCTCGGATCGTCGACGAAGAGATAGACCTCGCAGCGCGGAATGCCGTTGCCCGTGGCGGGATCGGGCACCGAGCTTCCGAGGATCTTGGCGATGCCCTGCTCCGGCATCAGCCCCAGCGTGCAGCCGCCCAGGTCGAACTCGGTCATGCCCGGGACGTCGAGCGCCGGCTCCAGCGCCAGGGCCTTTTTGTAGAACTCGCGCGACCGCGCCTGGTCGGCGACGTAGAGGACGAAGATCGGTCCCATCGAGGTCATTTCTTCTTCGGTTTGCTGGCCGCCTTGATGATCTTGTTGCGCTCGGCCTCGACCTGGTCGGGCTGGACCATGTTCTGCAGCAGCAGCTCGTCCAGCAGCTTGACGTCCTCGCCGGCCGCCACCTCCTGCTCCGGGTCCTCGATGTCCCTGCCCTTGTACTTGAACGCGGTCTTGATGGTCTCCAGCGCCTCGCCGTAGCGCTTGAGGTCGCGCTGCACCCTGGCCAGCCAGACGTAGGCGTCGTAGTGGGTCTCGCGGGTTTCGACCGCCCTCTGCAGGGACGCCTCCGCGTCCTCGAGCCGCCCTGATTCGTACAGGGCCTGGCCCTTGTGCCGCCAGGGGCACGACCACTTGGGCGTTTTGGCGTTGAGCGCTTCGTAGAGCGCGATCGCCCGGCCGTAGTCCCTGGCCTCCAGCAGGAAATTGGCCAGGCTGAACTTGGTGATGTTGTCCAGCGAGTCGCGCTCCGCGTACAGACCGTCGACCTGGCCATCGAGGCTGGCCTTCTCCACGTAGAACGACAGCACCAGGTTGCGGCGGTTCTGGGGCTCGGCCGTCAACAGGCTGTCCAGCCTGGCGCGGGCCGCGCGGTAGCCCTTGTCCGACGGCTTCCACAGGTATTCCGCCACCGGGTCGGATTTGGGCGCGGCCTGCTGCGCCGCCGGCGTGGCCTTGGGGTCCTCCTTTTTCGCCTTGGCCTTCTGGGCCAGCGCCAGGTGCCCGGCCACTGCGACCATGATCAGGCTGATGGCTATTCGATCGACGATCAACGTACCCTCCGTGTCTCTGTGTCTCTGTGTCTCTGTGGCAACGGTTTCAGGCCCCGAACTTGGCCAGCTTGCCGGCGTGGGCCAGCAGCAGCGGCATGACGTCGGTGGCCGGGAACCTCCCCAGCGTGCCCAGGGCGCAGCTGCGCTCGGTGAACTCCTCGGTCCAGCCCGGCTGTGCGGTGCGGGCGTGCAGCAGGAAGGGATTGGGGTGCCAGCTGTGGGACTTCAGCACCGCCGGCGTGGAGTGGTCGCCGGTGACCGCCAGCACGTCGGGCTCGAGCCTCAGCAGCGCCGGCAGCGCCAGGTCGAGGTCGGTGATCACCTCCACCTTGGCGTTGAAGTTGCCGTCCTCGCCGAAGCTGTCGGTCTTCTTGACGTGCACGAAGAACAGGTCGTACTCGCGGTAGTGCTGTTTCAGCGCTGCGAACTGCTCGTCGACGGTCGGCCCGGTCGGCAGCACGGCCATGCCCATCGCCTTGGCCAGGCCCCGGTACATGGGGTAGGTGGCGATGGCCGCGGCCTTCAGCCCGAAGCGGTCGGCCAGCGACGGCAGGTAGGGCAGCGCGGAGAATCCCCGCAGCAGCACGGCGTTGGCGGGGCGCCGGTCGGCCAGCACCCGGCCGGCCTCGGCCACGAACTTCCTGACCACGGCCGCGGTGCGCTCCGCCTCCTCGAACAGCACCTGGGGCTCCAGCGCCCGCGCCCCGTCGCGCTGGGGATCAGTGTCGGCCAGGTGCGGCGACAGCCGGCCGCCCCGGAACACCACCACGAAACGGTGCTCCGTGGCGTGCGCCACCGTCACCGCCACGTCGTCCACCGCCGGGATCGCCCGCTGCAGCAGCCCGCACAGTTCGACGTTGCGCTCGGTCGGGATCCGGCCGGCCCGGCGGTCGGTGATGACGCCGCTGCCGTCCATGGTGGCGAAGTTGCCGCGCACGGCCACGTCGTGCGGCCCGATCTCCAGCCCGATGCCCAGCGCCTCGATGACGCCGCGGCCGATCTGGTACTTGAAGGGGTCGTAGCCGAACAGCGCCAGATGGGCCGGGCCCGATCCCGGCGTGATGCCCGGGGCCACCGGCACGGTCAGCCCGCAGGCGGAATGGGCGGCCAGCTTGTCCAGGTTGGGCTTGGCCGCCACCTCCAGCTCGGTCTTGGCGTCCAGGTCGCGCGGCAGCCCGCCCAGGCCGTCGGCCACCAGCAGCACGATCTTCTTGTCGTTGGGGACGACCAGCGACCGCAGGATGGCGTCATCGATCATGTCATCGCCCCTGGGCAGTGCGCGTTGGACAATGGGCCGGTCCGCCGGACGCGTAGCAGGGAACCGCCAGAATGCATCGTCACTCGATCACCGTCTGGTTCCACTTGCGGAGGGTGGCCTCGGACAGCCGCTCCTTCATCCGCTCCACCACCTGGTACGGCACCCGGACCTGGTTGCGCGGAGCGCCACCGCCCAGGCCGTCGCCGTGGTAATCGGACCCGCCGGACACCAGCAGGCCGCGCTGCGCGGCGATCTCCTGGTAGTGGCGGGCCTGGGCCGGCGTGTGCTTGGCGTGCCAGACCTCCAGGCCGTCAAGGCCGGCGGCCACGAAGCCGTCGATCAGGTCGTCGCAGTTCTCGATCCCGGGGTGGGCGAAAAAGGCCAGCCCGCCCGCCTCGTGCACCAGCGCGAACGATTCCTCCGGCGTCAGGAAGTCCTTGCCCACGTAGGCCGGGCAGCCGGCGCCCAGGTAGCGGGCGAAGGCCTCGTCCACCGAGCCCACGTATCCCAGCTCCTGCAGGGCGCGGGCCAGGTGGGGCCGGCCCACCGCGCCGCCGGCGGCGATCTGCAGCACCCGTGGCAGCTCGATCCGCACGCCCATGGCCGACAGCTTCTCCACTATCCTGGCCGCGCGCTCGACGCGGGCCTGCCGGAAGTGCGCCACCTTGGCCTGGAACACGCGGTCGTTGTGGTCGATGAAGTAGCCCAGCACGTGGATCTCGCGCTCGTCCAGGTTGGTGGACAGCTCGATCCCGGGGATCACCTCCAGCCCCACCCGCGAGCCCAGGGCCTGGGCCCCGCCGATCGACTCCCAAGAGTCGTGGTCGGTGACCGCGACCGCGCGGTAGCCCCGGGAGGAGGCGTAATCCACCAGCTGGGCCGGGGTCAGGGTCCCGTCCGAGGCGACGGTGTGGAGGTGGAGGTCGACGTAGGGTTCGCTGCGGGCCGCCATGGTCAGAACACCGGCTGCTTGCTCTTGGCGTCCGAGTTCTCCAGGTCGCTCTTCAGCCCCAGGTCGGCCACCACCGACTCGATCAGCGACTCGTCGATCTGCTGGATGCCGGTCATCGCCCCCTCCAGCAGGGCGTTGTCGCAGATGGTGTTGATCAGCCGCGGCTTGCCGTCGGAGTAGAAGTGGATGAACTCGTAGGCCGAGTCGGTGAACAGCTCCCGGTCGCAGCCCACCACGCCCAGGCGGTACTTGATGTAGCCGCGGGTGGACTCCGAGGTCAGCGGCTCCAGCCGGTGCTTGACCGCGATCCGCTCCCGCAGCGGCGGATCCATGGCCAGGCACTGCTCCAGGTCGGGCAGGCCGAACAGCAGGAAGGTGATCAGCATGCTGCCGGCGATCTCCATGTTCAGCAGGCCCCGCATCTCCTCCATGATCTCCTTGTTCTTGAGCATGTTGGCCTCGTCGATCAGCACCACCGCCTTGCGGCCGTCGTTGTAGATCCGCATCAGCTGCTCGTACAGCTGGCCGATGACGCCGGCCTTGTGCTCGGCGGGCTTCTCCACGCCCATCTGCTGGGCGATCTTGGTGATCAGCCAGCCCGGGGTGACCTCGGAGTGGACGATCACCAGCAGCGCGGTCTCGTACTGGTCGTCGGGCAGGATCTCCAGGATCCGGCGCGACACCGTGGTCTTGCCGGTGCCGATGTCACCCAGCACCACGGCCAAGCCCTTCATCATCTCCGAGGCATGCATCATCTTGAGGATGGCCTTGGAGTGCTGGGGGCTGTCGTAGTAGAACCGGGCATCCGGGGCGTTGGAGAACGGCTGGTCCTCCAGCCCGTAGAACTTTTGGTAGTCCATTATATTAACTCCTTGTAAATTAACCCACTAAGAGATTTTAAGTTTAACCGATAACGATCGATTTTTCAAGCTTAAAATGGTCGTTTTTCAAAAGAATTTTGCACGAAAAAGGCGGATCTTTTGATCCGCCTCAATCCCCAATTTAATGGACGTTATACCAGATGAGTGCTATTTCAATACCACCATCCGCTTGGCAACCTTCATTCCCTCAAAGCCCAGCTGATACAAGTACACACCGTTCGGAATTGACGTCACATTCCATTTGATGTTGTTGGTGCCGGAGCGCCCATTGCCCGATAGATCCTTTACCTGTTGACCGGCCATATTGAAAACCCTCAGGCCGTAAGCGCCATCCTGGGGCAGGCTGAACGATATCGTATTCCAGGACCGCGCTGGATTAGGCTGGTTATTATTGAGCCTAAAAACGGTAAGTTCCTGTTTGCCGGGATTTCCGGCAACGCCGACGATCCGGTTTGACACGTAAATGTAACTCAACTGCTCCGCGTTGAAGGGCATGTAGGTCATGTAAATTGCTTGTCCGTCCCAACTGATACAGGGCGCGCGATAGCAGTACGAGCCGTAATGAGGATAGGGCATATAATGCCCAGGGAACAAACTATCTGGGGGATATCCGGTTCCCAACCGGATGTGCCAGATGTTCATCGTATCCTGCATCGACCCGTTTGTGCGCTCGTAGACAAAATCCGTATCGTTTCCGGCGATACTTGGTTCGACCTCCCATGATGATGTATTGACCATGGGCCCCAGGTTAACCGGCGCCTGCCAAACACCCCCGCTTCTGACCGATTTCCAGATATCGTATCCGCCGTAGCCGCCCGTTCGGTCTGAGGAAAAATACAAGGTCTGGCCGTCCTTGGAGATCGCGGGGTTGCGCGCGCCAAGCTGATTGATGGCGTTGTCCAGCAGTACCGGTGCCTGCCATGCGCCTGCGGTAAAGTACGTCACCCAAATGCTGTCGCCGCTGCCGCGCCGCATGAAATACAATGTTGTGTCGTCGTACCCGATGCACGGCGATAGATTGTATCGGGCAGAGTCGTTGACGACCGTGCCGAGGAATTCCTGCGCCGACCAGATCCCGCCGACACTGAGCGCATAATACAAGCCGTGCGGACCATTGGCGATGCCATCGCTGTCAGATGCGAAAAACAGTCGCGAGCCGTCGTGGGAGATCGATGACATGCACCAATCCCAGCTGCTGACCTGCATAGGCACCTGCACTGGCGTGGTCCAAGTATCGGCGACCACGAACGAAGACAGGACGAACAGCGCTGCGATCAAACGAACAATGTTCATGGATGGCTCCTTTAGTTCGTATGGATCACGATCAGCGTGGCGTATGAAAAACACAACCCCGCCCTCCGGTCGTCCAGGGAAGCGGGGTCATCAATCTGCGATGCGCCTGGGACAAACCGGCATACAACTGCGACCAATTTGGTCTTAACAATGGTACTCTGAAATCAATGCTTTGTCAAGCAGAAACAGTACATTTTTTCTACTGCTGCATCGCGGAATCAACGCAACGTTTCAATTCTGACGTCCCGGTAGTAGTGCTTCAGTATCCGCACATAGCTCTTCCCCGCCCGCGCCATGCCGATGGCTCCCCACTGGCACATGCCCACCCCGTGCCCGTAGCCAAATCCTTTCAGCGCGACAGCGCCGACATTGCCTGACTCGTCCCTCAAGCATTGCAGGTCGAACAGCGTGCTGGGCAGCGGGCGGGACGCCAGGCCGAAGCGGATCTTGTCCTTGTGCAGCGTGGTGTCCGCGGCCGGCGACGAGATCCTGAGCGCGACGGCCCTGCCTGACGGTCCCCGCTGCGCGACATCCACATCGCGGATCTCGGCGTTCGCACCGAACAGCCGCAGCGAGATGTCCGTTGCCGCAATGGTGTCGGCCCAGGAAAACCTCGGCGAGACGCCGCAGTGCCCGTCCCGAACCGACGCGATATGGGGAAACTTACGGTCGTCGGCATTCCAGGCCTCGGAGGCCAGCGCGGTGCGGCCGCCGCAGGTGGAGTGGTAGTTGGCGGCGAACACGCTCCCGCCGCGCGTCAGCACCAGCCCCTCGGTCTCGCGCGCCGCTCTGGCGGCGGTCGCGCCGACCGGCTTCCCCGGGTCGAACGCCTGGTGGGCGACGGTCGCCTCCAAATCGTACCCGGCGCCGGGGCGAGAGCCGAGCGTGGCGCAGGCGTAGCTGCGGCTGGCCACGGCCTGGGCCTTGGCCGCCTCGATCTCGTCCGGCTTGGCCATGCCCAGCTCGGCCGCCACCACCCCGGCGACGTACTGCTCCAGCGGCAGCTCGGCGATCACCAGCACGCCGCCGCCCGCCTCGGGGCGCAGCTCGACGGCCGCGGCCACTCGCCGGCCTTCCACCTCCACGCCGCCCGCCGCCCAGGCGCGCAGCGGACCGGAGATCGCGCCGATCTCCGTCCCGCGGCCCGTGACGGCGCGCAGCCCGCCGCCGGCGGCCGTGACGGTCCACGACTCCCCCGGCGCCAGCGTCGCCCCGTGGCCGGCGTCGGCGATCCTGGCCCCGTCCCCGGCCAGCCTGACCTCCGGCGCGTTGTGACGCAGTGCCACCCGCACCAGCACCACGCCCCGCCCGCCCGGCCGCGACAGGTACACCGGCGCGCAGCCCAGGCAGCCGGCCGCGGCCGCGGCGACCAGGACCCGGGCAATTTTATTTGACACCGCCGGCCTCCAGCCGCCGAATCCGGGTTTCGATGAACCCGCGGTTGACCTCCAGCCGATGCGCCGCGGCAAACCGCAGGGCGTCGCGCCAGGCCGATGCCGCCCGAATGCGATCCGCCTGTTCCCAGCTAAGAGCGGCTTGTATCAGCGACTGCATCGCCGCGCCGGCATCGCCGCCAACACCGGCGGCGCGGGTGAAGGCATCGGCTGCCTCCCGATGGCGTTGTTGATCGCGCAGGCCAAGGCCCAGATTACGCCAGGCATTCGGCGATTCGGGGGCGAGAGCCGCCGCCCGTCGAAATGACGCCTCGGATCCCGCGAGGTCGCCCGCTCCTGACCGCGCGATGCCGTCGGTAATCCAGGCGTCGGCATCGTTCGGCGACAGGGTCAGCCAGCGGTCCAGCGCCGTCCGCGCCTGGCCGTGCCGCCCCAGCATCGTATTGACTCTCGACAATCCCGCCTGGGCGATGGGATCGGCCGGCTCGACTGAGGCGGCCCGCGTGTAATGGAACAGCGCCGAGTCGGCATTCCCCGCCTGCTCGTGCAGGCCGCCCAGATAGCCCTGGGCGATGAATGACCCAGGGGAGCGCGCCGCCTCGGCCCGCCAGAAGGTAAATGGCTCGCGCCACTCCAGATTGCGGATGAAGGTCAGCCCCGCGAACCCAGGCAGGACAGCGATCAGCAGCAAGCGCGCGAGCCGGGGCCGGTGACACTCTCCCCACCGCAGGCCGGCCCAACCGGCGAGGCCGATCAGCGGCAGGTACAGGAACCGCTCGGCCAGCAGGGTGGTGATCGGGATCAGATTCGAGACCGGCAGCAGCGCGATCACGAACCAGCCCCAGGCCCAGGCGAAGATGCGCGTACGCCGAGCGTCCCGCAACGCCAACGCGGTCAGCGCCGCCAGCAGCGCCGCGCAACCGATCACTCGCCAGTCGAGCAGCGTGGTCGAAAGGTGATAGACGTAATCGACATGCAACGGCCATGGCCAGACCAACAAGCGGACGTAATCCCCGGCCACCCGTATCATCGTGACGGCGGTGGTCCAAAACGATTCGCCCCAGTAAGGGCACTGGCCGGCCGCGCCCAGCACCCAACGGCGGATCAGGAAATAGCTCCCGGCCAGGATCCAGAAACCGCCAATCAGGATTCGGTTCCCGACCAGCGCTTCGCTGCCCTTCCGCCTGGACAGCCACCCGGTCAGCATTGCCAGCGCCGGAAGGACGATGGCCGACTCCTTGGAAAGCAATGCCAGGGCCAGGCAGACCAGCGAGCCGCCCGCGGCCCATCCCCGCCTCGGGCCGGACGCTTTCAGGAAGAGCAGCAGTGATCCCAGCGAGAATAATGCCGCCTGCAGGTCGCCGCGGCTGGATACCCAGGCCACCGCCTCGGTCTGGACCGGATGGAGCGCAAACAGCAGCGCGGCGGCCAGCGCGGCCGCCGCATTGCCGGACAACAGGAGCACCAGGCAATACAGCAGGAAGACGTTGGCCAGGTGCAGGGCCACGTTGACCCCATGGAAAGCGGCGGGGTTGAGCCCCCATAATTTGTAGTCGGCCAGGAACGACAGCGAGCGGAGCGGCCGCCAGATGCCATGCCACCGTACCGATGCCTGCGACACGACCGGCGCGGTGAAGTACGATGGGACGCTCGACCACTGGCGGATCGAGGGGTTTTCCTGCACGAAGAACCGGTCGTCGTACATGAAACCGGCCGTGAAGGCCGGCCAGTACGCGGCCGCCACCGCGGTCGCCAGCAGCGCCAGATGGAGCCGGACGCGCTTCACTTCGACAGCACCAGGTATTGGATCAGCCCCCAGGAACGCAGCAAACCGTCCCGATGCAGTTGATTCAACCGATCGCGCAGCCGGCGAGGCCCGCCGGGCAGCAGCAGCCGATAGCCGGATCGTTCGACCCGCAGCCCGTTCTGCGCTGCCAGCCGGCATGCCGCGCGCAGCCGCCGCTCGAACAGCGGGCCTTCCGGCGTCTTGGCGCCGATCCATTCCCCGATCCGCATCGCCGGAAACCAGCGGGGATTGGGCCAGGTCAGCACAAACCGCGGCGAACCCGGGTAGCGGCGGAAATTGGAAAACAGGGGCCTGATGTCGGGGAGATGTTCCAACACGTCGCAGCAGAGGACGAGGTTGAAGGCGCAGGGCGGCAGATAGGAGACGATGTCGGCGACCGCGTACTCGATGCCCGGCGCCGGCCGCGACCTGGCTTGTTCGATCATCGCCGGCGAGAAGTCGACGCCCAGCCCGCGGGACGGCGCCAGCGCACGCAGCAACCGGCCGGTACCGCAGCCGAGTTCCAGCGCGGCGCCATTCGCGGCGGGTCCGGCCAGCTCGGCAGCAAGGGCCTGCAATGCTTGACCGTAAAACTCCTGGCGCTGTTTCAATCCGTCGTAGCGCGGCGCCAGCGAATCAAAGAAGCGGCGGATGCGGTTCACCGAGCCCATGAACCAAAGTCGAGCGCCGCAGCCAGCGCCTGGCGCCGGGCGCCGGTTGTTCTCAGATTACGCACAGTGCGGATAATCTGCGACGGCCGGAGGTAGAACGACCGGTAGGCCTGGCGTCGCAGCCGCTCGACTGCCGAGGGGAGAACCTGACCGGCGTTCAGCACGGAATAGTTCTGCTCAAAACGAGACCAATCGCTGCAGGTCAGCCAGCCGTGGGTGACCGCCTGCCGGTAGAGGTCGGAGCCCGGGAAGGGCACGGCCGCATAGAACTGGGCGAAATCGAGCCGCAGCCCTTTGGCGAAGTTGATGGTCTGCCGTATGTCCTGTTCCGTTTCGCCGGGGTACCCCAGCATCAGGTGGCCGGTTACTTGGAGGCCGGCCCGATGCGCCCAGTCCACGGCCAATTCAGCCTGCGCCAACGTCGTTCCCTTCCCCATCAGGTCCAGCACCCGTTGGCTGCCTGACTCGAAACCGTATCCGATCATCCAGCAGCCGGCGCGGCGAAATGCCGCCAGCAGTTCCGGGTCAACCTGATCGACCCGGCTGTTGCACACCCACCCGACACTGAGCCGCCGCCGGATGAGTTCTTCGGCGGTCGTCAGCGCGTGTTGCCGGTTCAGCGTGAAGGATTCGGCCCAGAACAGAAACTGCCGGACGCCGTGCGCCGTAAGGTCATGCTCGATTTCATCAACGATCCGCTCCGGCGTGAACAGCCGGAGCCGGCGTCCATAGTAGGCGTGGTCGGCGCAAAAGCGGCAATGCCGCGGACAACCTCGTCCGGTGGGAACCAGCAGGAACGGTTCGCCCGACAGCGGCATCCGGTGGCCGCCGATGTCGATCAGGTCCCAGGCCGGGAACGGCAGTCGGTCAAGGCCGGCGATCGGAGCGCGGTCTGGGTTGTGCCTGATCCCGCGGGCCGTCCGGAACGAAATGCCGGGGATGCTGGCCAGCGGCTGCGCGGACGCCAGATCGAGCGCCGCCGCCTCTGGCTCGCCTCTGACGATCGCGTCGAACAACGGCGACAGCGCGAAGGTCTCGTCGGGCAGCGCGGCGGGATGAATCCCGATCAGCGCGGTGCGGCAGGACGGTATCCGTCCCTTGATCGCCGCGGCGGCCGCGACGTCGCCATCGATCGACGGCGTGGCGGTGTTGACGATGCAAAGGCCGGGCCCGTAGCCGTCGGCCTCCGCCGCGAGCTGTTCCAGGGACAGGTTGGCGGTGATGGCGTCGATCAGCCGCACCTGATGTCCCGCCCGCCGCAGCACTGCCGCGGTCAGCGCCAGCGACAGCGGCGGCCAGACCGAGGTCCACGCGCCGCGCCGTTGCATGCACCGTCCTTCGCGCACCTGGGCCACCCCGCGGTAGGGCGGCGGATTGACGAGCAGCGCCCTCACCGGATCATCTCCCACAGCAGGTGGAACAGGAACGACCAGCCGGCCGATGTCTTCAGCTTGGAGACGCCGCCCTTTCGTGCATACTCGTGGCTGGCGACCTCCTTGATCCTCCAGCCGGCCTTGATCGCCCGGATGGTCAGCTCCTGCTCAATCAGGAAATCCCGGGACCGCAGGTCCAGCCGTCGTGCCGCGGCGGTGGCGACGGCGCGGAATCCATTCTCGCAGTCGGTGATGTCGGCTCCCCAGCGGCGGTGCAACCCCCAGCTGATCAGCGTGCCGCCGATCTGCCGCACCACATTGTCCAGCGTGCCGTGGAATTCGTCCGAGCCGCCCCGCAGCCGCGAGCCGATCACCATCTCCGCACGGCCGTCAATGACGGGCCGCGCCAGCAGGGGAATATCCGCCGGCTCGTGCGAGCCGTCTGCGTCCATCAGCACCAGCGCCGTTCCCGCGGCCCGGGCGATTGCCGTGCGGACGCCGTCGCCCTTGCCGCGGCCGGCGTCCGGCACCACCGCCGCCCCGGCGGCCTGCGCCAGCTCCGCCGTGCGGTCGCGCGACCCGCCGTCGACGACCAACAGTTCGTCGGCGTACGGCCGGACGGCGCGAACCACGTCACCGATGGTCCGCTCCTCGTCTCGGGCGATGATGGCGACCGTGATGTTCATGGCCCCATGCCGGCAGTGGGCCGGACGCGCCGCAGAACCTGTTCGGCCATCACCCGCTCCTGGCGCAGGCGTTTGGCCGCATCCTCGGTCAGCGGCAGGGAGATGGCCTCCCGGGCCGCGGCCGCGGCCTCGGCGAACGAGCCCATCCGGTGCAGGCACCTGGCCAGCCGCGCGGCGATGAACACCCGGTTGTGGTTGTTCATCGGCCGGGATTCCTGGTTCAGCCCGGCCAGCCGCCGGTACGACTCGGCCGCCGCGGCCCACTGCCCGCGCCGGTAGTGGATGTCGGCGCCGGCCCAGTGGAAGGCGTGGTTCGCCGGGAACTCCCGTTCCAGCCCGCGGGCCTCATCCAACGCCAGATCGAGCTTGCCGTAATCAACCAGCACCCAGGTCAGGGCGTGGCGGGCCATCACCCCGGAGTAGCGGCCGCGCTCCGCCGCCAGCCGCAGCTCGGCGATCCCCTGGTCGCGGCGGTCGCCGATGAACGGCAGCCACTTGAAGATGCTGGCGGCCTTGGTGCGGAAGTAATGGTAGCTGCCCAGGCCCAGGTAGGCGTCGTAAAGCCCGGGGTCGAGCTGGACCGCCCGTTTCAGGTCCGATACGCCGGACAATCCCTTGTTCAGGGCCGCCAGCATCCTGCCGCGGCGGGCTTCCCTCGAGGCCAGGTAGGCGTAGGCGCCGCCGCGGAAGAAGAAGGCCCAGGGATCGGCCGGGTCGCGGGCAATGACCCGCTCGGACAGCGCCAGCGCGCTGTCGAGGTCCGCCAGGAAGGCCCGGTCCCAGCTGTCGCTCTCGTATGCCAGACCGCGCAGCTGCAGCGCCCCCGCCGAGAAGAACCGCCCCGCCGGGTTGGCGGGATGGTCGGCGTCGAACGAGCGGAACGAGTCGAGGGCCGCGTCGTACTGCCCTTGGTACAGCAGGGCCAGGCCGGCGGCGATCCTGGCGTCGAATTCGTCCGCCAGCGGCGCTGCGCCCAGCGCCCGGGCGGCCAGCAGGGCGGCCGCCAGCAGCGCCGGCAAGCGGTGTTTTCTGATGCTCATGGGCGTTGATAATACCACATCCGGCTGCCCCGCGCAAGGGCAAACCGGCGGCCGCGGCGCGACATCATTGACATTCGGCGCCGGAATGGGGTAAGATAGCCGTATCATGCGGAGACACAACTGATGCCAATCCCCATCGCGCTGTTGATCTCGGCGCTGGCCGCGCCGCCGGCGATGTCGCTGTCGTGGGAGAGCCACACCGACATCAACGGCATCGCCGCGCTGTGCGCCGACACCTCGGGATCGGTCCTGTGCGGGGCCGGCGGCGGCGGTGTGTTCGTCTTCGCGGTCGCGGACACCATACTGCGGCGGCGCCTCACCAACATCGACGGGTTGCCGTTCATCGACGCTGCCGCCGCGGCGACCGGGCCGGATGACCGGGCCTGGATCGGCACCCGGGGAGGCGGGGTTTGCGCGGTCGTCCTGGCCACGGGCGCCGTCGGCCCCGCCATCGACCGCAACGCCGGCCTGATCTCGGACACCGTGCTGGCGCTGGCCTATCGCCGCGGTGCGGCCGACCGGCTGTTCGCCGGCATGGCGGGCGGCCTTTCGGCCATTGAGCCAGCCGGCGGCGGCCTGGTCCGGAATTTCTACCCCCAGCAAGGGTTCCCCGTCGACAACGGGATCCAGGCCCTGGCACTGCGCGGTGACACGCTATGGATAGGCACCAACCAACGGCTGGCATACGCTCCGGTCGACTCCCTGGAAAAGCCGGACGCGTGGGTCACCGCGGTTCTCGGCTGCGATGTATTGTCGCTGCACGCGGCCGATACCCTGATCGTCGCGGGCACGGCCACCGGTGCGGTGCGGGGGAACCCGGGTTCGGCCTGGCCGGCGTTCACGGGATTGGCCGGCCCGGTGCGGGCGGCGGCCATGCTCGGCGATTCGGTGTTCTTCGCGACCGCCAATGGCGTCAAGCGCTATTTTGCCGGCAGCGTTGATGACCGGAGCGCCGGCCTGCCATCGGCTGACGTCCGCACCCTGGCGCTCGATTGGCAGCAGCGGCTGTGGGCCGGCACGGCTGCGGGGCTGGCGCGCAATGACGGGCCCGCCTGGGCGCCGTTCGTGTTCGGCGGGCTGGGCGGCAACAACTGCCAGGCGGTCGCCGCCGGCGAGGGCAATCTGCCCTGGGTGGCGCACCCACCGAACGGCGTCAGCCGCTTCCGCGATGGCTCCTGGCAGGCGTACACCCAGGCCACGACCGGCTGCCCCATCAACCAGGTCAGGGCCGTCGCCTGCGATGGCCTTGGCGACACGTGGTTCTGCAGCGGCGGCAACGATGCCGGCAGCGGCGTGTCGCGCTGCACCAGGGACGGCATCTGGAGGAACTATGCCGCGCCCGGCCTGCCGACCAATTTCGTCTTTGCCATCACTGCGGCCGGGCCAGATTTCCTATATTTCGCGCACTGGGGCCACCCCAGCCTCAACGATCTGGTGATCCGCTGGAACCGCCGGGACTCGAGCTGGCAGACGGTCTGGGGCCCCGCTTACCTGATGCGACCGAACTGCCTGGCAGCAGGCGATGATGGTTCGCTCTGGATCGGCACCCACGAGATGGAGATCAAGGGCGTCCACCGGCTGCTGCCGGACGGAACCAGGCAGAACTGGACCACGGCGAACTCAGCCCTGCCGGGGGACTTGATCAACGCGATCGCCCTCGACCGGGCCGGCCGGCCCTGGGTCGGCACGAACAGCGGCGGCTTGGCCCGTTTTGACGGCGCGACCTTCCTGACGGTGGCCCCGGGCGTCCTTCCCTTGAAAATCACGTCCCTGGCGACCGACCGCTCGGGAAATGCCTGGATCGGAACCGATCGCGGCCTGCACTTGCGCTCGTGGGAGGGCCGCTGGTCGTCGTTCACCCGGCGCGATCTCGGCGCCAACGGTTCGCGCCTGCTCTCCGACTACGTCACCGGCATCGCGGTCGCGGCCCGGGACGGCAATGGCGAGGACGTTTACGTCGCCACGACTCGAGGGCTGAACGTCATCCACTGCCGCAGCGCGGTGGCGGCGGATGTCCAAACGACGATCGCCCCCAACCCCTGGATCCCCGGGAAGGGCTCGCCGCTGATGCTCGGCCGGCTGCCGGACCGCTCAACCGTGCGGATCTACACGGTCGACGGACGGTTGGTGGCCACGGCCGGCGGCCCGGCGGCGCCGGCGCACCAGTTGTACCTGCGGCTGGGCGATGGCTTGCCGGGGGATCTGCCTTCGGGCATCTACGTGGTCCATATCGCCGCACCGGGCCGGCCGGCAGCCACCCTCAGGCTGGCGGTGCTGCGGTGAAGGCGCTGACCGTCATCGGGGCCCGGCCCCAGTTCATCAAGGCGGCGCCCCTGTCGCAAGCCCTGCGCCGCCGCCACCGCGAGGTGCTGGTGCACACCGGGCAGCACTACGACCACCGGATGTCACGGCAATTCTTCCGTGAAATGCGCATCCCCGCGCCCGACTACAACCTGGGCGTCGGCTCGGGCAGCCACGGCGGCCAGACCGGCGCCATGCTGGTCAAGCTCGAGGCGGTGATGCTGCGGGAACGGCCGGACGTGGTGGTGATCTTCGGCGATACCAACTCGACCCTGGCCGCCGCCCTGACCGCCGCCAAGCTGGGCATCCCGGTGGCGCACATCGAGGCCGGGATGAGGAGCTTCAACCGCGCCATGCCGGAGGAGATCAACCGGGTGGTGGCGGACCACCTGGCCGGCGGGCATTTCTGCTCGACGCCGACGGCGGTGCGCAACCTGGGGCGCGAGGGCGTCCGTTCCGGAGTGTTCCTGGTCGGCGACATCATGGTGGACGCGCTGCGGCTGCTGCTGCCCGACCCGGGCCGGACAGCGGCCATCCTGCGGCGTCATCGGGTGAGACCGGGCCAGTATGTGTTCGCGACCATCCACCGGGCAGAGAACACCGATCGGCGGGAGAACCTCTGCCAGATCGCCGCAGCCCTATCGGGCTGCGGGCGACAGGTCGTCTTCCCTGTCCACCCCCGCACCCGGGGTTGTCTGGCGCGGTTCGGCCTGCTGGAGCGACTGTCAAGAACGCCCTCGGTCAGGATGGTCGAGCCGGTCGGGTACGCCGAGTCGCTGGCCCTCCAGTCCCGGGCTGCGGCCGTACTCACCGACTCCGGAGGCCTGCAGAAGGAGGCCTATCTCCTGCGGACGCCCTGCGTCACGGCCCGCACCGAGACCGAGTGGGTGGAGACGGTCGCGGCCGGATGGAACACGATCGCCGGACCCGGCGCGGACCGCATCCTGCGCGCGCTGGACGCCGCCCAGAGGCCCCGGGCCCACCCCGCCTTCTACGGCACCGGAGGCACTGCGCCCCGCATCGTGCGCTGCCTGGAACGCTGGCTCGGCCGATGAAGAACCTGCTGGTCCTCAGCTACTATTTCCCGCCGCTGGGCATGAGCGGCGTCCAGCGCACGCTGAAATTCGTCAAGTACCTGCCGCAGTCCGGATGGCAACCGATCGTGGTCACGCCCGATCACCGCGGCAGCTATGGCCACGACCGGGTCTTGCTGGACGAGATTCCAGGTGCGCGCATCGTCCGGACCTTCTCGCTCGACCCGCTGTACCTCTCCCCCCGCCGGACGGATCCCGGGGCGGTGAACCGCCATCGCGGAGCGATCGCCCTGGCCAGCGCCTGTTTCCTGCCCGACAACAAGGTCGGCTGGATACCCTTCGCGGTCGCAGCCGGCCTCGCGGTCGCCCGCCAAACCCCGATCGAGGCAGTCTACTCAACCGCACCGCCTTATTCGTCGCACTTGGCCGGGCTGCTGATCGCCCGAGCCATCGGCCGTCCCCTGGTCGTCGACTACCGGGATGCCTGGTCGCAGGAGAGTCCCCTCAGCCATCTGCCGACGCGAACCCATCAGCGAATCCAGCGTTCGCTGGAACGCCTGGTGAGCCGGAAAGCCAGTTTGACCATCGCCATCAACCAGGAGATCCTCGACGGCCTGCGGAGCACGGCTGGCGAATCGCTGCCGTCTTCCGTCGTGACCCATGGCTACGACCCGGAGGATTTCGAGGGTCCGGATCCCGCCCTGCCGCCGCGGCTGTTCACAATCGCCTACAGCGGCACGTTCATCGGGGAACGCGACCCCTGCGTGCTGGCCCGCGCGGTGGCTGACCTCCGCCGGCGCCGGCCAGACCTGGCGTCGATGCTCCGCGTGGAGATCGCCGGCGCGCACCGGCCGCAGGATATACGGGCCGTCGATCGCCTCGGCGCGGGTGACGTTTTCAGATTTCACTCATTCCTGCCGCACCATCAGGCCGTGGCGCTGGCCAGAAGAGCTGACGCACTGTGGCTGGTCATCGGTTCAGGGGAGGGGCGGACGGTCTCGACCGGCAAGCTGTACGAATACCTGGGGGCGCACCGGCCGATCCTGGCATCGATTCCGGGGCACTGCGCCGCAGCCGCGATCGTTCGCGAGACCAGGACCGGCGTCATCGTAGATCCCGGCGACCATCGACGGTTGTCCGCCGAGATCGAACGGCTGGTCGTTGCGAAGCTGACCGGCAGGCAGGCGCACCGCCCGGACCTCCGGGCCGTCGCGGGATACGACCGGCGCAAGATCGCCCGCCGCGTGGCAGCATTGCTCGACGAGCTCGCCGGAGGGCCGCAACGATGAGGCTCTCCGTCATCATCGTCACCTGGAACAGCGAGCGCTACATCGGCCAATGCCTCGACGCGGTGCTGGCGCAGGACCCCGGCGCCGAGGCGATCGTGGTCGACAACAACTCGACCGACCGGACGGGGGCGATCCTCGGAAGCTACGGCGGGCGCATCCGCACCATCCGCAACGATGCCAACCGCGGCTTCGCCGCCGCCACCAACCAGGGGCTGGCCTGCGTCGGCGGCGACTACCTGCTGCTGCTTAATCCCGACGCGGCGCCCTGTCCCGGAGCGTTCGCAGCAATGACCGGCGCGATGGACGCCGACCGGCGGATCGGGGCGCTGGGACCGCAGCTGATCAACCCCGACGGCAGCATTCAGCCGTCCTGCCGTGAGTTTCCCCGGCCGGTCCATTGCCTCTACGAGTTCACGGGGCTGGCGGCGCTGTTCCCCCGGCACCCGCGGTTCGGTTCCTGGCGGATGGGATACTTCGACCACGTCTCCCGGCGCGAGGTTGACCAGCCGATGGGCGCCTGCCTGATGGTGCGGCGGACGGCGGCCGACGCCGCCGGCTCGCTCGATGAGCGCAATTTTCCCATGTTCTTCAATGATGTCGACTGGTGCACACGCATCGCCCGCGCAGGATGGAAGATCGTTTTCTTCCCCGGGGCCCGCGTCGTGCACCATCGGGGTGTCAGCGTCCGGCAGGCGCGGCTGGTGATGACTGCCACGTCACACCTCAGCTTTGCCAGGTTCCTGTGCAAGCACTACGGCCCTTCCCCGGCGGCCTTGGCGGCTGCGGCCCTGGTGATGGCCGCGCTGCCAGTGCGGCTCGTCTGGCAATCCGCAGGAGTGGCGTTAGCGGCAGTGACCGGTCATGAGTGATTTGCTCTCGGCCCTACAAGATTCCAACGAGTTGCGCCCGGTCGCCTACCGGTTGCTGTCGTCGCCGGCGCTCAACCGCAGCCGCTGGTACCGTTGGCTCTATCGCCGTCGCATCCGTTCGGTGCAACGGTCCGGGGGTTCGTTTCCCCGGGTCGTCGCCATCGAGGGCACCAACCGCTGCAACGCCGCCTGCGTGATGTGCGGCCACCGCACGATGCGGCGGGCCCAGGGCGTGATGGCCTGGCCGCTCTACCAGCGGCTGATCGCGCAGCTGCGGGCTGCGCCGGTGGAGACGGTGCTGCTCTCCGGGTTCGGCGAACCGCTGTGCGATCCCGACCTCGTCCGCCGGGTGGCCGCCGCCAAGGCGGCGGGCTTGCCGCGCGTCGGCATCGTCACCAACGCCGCGCTGCTGGCGCCGCCGGCGGCCAGGGCGCTGGCCGCGGCCGGGCTCGACCTGGTACATGTCAGCCTGGACGGCGCCTCAGCCTCCACGTACGGACGGCTCCGTCCCGGCCTCGACTTCGACATCGTGACGGCCAACCTCGACTACCTGCTGGGACTGCGGCCGCGGCCGGCGGTCCACGTCCAGATGACGCTGTTCAAGGAGAACCGGGGCGACGCCGCCGCGATCCGCCGCCGCTGGGGAGGGCGGGCCGACCGGCTGATTTTCCGGCAGGCCCAGGACTGGGCCGGACAAGTCGAGATCCCCCGGCCGGACTACACGCCGCATCTGGCGGCGCGGCAGGCGCCGCCGCCCTGCCGCTACCTGTGGGACCAGCTGAACATCTACTGGGACGGCGTGGTGCCGGCCTGCTGCCTTGACTATGAGGCCGAGCTGACCATCGGCGACGCGACGGCCCAGAGCCTCCCCGGGATCTGGCGCGGCGATGCCCTGGGAAGGATCCGCGAACTGCACGACCGGGGAGGCCGGGACCGGATCCCGCTCTGCGGGAACTGCCGCTATTTTTCCGTGTGGTGGTAGGGGACGAGCAAGGCCCTCCGTGATGGAGGGCCTTGCTCGTGAACCGGGCGTACCGTCGCAGTTCCGGCGGCCGGGAGAATCAGCGCTTCCGTCCCTCGCGGCGCAGTTCCCGCTCGATATCCCGCTGCTTGATGGCATCGCGCTTGTCGTGCTGCTTGCGGCCGCGGGCCAGCGCCAGTTGCACCTTGACCAGCCCCCGCTTCAGGTAGAGCGACAACGGCACCAGGGTCAGGCCCTTTTCGTCCTTGCGCTGGGCCAGCTTGCGGATCTCGGCCTTGTGCAGCAGCAGCTTGCGGGGGCGGGTGGTCTCCGCGTTGTGGCGGTTGCCGTGGTCGTAGGGAGCGATGTGGAGGTTGACCAGGAACAGCTCGCCGTTCCGCAGATCGGCGTAGCTGTCGCGGAAATTTGCCAGTCCCTGGCGCACCGACTTGACCTCGGTGCCGCGCAGAACCAGGCCGGCCTCGACGGTATCGAGCACTTCGTACTCGTGGCGGGCCTTGCGGTTTTGGATCGATTCCGGCATTCGTTGCAGCCCCGGGCACGCCTGCTTTCAGGAATTGACTTGACAGGCGATGCGATTTGGATTATAATTGCAGTTCTGAGCGCTGAGGTGGCGGAATTGGCAGACGCGCTAGGCTCAGGACTTAGTGGCCGCAAGGCCATGGGGGTTCAACTCCCCCCCTCAGCACCATCGGCCAGACAGGACCGCCCCGCATCCGTTGCGGGGCGGTTTTCTATTCGCTGCCGGCCGGGGTCACGGCCCGTTGGCGGGCTATCGATCCGTTGCGGTTGGCGAACTCCCGGCCGCCCAGAACGGCGATCCCTGCGAGGGTCAGCAGCAGCGAGGCCAAGCTGACGGCCCTGCCGGTTTGATAGATGCCCGATCGGTACATGAATTCGACGGTGTGCTTCCCCGCCGGAACCGCCACCGCCCGGAAGGCATAGTCCGCCCGCAGGCACTCGGCCGGTTCGCCGTCGACGAAGGCGCGCCAGGCAGGATAGTGGTTGTCGCTCACCACGAGCAGCGCCGGCGCGCTGGCCGTCACGGCGACGCTGACTTCGTTGGGCGTGTAGCGGGTGATCGCGGCCGTCCCGGCGGCGGTCGGTTGCGGGACGACTCCGGCCGGCGCCTGTTCAAGAATCACCGTCCGGGCTGGGTCGAAGTCCGGCCGCTGCATACGGGCCAGGATCTGCTGATCCCCGGCGACGACCTCGTAACTTCCGGCCAGCCAGGCCCGGGGCAGGGCCCGGGTGTTGCGGTAGATCTTCACCTGCCCGCCGTAGCAGGAATCGTGCAGCACGAAGTCTGGATGGACGACCGGCGAGCGCATCAGCAGGTATTTGACGCCCAGCAGGCGCATGAACTGCGGATGCTGGATCAGGTTGTGGAAGTCGGGCAGTATCCGCTGCGGGCTGATGCCGACGAATTCGCAGTAGCGTTTCAGGGGGCTGGGGTGCTCGCCGCCGACCGTCTGGACGCCGAACAGCGTCAGGTAGTTCCCCTGCTGATGGACTTGCAGCGGCCAGACGCGGTGGAGCGACGGGTCCCGCTCCAAGGCCGAGGCGATCTCGTCCTTGGCGAAGTACCGGGCCGGCGGATCCACCAGCTTCAGGAAACGCGCATCCACCCGCCACAGCTCCAGGAACACCAGCACCGCGGCGGCCGCCGTCCACCAGGGCAGGGGCATCTTTCGCTTTGCCAGCAGCCACAGCAGCAGCGAGCCCGCGGCCAGCGCCGCGAACGCGATCCAGAACCCCCGGACCATTTCGGGGTAGCTGTTCCACAGCGCCTGGGCGCCCCAGCCCCGCGCCGCGAACGCCTCCAGCAGGCCGGTGATGCCGTCCCGGGCCAGCGAGAACACGGCGCCGAACGCCAGCAGTACGGCGACCGCCGCGGCCAGCCAGGCCCCCAGCTTCCTGCCGTGATCGCCCCTGACCAGCGCGTCGACACCCAGCGCCGCCAGCCCCGCCAGGGAGAATGCGGCGATGTTGAAGATCATCGCCGGGCCCCGGAACTTGGACATGCCCGGGATCAAGTGGTAGACCAGTCGGTAGAGCGGCGTGAACCCGCCGAAGGCCACCACCAGGGCGAACGCCCCCAGCCCGCAGAAAAACAGCTTGAGCCGCCGGCGGCGGCTGCAGGCCGCACCCAGCACCGCCAGCAGGACCGGCAGCACCCCCGCGAACTCGGTGTGAAGCTTGAGATCGCGCCGGCCCCAGTACCAGCGGGTGGGGCGCTCGTCGGAGTCGGCGTCCAGCAGGCCCGAGAACTCGGGCCAGACCGTGTTGACGATCTCCTCGGGCGGCATCGAGTAGGATGTGGCGTAGCCGTACCCCTTGTCCTCGCCCCGGGGCGAGAACTTCATGTAGTCCCGCAAGGTCAGCGCCTGCACCGCGTAGATGGCGAACCCGGCCGCGAGCATCACCGCCCCCAGGCCGGCGATGCCGGCGGCCGACCGCCACCGGCGCTCGCGCCCCAACCTGGCGTAGGCCAGCCCCGCCGCGTAGAGCAGCCCCGCCAACAGCAGGTAGTACGACATCTGGACATGGGGCGACATCAGCGCCAGGCCGATCGTCAATCCGCCGCACAGCGCCCACAGCAGTTTCCGCGTCTCAACCGTCCTGCCGATGAACAGCAGCAGCCACGGCAGCAGGGCCGAAACGATGATCTTGGCGTCGTGGGCGGCGTAGATCAGGCTGACCACCGACCCGGTGAACATGTAGGCGACCCCGGCGACGAACGCCGCGGCGCCGGAGATCCCCCGATCCCGCAGGAACAGGTAGGTGCCGAACCCGGCCAGCAGCGTATGGACAAAGTAATAGAGTGCGTTGAGGTAAGCCGGATCTACACCCGTCCGGTACAGGAATGGAGAGAGCGTCGAGAGCGGATAGAGCGAGTGGCCGTACGTCACGGCATCGATCATCGGCGCGCCGCCGTAGACCCGGCAGTCCCACAAGGGGAACGAGCCGTACCGGACGATGGCGTCGGCGATGTAGCGGTACGTCATGTAGGCGCCGGAGTTGAAATCCGTCCCGAACAGCATGGCGGACGGCGAGAGCGCCCGGTGGTACAGCACCACCGCCAGCGCCATCATGATCGCCAGCGTCAGCCAGGGGCAATCGAAGACGGACCGCGGGTCGATCCGGCGGTCCGGTTCAAGGGGGGCCGCGGGGCGTTGTTTCCTATGCTTGGCCATGGGGCGCTCCGGTGTTGCTGAATCTCAATGATGCGATCGTCATCACGATGTCGAACGAGGTGAACCACAGCCGGGACAGCACAGCCACCAGGATCGCGGCCGGCAGCGGCAGGTAGCTCGACAGCAGATAGCTCAGGGCTCCTTCGCGGACGCCCAGGCCGCCCGGCGTGACAAAGCTGAGGAACCCGAGAGCGTAGGCGCCGCCGTACGCGCCGATCACTGGGACCGCCGCCGCCACGCCGAGGCCCGGGCACAGCGACCGCGCCAGCAGGTACACCCCCAGCCCCTGCAGCGCCCAGGCCAGGACATAGAGGCCGACCAGGGCCAGCACGGCCCGGTAGCGGTAGGTAAGATACCCGGCGCTGGCCTTGCCGTAGCGAGGGACCAGGTGCCAGACCCGTCGCAGCACCGACGGATGCGCCGTAGCGGCCAGCGCCGCGGCCAGCGCGACGCCGATCAGCCCGTACAGCGCATTGACGCTGTGCCCCGGGAACATGGCGTAACAAATGAACACCAGGGCCGACGCCGCCAGCTGCGCCAGCATTTCCAGCACCACGCCGGTCGTGGAAACGGCGGTGGGGACCCCCTCCCGGCCGCACAGCCAGATCCTGCCGCCCAGCGCCAGCACGTGGCCGGGGATGAACTTCGCCAGGTGTGAGCCCGAGATCGTCCAGAAGCAGCGGCCCCAGGACAGGCGCGCGCCCAGCATCGACATGATGTGTTGCCATGCCGAGACGCCGATAGCGAACGAGGCCGCCAGCGGCAGGTACGCCGCCAGGACCCACCGGTACTGGGCGGATCGGCGGGCCGCGTCGATCGCCCCCCAGTTACCGACCAGCGTCTTGGCGAGGAAGTAGCCGATGCCGGCAACGATCGCCGTCGCCAGTGCGACCTTGGCCAGCCGCCGGACGGCCGCCGCCGGGTCAGGCATCGCGGGTCAGCACGCAGCAGTAGTAGATGTCGCGCCAGCCGGCCGCCGTCAGCAGGCGCTTGCGGACACCGTCGGGGCGGGGCCGGCCGTAGTAGAAGCTGGCGCCGATCCTGAATGGAGACACGATCGCCTCCCACCGCCGCTTGGTCAGCAGCCGCTCCCCCAGGGCCCGCGACAAGTAGTACCTGGTGGGGACGCTGAACACGACGGCCGGCGCCACGCGCAGTTGCTCGCGGGCCAGCGACCGGATGTCCCCGTCCTCGAAGTGCTCGAAGAAGCCCTGGTGGCAGATCAGGTCGAAGCTGTCGTTCGGGTAGGGCAGCCGGAAGGCGTCGGCCTCGCGGAATTCCAACTTCCCGCCCAGCCGGGCGTTGTTCCTGGCCGCTGATTTGATCACGCTGGCATTGTTGTCGATGGCGGTGACCTTGATGCCGAGGTACGTCAGGAAGATCGAGGTCGACCCGCCGCCGACACCGACCTCCAGCACGGACCGCGGGGACCGCCCGATGATCTCCGTGAGGTAGGCCTTATGGGAGTAGACGTGGTCGATCAGTTCGCCGATCTCGACCCGCTCCTTGTAGACGGCGTCCCACTGTGGATGCGACATGATTGCTCCGCGGCGCTGTGGTAGCGGGGGAAGTTATTAAATATACCACACATCACCACGGTGGTCAATGAAAAAGCATGCGGCCGAAGGCCGCATGCCCGGGGCGCGGTGCCGTCCCGGCCGCGCCGCGCCCGGCGCGACCGCACGCTCCCGTCGTTACCGGACGACCACCAGCCGCCGGGTGAAAGCCTCGCCCGCCAAGTATGCCTGAACGATAAATGCCCCCGATGCCAGCCGACTGGCCGGGACGTTCCATTCGACGGCATGCTGTCCGGCGGAATAGTACCCTCGTACCGGCGTGGCAACGCATTGCCCCAGAATGTTAAATACAGATACGGTCACCATACCCGCCGCCGGTAACATGTACTCCATCACCACCGCCCGGCCCCGCTTCCGGCATGTGAAGCTGCAGTGCCCGACGGCTTCCGCCGGGACGCCGGCCACGCCCAGCTCGGTGTGGTCGAGCGAGATCTCGTCGACCACCGGGGATTCCAGGAATTCGTTGGCGATCAACCTGAGCCGGTACTGCGCATACTTCGCCGACGACGAGCCGGCACCGGCGCCCGAAGCGGCTACGATCATCCAATCGTTCCAGCTGCCGTCGTCCGGTTCGGTAGTGTTTCCGCTGCGTACCGCGACCTCCAACGCCGCACCGGCAGGCACCTGGGCCGACCAGCTGCAAGCACCCCAAGAGTAGTCGATCCCGCCGTCGCCGAAAACAGATGACATGTATTCTTCGGTGCATCCACGATTATGGACGTTGCCGTTGTCCTTAGTGGACAGGTGGGCGTAGACCGATGGCACCGAGTCGACCAGCGTCACTACTCGTTCATTGGTGATATTGAACAAGTAAGTGAAAGCGTTGACGCTGGTTCCATAGAAACCGGGCCCCTGGATACCATTGGTTAACAGCAGTTGGATATCTGGGCCGGTTTTTAGAAACTTACCGACTAGCGTCCCAACTGCACCATGGCCCGGCAACTCTGTCCGCCCAGTGATGGAGAAATCCGGCCCCCAGTAGATGTACGATGGGATGTCGTGGGTGGCGCCGTCGAACCAGTTAGCGATGACAACATCGGAATGGCCGTCGCGATCGATATCCACGATACTGTTACCACGGGCGCCCAACGATGGCAGCGCGGTGCGGTTGCTGTCCGAGAAACCGACGGCGCTGCCCCAGTATATGTACGAATTGTCAGCATAGGCGTCGCCGTTGTTGCTGAAGACGATGTCCAGCCAGCCGTCATTGTTCAATTTGCCAATCGACACACCCTCGGCGTGGCCTGCCGTCAACTCATCGCGCGAGGCGGTGCTGTAGTAGATCGAGTCCGTTCCCTGGCCCCAGTAAATGTACGACTGGTGGGATGGATCCCAGCCGTTGCCGAATACGATATCCAGCCTGCCGTCTTTGTTCAGGTCGGCCACGGCCACGTCGTAGGCCTGCGATGTCGGTAACGCGGTCCGACGGGTTCCCAAGTATTGTCCATGGGGTCCGCCCCAATATATATACGATTCGTTACCGAACCAGTTGGCAATGATAATGTCGAGACGTCCGTCGTGGTTCAGATCGCAAATATAGTTGCCGTGGGCACCGTTGGAAGGGAGTCGCGTTGTATCATTCGCATGGAATCCGGTTTGGCTGCCCCAGTATATGACCGACGAAGCCCCGTTGAAAATACTGAACACGATGTCGAGGTGACCGTCACGATCGAGGTCATCGATGGAGTTGCCCGTCGCGCCGTCCGTTGGGAGCAGTGTGCGGTTGGTGCTGTCATAGCCGGCGGAGGAACCCCAGTAGATATACGACGCCGGCCCCTGCATGTTGGATATTACGATATCGGGCCAACTGTCCTTATTCAGATCGTAGGTCACGCCAGGGGATGTCTTGACGGTCCCGTTGTCGCTGCCCTCGGCCGAGGCGAACACGTTGGCGTTGTACGTGCCGTCGACAAAGTCAGTTACGCTGGACTCGCGCCAGGTGCCGGCCAGCGCCACGCCGCACACGACCGCCAAAGCAGCCGTGGTACAGGCTGACATTGTGCCACGCATGATTGGCTCCTTCCCGATAAATGGTTCTCCGGCGAGCGCCCGATCCATCGGGAACGCCGCCAACTCACATTCTACACCCGGCGCCCGAGCTTGTCAAGCGGGATTTTCTTTTTCCCAGCACCGCCGACCGGTACTCCTCCACCGTCCTCTCCGCCGTCCGCAGCCAAGTGAACGCCGCGGCCCGCGCCAGTCCCCGGCGGGCCATGGTGTCGGACACCGTGCGGTCGCCCAGCACGCGGTCGATCTCGTCCGCCCACGTTTGCGGATCGTCCGATGCGACCAGCACTGCAGCGTCGCCCATCACCTCCGGGATCGAGGAGTTGTCGGCCGCGATCACCGGGCAGCCCGAGGCCATGGCCTCCAGCGGCGGCAGGCCGAATCCCTCGTACCGCGACGGGAAGACGAACAAGTCGGCCGCGCTGTAGTACTGCGGCAGCGTCTCGCCCGGGACGTTCTCCAGGAACAGCACCCGTTCTCCTATCCCCAGCCGCTGCGCCAGCGCCCGGTGTCCGGCCGGGGCCTGGCCGATCCGCACCAGCAGGGCATCACGGCACGACCGCGACGCGGCGAACGCCTCCAGCAGCAGCGGAACCCGCTTGCGCGCGGCGGCAGTGCCGACGTGGAGAACGATCTTCCTGTCCCGGGGCAGGCCCAGCCGCTCCCGCGCCGTAACCTGGTCGCGCGGCCGGTAGTCGGCGTCGACGCCGAGGGGGACCACGGCGATCCTGTCCCCGGGCACACCGAACAGCCGCATCACGTCCCGCTTGGTTGCCTCGGAGATGGCGATGATCCGGCCGGCGCGGCGCAGGCCCGAGTACAGGTACCCGCGCCAGTACCGCTCGAACAGCCCTTCCGGCTCTACCAGCGGGATGACGTCCAGGCAGGTGACGACCGACCCGGCCGGCGCCGCCCCGCACAGAAAGGACATGTTCTGGCTGGTGAAATGGACGATGTCGTACCCGCGAACATGGCGCATCGCTCTCCGCCAGAACCAGGGCCGGCTGTCGGCCAGCGGCACGCGGCCCACCGATGCAAGCACGGACTGATCCGGCGTCCCCGGGTTCCGGAGGATGCGGCCGCCCGGATAATCAAGAAAGATGTGGTCGGCGACGACCTCCGGGGAGCGGGCCAGCAGCCCGGCCAGGTGCCAGGCGTAGGTGCCGGTGCCGCTGGAGCGCGGCTGGTCGTTGACGATGGCGACGCGCGGTCTGCTGTCGTTCATGGCGGATAACTATACCACAGGGCACCGGGCCGGTCAACAGAAAAGCGCCGCCGGCCCGTCAGCGGAACGCCTCGAACCGCGCGCCGTCCGACAGGCAGTAGACGCGGCCGGCGCCCAGCCGTTCCAGGCGGCAGTCGTGCCCGCGAGACAGGGCGTAGGCCCGCACGTAGCGTTCGGCCCCGGCGGCGTCCAGCCCCGTCGGCAGCGGCAGGTCGACGTAGACCTGCGGCGACACCTGCACGGTGAAGCGCCGGGGAACGGCCGCCGCGGCCGGCAGCGGGGCCTGCGGCGGGAAACAGGGCCGCGCGGCGGGCGCGGTTGTCGGGATGGCCATCGTTCATTCCTTTCTAACTGGTTCGCCGCCAGCATACCGCCGGGCGGTGACAATTTCCCGGACCCCGGCGCCCCGGTTTCGCTTGACATTGCCCCGTTCGTTTGCTAAACTAATGCGTTCAATCATTTCGAGCGCGATGGCCAAAATCGACGAACTGCTGCGCACCCTGGTGTCCCAGGAGGGGTCGGACCTGCACATCAAGAGCGACGAGCCGCCGGTGTACCGCATCCACGGGCAGCTGGTGCGCAGCGGCATGCCGGTGCTGGCGGCCGCCGACACCAAGGCCCTGCTGTACGAGGTGCTCAACGAAGAGCGCCGCGCGCGCTTTGAGCGCACCCACCAACTCGACATGTCCTACTCCATCCCCGGCGTGTCGCGCTTCCGGGTCAACGTCTTCCGTCAGAAGAACTCCGTGGGCGCCGTGCTGCGGGTGATCCCGCTGACCATCAAGACCATCGACGAGCTGGGCCTGCCCCCGGTGATGAAGAAGACATGCCTGCTGCCGCGCGGCCTGATCCTGGTGACCGGCCCCACCGGCAGCGGCAAGTCCACCAGCCTGGCCGCGATGATCGACCTGATCAACGACAACAAGTCGTGCCACATCATCACCATCGAGGACCCGATCGAGTTCCTGCACCGGGACAAGCGGGCCTGCGTCAACCAGCGCGAGGTGGGGATCGACACCCACTCCTTCGCCAACTCGCTGAAGCACGTGATGCGGCAAAACCCCGACATCATCATGGTGGGCGAGATGCGCGACCTGGANNGCCGAGACCGGCCACCTGGTGCTGGCCACCCTCCACACCGCCGACGCCGCCCAGACCGTGGACCGCATCATCGACGTCTTCCCGCCGGGGCAGCAGCAGCAGGTGCGGCTGCAGCTGTCGACCACGCTGCAGGCGGTGTTCTCCCAGGCCCTGCTGCCGCGGGCCGACGGCAAGGGGCGGGTGGTGGCCTACGAGGTGCTGACCTGCACCCCGGCCATCCGCTCCATCATCCGCGAGGGCAAGACCCACCAGATCTACTCCAACATCCAGAGCGGCGCCAAGTTCGGCATGGTCACCCTGGACGCCTGCCTCAAGGACCTCTACCTCAAGGGCGTGATCAACATGGATGACGCCATCGCCAAGTCGTCCAACCCGCACGAGTTCGAGCGGATGCTGGGGAAGGTGTGAGCCGATGGAGCTGAACCAGCTGCTGCAGCACATGGCCGGGGCCGGGGCCTCGGACCTCCACGTCAAGATCGGCATCCCGCCGCTGCTGCGGATCAACGGCGACCTGCTGCAGGCCAAGCTTCCGCCGCTGGGGCCCGACGATATCAGGCAGTGCGTCACCTCGCTGCTGACGCCGGCCCAGTGGCAGAAGTTCCGCGACGAGCTGGAGCTGGACCTGGCCTACAACCTGCCCGGCATCGGCCGCTTCCGGGTCAACGTCTTCCAGCAACGCGGCAGCCTGGGCATGGTGTTCCGGCTGATCCCCGAGCGCATCCCCAGCTTGGACGAGATGGGGTTCCCGGCCGCCCTCAAGGACATCGCCATGCGTCCGCGCGGCCTGGTGCTGATCACCGGCCCGGCCGGCTGCGGCAAGTCCACTACCCAGGCCTCGATCCTCGACCATCGCAACGCCAACGACCCCTGCCACATCATGACGGTGGAGGACCCGGTCGAGTTCGTCCACACCGACAAGAAGGCCATCGTCAACCAGCGGGAGCTGGGCCAGGACACCCTGACCTTCGCCGATGCCCTCAAGTACGTGCTGCGCCAGGACCCGGACTGCATCCTGATCGGTGAGATGCGCGACCTGGAGACCATCCAGCTGGCCATCACCGCGGCCGAGACCGGCCACCTGGTGCTGGCCACCCTCCACACCACGGACGCGGTCCAGACCATCGACCGCATCATCGACGTCTTCCCCCTGCACCAGCAGTCGCAGATCCGGATGCAGGTGGCGGTCAACTTCGTGGCGGTGGTGTCGCAGATCCTGGTGAAGCGGTCGGACAACCGCGGCCGGGTGGCGGCCTTCGAGGTGATGGTGGGCACCGGCGCGGTGCGCAACCTGATCCGCGAGGCCAAGACCTACCAGCTGCAGAGCCTGATCCAGACCAGCTCCAAGCAGGGCATGACCACGCTCAACATGTCGCTGGCGGGCCTGTTCAAGCGCAACGTGATCACCCTGGACGAAGCCTTCAGCCGCACCACCGACCCGGACAATCTGCAGCAGATACTGAAGACGATGTGAGACTGGGCGCCGAGGAAAAAAACAAACCCCGCAGCGCTGCGGGGTTTTCGCCTTTTACGGACACAAGGCGCACATCATGATCGTCTTGCCCATCGTGGTGAATGATGGCATGCCAGTGACATCATGCGGTCACTGCGGGGTCATCTTCCGGCAACGAAATGAATCGGCACTCTACCGTATCATGCATTCCAGCATATAGCATATGGTGCGGTCGAACGCTGAAACCATCCGGGCGTTGATCCATTCTGTTCGGGGAAACCCTGATGCCTGTAACCGTCGAACGAATGATGTGGACAAAACGACCCCGCCAAGAGCGAGGTTCGTTCATATAGCGGTTCCCAGCAGCTTCTGCCGCTGCAGGCGGATCCGGGCCAACTCCTCCTCCATCTCGCTCTCCAGCGCCTCCAGCTGGCGCATCTTCTTTTGCACGTCCGGGTCCACCGGCTCGCCATGGCCGTTGTCGCGCAGCAGCGTCGGCACGGGCTCCGCCTGGGCGGGTTCGGAAATGGGGGCCGGTCCTGGCACGGGCGGGAGCTCCTGCTCGATGGCCGCGGTCTCCAGGCGAAGCGGCCCGTCGTCGGCGGCCAGGGCGACGGGGGTTGATTCTTCCGGCAGGGACTGGCTCTGCGGCGCATCCGGCACCGGCGCCGCCTGCTGCACGGGCAGTGGTTCGGACGGGGGCCGGGGCTCCTGCTCCAGCAGCTGCCCGGCCTGCGCCGCCAGGTCCGACTCGTCGATCCGGGTCTCCTGGTAGATATCCGCCTCGGGCAGCACCGGCGTGAAGGCCGCTTCTGCCTGAGCCACGAATCCGCTCTGTGGGGGCGCGAGGGGTTCCTCGGCCTCGGCCCGGCTGACCTGCTTCTCCATCTCGGCCAGCTCCCGTAGCAGGTCGTCCACCGAAACCGGCTCATCCGGCGCCGTGGCTGTCGGCGGCGCCTGCCCCGCCGCCTCCGGCTGCATCTCCTGGCCGTTGACCTGGGACTCTATCGTCTCCAGCTCGCGCAGCAGGTCGTCGGCGTTGTCCACCGTCCGGCTTGCGGATTCCTGCGACGCGGCCGGAACCGCCGGCTCCCGGCCGGCGAAATCAGATTCCAGGGTCTCCAGCTCCCGCAGCAGGTCGCCGGCCGAAGATTCACCGGAGGCGCCCACCACGATGACCCCGCCGCCGGCCGGCCGCAGCCGGGCCTGGCGAATAGATCTCGCCTCCTGGGCTTTGCTGAAGGCCTCCTGGGCGGCGTCGTTGAGGTTGTGCCGCTGGTACAGGAACCCCAAGTTGTAGAACAACTCGGGATTGTCCGGATCCAGCCCCACCGCCCGCTTGCAGCACCGCTCGGCCTCGGCCAACCGGTCGCGGAACATGCCCAGCGCCAGCCCCAGGTGGCTGTGGAAGTGCGCGGTCCGGGGCGACAGCTCGATGGCCCTGGTGAACAAGCCGGCCGCCTCCTGGTAGCCCTGCCTCTCCATCGCCTCCAGGCCGGCTTGGTAGCTGCGCTCGGCCTCGGTGGGCTGGGCGGGGTCCGGCGGCAGGTACGCGCCCGCGAGGTCCTGCAGTCCCCGGTCGTACTCGCGCCTCCGGTCGGACGACGACAGAATGCGGTAGGCCAGTGACAGCGCGCCCAGGTCTGCCGCGGCTCCCATCTCCTGGTGCCGCTGGCGCGCCAGCCGCCGGTAGGCGATGGCGATCTCCTCGGTGGTGGCGCCGCGGCCGACGCCCAGCAAGGTGTAGTGGTCGCTCATACGCCGCCGGCGCCGGCCTCCTGCTTATGGAGTTTTTCCAGTCGGCTGCGGCTGCCCTCCAGCAGCTTCATCACCGCCGTCAGGTTCTGCTGCTTCTCCGTGACCTCGCCCGCCAGCCGGGTGCGCTCCTGCGACAGCTGCTCGCAGATGCCGCTCAGCTCCTCGACCTCCGCCCGCAGCTGCTCGGAGCGCTGCTCCAGCGCGCCCAGGCCGGAGCGGGTCTCCTCCACCTGCTGCTCCAGTTCGCTCTCCTCCACCCGTTTCTCGGCGATGAACCGTACCAGGTTCTGGACCTCGACCTTGGAGTTCTTCAGCCATAAGGCCAGGTTCTCCTCGCCCTTCTTGAGCTCGATCATCCGCTGGTTGAGGTCGGCCTCCTGGCGCTGGACGGCCTCCAGCCGCTGGTCCAGCTGCATCCCTTCCTGGATGCGGGCGGTGAGGTTGACGCTGATCTCCTCCAGCTTCTGGGTCTTGTCCCGCAGCAGGGTCTCGTGCTCGATCAGCTGCTTGCGGCCGGTCTCGACCCGGGCTTCCAGCTCGCCCCGCTCCTCGCGCAGCTTCTTGACCCGGGTGGCCAGGTCGTTCTCCTCGGAGCGGAACATCTCCAGCCAGCGGTTGTGATCGGCCGCCTCGGCTTCGACCTTCTTCAGGTCGCGTCGGCGCTGCTCCAGTTCGCGCTCGATCTGCTTCTTCTCCTCCTCGGCGCGCGCCGCGTCGGCGCTGGCCACCACCTTGACCGCTCCCCGGGGCGCCGCCGCGATGATCAGCGTCAGCAGCGCCGCCAGCGCTGCCGCCTGCCCCGCCACCAGCGGCAGCGGGAACGGCCCGGCGGGGGCCGCGGTTGCGCCCCGGGTCCGCAGGTAGACGCTGCCGATCTTCTCCCGTCCCAGCAGGACCGGCACCACGGCCCAGTAGCCGTGCTGCCCCGGACCGTCCCCGGCCGCCGGCTGCAGCAGGGAGGGTTGGCTTTCCAGGCGGGCCACGCCGTCCGGCAGCCGCAACGCCGAGCCGGCCAGGCCGACCTCGCTGGCGGCGACCACGCCCTCCCTGAGGTTGGCGACGATGACGTCTGCCACCTCGGGGAAATCGCTCCGCACTTGGGCGATCAGCTCCGACAGCGCCAAGTCGTCCCGGTTGGCCAACGGATCGGCCAGGCTGCGCCCCAGGTTCTTGGCGATCAGCTCGGAACGGATGGCCAGGGCGTCCTCGCCGGGAACGCCGGCGGCAACGCTCCGACGCAGCGCCAACAGCGACAGCGCCATGGCAACGGCGGCCAGCACGGCCGACAGCATTATGAAAACTGGCTTCTTCATGCGGGCGAAGAGGATAGAACCCACTATATCGAATACAAGTATAATGAAACAACCATCGTCTGTCAAGCAAAATAATCGCATATCCGCCGGCCCAATGGCGACGCGGTGGCCGCCAGTTTGGGCTTTACTTTTACGGCGATTTTCTTTATCATTGCGGTGCGGCGCATGCCGCCGCCTGCGATGAGATCGAACGGACGCCATAACACGCCGCCCATGGCCGAGGCCGGACCCGGGCTCCCCCTGTCGCTGTCGCGCGCACTGCGCGCGCGAGCCGCCGCCTACGGGCGGTGGCTGGGCCGATGCCGGTCGAGGGCGGCGGCCGAGGACGTGCGCCGGCTGCGGACGACCCTGCGGCGCCTGCTGAGCTTGCTGGACGCGGCCCAGTCCGTCGCGCCGCGCCGGTCGCTGCCGCGCATCCGCCGCCGGCTGAGGGCGCAGCTGCGTTCGCTGGGGCCGCTGCGCGACATCGACATCGCGCGCGCCAGCCTGGATGCCGCCGGCCAGGCCAACCCATCGCTGGACCTGTATACCGCCTGGCTGGCGGCCCGCCGGCCGAAGCTGGCTGCTGCGGCGCGCCGGGATTTATCGGCGCTCGACCCGGCGCCCCTGCTGGCCGCGCTGCGGTATTTCGCCGACAACCTCGCTGGCGTCCCTCCGCAGGCCTGCGTCCGGGGCGTGCGCCTGTTCCTGGCGGCGGCGCTGGCCAAGGCGATCAAGGCGTGGGAACGGACGGCCCCCGGCGATTTCCGCGCGAGTCACCGCCTGCGCATCACCTGCAAGCGCCTGCGTTACGCCGCCGAGTGGCTGGGCCCCTCGTTGCCGGGCTTCTCTCCGCACGACCTGGACGCCATGCACCGGCTGCACTCGCTGGCCGGGAAAATCCAGGACATGGGCGTGACCGCCGCCGGACTGGCCGGGTTCGGCGCCGCCCGCAACGCAACGGTGCTGGCCGAGCTGCGGCCGGTGCTGGCCTCCTTGGATGCCGAGCGATCCAGCCTGATCTCCGGACTGGGACCGGCCGCCGCCAGGGCGTTGGAGTACTGGATGAAGCGATCGGCCGCCGGCCAGCTGCCGCAAACCCGACGTGGAGTTTCGTCATGAACATCTATCTTCTGCGCCACGGCATTGCGGTGGAGCGCGGCTCGCCGTACTACCCCAACGACGACGACCGGCCGCTGACGCCTGAGGGCCACAAGAAGATGCTGCGGGCCGCGCGCGGCATCAAGGCGCTGGGGCTTACGTTCGACCTGATCCTGTCCAGCCCGGTGCTGCGCGCCCGGCAAACCGCCGAGATCGTGGCCGGCGTTTTCGACAAGATGAACCTGCTGGAGTTTTCGCCCCATCTGTCGACCTCGGGCGACGTCCGGTCGCTGGTCAAGCAGATCAACGAGCAGTTTCTCGACTGCGGGAACATCCTCTTGACGGGCCACGAGCCGCACCTCAGCGGCATGGTGTCAAAACTGGCCGGCGACGCGGGGGGCTTCTCAATTGACTTTAAAAAGGGCTCGCTCTGCCTGCTGCAGGCCGAGACGCTGCGCTGGGGAAAGTGTGCCGCGCTCTGCTGGCTATTGACACCGGGGCAGCTGCGGGCGATCAGATAGCATGAAGGGTAGACGAAAATTGTCTACCCTTCATGCTATCATACCAATAATTGTTAGAATGAAATAGCTTGATAATAACTAAATAGTGTTATATAATATTACATATAGTTGCATATAGTTGAGATATTATGAATAACAATAAAAATATAGGCACACACGAAGCTGCACAGATTATTGGTGTACACCGCGATACATTATTAAGATGGCTTCGTGAGAAAAAGATTAAAGAGCCAACCCGAGATCGAAATGGCTGGCGTACTTTCACGCTAGACGAAATCGAATCTATCCGAGGATATGCTGAAAGCAATATAACCAAAATGACTGAAAACAACCCTTATCAAACACAAATACAATCCCTTAATATCTTAGATTGGGATTTTGTCACTTCCGAAACAGAATACTTAAATCATTCTGTACATCCATATCCATGCAAGTTCATACCTCAAATACCAAATACCTTAATACAAAGCTTGTCAACGGTTGGTGAGACTGTATTGGATCCATTTTGTGGTAGCGGTACAACATTAGTTGAAGCATTGAGACTAAATAGACAGACTATTGGTATAGATGCAAACCCCATAGCAGCATTAATTAGTAGAGTTAAAACTAACATCATTAGTACAAAAGAAGAAACCACTTTAAGAAGTATCGTTTCTGATTATATTGACAAGGCCGATTATCTCAAGAAAAAGCAAAACAGTTTATTTCTTGTTGACGATATTGATAATGGGACCATTTTTGATGAACAAACGCTAAAATGGATTGAACAATGGTATGATAATTGTGTGATTTTAGAACTATATAATATACGTAAAAACTGTATGGTAATCCATAATAATAAAGCCAGGGATGTGGCTTTAGCTGCTTTATCTTCTATTCTTGTCAACGTTTCAAAACAAGATTCTGACACACGTTATGTGAGACGTATTAAAAATATTAAACCAGGGGATACTTTTTCGAAATTCGCAAAATCATTAGACAACATAACAAATCAAGTCATCCAATTTAGCAAGGAAATTAACCCAAACTTTACTGCACAAGTACTTTGTGCCAATATTCTACAAGATCCATCAATAAATGATGTGGATTTGGTTGTCTGTTCACCACCATACCCAAATGCATATAGTTACCATCTTTATCATCGGTCCAGAATGCTTTGGTTAGGCATGGATCAAAACAAATTCAAAGATATTGAAATAGGGAGCCATCGGAAATATAGTGCCAAAGGCAAAAATGCTGCATCCATCGAAACATTTAAGCAAGAGCTTAACCACATTTTAATATGGCTATCTAATCTTCTATCCAAAGATCGATATGTCTGTTTTGTTTTAGGCGATTCTATAATAGGTGGTGAGATATTTAAAAATGATGAGATATTCATCAATGTTTCAAAACATATCGGTTATAAAGTGGAGGCGAATATTAAACGTAATTTACTGCCGTCAAAAAAGTCTTTCAACCCCCTAATCGGTAAAATCAAAGACGAACATATAGTTATACTAAGAAATGCGCGGGTGTAAGATGAATACTATCGAATGTAAAATAAAGCCGTACATAAAGCCTTTTGAAATATTACTGGCTATTAAAGAATTAACAGCCATAACTAATGCTAAACCGCATATGTTACTGAAGGATACGGATATTTATACTGTGCGAACAAGCATAAATCCAGGTTTATTGGCAGATAATCTAACTTATTGGGAATGCATTTCTTTTGGTAATAATGTTATTTATACATCTCAAGTGATAAAAGAATCATCCTCAAATATAAATACTAATTTATCGAATAGTATTAATGTTCCCAAAAGAAGGGTTTTACGTTATGGTTCTCATAACTTTCATGAGTACCGTGGGAAGTTTTTCCCTCAACTCGTGAAATCATTATTAAATATTGCGAATTCAAAATCGGGCAGTAATGTACTTGATAATATGTGTGGTAGTGGAACTACACTTGTTGAAGCAATAACACATGGATGCAATGCTTATGGCCTAGATATGAATCCACTTTCTGTTTTGTTATCTAGAGCTAAATGCAGTGTCTTATATATTAACCCCAAATATTTAAAATCGAAGCATGCAGAACACATTGATCAACTAAATGATTTCAATTTTAAAAATACCTGGTTATCTAATCTAGATAAAAGCAGTGACGACTATTTAAACCAATGGTTTCTGCACGATCATCTGATAATTCTAGATAAAATTATTTCTCTAATTCACAAGGAAAATAATGTTATTTTGCGCGATTTGTATACTATCTCCCTAAGTAATATATTAAGGAAATTATCCTATCAAAAAGAAGATGATTTGCGCGTTAGGAGAGAATGCAAATCTCTTCAAGACATTAATCCTGTTAATAACTATATTGCCGAATTGGATAAAAATATATGCGCACTTGATAGTTACCTTCCAAATATCGTTAAAGAGCGGCTTGGGTCTTTCTCAATTAAAGAAGGTGATTCACGTACCATTAAAACTATTTATCCAGAGTTGATCAACAATATTGACGTTGTCATAACATCACCTCCTTATGCAACGGCGTTACCATATCTAGACACGGACAGATTAAGTTTATACTTTTTAAATTTGCTTTCCCGTAGACAACATCGCAAACGTGATATCGATATGATTGGCAATAGAGAGATTCCGGATAGGACTAGGGTAGATCTATTTAACCATTATCAATCGAATAAGAATGAACTGCCTAAGTGTATAAGAGATTGCATTGATAATATAAACAAGGAATTCACCACTAATGATGTTGGGTTTAGACGAAAAAACCTTCCTTCATTGTTATCGAAATATTTTTTCGATATGAAGCAGGTTGTTGGCAATTATAAGTATTTAGTAAGAAAGGGTGGCCATATATTCATAGTAATTGGCAATAATCACACGACCTCAGGCTCCAAGCGCATCTATATCAATACTGATGAGTATTTATCAGCATTATGTAAAATGGTCGGTTTGAAGCATGCTGAGAGCATACCAATGGATACTATACTTTCAAGGGACATTTTTAAGAACAATAAAGGTACTGTAGAAAACATCTTGCATTTTATCAATCCATAATCATTAGGTAGCATAGTAACCCCACATTCTCTCGGAATGTGGGGTTTGTCTATTACATAAAGGCCGGAATATTCTGTAGTCAATAGTATTCTGAGGTATAATAGTTACGTAATACTCATAGTCAATAGGGTTCACAACTCTTTCAATCCGTATAATGTCACCTTCGCTTCCTGCGCTACGAAGTGCTTCGCACCTAAGTCTGAAGTCGTGTTTTGCCGGCCATGTCATCATACTTACATTCACGGTCTCTCCATTAATAAACATACGAACATTACTTCGATCATATTTGCCTGGCATTCTGTTATCTTCGCTAAATGTATTTGGCCACCCCCAAAATTCCGGGTTATTATCACGTGCTGATAGTGGTATAAATATTTCAGGTGATCGTCTGCTCGTGCCTGGTGTTGTTTGACCAGTTCCAACATCCGTTCTCATCAATGTCATTATAAAACCTTCTGTTGTATCATGTAAATCCGCTTCTTGTTCTCTTTCTTCTCTTGGGGTTATTGTTGTTGCGGGATGCTGTGCCCGTGGTGGCCTTCTCCTAGGTAGTCTCCTGAATAACCTCGTTCTTATGGGACCCGGGGCGTTGATACCCTGAGCTGTTTGTTCTTCGTCAACTGGCTCATATGGTAGTCTAGTTTCGATTCGGATGTAACCATTTTCAGTTAGTTGTGTAAACAATTCATTAGTCAGCAACAAAGCATTCCCGGCTTCCTCGTTTCTCCAATGATTTAGTGCTTCATTTATTTGTCGTATTACTTCATTATCGTTAGGGCTTGATTTTTGCAATTTTATCTCTATAAAACACTCGTCATTTGAGTACATACCACCTTCGGTTAGATTCGGTGATCCAATTAATGCAATTAGCACGTCATTATTTTCAAAACAATATATCTTTGGATGAAATGTAACATAGGGGTTTTCATCATGATTGATAAATAGCCTAAGACTTGGATATTCACGCGATAATGCTAACAACGGTGTTAACCCCTCAATGGAAGTGCCATATTGATCAATACCAATAATTAGTTCTATCGAACAACCATTCCTTAAAAAAGCACCAATACTATTTATTACATGTTGCATACCTGATTGTTTGACATAAGCTATTGCAGCTCTAAATGACGAATAAGCTGGGTCTCTAGTTAACAAATATTCATTTAATTTTGTACCCAGTGATCTTTCACCGATGTTGTTTGCAATAATCTCCATAGCACACCTAGTTTTTAACGTTTTTGTTGAATAACGGATTGGCGTTGAAACTGACCTCCGTCTTCCCGCTGCGCACCGCGATCAGCTGGGCGCAGATGCTGACCGCGATCTCGGCCGGCGTGTCCGATCCGATGTCGAAACCGATCGGTGTGTAGATCCGCTCGAGATCCTCCCGCTTGATCCCGTCCTGTTCCATCCGCTCGAAGAACAAGCCCGCCTTCCGCTTGCTGGCGATCAGCCCCAGGTACTTGTGTGGCCGGCCGATGCAGTCGCGCAGCAGCCGCTCGTCGTGCTCGTGGCCGTGGGTCATGATCACGATGGAGGCGTCTTGGGAGAACCGGATGTGGCGGGCGGCCTCGTCGTAGGGCGCGCAGACCACCCGCGCCGCCGGGTGTTTTTCGCTCAACGCCCACGCCGGACGGTCGTCGATCACCGTCACCGCGAAGCCGCACTGCGCTGCCAGCGCCGACAGCGCCATGCCGCAGTGCCCGCCGCCCAGGATGTACAAGCGGTGCACCGACGCGACCGGCTCCAATAAGACCTCCATCGCCCCGCCGCAGACCATCTTCGTCCCGTCCTTCTGGTCAGGCTGGCCCGTGAGCTCGAACCGCATGGTGCGGACTTCGTTCGCGGCATCCGACAATGCTGCCTCGAGCACCTTCTGCTCCGCCTCGCCCCCGCCGACCGTTCCGAAGATCGATCCGTCATGGCGGACCAGCATCTTGAACCCCGGCTTGCCCGGGGCCGAGCCCGCGGTGGATACCACCGTGGCCACGCAGCGCGCGGTGCCGGCGTCGATCGCCTCGGCCAGGGTGCGGATGAATCGGCTGTCCATCGCTACAGATCGTCCTTGGTGTTGATGTTCTTCAGGACCGTGGGGTCGTCGACCTCGACCGCGGCCACGGAAAGCCCGGAGCCCGCGATCAGGTTGGCCAGTCCGCCGGCGACGTCCGCGCCGTCGATCGTCCGCGCCAGCTGCGCCGGGATGATCACCGGATGGCCGGCCTTCCCCCGGAACGCCGGCTTGATGACGGCGCCGCGTCTGGCGTCGAACGCCGCCAGCAGGGCCGTGACCGTGCCGGTCCCGACCTCGGGATGGTCGACCGGGAACACGAGATAGCCGTCACATCCCGGCAGCGCGTCCAGCCCGATGCGCAGCGAGGACAGCGGCCCGTTCTCGGGGTGTTCGTTGACGCGGGCCAGATGCGCTCCCACAAGTTCCCTGGCCCGTTCCTCATCCGCTGGCCGGACCACAACGGTGATGTCCGTCACGCCCGCTGTTTCAAGGGTCTTGATCACCGCCTCGAGGAACGTCCGATCAGCCGTTCTCAGGAAGAGCTTGGGCTGGCCGATGCGCGATCCCTGTCCCGCCGCCAGGATGATGGCCGCGACGGTCGTCTTCATGACCTCTCCCCCACCCCTCCCCTCGAGGGGAGGGGTGGGGGTGGGGTCACTTGATCCCCACTTCCTCGTTGAACTCCCCGATCAGTTGGTCGAAGTAACCCACCTCGTCCTCGAACAGCTCCCGCCAGTACTCGGGGTCCCACTGCGCCAGGATTTCCTCGTAGGTCTTGCCCTGCTGCTCCACCCAGGTGTAGTACTTGAGGTTGTGGACCTGTTTGCGCCCGCGGTAGTCGAGCTCGCGGAACCAGTCGTCGCGCATGTGGGCCAGCCCGGCCTCGTAGTCCCGGGCCGCCTGGACCTGGCCGTAGGCGCCCTTTTGATCCCGCTGTTCCTTGACCCTCGATTCGTAGAGCTCCATCGAATCGGTGAAGATGGTGAAGATCACGTCCCGCTCGCCCAGCTCGTAGTAGCGGGCGGTCTTGATCGAGGCCAGCAGGTTGCCGATGCTGGAGATGCCCAGCAGCGGGAGCTGGGCGGCGGCGTCCCCGGGCACGTTGATCGTCTTCAGGAATTCCCGGCCGGCCGGCTCGTTGAACAGGCGCAGTAATCGCATGCAGTCCTCGTCGTCGACGGCGGCCACCGCGTCGGTGTTGCGGACGTTATGCACCCAGGGCACGTGCTTGTCGCCGATTCCCTCGATGCGGTGACCGCCGAAGCCGTTGAGGTAGAGGGTGGGGCATTGCAGCGCCTCGGAGGCGACGACCCGGATGTGGGGATGCAGCTTCCGCAGGTAATCGCCGGCGGCGATGGTGCCGGCCGAGCCGGTGGCCGAGACGTAGGCGGCCGCGCGCAGGTTGGTGTCGTTGAGGGACTCGAACACCTCCTGGATGGCCGGCCCGGTGACCTGGTAGTGCCAGATCGGATTTCCGAACTCGTCGAACTGGTTGAAGATGACGTTGCGCTTGTCGTTGCGCAGCTCCCAGCACTTGTCGTAGATCTCCTTGACGTTGGACTCGCAGCCCGGCGTGGCGATCACCTCGGCGCCGATCTCCCGCAGCCAGCTGAACCGCTCCTGCGACATCTCCTCCGGCAGGATGGCCACCGCCGTGCAGTTCAGAAGCGCACAGTCGAACGCCCCGCCCCGGCAGTAGTTGCCGGTGGACGGCCACACCGCCCGGTGCACCGTGGGGTCGAACTCGCCGCTCACCAGCCGCGGCACCAGGCAGCCGAAGGCCGCGCCCACCTTGTGCGCGCCGGTGGGGAAGTACTTGCCGACCAGCCCGATCACCCGGGCCCTGACGCCGGTGATCTCGCGCGGCACCTCCAGGCAGTTGACGCCGCCGAACAGGCCGGTCGCCACGTCGTTCTTCCAGGTGATGCGGAACAGGTTGATGGGGTTGACGTCCCACAGCCCCACCCCCTTCAACTTTTTCCGGATCGACTCCGGGATCAGCGAGGGGTCGCGCTGCTGGGCGAAGGTGGGGATGATGATGTCGCGCTCGCGGCAGCGCTGGGCGGTGCGCTTGATGACGTCCCGGTTGATTGATTTGATGATGCGTGACATTCTATCTCCGATCCTGATTGTTTACTCTCGTCTTTCGAAGCACATTTCCATTGTCATCCTGAGACTGCCCCGTGCCTGACAAGTTGAAGGATGATCCCTCATCCGGCAAGGCAGGAACGTCTTCTCGGGATGACGAAACGTAGTCGATCGTTTCGCCAGTGCAGGAGGAATAGCCGTTCTCGCGATGACCCCGTTGGTGCCCCTCGCCCAAAGGGAGAGGGGTTGGGGTGAGGTCGTGTGAGGGCAGCTAGTACCTCAGCCTCTTCCCGCCCTTCCTGGCGATCGCCGCCAGCGCCTGGGCCGGGTCGTCGAACTTGGCCATGAAGATCATGGCGGCGATCACGAACGGCTTGAACCCGGCCTCGCGGTAGGTCGCCAGCCGGTACTGCTCGAACACGTCCTGCGAGACTTCCCCCTGCTTGCAGGAGACGTCGGTGATGTCCGCGGGCAGGCAGTGCAGGTACAGGGCCTTGCCCCCCTTGGTCAGCGCCATCTTCCTGGAGTCGCACTCCCACGACGTGAACTTGGCGTTGTTGCCCAGGCACTCCTTCTCCAGCTCGACCAGCCCCGGCCGGTCGTTGCGCTTCAGCAGCTCGGTGCGGCGCTCCATCACCTTGTACGGCGCCCAGGACTTGGGGTAGACCACGTCGGCGTCGCGGAAAGCCTCCTCCATCGAGTTGACGACCTCGAAGCCGCCCCTGCTGTCCGACGCGTTCTTTTTCGCGACCTCGATCACCTCCGGGATCAGGTCGTAGCCCTCGGGGTGCGCCAGGCTGACCTCGATGCCGAACCGCGTCATCAGGCCGATGATGCCTTGGGGCACCGACAGCGGCTTGCCGTAGCTGGGCGAGTAGGCCCACGTCATCGCTATTTTCTTCCCCTTCAGCTTGTCGAACCCGCCGAAGTGGTCCTTGAGCTTCAGCAGATCGGCCATGCTCTGGGTGGGGTGGTCGATGTCGCATTGGAGATTCACGATGTTGGGCCGTTGGTGCAGCACGCCCTGGGCGAAGCCCTCGCTCACCGCGTCGCCCACCTCGCGCATGTACTTGTTGCCCTCGCCCAGGAACATGTCGTCGCGGATGCCGATGGTCTCGGTCAGGAACGAGATCATGTTGGCGGTCTCGCGCACCGTCTCGCCGTGGGCGATCTGCGACTTCTCCTCGTCCAGGTCGGCCACCGCCAGGCCCAGCAGGTCCGCGGCCGAGGCGAAACTGAACCGGGTGCGGGTGGACTTGTCGCGGAAGATGGAGATGGCCAGGCCCGAATCGAAGATCCGGGCGCTAACGCCCGCCTGATGCAGGTCCTTCAGGCACTCGGCCACCAGCCCGACGGCCTTGATCTCGTCCAGTGTCCGCTCCCAGGTCAGCAGGAAGTCCCGGCCTTGCATCCTGGTCTTGAGCTTCTTGAGGGCGGCCAGGTTCTTCGTCACCCGTTGCAGTGTCATGTCGTGCTCCTCATGGCTGTCTGTCGTCGGTATGTATGGTTATTGCAGTCTCGCCCGCACCCGCGCCACCCAGGCGCTGCGCGCCAGGTAGTGGACGCCCGTTCCCGCCACCAGGCCGATCACGTAGCCGTTGGGCAGGGCCATGCACGCCAAGGCCACCAGCAGGGCGATGAACAGGTCGTTTCGTTCCTGGGCGATGTCCTTGATGAACATCATCAGCGCCAACGACTCGAACAGCAGGATCACGCCCAGCATCGGCAGCGGGAACACCTTGACCGTCTCGCTGAACGAGCCGGAGAAGAACAGCCCCAGCGCCAGGTACATCGAGCCGTAGATCACCACCGAGCCGCCGGTGCGCGCGCCGAAGGAGTAGTGCCCCGCCAGCCCGCCCGCGCCGTGGCAGGTGGGCACGCCCGAGAACCAGGGATTGACCAGGTTCATCAGCGAGTAGGTGATGCCGATCTTCCTGACGCCGACGTTGCTGTCCGGGAACAGGTCCTTGAGGGTCTGTTTGGTGGCGACCACGGAGTTGGAGATCGACAGCGCGATCTGCGGCAGCGCCAATACCAGTAAACCCGTAGTAACGTCGTTCCACGTAACTACGTTAATACGTGGCAGCGTAAGCCCGACCCCCTGCCCGATCGCGACCAGATTCAGCTTGAAGGCAATCGCGTAAACCACTCCCAGCAGTATCACCAGTAATGCCGGGGGGAACTTCCTGTTTCCCAGGAAAAGGATGACAATGATGAAGCTCACGCCCGCCAGGATGTAGCCGGGCACGGCGTCGGACAGGATGTAGTTCCTGGAGGCGACGGTCGCCAGCGACAAGCCCAGCCCGAACTGGACGCCGCGGATCACCGCCTTGGGGATCACCCGCACCAGCCATTCCAGCGAGCCGGTCAGCGTCAGCGCCAGCATCAGGACGCCGATCGACAGGCCCGCGCCGTAAAGGGTAGCGGACGGCAGCTGCTGCGCGATCATCAGCGCGGCCATCGCCTTGAGCGGCTGGACCGGCACCGGCAGGCCGTACCACAGGCCCGTGCCCACCTGCATCGCGCCGAACATCACCAGGGTGCTGGCCGGGTCCAGGCCGCAGGCCACGATCATCCCGATCAGCAGCGGCAGGTCGGTGCCGATGTCGCCGAAGGCCCCGGACAGCTCGTTGCGGTCGAGGCGGATCCTTGGGAATGCTGGCATCACGTGCGCCCCGTCATCGCGAGCATGACCCCACGCCGCCGCCCGCGAAGCGATCCAGATACTTGTTCGGATGATTGCTTCGTTTGTTCAGGTGGTATACCATTGCTCGCAATGACACCGCCATCAATACTCCGCCAGAATGATGTCGTGCAGCCGGCGCTTCGGCACGTGGTGGACCTGTTTGTCGTCGCGCCAGTAGTTGGTGTTGCCCTTGGGGTCGAGCTCATCGACCACGACCGTTTCCCTGGGCTTCCCCAGCGCCAGCACCAGCAGCAGTTCAAACCGGTCGTCAAGGTTGAGAGCGACTCGCAGCGCCGGTTTATCAATATTGGCTATCATGCATCCGCCCAGGCCGCGCTCGGCCGCGCCCAGCATGATGCTCTGCGCCGCGATGCCGTGGTCCTGGCCGAAGGACTCGCTGATGGTCCTGTCGCCCACGATGACAATGTAGGCCGCGGGCCGTTCGCCATCGACCGGTCCCTTCCACTCGGGCAGGTTCTTTGCCCAATGGAGGTGCGGGAAGATCGAGGCGTTCTTCGCGGGAGCGGCCGATAGGATGTATTTCAGCGGCTGCTTGTTGGCCCCGCAGGCCGACATCCGCCCCAGGTCGACCAGTTCCTCCAGGATAACGGGGGAGACCGCATGGTCCTGGTGGAACCGGCGATAGCTGCGGTTTCTATAGACCAGTTCCTCGATGGTGCTCATAAGTCGATGATCGCTCCGATCACCGCGTAATGCAACAGGGTGAAATTGTAAACCACGTCATTATCCGCGCCCCCTTCGAGGAACCGATACCCAGCCTTGAGCGAGACCGTTTTCCCCAGCCGGTACGCCGCCCCGGCGAACACGTCCTCGGCCCGGCCCTGCGGCGCGGCCAGGGCGTCCCCTTCGAACAGGGCGGTCAGCCGGCTGCCGGGGCGCCAAGCCAGGCGGAAGTTAAGGATCGGCACGAACCCGGTGTTCTTCTTCTCGGCGCGCCTTCCGCCGCCATCCAGGCTGATCGAGGCGTCCCGGACCTTGGCCGTGAAGCCGAAGCCGGCGGTCAGCCGCTCGCGCCGCAGCGGGTCCCAGCGGTAGCTGAGCCGGTACGAGTCGAACCGGTAGCGCGACGTCAGCGCCGTCCCGGCCGCGAAGGTTTCGCCCTCGTAGATGATGGCCTGGGCACTGCTGCCACTGGAACGGATCCGCAATGGCGCGATCAAGACGCTCACCGTATGCCGGCCGCCGAAGCAGCAGCCGGCCCGCAGCCGGCCGAACGGCGCCGGGTCGGTCGAGAGCTCGCGGGACAGGGAGAACAGCGTCCCTCCCTTGCCCGGGATGCGGATGTCGTTGTAGCCGCTGAACACCGCGCCGGTTTCGAGATCGATCCGGGCCTGCGCGTCCGCGCTGCCGGCCGGTATCACGGTGATCATCGCGCATACCGATATCAGGAATACCAGGAAAACCCTCATGGATTCACCTTCCTGCTCTGATCTCATTTGTGCTTGCCGCAGCAGCCGCCGTCCCCGTGGGCCTCGCCGCACGAGCCGTGGCCGCCGCAGCAGCACTCGCCGTCGCACGAGCCGTCGTCCTCGCTGATGCCGACCAGGGTCAGCTCGAAGCGGAGGTCCTTGCCGGCCAGCGGGTGGTTGGCGTCGAGCGTCACCGACTCGGCCGTGACCGCGGTGGCCGTCACCGGGACGGCCAGGCCGTCGGGCGACTGCACCCGCAGCTGCTGGCCGACCTGCGGCGCGCGGCCGATCGGGAACTGCGCCCGCGGCACCGTGATCACCATCTCGGGATGGTGCGGGCCGTAGGCCTCTGCCGCCGGGATGGTGACGTCCTTGCGCTGGCCGGCCGTCATCCCCGCCACCGCCGCGTCGAAGCCGGGGATCACCCGGCCGCCGCCCAGCACGAACTTCAGCGGCTCGCCGCCGTCCGACGAGTCGAACACCGTCCCGTCGCCGAACGTTCCCGTGTAGTGCACCAGCACCTGGTCGCCCTGCCGTGCCGTTCGCATGCCCGCTCCCATCGTGTCGCTGATCGCTCGGTCTATTTCTTGATGCCCATGATGTCCAGCAGGAACGCGTACTCGAAGGCCGTCTCCCGCAGGTAGCCGAAACGGCCGGACGGCCCGGCGTGGCCGCTGGAAAGGTCGATCCTCAGGAGCAGGGGATTCGAATCGGTCTTCATCCTCCTGAGCCTGGCCACCCACTTGGCCGGCTCCCAGTACGGCACGTTGGCGTCGTTGAACCCCCCGGTGACCAGCATCGTCGGATACCCCTGCCCCGAGATGTTCTCGTACGGCGCGTAGGAGGCCATGTACTCGTAATGCTGCCTGATCCGCGGGTCGCCCCATTCCTGGTATTCGGCCGTGGTCAGGGGGATGGTGGGATCCAGCATGGTGTTGATCATGTCCAGGAAGGGCACGTCCAGCACCGCGGCCCGGAACAGGTCCGGGCGCCGGTTGAGGACGGCTCCCACCAGCAGGCCGCCGGCGCTGCCGCCGGAGACCGCCAGCTGCGAGGGGGCCGTGTACCCCTGCGCCACCAGGTGCTCGGCGCAGGCGATGAAGTCCGTGAAGGTGTTGGTCTTTTTCAGCAGTCTGCCGTCGTCATACCACCTTCGCCCCATTTCCTGCCCGCCGCGCACATGCGCGATGGCGAAGATGAAGCCCCGGTCCAGCAGGCTCAACCGGTGGCTGCTGAAGTAGGTTTCGCTGCTTGTGCCGTAGGACCCGTAGCCATGAAGCAGGCAGGGGTTGCCCCCCTCCCGCCGCAGCCCCTTACGATAAACCAGCGAGATCGGCACCCGCTCCCCGTCTGGCGCCGCGGCGTAGATCCGCTCCGACTGGTAGCGCGCCGGATCGTAGCCGCCCCGCACCTCGTGCTGCTTCAGCAGCCGATACTCGTTTGCCGCCATGTCGTAGTCATAGACCGCCCCCGGCGTCACCAGGGAGCTGTAGGTGTAGCGCAACAGCGCCGAGCCGTAGTCGTAGCTGCGCCACGGGAATACGGCGTACGCAGGCTCCGGGAACGCCAGGTAGCGGTCGCCGGCCCCATCCCAAGACCGGACCCGCAGCCGCACCAGCCCGTCTTGCCGCTCCTGGAGCACGCAGTGGCCGCGGAACATCCGGACGTCCTCCAGCAGCACGTCGTCGCGGCCCGGGATCACCTCGTTCCAGCCCCCGGATGGCCAGTCGTGCGCCGGGGCGGAAACCAGCCGGAAGTTGCGGTGGGCGTCGTTGGTGAGAACGTACAGCGAGTCGCCGTGGTGGTCGAGGTAGTACTCGACCCCAGCGGACCGCGCGCGGAACAGCCGGAAGGAGGCCTCCGGGGAATCGGCCGGGCAGATCCGAGCCTCGGTCGTGGTCTTGCTGTACGAATGGATCAGCAGGTAGCCGCGGGATTTTGTCCTCCTGACATCGACCGAGAACTCGGGGTCATCCTCGCGGTAGACGGCCTGGTCCGTCAGCGGGCTCGTCCCCAGCGCGTGGCGGACGATCCGGTCGGTGCGGTTGGCGGAATCGCAGGCCTCGTAGAACACCGTCGCATTGTCATTGGCCCAAGCCATGCCGTGGGCGCTGGAGATGGAATCGATCAACCGGCCGGTCCGCAGGTCCTTGAAATAGATGGTGTAGACGAACGAGCCGGAGGTGTCGGCCAGGTAGGCCAGCACCGCATGGTCCGGGCTGATGATGGTGCCGTCGATCGAATAGTAGGCGCGCCCGCCGGCCAAGCGGTTCTCATCGAGCAGAACCTCCTCCCTGGCCGCAAGGCCGCCCTTCTTCCGGCAATAGACGGAGTAGTCCTTCCCCCTGATGGTGCGGCTGTAGTAGTAGAAGCTGTCGGCCTTGACCGGCACCGACAGGTCGCTCTCCCGGATGCGGCCGCGGAGCTCGCGGTAGATCCTGTCACGGAGCTTCCGCGCATGCGACATCATCGAATCGGCGTAGGCGTTCTCGGCGGCCAGGTACGCCATGACCGCGGGATTCTCCCGTTCCCGCAGCCAGCGGAACTCGTCGCTGCGCACCCGGCCGTGAATGCTGTCCTGCCAGGGACGCAGCGGTGCGACCGGCGGTGCTGGTTGCGCGGCCGCAATTGCGCTGAAAAAAATGATGACCGAAAGGATCAATGAATAGCGCATGAAAATGCTTCGCGTTTCGTGTCTTCGTGTTCGGTCACCTGTAAAACTTCGCCGCGGACTCAATGGCATCTATGATCTGCTGGTAGCCGGTGCAGCGGCACAGGTTGCCGGAAATGGCCCGGCGGATCTCCGCGCGGGTCGGTTCGTGATTGGCCAGCAGCAGGGCGTGGGCGGTGAGCACCATGCCCGGGGTACAGAACCCGCACTGGATCGCGCCAGCGTCGGCGAAGGCCTGCTGCAGGGGGTGGAGCGACCCGTCCTCCCGCGCCAGACCTTCGATGGTCAGGACATTGGCATCGACGATATCGGCCACGGCCTTGCGGCAGGACCGCACCGGCCTGTTGTTCACCAGCACCGTGCAGGCACCGCAGGCGCCGATGCCGCAGCCGTTCTTGGCCCCGGTCAGACCGAGCTCGTCCCGGAGAAAGGACAGCAGGTTCTTCCCCAGGTCGTCCTCGGCCAGTACGCGCTTGCGCCCGTTGATGTAGGCGATCATGCCCGTTCCTCCCCCGTCAGCGGTCGGACCCTGATCGGCAGGCTGAAGTGGCGGACCCCGGTGGCGTTGTAGATCGCGTTCGCTATGGCAGGGGCCATCAGCTCATTGGTGGGCTCGCCCACGCCCTTGGCCCCGGTGGGAGAGTTCGGGTCGGGGTTTTCGATGATGATGCCGGTCATCTCCGGCAGGTCGGTGGCGCGCGGGATGCGGTAGTGGTTAAAATTGGCGTTCCTGACCAGGCCGCCGTCGTTGTGGATTTCCTCGAAAAGGGCGTATCCCGTCCCCATGGCCATCCCGCCGTAGAACTGCCCCAGCACCATGGCGTGGTTGACGGCTTTGCCGACCTCGTGGGTGGCGCTCATCCCGAGCAATTTCACCCGTCCTGTCCTTTTGTTGACCGTCAGCTCCACCGCCTGGCAGCCGTAGACCCAGGTGAAGTATGCCTTGCCTTGGCCGGTGTGCTCATCCCAGCTTACCTGCGGCGCCTTGAAGGTGCCGAACGAGTAGGGGTACTCCTGCGCCAGGAACAGCTGCTGCATGGCCTCGGGCCAGGTCAGCGCATGCACGTCGTCAGCGCCCAGGATCCGGTCGTTCGAGAACCTGACCCTGTCCGGAGGGCATTCCAGCTTGGCCGCCAGCAGTTCCGCCAGCCTTGCTTTGAGAGCCCGGGCCGCGTTGGCAACCGCTCCTCCGCCCATGATGGTGCCGCGCGAGGCCACGGTGGTGCCGCCGTCCGGGATGTTGGCTGTCGACGGCATCCGGTACCTGATCCGTTGCTTGTCCACCCCCAGCTGCTCGGCGCAGATCAGGACCATGGCGCTTTCCGCCCCCTGCCCGTTCTCGTGCACCGCGGCCTCCAGCAGGATCGAGCCGTCGAACTGGACGTTGATCACCGCAGAATTGAAATCCATCCCCTCGGCGCCCAGGCTCATGCCGCGGTAGCTGATGGCGTAGCCGATGCCGTAGAGCTCGTCGGAGCCGGATTTCCCGAACGAGCATTTCGCGTGCTTGCCGTGGTACCCGATCCCCCGCAGCGTGCTGTCCAGCGCCTGCTCCAGGCTGACCGTGTGGGTGTCGAGCTTCTGCCCGGTGATGGTGACCGAGCCCTGGCGCACCATGTTCCGCTTGCGGAACTCGGTTGCCGACATGCCGCACCGCTCCGCCGCCATCTCCACCAGCTGCTCGACGGCAAAGTTGATCTGGGGCGAGCCGAAGCCCCTCATGGCGCCGGTGACGACATTGTTGGTGTAGACGCCGTAGACGTCGCAGTGGACGTTCGGCACATCGTAGGGGCCGCAGCACTGGACCGTCGAGCGCCAGGTGACCCAGGGCGTCACCGAACAGTAGGCGCCGGCGTCGGCCACCACCCGGACCTCGCAGGCCTCGATCCTTCCGGAACTGGAGAAACCCATCCGGTATCGGATGCGGTAGGGGTGCCGTTTGTAGCTTTCTCGCATCGACCACTCGCGGTCGTACGCGATCCTCACCGGCCGCCCGGTCAGCTTGGCCGCCAGCGCCGCCCGGGCCGCCACGACGGACACGGTGTCGTCCTTGCCGCCGAAGCCCCCGCCTATTGGCACCGTCCTGACCTCGACGTCGGCCAGCGGCACACCCAGCAGCGCCGCCACGAACCGCCGGGTGGAGAAGGGGTGCTGCGTGCTGGCATAGATCTCGGTCACCCCGTCGGGCCGGGGCACGGCCACTGCGGTCTCGGTCTCCAGATAGGCGTGCTCGATGAGCTGGGTGCGGAATTCCTGCTCGATCACGTGGTCGCAGGCCCTCAGCGCGGCCGCGGCGTCGCCCCGCCGCACTTTGTGGTGATTGACGACGTTCGAGCCGTGGCCCTCGTGGACCAGCGGTGCGCCGGGTTTCATCGCTTCATCGGGATCCAGCAACGGCGGCAGCTCCTCGGCCTCGATCTTGACCAAGGGTATCACTGCGATCGCCCGTTCGCGGGTCTCCGCCACCACCACGGCCGCGACGTCGCCGTTGAACCGCACCTTGTCGTCGGCCAGCATGCGGTAGTCGCGCAGGATCTGGCCGAAGGTCACCGACCCCGGCACGTCGCGGGCCGTGATCACCCGCACCACGCCGGGCGACCGCAGCGCCGCAGCAGCGTCGATCCTCCTGATGCGGGCGTGCACGAAGTCCGTGTAGACCGGAACGGCGTGCAGCATCCCGTGGAACCTGAGGTCGCCGGCGTACTGCGCCCGGCCGGTGACCTTGGCGTAGGCGTCGTTGCGCCAGGCCTTGTGCTTTTCGCTCATACGCGCTTTCCCGCTGACCGTTGACCGTCCTTCAAGTCGCCGTTCCCGACCACCGTCTCCCCGCGCCGCAGCACGCGCCTGATCCCGAGCCTGGTCGTCCGCCCCGGATACGTCTCGTGGACGTCGGCCAGGCTCGAGCGCACCGTGTGTTCCGGGCCATCGGCATCGAGGACCACCAGGTCGGCGTCCGCGCCCTTCCCGATGGCGCCCTTGCGCGGATACAGGCCGGCGATCCTCGCCGGGTTCAGCGCCAGGTGCCTTGCCAGCGCTGCCGGGTCACGGTGCAGCTCGTGGGCCAATGGGACCAACGCACCGATACCAGGCAGGCCGTTGGGGACGTTGGCATGGTCCGAGCTTTTCCCGTCCTTGTCCCGTTTTGTGAACGCGCAGTGGTCCGTGGCGTAGGCGTCAAAGGTTCCCTTGAGCGCGAGTTGTTGCATTGCGGTCCGGTTGCCTTCCGTTCGCAACGGCGGCGAGCAGATGTACCGGTGACCTGCCGGCTGCCTAAGATTTTCTTCCGAGAGGAACAGGTACTGCGGACAGGTCTCGCAGGTGACGGACAGGTCCTGCCTCGCCTGTGATATCAGCGTCGCGCCCTCGACGGTCGACACGTGGACGATATGGCAGGGGCACTTCGTTTGCTTCGCGACCTCCAGCACCCGCGTGATCCCCTCGATCTCCGCACTGGCCGGCCGCGACAGCGCGTGGCTGTATGCGTCCGCGGGGTCGGCGATCCTCGATCTCGCATCGTTTAGGATCAGGTCATCCTCGCAGTGCGCCAATACCGCCGCCCCCATGTCGCCGATCCGCCCCATCGCCTCCCGCAGTTTCCCGTAGTCCAGGAACAGTCCGGCCTCGCGGTACGTCGTGTAGAACTTGAAGGTGCGGAAATTGTCGGCCAGCAGTTTTTCGATGTACGCCCAATCGCGTTTTTCGAACGTCACCGGGGTCAGATGGAACGCGTGATCGCAGTATGAATGCCGCTCTGCCTTCGCCAACGCTGAATCGACGGCCTCCTGCAGCGATCCGCCCTGCCGCTGGGTGATGAACCCGCACATCGTGGTGATGCCGTTGCGGATGGCGATCTCCGAGCCGGTGGCCCAGGTGTCCGCCAGCTGATACGTGCCGATCGTGTCATCCAGGTGGGTGTGGATGTCGATCATACCCGGCAGCACGTGCAGGCCCGTGGCGTCGATCACCTCGCAGCCGTCGATGGCATAATCGATCTTGCCAATATCCGCGATCAGGCCGTCCACGGCCAAAACGTCGGTGACCAGCGCACGGTCCTCGAGGTGCACCGTGCCGTTCTTGATCAAGGTCCTGTTCACAGACCTCTCACCGCGTCCAACCGCGGTGGAATGGGTCGCGGCAGAATGATGCGCGCCAGCGGCGCATCGATGTCCTTCAGCCCGTGCCCGGTCACCAGCAGCACGATCCTCCCGCTGCGCTTCAGTTTCCCGCTCTTCGCCGCCTTGGCCAGACCGGCGGCGGCGGCAGCAGCAGCAGGTTCCGCGAACACGCCCGTGGTCCGCGCCAGTCGCGCCTGCGCCCGGCGGATCTCTTCGTCCGTGACCAGCAGCGAGAATCCTTTGCTTTCCAGCACCGCATGCCGCGCCATGTGGGCGTTGCTGGGCGCCGTCACCGAGATCGAGTCGGCGATGGTGGACGGCCGCGCCGCGTCCCGGTACTTCCCGGTCGTGATGTAGTGATGGATCGCATCCGAGGACGTCGCCTGCACGCAGACCAGCTTCGGCATCTTCGCAACGATGCCCGCCTGTTTCAGGTCCCAGAAGCCCTTGTAGACGCCGGCGATGATCACGCCGTCGCCGACCGGCACGACCACCGCGTCGGGCGCCTTGAAGCCGTTCTGGGCGCAGATCTCCAGCGCCACCGTCTTCTTGCCCTCGATGGTCAGCGGATGGTAGGCGGTGTTGCGGCTGAGCCCGCCCTTCCTGTCGGTGTATTCCAGGGACAATCGGAAGGCGTCGTCGTAGCTGCCGTCCACCAGGACGATGTTGGCACCGTACAGCACGATCTGCACCAGTTTGGCCTTGGGAGCGGATTTCGGGACGAAGATGACCGCCCGTTTGCCGGCCGCCGCGCAGACGGCCGCCAGGGCGCTGGCCGCGTTGCCCGTGGACGCCGCCACGATGCGGTCCTCGCCGATGCGGTTCGCTTCCGCCACGACCAGGAACGAGGCCCGGTCCTTGAGCGAGCCGCTGGGGTTGAGCCCGTCGTTCTTGATCCAGAGGTCGGCGAGGCCGAGCTCCTTCCCTAGGCGGTCCGCCTTGAAGAACGGCGTGTTGCCGACGGGATACTTGGGGTAACATCTCGTTTCGACTGCGGAGAACAGCGACCAGTCGGGCTGCTTCTTCTTGAACCGCTTCCGGATCGCCGCGTAGTCGAATACTGCCGTCAACACGCCGGTCAGCGGTTGGCCCGGCCGGTAGCGCTCGCCGCACGCCGGGCAGAGGTAGCGCACCTCGTCGCGGTCGTAGGTGCGGCCGCAGTCCCGGCACCAATAAACACAGTTTCCCATTTAAACCACAGAGAACACAGAGGTTAAACAACTATTCTTTTAATACCGTCCCTCAACT
>DDXR01000052.1 GCA_002347565.1 bacterium UBP2_UBA2255 | reverse complement strand
CGTCCCGTAGACGATGCGGCAGGGGAAGGTCTCGGTGTAGACGTTGTACCCGCCCTTCAAGATGTGAGCCGTCACCGTTCCCACCGCGGTCGGCGTGCCGAGGGTCTGCAGGCTGCCGCCACTGGTCCCGGTGCTGATGCCCAGCCCGCAGCCGCCCACGACCAGCGCGAAGTCGGCCGGGTCGCAGCTGGCGTCGAACAAGCCCTCATAGTCCGGTGTCAGTACGTTGGTCAGGCCCAGGTCGGGCACGGTCACCGATATGTCGGCCGACGTGAAGCTGGACGCGCCCGTCACCCAGATGCTGCCGCTGAACATGTCGTAGGATTCGCCGACCTCGCGGCCCGTCACCGTCAGCACCTCGCCGTACATCGGGAAAACGTTGAAGCTGGCCACCCCGGAAGCGTCCGTGGTGTCCGCCAGCGTCGGGTACACCCCCAAGCCGCTGATGGTCACCGCCACGTTCTCGACCGGGTTCCCCGTCCCCGGCTCGGTCACCGTCACCGTCACCGGCGTGGCGGTCATCACCGGAATGGTGTCCGGGTCGATGGTCACCACCGCCGGGACGATCACCAGGGCCTGGCCCTCGTAGGGGTCGAAGTTGTGCTTGGTCACCGTCACCAGCATGGTATCGCCCGCCGTGCCGGGCGCCGCCGGCAGCGTGACGTTGCCGCTGGCGTCGGTGTAGGCCGACCAGTGCTCGCCGACGCGGTTCCTGACCCAGCCGCACACCAACGCGCCTTGGAGGTTGGTCGCCCCCTCCTTGACGTTGACCGTGAAGTTCCCCGACATCGGCGCCACGCTGGGGGCGTGGGCCACGGTCAACGTGTGCGGCACGTCCGTCCAGAAATCCTGCGACGGATCGTTGAAGACGTGGTAGGCCTCGAAGTAGTACTGCTTGCGGCTGGTCGCCGTGTTGTTCTGGATCCAGTACATCCCCCACTGGGTGAAGCGGCCGGTCTCGTTGATCTTCAGGCCCGGCGTGCCCGGGATGCTGTCGTAGATGGCATCGAAGTAGCGGCGCTGCAGCCAGTCGTCCTCGTCCCAGTAGGTGGAGGGCACGCTGCCGTAGTAGGTGACGCCGCCCTTGTTCGCCAGCTTGGGCCAGGTCTCCGCGAAGCAGTCCTCCGAGTACTGGTAGTCGCCGGCCAGGCAGCAGTGGCCGATCGGGAAGGTGTACATGTCCAGGTTGGTGAGGTCGCCGTTGAGCTGGTTGGCGTACCAGTACGGGCTGGTGCACCAGCAGGTCTGGCCGCCGTGGGCGGTGTAGATGGTCCAGGCCCGGCCGGCATTGACGCCGGCCACGATCCTGGCCTTGCCCTCGCTCGAGCCCAGGATCAGCGTGTCGATGGTGGTATAGCCCTCGCGCGCCAGGATCTGCCGGCAGTACTCGTTGGTGGCGATGCCCAGCCATTGCCAGCTGCCGTCATACCCGGCGGTGAGGGTCGCCTTCTTCAGCCAGGCGGTGCCGGCGCTGCCGAATTCCGCCCGCTCGTAGTTGATCAGCTTGTCGATGGCGATGCCGGCTTCGGCCGCGGTCTTCACCGAGATCCGGGCGTTGAACAGGTCCGGCAGGTAACCGCTCTCATCGGTCTCGGCGTAGTAGAGGTCGGTCTGGTCGCCCGACGAGCCGCCGGTGGCAGAGGCCGGCACGATGTCGCTGCCGGTGGCGTTGGGATCGCTGATCACCGCCACGTAGGTGGCCTTGGGCGAGCGCAGCCGAATCGAGTCGTTGACCCGGGCCGCGGTCCAGCCGCCGGCGTCGTTGATCCGCACCTTGTAGCCCTTCTGGGTCTTCCAGTCGGCCAGCCGCTGGGCCGCCGCTGCGAAGGACGAGCCGTGGTAGATGTCGTAGTAGATCGGAAGGTTCAGCAGCGAGTCCTTGGCGCCGTAGAGCGACGGGTCGTAGTTGACGACCATCCGCTGGATGAAGGTCTCCCAGTCGCGGGAGTAGTCCTGGCGGACCAGCCTGGCGCTCTTGGCATAATCGCCGCCGCTGATGCGCACGTCGGCCCTGATGCTGGAATAGACCCGCAGCGTGCCGGTGGCGGGGTTGTACTGCACCGGGTACAGCTGCACGGTCACCAGCCGGTGGCCGCGGGCCAGCCCGGCCTCCTTGGAATTGTCGATCACGTCGGTCAACCTGCCCGGGTACATGGCGTCGGCGGCGTAGGCCGCGGCGTCATAGATGAACTCAGGGCGGGCGCCGGCGATCTTGGGAACGGACGGCAGGGCCGGCACGATCCGGGCGTCGATCCCCAGCGCCGACAGCCGGTATTCCCGGTAATCGCCATCCACCACGCTGGCGGACACCTGGGCGCCGATGGGGACATCGAGCACCGCGGTGATCATCGGCAGCTTGGGCTTGCCCAGCTCGCCGGTGTAGGCGAAGCCGGGGATGGTCAGCTGGGCGAAGACCTCTCCCTTGGCGCCGGTGCGGTCGGCCGGCAGCAATTCCCGCTCAAGTCCGGGCAAAGAAACGGCAAGCCCGAGACCGGCCCTGCTCTGGTCGAGGACCGTGATCCCGGGTTTGGCATTGGCCTTGCTGGAGACTGCTATCCAGCCGCTTTCCGGGGCGGCCAGCGCCAGACCGGCCATGACGCAGGCCAGCGTCAGCAGGACCGCGGACGTTCGTGCGGACATCGGAATTCTCCTCGCTATATATTATGTGGGTTATAATTTTTTAAGTGTACGCCAGAAAAAAGCGAAAGTCAAGGGGGGAAATCACGATTTTCACAAATAGTATCAACGGCGAGAGACCGGAGCTCCCGCCGATCAGAACGCCGCCTCCCGGCGGTAGAGGAACCGGTGCTCCTCGTTGGCCGGGTTGGCCTCGACCGCCCGCCGGAACATCCCGGCCGCGCCCCGCCGGTCCCCCCGGTTCTGGAGCTTCTGTCCCTCGATGAACGCGGCGCGGCCGGCCAGGTACCGGGCCAGCGCCGCCGTGTCCGCGCCGGGGAAGACTGCGGCCAGGCCGGCCGGCCGGGACAGCAGCAGGTCGGCGTTTCGTTCCCAGTTTTGCTGGTCGCGGGACCTGCGGTCGAAGAACTCCAGGAAGTTACGGTCGTCGCGGCAGACGCGCCCGGATGCGGCGGCCGCGGCGGCGCCGGCCTCGTCCAGCATCAGGCAGGCCGCGACCGAGTAGGGATCCTTGTAGAACAGCGGATCGTCCAGCGCGCGCACCCGGGCGGCGAAGGAGTCGAAGGCCGCGGACAGCGGCGCCGGCGCTGCCAGCAGCACGGCGTGGGAGTGCCCCAGCCACACGGTGGCGCGCGGGAACACCTCGCGGAAGGTCCGGACGATCGCGCGGAAGGCCTCCGGTGTCAGCCCGTGCAGCGGCAGGTACTGGCACAGCCAGCCGTCCGGCGCCAGCCGCTTCCGGCACAGCCGGAAGTACTCCAGCGTGTACAGCGCGGCGCAGCCCAGCGTGGGGTGGGTGGGGTCGGCCGAGATCATGCCGTAGGTCCTGCTTGTCCCGGCCAGAAACGCGCGGCCGTCGCCGGAGATGAAATTGATCCTGGGCGAAAGCGCCACGCCCCGGTTGTACTCGGTGAAGTACTTGGCCGCCTCCCGCACGCCGGGCGCGATCTCGACGCAATCGATGCGTCCGGGCCCCTGGTGCGAGGCGATGGTGGCGGCGGTGACGCCGGTGCCGAACCCGACCACCAGCACGTCGCGCGGCGAGGCGCCCAGCAGGAACGGCAGGTGCCCCAGCAGCTTCACCACCTTGATGGCGTCGTAGGCGGTGCCCACCACCGCGCTGTTGTTGACGTAGCAGGCGCGGATGCCGGTGCGGGCGTCCTCGCTGACGGTCACCGTGCCCTCCACCGTCTCGCGGTAATGCAGCACGCGCAGGTCCCGGCTGCCGGACTGGTGGAATGACGGGGGAAGCACCATCGGGGCCGGCGCCAGCAGCAGGATTGCCCCGGCGGCTGCGGCGGCGGCCAGCGCGGTCCGCGCCCTGGCCGAGGCCGGTCCGGACCAGACCGCCCACAGCGCCACGCCCAGCGACACCAGCCCCGCCGCCTGCACCGTCCTGGCCACGCCGGCCAGCGGCAGCAGCAGGAACGCAGCCAGCGCCGGGCCGGCTACGGCTCCGGCGGCGTTCGCCATCCTGACCAGGCCGATGCCCGATCCCAGCCGGTCCGCCGTGCGGGCCTGCATCGCGCACAGCAGGGGAAACACGAACCCGGAGCACAGCGCCGGCACGAACGCCAGGACCAGGGACAGCGCCACCGGCGGCAGGAAGATCCGCAGCGCCGGGGAGCCCATCGCGTCGGCCAGGGGGAACAGCACCAGCGACGGCAGCCGCGCCAGCAGAAACGCCGACCCGATCACGAACACGCCGCCGGCCGCCTGCACGCCGGCCAGCCACGCCAGCGGCCGGCGGATCCGGCCGGCCGCCGCCCGGAACAGCCAGCCGCCCGCCGCCAGGCCCAGGATCAGCACGCCGGCCACCAGGCTGAAGCTGTAGCTGGTGTTGGGCAGGAAGATCTTCAGCGCCCGGAGCCATGCCACCTGCAGCGCCATGCCGGCCAGGCCGGTCAGCGCCGCGGCCGCGGGGATGAAAGCAGCACTGATTTCGTCCTGTTGGAACCGCCGCCGGGTTGGCTTCTCCGGTGGCGAGCTCGGGATCTTGACGGCCGGAAGCGGCCAGGCCAGTGCCCCGGCCAGCAGGGTCAGCCCCGCGGCCACCAGCAGCGTGGCGGTCTGCCCCAGCGAACCCAGCAGCACGAAGCCGCAGGTCAGGCCGCCGGCCGCGCCGCCCAGTGCTTCCACCGCGGCCACCGCGCCCACGCCCCGTCCGATGCCGGCGTCTTCGCTCACCAGCGCCCGGGCGACGATCGGAAATGTTCCCCCGATGGCGAACGCATATGATACAACGATCCACGCGAATACCCCGTATCGCACAACGGTCGATTGCGCCGGGTCATCGTAGGCAAAGTAATACCCCGCGAAGAAGATGCCAGCGACAGCACAGCACTGGGTGATGGCGAACAGCTTCGCCGGATTGCCTTCACGGTCCGCCAGCCGGCCCCAGGCCCAGCCGCCGGCGGCCAGCCCTGCCATCCACGCCATCAGCACCACCGTGGCCGAGACCACCGTGCCGCCCAGGGCCAGGCCCAGCATCCTGCTCCAGCTGACCTCGCAGGCCAGCGCCGCGAAGGACGAAAGGAACAACGCCGCCAGCAGGACGGCGCCGGGCGCCCGCGACAAGTTCATGCGCTTGAGCCCCTGCTCATTTGCCGCCTCTCGACAGTCCGAAAAACATCCTGATCCGCTTGAGGATGCCGTCCGTCGTGGCCGCCGACCTCTCCGCTTTGGACAACCTGCGGGTTCGGGCAATCGTTTCCAGGTTGGCCCGCTGCCGTTGTTCGATGATCTTCGCCAAAACGCCTGCGGTGCGGGGATTGTGTTCAAGGATTGGCGCGAAGTCATGTTTCTCGATTACCAGCACGCTGACATCGCCAATGGCTCGAATGGTGGCCGAGCGTCTCTCGCCGGCGAGCAACGACATTTCCCCGAAGACCTTCCCCGGCCCCAGCACGGCCGCCCTGACCTGCTGTCCCTCGCCGCCGGTGATGGACACCTCCACCTCGCCTTCCTCGATGATACAGAACCAATTGCCGGGGTCGCCTTGCTGCACCAGCGTCTCGCCCGCACGATAGACCCTGGTTCCCACCCTGGCCGCCAGGTTCCTGAGCGAGGCAGCGGGCAAGGGGGCGAGCAGCGGTATGGCACGGAGCAGATTCAGCGCGCGCCGCTGGCGGGCAGCCTGCTCGTTCCGGATAACCCGGGGCGTCACCGTCCGCATCGTGACATTACGAATAGGGAAGGGGATCACAATACCGTTCCGCTTGAAATTGTACCACAGGGAGGTCATCAGGTCGTCTTCGATCTCGTGAATCTGCGAGTAGTCGTCAATCCAGAACTTGATCCGGTAGGTAATGGCGAAGTCACCGTAATTCACCAGCCAGACCTTCGGTTCCGGATGCGGGAGGATCCCCGCTGTGCCGCCGCAGGCCTCGCGGATGACGAACTTGACCTTTGTCGGCTGTGCCTCATAGACCACACCGACATCCAGTTCACGGGCATGGACGGTCGTTGGGTGGCTGTAGTTGACGATCTCGTTCCTGGCGATCTCGGCATTGGGGATCACGACATGGTCATCAGTAAAGGTACGTATCCTCGTGGCTCGCCACGTCATGTTTTCGACGATGCCTGTCTGCTGCTTGATCTGGACCCAGTCGCCGATCGAGAACGGCTTTTCGAGGTTCAGCACGATCCCGGCGAATAGGTTGCCGAGCACGTCCTGCAACGCGAATCCCATGATGAACGTCAACGCCGCCGAGGTGGCGAGCAGCGGTGTCAGATTGATGCCCAGGTTTACCCGCAATATCAGGAAACCCACCATTACGGCCAGCAGCCAACGGACGATATCCCGCAGCAGCATCGGCACCTGAAATGTGGGATTACGAGCGTAGGCCATGTCCAACAAAAGGAACTCAAGCAACCTGATCGCGAGAAAACACCCCAGCATAACACCGGCCGACACCATCCACAGCTGTCCCCGCTGGCCGATCACAACGTGACCCCAGTGCAGGAACAGCTTGACGCAAAGGTACAGCACGCTCAGGTTGAGAACGACGCCGATGCTCCGCAGAAAGCGGTTTCGAGATAGAAACAACCGCTGGAAGAAACTGAATGCCAGGTAAGCCAGGAGCAGCAGCCCGGCTGCCAGCGCCGTGTTGACTGTAATCGAAATCATGCTACGCTACCTGGTATTGTGTTGACCGGTTCTGTTGCCGTGCTCGTAATCCGGGGCCTGTGGATGGGTGGCGTGGGTCAGAATCGCATGCCGAAGGCCAGGCCGCCCGGCGCCGCCCGCAGGCCGACCGCCGGCTCCTCGGCCCGCTCGTCGAACTTGAACAGGTGGGCGCCCACGTAGGCGTCGGCCAGCGAGAACAGCCAGATCCCGATCCCCCACCATTGGTTGGCGCGGCGGTTGTCGTAGTGGCGGTAGTAGCTGTCGCGATGGGCCAGCAACGCCGCCCCGTCGGTCGCCGCGTTGCCAGCCGCCACGTCGTCGCGCATGGCCCGGTCCTCGCGCCAGTAGCCGTAGCCGAAGAACCCGATTGCCCCGGCGAAGGCCGCGGCCCGCAGGTACCGCTGGCAGTAGAGCTGGCCCCCGCCCGGGAACACGGCCGATAGCCCCATGGCCAGCATCGGGGAGCGCTGCGGGACCTTGTCCGAGCGGTCGACTGCCCGACCGTGCTTCGCGGCCGGTGCGGCCGGCATCGTCAGCTGGTCCGGCGCGTCCGTCACCACGGACGCTGCCGAGGTGTCCGGCGGGGCCAGCGTGTCCGGCGCAGCCGCCGGTTCCAGCTCGGCCAGCGCGGCCGCCGGCATCAGCGCGCACGCCAGCGCTGCCAGCACCGCGGCCTTTCTCAGATCATCCATCGGGCGATCCCGTCGTCATCGGGCTTGACTGCGCCGATCTCGGCCCGTTCCCCGGCCGGCAGGGAGAAGTTGACGGCCAGCTGCTGGCCGGCCGCCCGGTCGCAGTAGCGGCTGAAGATCATGGCGGCCAGGCTGCGGGTCTGCTCGCCGGCCGGGCCGCGCAGCAGGCCCACCGGCCCCTTGACCTCCAGCGGCGGCCGCAGCACGATGTCCCCGGCCAGCCTGGCCGCCAGCAGCCGCTCGTTCTCCGACTGGTTGCGGCCGACGACCAGCTTCGTTCGCCGGTCCAGCCGGAAATGCCGGCCGAGCTTCAGCAGTTCGATGTCATGCCGGACCAGCCCTTCGTGGGCCAGCAGGTCCTTGAGCCGGCGCGAGAACTTGACGTCGGTCAGCAGGCAGCCGCCGGCCGGCTGGGGGTAGTCGGCGATCCCGTACTGCCGGGCCAGCTCCTCCTGCGGCTTGCGGCCGCGTCCCGAGAGGCCCAGCAGCTTTTCCCGGTCGACCCAGCCCTCGCGCTCCGGCTTCGTCGGATCGAGCAGCTTGGCCGACAGCGGCCGCAGCACCAGGTCGCGGTCCGCGGCCAGCTTCAGCACCGCGTTGAGCCCGGAGCGGGTCTGCGACATCGGCCGCTCGCCCAGCACCTCGCCGGTGATCAGGAACGACGCGCCGTGCCGATCCAGCATGCCGTGCGCGGTCTTCATCATCAGGCCATGGCAGTCGATGCAGGGGTTCATGTTGCCGCCGAAGCCGTAGCGCGGCGCCTTCATCATCTCGAAGTAGGCGTCCGTGAAGTCGTGCTCGATAAGCGTTATGCCAAGCTGCTTCGCGGCCTTGCGCGCGGCGCCCGGCCCGAAGAACGGCGTGACGAAGCACAGGCCGGTGACCTCGACCCCCTGCGCCTGGACGACCTTGACAGCGAGGATGCTGTCCAGCCCGCCGGACAGGAGCGCCAGGCACCTCATGTCGCGTTCCCGAGCGCAGCCAGCGCCTGCTCCGTCCGCCGCAGCCAAGTGGCCGCACCGGCACGACGGAACGTCTCAGCCGCTGCGGCGAGCAGGGACCTCGCCCCGGCTGTCCCTCCGTTCGCCGCAGTGGAGAGCCCGCCGTAATACTGGGCCTTCGCGCGCTCCAGGACAAGGCCCAGTCCGTCGTAGATGACGATCACGTCATCGTAGCGCCGGATCGCCGCATCATGGTCCCCCCGGGCCTCGTCGATCGCGGCCCACAGCAGCAAGGCCTCGGTCTGCCCGGATCGTGCCGAAAGTTCCTCGGCCAGTTCCACTGCTTTGTTCTTGCATGCAACAGCCTGATCGGTGTCGCCCCCCGCTAATGCCAACTGTCCGCGTGTGACCGCAAGACGCCGGAACAGCTCTTTGTTGCCTACCTGGGCGGCGACGAGGTCAGCCTGCTCCAATGCCGGCGCGGCTCGGCCGGGGTCATCCTGTTCGAGGTGGATGCGGGCGACCATGTTCAACGAACACACCAGCGCCCACTGGTCGTTCAGCTCCATTTTCATCCGCACCGACTGCCCTAACTGGCGCAGCCCCTGATCGCTGTCGCCCAGCAGGTGCAGCGTGCGGCCGATGCTGTGCAGGCCGTACGCCTGGCCGCTCCTGCTGCCGATCCGCTGGTAGAACGACTGGGACCGGTTGAGGTGCTCCAGCGCCTGTCGCAGGTCGCCGCTCGATTCGAGGCAGTCGGCGATATTGCTCAGGATCGTCGCCTGCGCGGAGAAATCATTCTCCCGTTCGGCGATCTGCAGCGCCTGGGTGAAATAGTCCGACGCCCGGCGGTAGTCGCCCATTTCAGCGTACACGAATCCGGCGTTCTGCAGGGAGATGGCAAGTCCGTACTGGTCGCCGATCGCGGCGCGGACCTCGGCGGCGCGGGTATAACTCTCGATCGCCTCGCGGTATCGTCCCTCGTTGTCATGGTCCAGGGCGGTGAAATTGAGACAGCGGGCGATCCCGGAACGATACCCCAGCTCACGGCACAACGGCTGGATGGCCTTGATGGTTTCCATCATCTCCTGGTATCGACTGGCGTTGTACAGAACGTCGCAGACACGGCACGCGCTGTCGGCCACCAGCACCCGGTCACCGCAGGCGGTGGCGTTGACCAATGCTATCTGGGCGGTGGACATCGCCTCGTCGGTGCGGCCGACCATGCTCAGCAGCTCGGATTTGGCCAACAGGCACTGGACATGGGTCGGTCGCAGCGCTGCCCGGCCGCTGCGCTCGGCCGGCATCAGGAGAAGCTCCGCAGCCTGTCCCCGGCGTCGTCATCGCCCACGATGCACTCCAGCACCTGTGGCACCACCGCCAGCTCGAACCGCTTCACCCGGCGCGGCCACAGCTCGCCGTCCACCTGCGCCGCCATCGGCGTCTCGGACTCGACCGCCACCTTCGTGATCAGCCCCATGCTGATCTGCTTGAGGTATTTGTGCTTCCCCTTGAACACCTTGGGCACGTGGCGGAAGAACTCGATCCAGCTGAGGCGCCGCACCAGGCACAGGTCCAGCAGCCCGTCGTCAACCCGGGCCTCGGGGCAGATGTAGTAGCCGCCGCCGATGCACTTGCCGTTGGTGATCTCGACCAGCAGCGCCTCGAACCAGATCTTGCCGCTGCCGAAGTCCAGGCTCACCCGCTGGCCCATGTACCGGGTCAGCGCCCGGATGGTGGCCCACAGGTACAGCTTCAGGTCGCGCAGGCCGCGGATCTTCTCCTTCTCGACGATCACCTCGCCGTCCAGCCCGATGCCCACGCAGTTGAAGAAGTGGCGCGTGATCTCGCCCCCGTCCCCGTCCGCGGGCGAGGACACGGTCCCGCCGTCGACCATCATGGTGCGGCGGCGCCTGATCATCTCCACCGCCTGCGGGACGGACCGCCCGATCCGCAGCGACTTGGCGAAGTCGTCGCCCGAGCCCAGCGGGATCATCCCGAACACCGCGCCGGTGCCCACCAGCGTTCCGGCCACCTCGCCGGCCAGCCCGTCGCCTCCGGCAGCCACCACGGTGGTGAAGCCGCGGGAAACCGCCTCCAGCGCGGCCTTGCGGCCGTCGCCCGGGACGTCGGTCAGCGCCAGCTCGAAGGGGATGCCGGCCGCGGCGAACAGCGACTTGACCTGCTCCAGGTGCGTGGCCGCCTCGCCGCCGTGGGACTGGGGGTTGAAGATGAGCTTGGTCCGATGCATCTTGCATACCGTAATTTGTATAGCGGAGGATGGAGAACGCAGCTACCTGTTGCGTGCAATGCCCTGGCAGTAAGCTTCGAGCATCCGTTCGACATGATCGACAACTTCAAGCATGTCCCCGCTCGGACCATACGTCAGGTCTTCCGCGAGAATCAGGTAGTAATGCACTTCCTGCAACGAGCCCTGTGCAATGTTGAAGAAGCGCAGCTTGTCCGCCTTCCCCTTTTTCTTGTATCCTTCAGCGATGTTCGCGGGGACCGAGATCGACGCGCGGCGCAATTGCGTGACCAGGCAATACGTCTCCGTCTTGGGAAAACGCTCGGAATACTTGTATATCAGGAGGACAAGTTCATGCGCCTTTTGCCAGACCTTCAACTCCCGAAACTCTGCGTCGCCACTTGCTTGCCCCCTATACGACATACGATCTTCGCTCTCCGCTATACGTCAAGGGATCAGACCTCGGCGATCGCCTCGATCTCGACCCTGGCGTCCTTGGGCAGCCTTGAGACCTGCACGGCCGAGCGGGCCGGCGTGGCGCCTTCGAAGTACGTGGCGTAGACCTCGTTCATGGCGGCGAAATCGTTCATGTCGGCCAGGAACACCGTGGTCTTGATCACCTTGTGCAGGCTGGAGCCCGCGGCGGTCAGCACGGCCTTGAGGTTCTCCAGCGCCTGGGTGGTTTGGGCCTTGATGTCGCCCTCGACCATGGCGCCGGTCGCCGGGACCAGCGGGATCTGGCCCGAGGTGAACAGCAGCTTGCCGGTGACCTGCAGCTCGATGGCCTGCGAGTACGGCCCGATGGCGGCCGGGGCCTTGTCGGTCTTGACGGGTTGCTTCATGATATCATGCCCTTCTTGATGGTGAACTGCAGTCGCTGGCGAGCGGCTCGCAGTCATAAAGTCTGGGACAGCAAGCCAGGTCACCCCCGGGGATGGAACTGCCGGTGCACCTCCTTGAGATACTCCCGGTCGACGTGGGTGTAGATCTGGGTGGTGCTGATGTCGGCGTGGCCCAGCATCTCCTGCACCGAGCGCAGGTCGGCCCCGCCCTCCAGCAGGTGCGTGGCGAACGAGTGCCTGAGTATATGCGGGTGCACCCTTTTCCTGATGCCGGCTTTGGCCGCGTATGATTTCAGTATCTTCCAAAAACCCATCCGCGACAGCGGCCGGCCGCGGCAGTTCAGGAACAGGGTCTCCGTCTCTTGCTTCCCCGCCAGCGCCGGCCGCGCCTCCCCGGCGTAGCGGCACACCCACTCCACCGCTGAGCCGCCCACCGGTATCAGGCGCTCCTTGGACCCCTTGCCGAGGCAGCGCAGGAACCCCTCGCCGAAAAACAGGTCCTTGAGCGAGAGGGCCAGCAGCTCGGAAACGCGCAGGCCGCAGGCGTACATCAGCTCCAGCATCGCCCGGTCCCGCAGGCCCAGCGGCGACGACGGGTCGGGCTGGGACAGCAGCCGCTCGATGGAGGGGTAATCGAGCACCTCCGGCAGGCGCTGGGGGGGTTTGGGGGACTCCAGGTCGGCCGAGGGATCGGACGGCGCCAGTCCCTCGCCGGACAGGAAGCGGTGGAATCCCCGGATGGCCGAGATGGTCCGCGCCAGCGTCACCGGCGACAGCCCGTACCCTGCCAGCTCCACCAGGAATCCGGAGATGTGCGCCCTGGCTACCTGCCCGGCTGCGGATACGCCGCAAGCCCCCAGCCGGCCCAGGTAGCGCCGCAGGTCGCGGTCGTAGGCCTCGAGGCTGTTGCGCGACAGGCCGCGCTCGACCGCCAAGTGACTGAGGTAACGCTCGCGGAGACGGTCGAGGTCCATGCCCCGTCAGCTGAAGGTGATCTCCGACCTGGGGCCGGCCTTGCCGGGCAGCGGGCGCAGCTGCGGCTTGTGCGGGGCCGTGGGGGCCGGGCGAACGGGTGCCGGCGGCTCCGGCTGAGGCCGGGGAGCCAGCGGGTTGACCGGCGGCCTGGGCGCCAGATGGGGCCGGGCGAACGGCGAGGCCGCCGGCTTTGGCTTGTGCTGTGCGAACGGCTGGGAGGGGGCCTTGGGCTGCAGCAACGGTCGCGGCCCAGCCGCCGCGGGCCTGGGGGCGCCCAGCGGGCGCAGTCCGGAAGGCTTCTCGCTGTGCGGCGCGGACGGCTCCGGCTGTTCCCCGGCCGCCTCCTCCGTCTCCTCCGCGCCCGGCTCGATGCGGGCCACCGGCGCCGCGGCCAGCCTGGCCGCCGGCCTTGACAGGCCGGTGGTCGCGGGGCGGACCCTGGCCTTGACCTTCAGCAGGGCCGCCATTTCCTCCTCCTTGCGGCGGGCCTCCATCTGCTCGCGTTCATCCTTCTCGCGGGTCAGCCGCTCCACCTCCTGCTGCAGCAGGCCGGCCTGGCGAGAAAGATCTCCGATTTCGGCCCGCCGGTCCTCCATCTGCTGCTCGATCAACAGCGCCTCGGCCTTGAGCTTCTCGGCGCTCTCGATCCGCTGCCGCAGCGCCTCCTCCTCGGCCCGGTGCCTTTCAATGGCTTTCTCCACGCCGGCCGCCATGCCCCGCAATTCCTCGGCCTTGAGCGCAGCGTTCTGCTGCTCCTCCCGGGCCTGGGCCAGCTCGCGGCGGGCAGCGTCAAGCTCCAGCCGGGACGCATCGAGCTCGGCCGCAATCCGCTGCTGCTCGCCCAGCAGGTCCTGCTTCTCCGCCAGGAACCGCTCCAGCTCCTCCCGCTTGCGTTCGATGCCCTCGATCTCGGCCTTGGCCCCGTCCCGCTGCTCGGTCAGGGTTGCCACCAGCGACTCCAGCTGGCCGAACTCGTTCTGGATGCTCTCCAGCTCCGACTGGCGGCTGCCCACCTCGGCGGCGTGCTTGTCGCGCTCCTTGCGGGCCTTCCTGGCCTCTTCCCGCAGGCCGTCGCGCTCGGCCCGCAGCTGCCCGACCTCAGCCCGCACCTGGTCGATGTGCTCGTACTCGTCCTTGAGGGCGGCCAGTGTGCCGGACAGCTCGTCGCGCTGCCGGGTCAGGTTGCCGACCTGGTCCGCGAGCTCGGCCTTGTGCTGCTCCAGCTCCCCGGCCTGGCTGGCCAGCTCCTGCTGCTTGCCGTCCCACTCCGCGACGTATTGCCGGGCCTCGTCATGGCGCCGTTCCAGGTCGGCGGCGGCGGTCTCCATCCGGGCGATCTCCGCCTGCAGTCCGTCACGCTGGCCCTCGGACGCCTGGATCTCCTGCCGCAGCTGGGCCAGGCTGGCCTCCAGCTGCTGCACCAGCTCGACCTCATGCTGGTTGCGGGCGATCTCGGCCTCCAGCGAGGCGTTGCGCGCGGTCTTTTCCTCCAACCCCTGGATCATGGTCCCGATCTTGAGTTCCAGGTCGGCCTGGCGCGACTCGGCCTCGATCACCTTGCCCTGGACCTCGGCCAGCGCCTCTTGCGCCAGCCGGCGCTCGTCCTGGAATTTCTCGATGTCGGACAGCGTCTGCTGCAGCAGCGACTGCCTGTCGGCCAGATCCTTCTCCTTGGCCGCCAGTCCGGTGGCCATGCTCTCGATCTGCTGGCGTCGGCTGTGCTGCTCCTGGACCAGGGATTGCAGCGCCGCCTCCGCCTGGGCCGCCGCTCCCCGCACGGCGTCGAGCTGGGTGCGCTGGGCGCCCTCCTGCTGCTGCAATTCCGCCAGCGCTGAACGGAGCGCGCCCTCCTCGGCCTTCAGCTGCTGGTGCCTGGCCACCACCTGGGACTCGGACGACTTGATCTCCTCGATGCCGCGCCGCAGCTCGTCGCGCTCGGCGGTCAGGCCGGCGATCGACCTGGACAGTTCCTGGATCTGGGCCTGGACGCCCGCCTGCTGGTCCGCGAGTCCCGCCTTGGTCCGTTCGGCCTCCCGGATCTGCTCCTGCGTCTGGTTCAGCAGCAGTTGGTCGTTGTCGGCCTGGCCGGCCAGGCGTTCGTGCTGAGCGGACAGCTCGGCGATGCGCGAGCGCAGGCCGTCCTCCTGCTTCCTCAGCTCTTCGTGGCGCGCCACCACCTGGGCCTCGGACGACCGCACCTCGGCGATGCCGGCAGCCAGCTCCTCGCGCTGCCGCGTCAGGCCGGCGATCTCCTGCGTCAGGGCCGTGACCTCGCCCTTGAGCGACTCGGCCTTGGCCAGGAAGTCGTTCCGCTCCTGCTCGGCTGCGGTCAGCTCCGACAGCAGCTGTAGCTGGCGGTTCTCCGTCTCCTCGATCTTCCGGGCGGCGGCGGCCTCCGCCGCCCGCAGCTGCTCGGCGTGCGTGAGCGCCTCCGCCTCCGCGGCCCGAGCGGCGGCGGCCCGGGCGTCGAGCTCGTCCAGCGTCTTCTGCTTGTCGGCGAACAGCGCCGCGGCGTCCTGCTGCTTGGCCAGCTCCCGCTGCACGGCCTGCTGCACCGACTCCAGCTCGGCGCGGCCGGAGTCGGCCTTCTGCCTGGCCTCGGCCCGGGCCTGCTCCAGCGACAGCAGCTCGGCCTGGATGGCCTGGGTCCTCTCGGCGTTCTCGGCGGCCGCCTTCTTCCCTTCCTCCAGCCCCTGGTTGATCTTGAGGAGTTCGGCCCGCTTCTCCCAGATCTTGGTCGCCAGGTTGCTGTCTTCCCTGGTGCGCTCATCCAGTTTCTTGTTGACGTCGGCCAGCTTGGCGCCGGCCTCGCCCATCCGCTGGCCCATCGCCATCTCCTCGCCCAGGGCCTCGGCCAGGCGGGCGTGGATGTCCTCCAGCATCTTCTTGCGCTCGGCCAGCAGCTGGTCCAGCGAGGTGTAGCTCCGCCGCCCCTGCTCGATCTGGCCGATCAGGGCCGCCTCCTCCTTCTTCAGGGAGTCGAGCGGCGACTCGGGGCCCTTTTCCTCTTTCTTCTTGGAGAACAGCATGGCGTCCTCGCGTGGTTGAGTGTGCGGAGCGTTCGGGATGCCGGCCCCGGGGCCGGCTGGTTGGGTGCTGCTGCGCTGCGACCCGGTGATTGACAACGCTGCGGCGGCGTTCAGACCGATACCTTCTTGCCCACGAACAGGTAGCGCTTGATCTTGCGGGTGGTGGTCTTGGGGAACTCCTCCTCGCGCACCGAGAAGTGCTTGACCCGCTTGTATTCCGCCAGGTGGGAGCACTGGTGCCGGATCTCGGCCCGCAGGATCTTCTCGATGGCGGCCTCGTCCAGCTTGACCTTGTGGCGCGCCGCGTGCTCGTCGAACGCCTCGTAGTTGGGATAGACGATGGCGTGGACCTCCTCGCGCCCCGTCAGCTCGTGCTTCTCGCCCAGCACCAGGGACTCGGCGACGTAGGGGCTCTTGGCCAGCTGGGCCTCCACCTCCTCGGGGTAGATGTTCTTGCCCGCGGCCGAGACGATGACGTTCTTGGCCCGGCCGGTGATGAACACGCAGCCGCGCTGGTCGATGTATCCCAGGTCGCCGGTGTGCAGCCAGCCGTCGCGGATCACGGCGTCGGTGGCCGCCTGGTTCTTGTAGTAGCCGGGCATGATGTTCGGCCCCCGGGCCGCGATCTCGCCGATGCCGCTGGCGTCGGGATCAACGATCTTGATATCGACGTCCGCCAGCGGCGGCCCCACCGACCCCGGCTCGGGCCGGCTGATGCAGTTCAGGGTCAGCACCGGCGCCGACTCGGTCAGCCCGTAGCCCTGCATGATCGTCAGGCCGAGCGTCTCCAGGCCGACGGCCACCTCCGGCTTGAGGGCCGCGCCGCCCGACACCAGCAGCCGCAGGCTGGACAGCCCGGCCTTCTGGCGCATCGAGCCGAACACCTTCCTGCCGGCGGCGGCGCCGGTCAGGGTCTTGATCGACTTCACCAGCCCGGTGGAAGCCGCAAAGGCGGCCCGGGTCAGCATTGGCTTCTCCTTCACCGCCCGCAGGATGCCCTCGTAGATCTTCTCGAACAGCAGCGGCACCCCCAGCATGATGGTGGCCCCGCTGTCGCGGATGTCGCCGACGATGTCGCGCGACTTGAGCGATCGGGCGTAGCAGATGGTGGCCCCGGCGTAGAGCGGGACGTGCATCCCGGCCGTGGCCTCGAAGGTGTGGTGCAGCGGCAGCACCGAGAGGAAGGTGTCGTGGTGGTCGTAGGACCAGGTCTGGTAGGCGCTGTCGACGTTGGCCATGATGTTCCTGTTGGTCAGCATCACGCCCTTGGCCTGGCCGGTGGTGCCCGAGGTGTAGATGATCACCGCCAGGTCGTCCAGCTGCACCTGGCGCTTCAGCTGCTTGGGCTGGGGCGGTTCGTACAGCGCCGAGAGGTCGTTCATCCGGAACACCTGCTTGACCGTGGGCAGCTTGTGCACCGCCTCGGCGATCGTCTCCATGAACCCGTCGGTGGCGATCACGGCGCAGGCCTCGGAATCGATCAGGATGTGGCGGATCTCCTGGGCCTTCAACTGCGAGTCCAGCGGCACGATCACCGCGCCCAGTGAGGCCAAGGCGAAGTAGCTCTCGGTCCACTCGGGGCAGTTCTCGCCGATGATGGCCACCCGGTCGCCGAACCTGACGCCACGGGAGGCCAGCCCGGACTCCAGCTGGTCGGCGCGCTCCTTGAGCTCGCGGTAGGTGATCTTGTGGAATCCGTCGCCGCGCCTGATCTGGAGCGCGACCTTGAACGGGTACAGCCCGGCCGAGCGGGCCAGCATCCCCTTGATGGTGATCAGCCCCAGCCCGGACCGGGCCAGGTAATGCCTGTCGGTGTAGACCAGCCGCTTGCTCATGACGGGCCTCAGTGATGGGGTTACGGTGCGAACAACTGGGAGAGCGGGTAACCGGTGAACAGGTTGACGAAAAATCCCAGCGCCGGCATGATCAGCCGGCCCAGGACGCTGATGCCGGTCAGCTGGCCCAGCAGGATCACGCCGATCAGCAGCACCGGACCGAAGCGTTCGTACCTGAGGTACTGGTAAGCCCAGCGTGGCGGCAGCACGCCGGCCAGAACCTTCGAACCGTCCAGGGGCGGGATGGGGATGACATTGAAGACCGCCAGCGCCACATTGATCACCACGCCGAACACCAGCAGCAGCAGCACCGGCGTCATCAGTCCGCCGCGACCGGCCCCGGCCATGATGATCATCCGGACGGCGGTCCCCAGCACCAGCGCGGCCGCCAGGTTTGCGGCCGGGCCGGCCAGCGAGATCCAGACCATGTCGCGCCGCGGATTCTTCAGGTTGTAGGGGTTGACCGGCACCGGCTTGGCCCAGCCGATCCGCACCAGGATCAGCATCAGGGCGCCGATCGGATCGAGGTGGGCCAGCGGGTTGAGGGTCAGCCGCCCCATCTGCCGGGCGGTGGGATCGCCCAGCCGGTCGGCCACCCAGCCGTGGGCGTACTCATGGATGGTGATGGCGAACAGCACGGCCGGCACGGCCAGCACGATCTCAAGTATGGTTGACTGCATTCACTCTCCGATCTGTATCCGGCAGAAGTCGCGGGTCCGGGCGTCGGCCGACCGGATGCCGCTGATCCCGCGGACGGGTCGCCGGGGGACCGCCCGCATGGCCAGGCTGATCAGCCGCGGGATGTCGAGGAAGCCGATCCGCCCCTCCAGGAAGGCGCGGACCGCCTCCTCGTTGGCGGCGTTCATCACGGCCGGCGCGGTGCCGCCGGCCGTGATCGCCCGGTAGGCCAGGTCCAGGCAGGCGAAGGTGTCCCGGTCCGGGCGGTGAAACGTCAGCCGGCCCACGGCGGCCAGGTCGCATGGCGGCGCCAGCGACGGCAGGCGCTCGGGCCACGTCAGCGCGTACTGGATCGGCAGCCGCATGTCGGGCGCCGACAGCTGCGCCAGCAGCGAGCCGTCTGAAAACTCCACCAGCGAATGGACGATCGACTCGGGGTGGACCACGACCGAGATGCGCGACGGCGGCACGCCGAACAGGTGGTGGGCCTCGATCATTTCCAGCCCCTTGTTCATCAGGGTGGCCGAGTCGATGGTCACCTTCTGCCCCATGTTCCAGGTGGGGTGGCGCAGGGCGCGGCGGGCCGTGACCGCGCGCAGGCTGTGGCGCGCCAGTCCCCGGAACGGTCCGCCCGAGGCGGTCAGGACCAGCCGCCGCACCGTCGACGGGTCGCGGCCGTCCAGGCACTGGTGCAGCGCCGCATGCTCGCTGTCGATTGGCAGCAGGCGGACGCCGTGCGCCCGCACGGCCCGCATCACCAGCTCGCCGCCGGCCACCAAGGTCTCCTTGTTGGCCAGCGCCACGTCGTGGCCGGCCTGCACCGCTGCCAGGGTTGGCTCCAGCCCGGCCGCGCCCACCAGCGCGTTGATCACCAGGCCTGCGCCGCGCAGCGCGGCCAGCCGGACCAGACCCTCCGGCCCGAACACCACAGCGGCCTTGCAGCGCCGCGCGGCCAGCCGCCAGCCGTCGCGGTCGTGGTCCCCACCGGCGCAGACCATGGCCGGCCGGAACTCGGCGATCTGCCGGGCCAGCAGGTCGAAGCGCGAATTGGCCGCCAGGCCGACAACCGCGAACCGGTCGCGGTGGCGCTGCACCACCTCGACGGCCTGGGTGCCGATCGAGCCGGTGGAGCCCAGGATGATCAGGCGTTTCTTTTTCACGCGATCGGGATCCCGTTCTAATGGGTCAGTTCTTCTTATACACCGGCACGTCCCGCTGCAGTTCCTGGCGGACCCGGATGATCATCTCGGCCAGCAGGCCGGTGGAGATGAACTGGATGCTGGCGATGATGAAGACGATGCCCAGCAGCATCAGCGCCGTATGGCTGATGAATCCTTTCATGATCCCATCGATCAGGATGTACAGCTCGATGACGAATCCGAGCATGAAGGATATCGTGCCCGCGATGCTGAACAGGTACAACGGCCGCTTGATGTACTGCGTCAGGAAAAAAACCGTCAACAGGTCGATAAATCCGCCCATCCAGCGCCACGGTCCGTACTTCGTCTCACCGTGCCTCCGCGGATCATTCTCAACTTTGATCTCGGCGACCCGGTACCCCTGCCAGTACGCCATCGCGGGAATGAAGCGATACAGGTTCCCATATACCCACATTTTCTTGACGACGTCCTTGCGATAGGCCTTGAACGGGCAGTTCGTGTCGTGAATGCTGAGACGGGTCACCTTCTCCGTCAGCCAGTTGAACATCCGCGAGGAGAACTTCCGCTTGCCCTTGCCGGTGTACTTCCAGCCGGTGACCAGATCATAGTTCTCATCATTGATCTTGTTGAGGAAATCCGGTATTTGTTCCGGACGGTCCTGCAGATCGCCGTCCATGGTGATCACGATGTCGCCTTGCGCAGCGTCGAACCCCACGATGTAGGCCTGCGATTTTCCCGAGTTCTTCGCGAGGGTCAAGACCGAGATATTTTTATGGAGCTTCTTCGCCTTCAGTATTTCGGCAAGGGTTCCGCTGATCCTCTTCCCTTCGTGGTCATCAAGCGGACGGTCGTCGCTGCCGTCGTCGACGAACAGCACCTCGTACGACAGCTGCAGGCCCCTCAGCACCTTCGTCAGCCGCTGCGACAGCTCGGCGATGTTGTCCCGCTCGTTGTACACCGGGATGACGACCGAAAGGTCGAGCTGCTTACTTGCCGTTGGCATCGGAGTTCTCCTTGACGACATGCAGGACGTAGGTCGGCGGGTTGCCCGCGGCGTGGACGATCCTGAACTTGGTGCCGATATGGGGCTCGACCGCCGGGATCAGGTAGCGCTGGACCGTGCCGCTGACCGGCTCCACCATCACGTAATCGGCCCGGACGATGGCGCGGACCACGGAGTCCCGGTCGACGGTGAACGGATAGCAGTAGGCGGTGCGTCCGCTTTCCAGATAGAACAGCGACGGCTTGCGCGAGACCACCGTCGCCTGCGGCGGCGTGGCGCGCGCGACCCACTCGGCAGCCTGGAAGAATCCCCGCCACCCGGGCGGATGGCCTGCCAGCCGGTCGCCCCGCCGGTATTCGCCCAGCATGGCGAGATTCTCCGCGCCCGACTTGATGTCCGTGGCGATCAGCGACAGCAGCACCGCACCGTACGCCGCCAGCATCGCCCGGCGCGACCAGCCGCCGGTCCGCAGCCACCGGCGCACCTGGGACAGGCCCAGCGCGATGAAGAACACGGTCAACGCGGCCACCGGCAGCAGAAACCTGCTGTCGCTCCACACCTCGGGCCAGACCAGCGCCAGCGCGAAGTACCCGACGAGGAACAGCGCCCACGGCCGCAGCGGCTGCCGCCGGGCCGCCTGCCAGACGCCGACCGCTGCCGCCGCCACCGCGAGCACGCCCATCGCCGGCCGGATCACGGCCAGCGCCGACGCCTCGGCGGGGGGGAAAACCATCACCGGCAGCACGTCCAGGAAGTAGATCCTGGCGTTGGCGGCAAGGCGCACGATCAAATCGGACAGGGCGATGGTCCCCGCGGCCGGGTCGTACGGGTTTCTCATCGCGAAGGCGGCGACCCGCAGCCCTTCGCCGCCGCCGGCAGCCATGTTCCGCACCTGCCAGGGAAGCCACAATAGCAGCGCCAGCCCGGCGGCGGCGGCCGCCGCTGCGATCCGGCGCTGCCACAGCAGGGCGATCACCAGGGACCCGGCCAGCACCAGCCCGGTCGGACGGATGTAAAAACCGGCCATCGCCAGCGCGACCGACAACAGCAGCAACGGAGGGAAGCGGCGTGGATCCGCGGCCGCCCGGGAGGCGCAGTGCAGGGTCAGCGTCGTCACCGCGAAGAACGGCATCTCGGACAGCTCCCAATGCGCGTACTCCAGCAGCAACGGGTTGCACGCCACCATCGCGCCGATCAGCAGCGCCGCCGCGGGCCCCACCCCGCCGAACCGCCGGATCATTCCCATGAAAAGCCACAGCCCGGCCAGCCAGCACGCCAGTGACACCGCCTTGGCGCTGAAAACCTCCGCGCCCGACCAGGTCGCCGCGGCCAGCAGCACGGGATACCCCGGGGGATACAGCGTGTGCGGCGGATTGCCCGCCGTCCATAATTCGACGTAGCCGGCTCCTGTCCTGATCGCCCTGGCCAGCAGCAGGTACGTCGCATTGTCGCCGCCGACGAAAGGCTTCGGGTCGAACAGTACGGCGGCCAGGGCGAGGCCGACCGCCATCACGGCCCACCGCCCGTGCCGCTGCAGCGCCGCAAAGGCGCCGGCGGCAGGCGCGGTGTGCTCATCGCAGCGGGGACGGCGCCGGCTCCTGGTCATCGCCTGACGCCCGTCGCGAGGAAGAAGAACGGCCGTACCATCCGCCACCAGCCGACCGGCGACATCTTGGTGTGGGTGTACGAGCCCTTTTCCCGGTAGATCTTCGAGACCGGCACCTCCGCGACCCGGTATCCCAGGGCGATGACCTTGAAGTGGATGTACATCTCCAGCTCATAACCGTCCAGCCAGGCCTGATGGCAGTCGATGCGCGCGTCGCTGAACACCTTGGCGCGCATCGCGCGGAAACCGTTGGTGCAATCGGTGAACGGGCGCCCGAACCACAGCGATACCACCCAGGGGTAGAGCCGGGTCGCCACCAGGCGGTAGAACGGCATGTGGGCGAACGACCCGCCGCGCAAGTAGCGCGAACCCTGGGCGTAATCGAACCGGCCGGATGCTACCGGCTCGAGCAGCCGCGGCAGCTCCCGCGGATTGTCCTTCCCGTTGCCCGCGATGATGCAGATGATGTCGAAGCCGTTGGCGAGAGCGTGGTCGATCCCGGTGCGTATCGCTGCGCCGACACCGCGCCGGCGGCGATGGCTGATCACCGTCGCGCCGGCGTCCGCTGCAACGCGGGCCGTCCCGTCGGTCGAGCAGTCGTCCACCACCAGGACGGTGTCAGCCGGTCCGCCTCGGGCGCCGATCGGCACCGAGGCGATCGCCCCGGCCTCGTTGTACGCCGGCGCGATCAGGATGACCCGTTGGTTCCTATACAAGCCGCTTCAGTTCCCCGCAGACGTATTCGATCTGCTCGGCCGTCAGCTCGGCGTACATGGGCAGGGACAGCTCGTGCGCCGCCAGCTCCTCCGACACCGGGAAGGCCCCCTTGGGGTAGCCGAGGTGCTTGAACGATTCCTGCAGGTGGATCGGGATAGGGTAGTGGATCCCCGCGGCGACGCCCGCCTTGGCCAGCTCGCCGAGCACCCGGTCCCGGTCCTGGATCTTGACGGCGTAGACGTGGAAAACGTGCTCGACATCCCCGACCGTCCGCGGCGTGGCGACCGGGGTCCCGGCCAGGCATCGCCCGTACGCGGCGGCGTTACCGCGGCGGAGCTCGTTCCACCGGTCGAGGTGCCCCAGTTTGACCCGCAGCACGGCGGCCTGGATGCTGTCGAGCCGTCGGTTGTACGCCATCATGAAATGGTTGTATTTTTCCCGCTGGCCGTAGTTGCGGAGGTACGAAACCGTTTCGGCGATCCGCTGGTCGTTGGTCACCAGCATGCCGCCGTCACCGTAGGCTCCCAGGTTCTTGCCGGGGTAGAAGCTGAAGCAGCCGGCCGCGCCCATGCTGCCGCAGCGCCGGCCCTTGTACCTGGCGCCATGGGCCTGGCAGGCGTCCTCTATCACCGGCAGCCGGCGGTCGCGCGCGATCCCCAGGATGGCGTCCATGTCGGCCGGCTGGCCGTACAGGTGCACCGGCATGACGGCCTTGGTGCGGGCGGTGATGGCGCGCTCCATGGCCCGGGCGTCCATGTTGTAGGTGACGGGGTCGACGTCGACCAGCACCGGCCGCGCGCCCGTGGCGGCGATGCTGCCCGCCGTGGCGATGAACGTGTTGGCGGTGGTGATCACCTCGTCCCCCGGACCGACGGCAAGCGCCCGCAGCGCCAGCTCGAGGGCCGACATACCGTTGTCCAGGCCCACCGCGTATTTGGCGCCGCAGTAGGAGGCGAACTCCGCCTCCAGGGCCTTGACGTCGCTGCCCAGGACGAAGTCGGTGTTGGCGATGACATTCTTGATGGCATCGTCAACGTCCTTCGCGATGGCTGCATACTGCGCCTTGAGGTCCACAAAAGGTATCTTCATCGGTCCTGCTCCGTCTGGTAGGCTTTGTCTTTCTTGCGGCACCTGCATTCCAATTCGTAGATCGACTTGACCACCCGGGCCGGATTGCCGCGCACCAGCATCCGGGGCGGGACGTCCTTGGTGACGACGCTGCCGGCCGCGACCAGGGCGTACTCGCCAATGGTGACGTTGGGCAGGATGGTCACGTTGACGCCGATCCGCGCCCCCCGCTTGATGGTCGGGCCCCTCATGCACAGCGTGCACACCGGGTGGGGGTCGTTGGCGATGGTCACCCCGGGGGCCATGAAGACGCCGTCCTCGATCGTGGTGTACTGGGCGATGTAGCAGTTGCAGTGGATCTTGACGTTATCGCCGATGACGCAGCCGTAATCGACCGTAGAGTTGTTCCAGATGTTGCAGTTGCGCCCGATCGTGTTCTCCTCCCGGATCACGACGCCGTGGCCGGTCTGCAGGCCGTCGCCGATGGTGACGTTGGTATAGATGACCGTGTTGGCCCGGATGTGCCCCGGGGCGCCGATGATCGCCGGCGTTGCCTGGATCTTGCGGCCGGTTTGGCAGTCGATCCGGGCGGCCGGGTCGATGATCAGGTCCCCGCCTGCCGTCGGCTCATGCATTGGACACCTCCACTGGTTTCCCGTTGTGCTTGATTGATTGCTCGATCGCGCACATCACCCGGACCACGTCGGCGCCGCTCCGGCCGTCGGTCAGCGGCCGGCACTTGCCGTTGAGGCAGTCGATGAAGTGCTGGCACTGCACCTTCAACGGCTCCGACAGCACCAGGTTCGGGCTGACGATGCTGCCGTCGCGCAGCTGGTACTGGAACTCGCCGAAGCTGTCCACCGGCCGCTCCACCGAGATCCCCTTCTCGAATATCCGCAGCTTCTCCAGGTTGTTGAGGTCGTCGAACACCAGCCGGGCCCCGCTGCCGACCACGACCAGCTGGCGCACCTTGTTGGCGTCGAGCCAGCTGACCCGGATGTTGGCGGCGACGCCGTTGCTGAACATCAGGGTGATGAAGCCGAGGTCCTCGCGACCGGCCTTCAGAAAGCTGCTGCCGACGGCGCTGACCCACCGGGGGGACTGGTCAAGCAGGTACATGAATATCGACACGTCGTGGGCCGCGAGGTCCCAGACGGCGTTGACATCGTCGCGGATCAGCCCCAGATGGGTGCGGTCGGCGTACAGGCAGTACACCTTGCCAAAACCCGGTTCGCGCATCAGCTCCTTCATCCTGCGGATGACGTTGTTGTAAATGAAGGTGTGGCCGACCATCAGCACCGACCCGGCCGCCGCCGCCGACCGCTGCAGCTCCTCGGATTCCTCCAGGTCAACGGTCATCGGCTTCTCGACCAGCACCGGCTTGCCCGCGGCCAACGCCTGCTTCACCAGCTGGTGATGCGTCGTGGCAGGGGTCGATATCACCACCGCATCGATGTCGCCGTCCGCGAACAGATCCCGGGCGGACGCATAGGTCTTCATCGCCGGGTACTTCTTGCCGAGGGCTGCGACCTTTTCGGCGTCGCTGTCGAACGCGCCGAGCACGACCGACCCGTCGATCTCGTTGAAAACACGGACATAGTTCTTCCCCCAGTGCCCGCACCCTATCACCCCGATCCTTTTCTTCAACTCGCTACCTCCTGATTGCATATGGCTATTGTCTTGCGTCGTGCCCGTTCGCCGCTCCGCAGTTCGGTCCCCGTCAGCCCGCGCGGCGGGAGAACCACTCGATGGTCAGCCTCATGCCCTGTTCGAACCCCACGACCGGCCGCCAGCCCAATGCCCGCCGGGCCCGGGTGATGTCCGGTTTCCGCTGCTGGGGATCGTCGACCGGCAGCGGCCGGAAGGCGATCGCCGACCTGGTCCCGGTCTGGCGCCGGATGGCCTCGGCGAACGCTAAAATAGACATCTCATGGGGATTGCCGATGTTGACCGGCAGCACCTCCCGGGACCGCATCAACCGGCAGATGCCGTCGACCAGGTCGGACACGTAGCAGAAGCTGCGGGTCTGGCTGCCGTCGCCGAACACGGTCAGGGGCTTGCTGCGCAGGGCCTGGTCCACCAGCGCCGGTACGACCCGGCCGTCGCCCAGCCGCATCCGGGGACCGTAGGTGTTGAAGATCCTCACGATGCGCGTGTCCAGACCACGCTTCCTCCGGTAGGCCATGGTGATGGCTTCGGCGAAACGCTTGGCCTCATCGTAACAGCTGCGCGGCCCGATCGGATTGACGTTGCCCCAGTACCCCTCGGGCTGGGGGTGCACCAGCGGATCCCCGTACACCTCCGAGGTCGAGGCCAGCAGGTACCGCGCCCGCTTGCGGAGCGCCAATTCCAGCAGGGTGCGGGAACCGCAGGCCCCGGTCAGCAGGATCTCGACCGGGATGCGGGGGAAATCGACCGGGCTGGCCGGCGAGGCCAGGTTGAAGATCCAGTCGACCCGGCCCGTCAGTGCCAGCGGCCGCACGATGTCGTGCCGGATGAAGCGGAACCGCCGCTCCCGCTTCAGGTGGCTGACGTTTCGCAGCCGTCCGGTGACCAGGCTGTCGACCGCGGTCACCCGATGGCCGTCGGCCAGCAGCCGGTCACAGAGATGCGACCCGATGAAACCGGCGCCGCCGGCCACGACGACGTCGAGCGGCCGCGCCATCTCAGGCCCGCCCGACGCAGCGGTAGGTGAAGCCGAGCTTGCGCAGCTGGGCCGGGTCGTACTGGTTGCGACCGTCGAAGACCACCGGCCGCTTCAGGAGGCGCCTCATCCGGGCGAAATCCGGCTCGCGGAACTGGTGCCATTCCGTCAGCAGCAGCAGCGCGTCGGCGCCGCGCAGGGCTTCGTAGGCGTCCGCCTGGTACTCGATCCCGCGGCCGCCCAGCACCGCGGCGGCGGTCTCCATGGCCACCGGGTCGTGGACGCGGAACCGGGCGCCCTTGCGGCGCAGGGTGCCGATGATGTCGATGGCCGGCGCCTCGCGCATGTCGTCCGTCTGGGGCTTGAACGCCAGCCCCCAGACCGCGAAGGTCTTCCCGGCCACCGCGTTGCGGTAGTGGCGCAGGATGCCGTCGATGAACCGCCGGCGCTGGCCCGTGTTGACCGCCTCCACCGCCGCCAGGATCTGGGGCGGCAGACCGTGCTGGCGGAACATGTGGACTAGGGCCTTGACATCCTTGGGAAAGCACGAGCCGCCGTACCCCAGCCCGGCGTACAGGAACGGCATTCCGATCCTCCGGTCGCTGCCGATGCCCCGCCGCACCTGGTCGATGTCCGCCCCGACCTCCTCGCACAGCCGCGACAGCTCGTTGACGAAACTGATCCGGGTCGCCAGCATGGCGTTGGCGGCATACTTGGTCATCTCGGCATCCCGCACCCCCATGTAGATGGTCCGGTCCCGATTCATGTTGAAGGGAGCATAAAGCTGTCGCATGATGTCACGGGCGCGGTCGCTTTCGGTACCGACGATAATCCTGTCGGGACGCATAAAATCTTCAATAGCGGCGCCTTCCTTGAGAAACTCGGGATTGCTAACCACATCGAAAGCGATATTTTGACCACGCTTTTGCAGTTCACTTTCTATCACCGCCCGTACTTTCTCCGCAGTCCCGACCGGCACGGTCGATTTATCGACCACAACACCGTATTCGGTCAAGTGCTGACCGATTTCTCCGGCGACACCCAACACCTGGCTCAGGTCAGCACTTCCGTCACCGTTGGAGGGGGTACCGACCGCGATGAAGTAAACCCGGGAATCGATCATGGCCTCTGCGAGAGAAGTCGTGAACCGCAGACGCCCTTCTTTGACATTATTTTTAACCAGAACATCCAAACCAGGCTCAAAAATCGGGATCTGCCCCTGCTTGAGGTTGGCTACCTTGGCAGGATCGGTATCGACGCAGGTGACAGTATTTCCCATTTCAGCAAAACAGGTTCCGGTAACAAGTCCGACGTAGCCGGTTCCGATAACAGTCAGGTTCATGGATTTCTTCCCTTTTTGAAATTACTGATAATTGGTTTGTTGTCAAAAGTTAATTACATAAAAACAAATAGTGCGCGGATTATAGCGGACTAACCCTTTAAGTCCCAGAGAAAAACCATAATTGGCCGCAGATTTTCGCAGATGGAATACAAAGGCAAACCTCTTGCTTGATTTTGGTGGTCGCCTTCATCCGCTGTTATCCGTAGTTATCTGCGTTCGATGGCCTTTGACCTTG
>DDXR01000068.1:2411-2864 GCA_002347565.1 bacterium UBP2_UBA2255 | reverse complement strand
CACGGCGGCCACCTGACCCACGGCTCGCCGGTGTCGTTCTCGGGCAAGATGTACCAGATCGTCTCCTACGGCGTCAAGCGCGAGACCGGGTACATCGACATGGACGACGTGGCGGCCAAGGCCCGCGAACACAAGCCGCGGATGATCATCGTCGGCGCCTCGGCCTACAGCCGGCACTACGAGTTCGCCAAGTTCCGCGAGATCGCGGACTCGGTCGGCGCCTACCTGTTCGCCGACGTGGCCCACCCGGCCGGGCTGATCGCGGCCGGCCTCCACCCCTCGCCCATCNNCACCCACAAGACCCTGCGCGGGCCGCGGGGCGGCATGATCCTGATCGGCCGGGACGGCGAGAACCCGTTCGGCCACAAGATCAAGACCAAGGCCGGCGAGCGCCTGAAGCTGATGTCCGAGGTGATGGACAGCACGGTGATGCCCGGCATCCAGGGCGGGCCG
>DDXR01000068.1:0-2346 GCA_002347565.1 bacterium UBP2_UBA2255 | reverse complement strand
GATCACCGGCAAGGACGCCGAGAACGCCCTGCACGCGGCGGGGATCACGGTCAACAAGAACATGGTGCCGTTCGATGCCCGCAGCCCGTTCGTCACATCCGGCTTCCGGATGGGCACCGCGGCCCTGACCACCCGGGGCATGAAACGGGAGGAAATGGCGGTCATCGCCGGCCTGATCGACCGGGTGCTGTCGAACATCGGGGACGCGGCCGTACCGGGCGCCGTGGCGGGCGAGATCCGGGAGCTGTGCCGGCAATTCCCCCTCTATCCCAACCGCTTGAAAGGGTGACCCCATGGCAGAGATCAACAGGCTTGGCAACGTCCAGTTCGGCGAGGTGGTGGCCACTGCCCTCAAGGAGCGCTGGACCGGCGTGCTGACCATCGAGAACCCGGAGTTTACAGAGTATGTCAGCTTTCAGGGCGGTTCGATCGCCGGGTTCTCCTCAGCCGAGCGCAAGAAGCTGATCGGCGAGATCCTGATGGCCGGCGGTCACATCGAGCAGGCCGACCTGGAACAGGCTATCGCCCGGCAGAAGGCGGCGGGCGGCCGGCTGGGGGACATCCTGTGCCAGATGAACCTGATCACCCATCAGCGGCTGGAGGAAGTGCTGGCCCTGCACCAGATGAGCGTCCTGGCCCAGTGCCTGTCGGCCCGGGACAGCGAGCTGACCTTCGAGCCCGGCGGCACCCTGGAAGGCAAGGCGTGATGCCACGGGCCACGGCGGCCGCGCGCACCGCACGGCCCGGCCGGCAGGGCCGGCCGGAGGCCAGGCCCAGCTGGGACCGGTACTTCATGGAGATCACCAATCTGGTGGCATCCCGCTCCACCTGTTTGCGGCGCCAGGTGGGGGCGGTGATCGTCAGGGACAAGCGGATCCTGGCCACCGGGTACAACGGGGCGCCGGCCGGCCTGCGCCACTGCGCCGAGATCGGCTGCCTGCGCGAGAAACTGGGCGTCAGGTCCGGGGAGAAGCACGAGCTGTGCCGTGCCATCCACGCCGAGCAGAACGCCATCATCCAGGCGGCCTCCTTCGGGTCGCCCATGGCCGGGGCCACCGTCTACGTCACCCATCACCCCTGCATCCTCTGCTCCAAGATCATCATCAACGCGGGAATCAGACGGGTGGTCTATTGCCAGGGCTACCCCGACGAGCTGGCGCGGCGGATCCTGCGGGAGGCGAAACTGGCGGTGGAGAAGCTGGGCGCATGAGCGGCGCGGCGGCTCGGCAGCAGGAGCGCGTGTTCATCGGCCTGGGGTCGAACCTGGGCAACCGCCTGGGAAACCTGCGGGGGGCGATCGCCGCGCTGCGCGAGATGCCGGGGATCACGGTGGCCGCGACCTCGCCGGTCTACGAGACCGAGCCGGTCGGGAACCGGGACCAGCCGAGGTTCATCAACGCGGTAATCGAAGTCGCCAGCGACCTGTCCCCGGCCGAGCTGCTTTCGGCGCTGCAGCGGATCGAGCAGCACATGGGCCGTGAGCGGCAGGGCCGGCTGGCGCCGCGGGTGATCGACCTGGACATCCTCTACTACGGCCGCCGGGTGCTGGCAACCGGCGAGCTGACGGTGCCCCATCCCGAGGCCGCCCGCCGCGCCTTCGTGCTGGAGCCGCTGGCCGAGATCGCTCCCGAGTTCGTCGACCCGGTCCTGGGCCGGACGGTGGGTGAGCTGCTGGCAGGGCTGGACCGCACCGGGCAGGCCGTCGCTAGGATCGCCGGCAGCAAGTACTAGAGCCAATCCACGCCAATGAAGCAACAGATCCCGAACTACGTCGCGGTCGAGGGGGTGATCGGCGTCGGCAAGACGTCGCTGGCCAAGCGTCTGGCCGAGCGATTTCACGCCAACACGGTGCTGGAGGAGGTCGAGACCAATCCCTTCCTTTCGGGTTTCTACGGCGACCGCCGGGCCTATGCTTTCCAGACCCAGCTGTTCTTCCTGCTGTCGCGGTTCCGGCAGCAGCAGACAATGGCCCAGCAGGACCTGTTCGGACAGACCATGGTGACGGACTACCTGTTCGCCAAGGACCGGATCTTCGCCTACCTCAACCTGGACCGCAACGAGCTGTCGCTGTACGAGACCCTGTGGAAACTGCTGGAGCAGAAGGCGGTGCGACCAGATTTGGTGGTCTACCTTCAGGCCGACCTGGACACCCTGATGCGGCGCATCCGCGAGCGGGGCCGCAGCTTCGAGCACGGCATGTCGCGCGATTATCTGTCCGAACTGTCCGAAGCCTACAATCATTTCTTCTTCCACTACACCGAGACCCCGCTGCTGGTGGTCAACGTCGGCAGCATCGACTTTGTCAAACGGGAGCCGGATTTCGATGACCTGGTGGCCAAGATCTGC
>DDXR01000063.1 GCA_002347565.1 bacterium UBP2_UBA2255 | reverse complement strand
AGCGGGCCGAGCGCACTCCGGGCGCGCCGTCCAGGGACGGCACCACCAGGCCAGAGTCGTCGGCCAGCGCCCAGCAGCCCGCATGGTAGGCCGCGGCGCGCGCCTTGAGCAGGGCGTTCTCCTCGAAACTGGCGCCGGTCTCGGCCACCTCGGGGGCGCCGGGGAGATCGGCCAGGCTGCACAGCTCCAGTGACGGGTCGGCGACGATGGCGGCGATCTCACGGAACTTGCCCGGGTTGCGCGTGGCGATGACGATCTGCATGCGGGAATGATAGCAGGTTCCAGCCGCGCCTGTCAATGATTATCCGGGGCGAAAAGTGGACAGATCTTCGCCGTCGGAGCATCGGGATCTGCGCGGTTGCCGCAGGGACAGGCTTGGTGCGTTCAATGAGCTGCCGGGGTGGCCGCGCGGGGCGATATTCCGCTTGACTTCGGGGGCCGGTTGAAATATGATATACGCTGGATTCCCACTGCCGACCGCCCCACCTCGACGACGCGCCATGAAGAGACCGTTGCCCGCCATTCTGGCCCTGCTGCTGGCCCTGCTGGCCGCCGCGCCGCTGTGCGCCCAGGAGGACGAGCCCGAGCCCGAGGACAACACCGACCTCGATTCGCTCGAGGCGGCGCTGTCCGCGCAGGAGCGGCCGCCGGCCGCACCTGCGGCCGCTCCGCCGCCCCCGGCCATCAAACCCGGCGCCTGGGAGGGATGGTGGCGCAAAAGCCTCGACTACCAGCGGCAGGACTCGACGGAGCAGGCGCTGGCCTGCGCCGACTCGGCGGTGTCCGGCGCCTGGCTGTCGGACCTGCGGCTGCCGGTACAATCCGGATACTGGCTCAGCCTGTCGGACCGGGCGCTGGCAACCGGCGACCGGACGCTGGCCGCGCGCTACGCGTCGCTGGCGCTGGATATCGACGACGCCTCCGTCCCGGCGATGCTGGCCGGATTCCGCGCCGGGCTGGCCGCCCAGGGCCCGCGCCGGGCGCTGGGCGAGCTGGCGGCCCGGCTGGCGGCGGCAGCGCGCGATTTCGGCGTGCAGCTGCGGTACGGTTCGCAGCTGCTGGTCTGGGCCTGCCTCGTCCTGCTGTTGTGGGGGCTGATCTACGGGCTGTACCTGGCGGCGGCCAGGCTAGCGGGATTGATCCACGCCGCCGCCGAGCTGCTGCCGCGCGCGCTGTCCCCGGGGGCGCGGACGGCGCTGGCGGCCGGGCTGGCGGCCGGATTGGCCGCGGCCTTGGCCTGGGTGTCGCTGCCGCTGGCAATCCTGCTGGCAGCGGCGGTCTGCGCGGTCCAGGCGACGGCCCGGGAGCGGGCCTTCCTGTTCGTGTCGCTGGCGCTGGTGACGCTGGCCGCCATCGGCCTGTCGCTGGGACGGCACTTGTTCTCGCGCATCGACGACGAGTATCTGGTGACCCTCAACCGGGCGAACCACGCCCCCTTCGACGCCGCCCTGTACGACCGCCTGGCGGCCTACCAGACTGACGACGGCCGCGACCTGATGCCGCCGTTCGCCATGGCGCTGCTGGACAAGCGGGCCGGCCGGTTCCAGCGGGCGGAAGCCATCCTCTCGGCCATGACGGAGGCGTCCCCCAACGCCGGGGCGGCCAACAACCTGGGCAATTTGTATTTCCTGCGGGGCAGCCAAGACACGGCGGCCGCCTGCTACCGCCAGGCGCTGCAATGGGATCCCTCGCTGGCGCTGGCGCACTACAATCTGGCGCAGGTGCACCTCAGGAGGCTGGAGTTCGGGCCGGCCAAGCAGGAGCAGGAGCGCGCGGTCCAGCTCGACCTGGCGGGCATCGAGTCGCGGGCGTCGCGTTACGGGAACGGGGTGCCAATGGATCAACTGCTCGATGGCCGCCTGCTGTGGCACCGGCTGATGGCCGGGTGGAACCCCCTGCGGGGCTTCAGCCCCCGCGAGACGGTGACCCTGGCCGGACTGCCGCTGTGGTTGCCGCCCCCGGCGGCGCTGGCGCTGCTGCTGCTGATGATCGCCTGGCTGCGGCTGACGCGGGGCAGGCTGCGGCGCGACGACTGCGTCACCTGCGGCGCCCCGGTCTGCCAAGCCTGCCTCACGGCCACCCTGGCCGGCGAGCACCTGTGCAAACCCTGCGCCGACAAAATTGGCCTGGCAACGGCGCCGGCGCTGCAGCAGGAGCTGGCCGCCCGCCTGTCGGCCCGCAAGCGCCGGCGGACGGTGCTGCGCTCGGCCTTGGCGTCCCTGCTGGTGCCGGGCTCGTCCCTGGCCATGGCCGGCCGGACTGTCGGCGCTTGGCTGCTGGCGATGGGATGGGCGGCGGTGCTCGTCGTCATGATCGCTGCCGGCGTGGGGCTCCCGGCGGGGCAGCTGGCGGCCGCCTTGGCGGGCAAGGGGCTGCTGTGGTGGATCGCCGGATCCGGGGGACTGTTGCTGGCCGTTTCCTGGCTGGGGTTCCTGATCCATATCGCCGGCGCGCCGGAGCCGGCGGCCGGGCTGCCGCGGACCAAGGCCGCCGGTGAGGCGCAGGAGGGGGACGAGCATGCCGCTTGAGGGCAATACCAGGGAGTTCGGCCTGGCCGATGTCATCCAGTTCATCTGCAACAACCAGAAGGACGGGGTGCTGTTGCTGGCGGCCGGGGCCGACACTGCGTCGGTCTCGTTCGAGCAGGGCAAGATCACCGGTGCGCTCTACGGCCGCGGCGGGAAGACGGACCAGCTCTCCAACTACCTGCGGCGGTCGAAGCGGCTGGACGCCGCCACCATGGACCGGCTGCAGCGGCTGTCCACCGACTCCGGACTGACCCTGGACGAGGTGATGGTGAAGGAAGGGGTGATGACCGGCGAGGAGATCCAGGCGATCATCGCCTTCAAGGTCCAGGAGGTGTTCGACGAGATCTTCACCCTGCCGGACGCCGACTACCGGTTCGACCCCGATGCCAAGCTGTACAAGAAGAGCAAGTACCAGGTGGCGCTGGGGCCGGACATGCTGCTGCTGGAGGCGATGCGTCGCAAGGACGAGTGGCCGGCCATCCGCAAGGCCCTGCCGACCGACGCCATCGAGTTGGTCAAGACCGCCCGGGACGTGCCCCCGCCGGCGCAGGAGACCGACGATTTCCTGATCCTGATGCTGCTGGGCTCACCCCGGACCGTGGCGGCGCTGATCGAGGAGACGGGGCTGGGCCGGTTCCGCACCTTCAGCGCCTGCTACAACCTGCTGCAGTCGGGCGCGGCCGCTACCACCGGGCAGGTGGCGGCCCAGCTGCGCAGGCAGGAGGCGGCCGGGCCGGGCCTGGGGCAGAGGGTCGGGAGAACCGCCATGGGCGTCGCCGCGGCCGGGCTGGCGCTGGCGATGGCGCTGGGCGGGCTTTCGCTGGGCCGCTGGGCGGCGGAGCGGCTTGGCGCGGGAGGCCCCGACGTGGTACGCGGGGTGACGGTGGCGGCCCAGATGGAGGGACTGGAGAACCGGATCGAGGTGTTCCGGCTGGTGAGCGGCCGGCTGCCGGTCAATCTCTACGAGGCCGGCGCCACCGCGGCCATGCTCAACAACTTCAACTACGCCGCCGACGACAGCGCCGGGACGTACACGCTGGAGGTCAGGAAGTAGGGGACTGGCCAACATGCTCAAGCATTTCAAACGGCTCAAGAGCATCGCCAATGTTCTGGGCTGTCTCTGGGCCGGCGGTCTGATCCTGTCCATCATCCATGTACTGCTGCCGGACAGGATGGGCGGATACCAGTTGCTGTGGTCAAACTACATGGCGGCAACATCAGTCTCGCTTGTCGTCGCAGCCGGCGCATGGATGCTGGCGAGCCATTGTCCAGAAACGGAACAGGGAATGATAGTATAATAGGACTGAAATAGTCCTATTTGTCACACCAAACAGCCCAGGCCATCAGGCCTGGGCTGTTTCGCTTGACCCCACCCCTGCCCCTCCCCGAACGCTTTCGGAGAGGGTTCGTGGTTCGGTCAATACTCGAAGGTGCTGCCGCCGATGAACTCGCGCAGGATCGAGGTGTGCGGCACCTCGTCGGCGAACACCGGCACGAACATCCTTAAGAAATGCAGCAGGCGGTAGGCCTCGCCGAAGCTCTCGTCGTCGGTGGCCACCTCCAGCAGGAAGCGCTCGGCGTACATCCGCAGCACGGCCGGCTCGTATACCAGGGTGGAGTTGAACATCACGTCCGCCTCCTCCTGGAAGGGGAAGATGTTGCGCTCCTCGCCCCGCTGCACCGAGGGCCAGACCTTGAGGGTGTGGGCGGCGCTGTAGCCCCGGAACTTGCGGTCGCGCACGATGCGGCGCAGCAGCCGGACGTCGGTGGTCATGATCCGGTTGTGGTCGTCCAGGCACAGCTGGGTCAGCGCGCTGATGTAGATCTTGAGCTTCTGCTCGGCCGGCACCGAGGCCGTCAGCTTGGGGTTCAGCCCGTGGATGCCCTCCACCAGCAGGATGTCGTTGGGGCCCAGCTGCAGCGGCACGGTGCGCTCGTCGCGCGTCCCGGTGTGGAAGTTGTAGACCGGCGTGGCCACCGCCTTGCCCTGCATCAGCTCCAGCATCTGCTGGTTGAACAGCGGCACGTCCACCGCCGACAGCGACTCGAAGTCGGGCTTGCCGTCGTCGCCCCTGGGCGTCTGCTCGCGGCCCAGGAAGTAGTTGTCGGTCGACAGCATGATGGGGTGCAGGCCGTTGACCCGCAGCTGGATCATCAGCCGTTTGGTCGACGTGGTCTTGCCGGACGACGACGGCCCGGCGATCAGCGCCAGCCGCACCGTGTCGCGTCGCTCCGTGATCAGGTCGGCGATCGAGGCGATCTTCTTCTCGTGGAATCCCTCGGCGATCTTGATCAGCTCGTCGATCTCGTTGGACAGGCAGATCTCGTTGAGCTGGCCGACGTTGACCGCGCCCAGGATCCGGTTCCACTCCTTGGTCTCCTTGTAGGTCCCGAACAGCTTGGGCTGGGGCGAGATGCCGGGGATGCGGTCGGGGTTGCGCGGCTGGGGGAAGCGCAGCACGAAGCCGGGCGGGTAGAGCGTCAGTTCGAACTTGTCGATCAGGCCGGTGGCCGGGGTCACCGGGCCGTGCTGGATGTCCTTGAACACGCCGCAGCCGATCAGCCGCACTTCCGTCTGGCGCACCGTGGTCAGCAGGGTGACCTTGTCCTCGTAGCCCTCGGCGATGAAATGTTCGCGGGCCTCCTCGATCGACAGCGACTCCTTGACGAAGGGCCGGTTCTCGGAGACGATCAGCCGCATCCGCCGATCGATCTCCTCCAGCGTCGCCTTGTCGACCGGGCGTTCGCCGATGAAATCGAAGTAGTAGCCGTTGGCCAGCGACTGGCCCACCACCACCCGGGCGTCGGGGTACAGCTCCTCGATCGCCTCGTAGAGGATCAGGCAGGCGGTGCGGCGGTAGACGGCCGTGCCCTCGCGGTCGGAGTAGGTGACCGGGGTCACCCGGCAGCTGGCATGGATCTGAGCGTCCAGCGACACCAGGTGCTGGTTGATCTTGGCGGCGATCACCTTGCCCTGGGTCTTGGGCGGGTAGCGCTTGAACAGGTCCTGCACCCGCTCGCCGGCCTTGCCGGGCAGGCGCTGGCCGTCCATCTGGATCTCGATCTGCTTGTGGTTCATGCGATCTCTTCCCTCGCTGGGAGGATGATGATGGTCCGCAGTTCTGCGGGCCGTGGTGCCCTTTCTGACCGCGCAGAAAGGGCGAAAGACGCACCGGGGGCGCAGGGCTTGCGAGAGCACCATGCCCGGCGGATACAACGCTCAGCGGCGTCCCCGGAACAATGATGAACATGGCCTTCGCTTCCGCTCCCGGCCTCGCGCGTGACCGCTGCTGCGCCCCCGGACCCCGGCCCGGCGGTTGCCGGATCGACCGCCAATCCGCCGGGTCAAGGGTCCCAGCCAGTTCTGGTTTCACACGCGAGCATATCGGCGGAAAGAGGCGAAACCCCGCAGTTTCGCCCCAGAAACGCCAAGCCTGCCGCGATGGCAGGCTTATGTCAATCGCGACTGTATCACAAAAGGAGCCATCCTGTCAAGCGAAAACGGACGGGTCAGGCCGTCCCCTTGAGCTGCTCGATCTTGTGCTCGATCTCGGACTCGCCTGGCTCCAGGTCCAATATCCGCTGGTAGTAGCGCACCGCCTCGTCCTTCTGGCCCTGCTCCTCGTACGCCTGCGCCAGCTGCCGGTAGGCCGCCAGGTTCTGGGGATCGATCCGGGCCGCGGCCTGCAGCTCCTCGATCGCCAGGGCGGTCATCTTCTTCGCCAGGTAGCATTTGCCCAGCACCAAGTGCCCGGTGGCGAACTCGGGGTTGAGCTCGACGCCGCGCTTGCAGGTCTCGATCGCCTCGTCCACCATGCCGGCCTTGCGGTAGGCGTCGGCCAGCTGGGCGAACACCTTCGACTTGGGGTCCAGCACCAGCTGCTGGGTCAGCTTGTCGATCTCCGGGGGGATGATCCTGTCCTGGGACATGGCGTGCTCCTTTCCTGCATTGTCAATGGTATTATAGGTCCGGACCGCAAGCTTGTCAATACGCAAAAAGGGGGCGATCGAAGATTGCCGCCCGGCGCCGGCCTTGCAAAACCGCCGGCGTGGTGCTATACTACCTGGGTTCAACGGGGAGGCGAGGATGAGGCTGCTGCTGGTCCGCCACGGGCAAACCGCCTGGAACCGGGAGCTGGTATTCCGCGGCGGCGCCGACGTCCCGCTGGACCGCACGGGCATTTCCCAAGCCAGGAGCCTGGCGGCGAGGCTGCGGCGCGTCCGGCTGGCCGCGGTCTACAGCGGGCCGCTGGCGCGGGCCCGGCGCACGGCGGAGCTGGTGGCCGCGCCGCACCGGCTGCCGGTCACCGTGCTGCCGGGGCTGGACGACATGCGCTTCGGCGCCTGGGAGGGGCTGCCGCTGGCCGAGGTCGAACGCAGGCACCCGGCCCAGTTCGAACGATGGCGGGCCGAGCCGTGGAACCTCTCGATCCTTGGGGGCACCACCCTGCGACAGATCGAAACGAGGGCGTGGCGGACCCTGCGGACCATCGTCGCCCAGCACCGAACGGACGCCGCGGTTGCGGTCGTCACCCACCGCGTGGTGCTGAAGCTGCTGGTGCTGAGGATGCTGGGCGCCGGCGCCCGCGGCTTCTGGCGGATCGCGCTGGACCCCTGCAACCTGACGGTGGCGGACTGGGACGGCTCGCGCTTCGTGCTGGAGCTCCTCAACGACACCGGGCATATGCGGGCACACGGCGGCCGGGATTTCTGAGATGGCGCGGTCCGGCCTCGAATCCGATCCGCTCCCCGCGCATCGTACTTCATTATGAAGACCATCACCCTGCCCTTGTCCGGTCTGCACTGCGCCTCGTGCGCAGGCAATGTCGAAGGCGCATTGCGCGCAGTGCCGGGAATTACTTCGGTGTCGGTGAACCTGGCCACGGAGAAGGCCAGCATCGAGTACGACGAGGCCAAGACCTCGCCCGACCGCCTGGTCGCGGCCGTCAGGGACGCGGGCTACGATGTCCCGCTGGCGACCGCGACGTTCGCGGTAGGGGGTCTGCACTGCGCCTCCTGCGTGCTCAACGTCGAGCACGCGCTCCAAGGGACCGACGGCGTCGTGTCCGCCAGCGTCAACCTGGCCACGGAGCTGGCGACGGTGTCCTACCTCCCGGACCTCGTCGAGCCGGACGGCATCAGGCGGGCCATTGTCGGCACGGGCTATGACGCCCCGGTGGAGACGGCGCCCGGGCCACCGGCCGCGATGCGCAGCGCCCAGGAGCTGGAGCGGGAGCGGCTCTACCAGCGGACCAAGCGGCGGTTCCTGGTCGCGCTGGCCTTCGCGGTCCCGGTGTTCCTGGGCGGGATGCACATGGTGTTCCGGTTCCTGCCGCACTGGCTGGCCGATCCCCGGCTGCTGCTGGCACTGGCCACGCCCGTGCAGTTCTTCGCGGGCTGGCCGTTCTACCGGGGGTTGGCCGCCGCGGTCCGCCGCCGCAACGCCGACATGAACGTGCTGGTAGCGGTGGGCACCTCGGCCGCGTACCTCTACAGCGCGGCCGTGACCCTGTTCCCGGCGGCCGCGGCAGGCGCCGGACTGCCGCCGGCGACCTATTTCGACTCGTCGGCGGTGATCATCACCCTGGTTCTGATGGGCCGGCTGCTGGAGGCGCGGGCCAAGGGCCGGACCTCGCAGGCCATCAGGCGGTTGGTCGGATTGCAGGCCAGGACGGCCCGCGTGCTGCGGGACGGCGCCGAGGCCGAGCTGCCGGTCGCCCGGGTCGCGCCGGGCGACCTGATCGTGGTGCGGCCAGGCGAAGCGATCGCCACCGACGGCACGGTGATCGACGGCCTTTCCGCGGTGGACGAGGCGATGGTCACGGGAGAGAGCATGCCGGCCGAGAAACGGCCCGGGGACGCGGTGATCGGCGGCACCATCAACCGCACCGGATCGTTCACGTTCCGCGCCACCGCGGTGGGGGCCGCGACCGTGCTGGCCCAGATCATCCGGCTGGTGGAGCAGGCGCAGGGTTCCAAGGCGCCGATCCAGCGCCTGGCCGACCGCGTCGCGGCCGTGTTCGTGCCCGTGGTGATGGGGATCGCGGCGCTGACCTTCCTGGTCTGGTTGACCCTCGGCACGTTCGACCAGGCGCTGGTCAACGCGGTGGCCGTGCTGATCATCGCTTGCCCCTGCGCCCTGGGGCTGGCCAC
>DDXR01000033.1 GCA_002347565.1 bacterium UBP2_UBA2255 | reverse complement strand
GCCATGGTGATGGTCGACGACTCGCACGCCACCGGCTTCATCGGCAGGACCGGCCGCGGCACCCATGAGTATCATAATGTCATGAAGCGGGTGGACATCATCACCACCACCTTCGGCAAGGGACTGGGGGGCGCGGCCGGCGGCTCGGTCAGCGGCCCGAAGGAGATCGCCGAGATGTGCCGGCAGCGGGCGCGGCCGTACCTGTTCTCCAACACCATGCCGCCGGCGGTGGTGGCCGGGTCGCTCAAGGTGCTGGAGCTGCTGTCCAAGTCCACCGACCGCCGGGACAAGCTGGAAAAGAATACAAAGTACTGGCGCGAGGGATTGACCAAGGCCGGGTTCGATCTCAAGGCCGGCGACACGCCCATCGTTCCGGTGATGCTGTACAACGCCAAGCTGGCCCAGGACGTGGCCCGCGACCTGTACCACGAGGGCATCTACGTGACCGGCTTCTTCTTCCCGGTGGTGGCCCAGGGCCAGGCCCGGATCCGCACCCAGATCTCGGCCGGCCACGAGCCGGAGCACCTGGACCAGGCGCTGGCGGCCTTCACCAAGATCGGGGAAAAGTACGGCATCCTGGGGCTGAAGAAGGACCAGCTCATCGCCAAGTTCGGTTTATAATTTGCCACAGAGACACAGAGGCACAGAGAATATCCTATTTATGGTGTCATTCCCGTGAAACTTGTCCTCGCGCAGGCGGGGAACGGGAATCCAGGAAATTAACTAAACACAAAGACGCCAAGACACGAAGAATACTGCCATGGTGTCATTCCCGCGAAAACAGGAATCCATGGGATGAGGATGTCGACTGGATCCCAGCCTGCGCTGGGATGACAAAGACCGGTGTCATTCCTGCGAAAGCAGGAATCCAGGCCCATGGATTCCCGCCGGAGTTTATCCCGCACGGCGATGCGGGGCGGGTATGACAATACGACTGCCGGCGATCCAATAGAGTAATGACCTCATTAAACCAATGGCCCTGCACATCAAGGTAAAAGAGCACTTCCTGCGGGAGATGGAGGAGCTGCGCGAGGCCGACCTGTTCAAGGAGGAGCGGTTCATCCACTCGCCCCAGGCGGCGTCCGTCAGCGTGGAGTACCCGGCGGGCGCGGCCCTCAAGCAGGTCGTCAACTTCTGCGCCAACAACTACCTGGGCCTGTCCGGGCATCCCGACCTGGTGGCGGCGGCCCAGCGGGGGCTGGCCGAGCGCGGCTTCGGGCTGTCGTCGGTGCGCTTCATCTGCGGCACCCAGGACATCCACAAGCGGCTGGAGCGCGAGATGGCGGCCTTCCAGGGCATGCAGGACGCCATCCTCTACTCCTCGTGCTTCGACGCCAACCTGGGCGTGTTCGAGTCGCTGCTGGGCGAGGAGGACGCGCTGATCTCCGACGAGCTCAATCACGCCTCGATCATCGACGGCGTCCGGCTGTGCAAGGCCGAGCGCCGCCGCTACAAGCACCTGGACCTGCACGACCTGGAGCGCCACCTGCGGGAGACCATGGAGCGGCGCTTCCGGCTGATCATCACCGACGGCGTGTTCAGCATGGACGGCGACCTGGCCCCGCTGGAGCAGATCTGCAACCTGGCCGAGGAGCACGAGGCCATGCTGCTGGTGGACGACTCGCACGCCACCGGCTTCATCGGCCGGACCGGCCGCGGCACCCACGAGCACTGCGACGTGATGGGCCGGGTGGACATCATCACCACCACCTTCGGCAAGGCGCTGGGCGGGGCATCGGGCGGCTGCATCTCGGGCGACAAGGTGCTGATCGACATCCTGCGCCAGCGCTCGCGGCCCTACCTGTTCTCCAACACCGTCAGCCCGGCGGTGGTGGCGGCCACGCTCAAGGCGCTGGAGATGCTGCGCGCCTCGACCGCGCTGCGCGACACGCTGGAGGCCAACACCATGTACTTCCGGAAGAAGATGGCCGGGGCCGGATTCGACATCCGGCCGGGCATCCACCCCATCGTGCCCATCATCCTGCACGAGGCCGAGCTGGTGCAGGAGATGTCGCGCAGGCTTTTCGACGAGGGCATCTACGTGATCGGGTTCTTCTACCCGGTGGTGCCGCGGGGCCGGGCCCGGATCAGGGTGCAGATATCCGCCGCGCACACGCGCGAGCACCTGGACCTGGCCATCGCGGCCTTCACCAAGGTCGGCCGACAGCTGGGAGTGCTGCAATAAAACGCCACAGAGACACGGAGACACAGAGATACGACTCTGTGTCTTGGCGCTTCTGGGGAACATCATTTGCATGGTATACGGTGTGACCTTGTCTCGGTCGTTCGGCCCGGGCATGACGGGCCGACCATCAACCGGAGAACGGCGGCGCGCATGGGAAGGAATGCGTAGGCCTCGAAAGAAATGAAGAGGTTTCGGAAGAAGCATAGGTCTATCAAAGAGTGATCCGGACCCATTCACCTATAGTTAAGAGAAATGAATCCGGAATTAGAAGAACCCTTCTCTGAGTCTCTGTGCCTCTGTGGCATAAGGAGGTATCCATGATCTTCAAGAAATCCTACTCCTTCATCATCCTGCCGCACCACGGCGACGGCGGCCGGACGGCCTACCTCAGCCGGCGTTTACTGAACGCCGGCCTTGCGGTCCTGGCGGCGGCGGCCCTGGTCTCCGCCTTCCTGGTCGTCCGCCACTATAGCTACCACTTCCGGCTGGTGAACGACTACGAGCCGACCTTCCGGGAGAACGAGCGGCTTACCGTCGAGCGCAGGGGCTACGACCATACCGTGGACTCGCTGGGCCGGGTGATCGGCGCGCTCAACGCGCAGGTTGCCAAGGAACGATCGGCCTATGCCCAGTCGATGAGCGGGATGGCGTTCCAGCTGGACCGGGTCGGCAAGGCCCTGACCAGGGTGAAGATCCAGGCAGGGTTCAAGGGCACCAACGTGGTGGACGAGGGCGAGCCGGCAGGGGGCCCGGGAGAGTCCGCGCTGCTGGGCCGGTTCGACCTGACCAGGCCGATCGAGCCGGGTCCGTGCGAGGCGCGGCTGCTGACCGGGGTGCGGAGCCACCTGGCCGAGCTGGAGCAGGTCGATCGTTTCCTCTCCACCAAGGAGTCGCTGGTGGCGGCCACGCCCGAGCTGGCCCCGCTGTTCGGCCGGATGACCTCGAACTTCGGCATCCGCCGCTGGCGGCGCAGCGGCCACTCGGAGAACCACCAGGGCATCGACATCGCGGTGCCGCGCGGCACGCCGGTGCACGCACCGGGCGAGGGCGTGGTCACCCATGCCGCATGGAAGGGGGACTACGGCAAGATGGTCGAGCTGGACCATGGCACGGGCTACACCACGCGATTCGGACACCTATCGCAGATCGACGTCGAGGTCGGCGACCGGGTGATGAAGGGACAGATCATCGGGCTGGTGGGATCCACCGGGCGGTCGACCGGTCCGCACCTTCACTACGAGGTCCGGATGCACGGGACGCCGATCAATCCCATCGACTACCTGGGATCGCTCGATTGACGCAACCGCACTGATGAAAACCCCCGCGAGGGGGCTTTCTCATTGTCGCTTTTTGCACCAGTTATCCGAAAGTATCATGCTATTGCCCGTGCTGACCGCATGATTGGGATTCCAAAGCAACGGTGGCCAACGGTTTGTCGATGATACGATCAACGGCATGCAAAATGCATAATAATTATTGCGGTACACCACTACTAATAGAGGTATCCGAATCAAACTACACAATACCACATAAGCAGATATGGGAAATATTTCATTTCATACTTGACATTGCGGAGACAATCCATTATATTATAAATGGGATAAACTCGTTATAAACGTTGGGCGATTAGCTCAGCTGGTTAGAGCGTCTGCTTTACACGCAGAAGGCCGGGGGTTCGAGCCCCTCATTGCCCACCATGACGAACGGGGAGTTGAACACTGCCGTTACTAATGATGGAGGAAATGCCATGTGGATTCCGGTGATCGGCGAGAACGCCGGCAGGATCTGGAAAACCCTCAGCGCCAAGGGGCCGATGAACGTCAGCCAGCTCAAGCGCAGCACGCGGCTGGACGACAAGCACCTCTACTTCGCCTTGGGCTGGCTGGCCCGCGAGAACAAGATCGAGTTTACGACGGACAAGCGGCAGATCATCGTCGCCCTGGTATAGCAATTCGCAGCATCCCAGCCAGTCCTCGCGGCCGGCTGGGATGCTGCTTCCAAACATCATAGGGGCGGGCACCGGATGAAGTTCCGTTTTGGGGCATTGCTGAGCGCGGCGCTGGCCGTGGCGGCGTTTTCGGCCGCGGCCCAGGTTTCGAAGACGCTGACGTTCGACTTCTCGAACCCGGCGCTGATGAGCCTGGACATCAGCCGCAACGCGGTGTCGTTCACCCTGCCGGCGAATTTCGGTTCCGGGGCCCGCGAGATGCCGAACGCCGTCACCATCGCGGTCAGGAGCAACGTGGCCTGGGTGCTGACCGCCGCTGTCAGCGGCGATTTCCGGTCGCTGGAGGGCGCCGCCGCCATTCCCAGCGAACGGATGGAGTACCGTTGCCGCGTCCGGGGTTCCGCGGCCGAGTGCCAGGACCAGTACCTGCCGCTGGTGAAGAACCAGGCCCTGGACGTGGCCCGGGGCGGCCCCACGCCCGACGAGGGCGTGATCATTGCCGCCGACTACCTGCTGCGGGTCACGATGCGGGACCCGGCCGGAACCTACACCCTGCCCATCACCTACACGCTGAGCCCGTCCCAATAACTGCCGCCGACACCGAGGCGTCCATGAACCGAACGATCACGAGCGCGCTCTTCCTGCTGTCGCTGGCAGCGGCGGCGGGCGCCGCCGTGGACGAGGGCCGCGGGCCGGCGGCCCCATCCGATCCCAAGGCCGCGGGCGGCCCGGACGCCTACGGCTACCGGTTCATCGACAGCGACTCGCCGGACACGGCCGCCTACCGCTGGATCGACACCACCGGCGCCGGCTGGACCGCGGTCGGCGACTTGGGCGACGACAACGCGGTGGGGCCGTTCGACCTGGGGTTCCAGTTCCCCTACTACTGGTACCGCGTCAGCCAGTTCTGGATCCATGCCAACGGCGGCATCTCGTTCTCCCTGCCCTCGCGGTCCTGGACCCCGCAGAATCCCGGGGACAACGGCTTCCCCAACCTGGCCCAGCCCCAGGACCTGATCGGCGCCTGCGGCCTGGACTTCGACTTCACCGAGGGCGGGAGATGCATGTACCGGGCGCGGACGGCGCCGCCGGAATCGCTGATCGTCTGCTGGATCGACGTCCCCCGCTGGAACACTGCCGACCGCTACACCTTCCAGCTGGTGCTGGCCCGCGCCGATTCGTCGATCCGCGCGCAGATCCGGACCGTCACCAATCCCCCGAACCTGGTCGGCAGCCTGGGCATCGAGAATTCGGGCGGGAACATCGGGCTCTCCTACTTCAACAACGGCAGTCCGCCCCAGAACCGGCTGCACGACGCGCTGGCCATCAAGTACCGCCCGCCGCCGACCTCGACCTATGCGGCCACCGACGCCGGCGTGGTGGCGGCGCTCAACACCCAGTCCGGGGCCGTCGCGCAGCACACCGGCGACGCGCTGCAGCCATGGGCCATCGTCAAGAATTTCGGTACGACCAACATCACCACGCTCAAGACGGTCTGCCGCATCCGCAACAGCGCCAACGAGGTGGTGTTCGCCGACTCCCTGCTCAACCTGCCGCTGGCCAAGGGCCAGCAGCTGCCGGTGACGTTCGCCAACCCCTTCACGCCGTCGGTCACCGGGACCTACCGGGCGGTCGTCCGCACCTATCACGCGGAAAACCCCGTCAACGCCACGAATGATTCGATGGTGGTGGAGCTGCCGGTGGTCACCTACCAGCAGTGGATCGCCTACGACGACGGCAGCCGCGACGCCTGGGGCTCGTGGTCCGGCACCAGCGACGCCAAGCCCACCGGCTTCGGCAGCTACTTCCAGCTGTCGCGCTACCCGGCGGCCATCGACAGCGCCCGGCTCTACATCAACCATGCGGCCGGCGACGTGCTGTGGGTGCAGATCCGCGACACCACCGGCGAGATGGGCGGGCCCGGCGCCGTCATGGCGGCCGACACCATCGTCTTCACGACGACGGCCAACGAATGGGTCACGCTCGGCTATGCGGCGCGCGGCCTGACGACGCAGAACGGCAAGTTCTACGTCTGTTACATCACGCCCAGCCCCGGGCTGAAGGTGGGCCTGGACGCCACGGCGCCGATCTCCCGCCGCACCTGGGAGTACACCGGCTGCTGGACCCTCTACCGTTCGATGGAGACCCGCGACGCCATGATCCGCGTCAACTGCAGCGGCGCCGCCCTGACCGCCTGCTACGCCGACTCGGCCGCCGGCAACGACGCCAACCCCGGCTCCAGCGCCGCCCCCTACCGCACCATCGCCCGCGGACTGGCCCGGCTGGCGGCCACGGCCACCGACACGCTCTACATCCGCGGCGGCACCTACCCCGAGCGGGTGGACATCCTGCCGCAGCATTCGGGCGCCGCGCTGCGGCGCCGGGTGATCTCCGCCCAGCCCGGGCATGCGCCCAGGATCAGGCCCGTGGGCGAAGCCTACGCGCTGGCCGACAGCGCGGGGAGCCACGTCACCGTCAGCGGCCTGACGATCTATCCCGGCGCCCAGCAGATGGCGGCGGTGATCTTCAACGGGAACGACGTTTCCCTGGAGAATTGCACGGTCTACGCGCCGACCATGGGGCCGGCGGTGCTGCTGATGAACCAGGGCTCGTCGGTGATCAAGGGCAACATTGTCGGGCCGGCCTCGGACAACGCCTACCCCGGCTGGGGGGTCTGGGCCTGGAACTGCGACCGGGTGCGCATCGACAGCAACCAAGTCTCCGGCATGGCCGACGCCGGGATCCTGCTCGACAATTCGACCCGCGCCACCGCCAGCCGCAACCTGGTCACCGGCTGCTTCACCGGCATCGACGCCATGCTGTGCTCGGGCGATTCGCTCCTCAACAACACGCTCGACGGGAACCTCAACGCCGGGGTCCGCATCCAGCTCCAGGCCGGGCCGCTGGTGGCCCGCAACAACAGCATCACGCGGAACCTGTACGGCTTCTGCTGGACCGACAGCTCGGGCAGCGTCTCCAGCGATCACAACAACATCTGGGGGAACCTTTGGAACTATCAGAACCCCCAGGGCCCGGGAGACACCAACACGGTGGCGGCCGGCGCGCACGACCTCTCGGCCGATCCCCGCTACGACGCCGGCTGGCACCTGCAGGCCGGCAGCCCCTGCATCAACGCCGGCACGCCGGTGGGGCTGCCGTATCTCGGCCCCGCGCCGGATATCGGCGCCTTCGAGGACTGGGTCAAGCTGCTCGCCGGCGAGAGCGCCCTGCTGGCCGCCTCACTCGCCCGCTTCGGGCTGCGGCAGGCCCGCCCCAACCCGTTCGTCGCCGCCGCCGTGATCGGTTACCAGCTGCCGTCGGCCGGCCGCGTCAGCCTGAAGGTGTACAACGTCGCGGGGCAGCTGGTGCGGACCCTGGTCGATGGCGAACGGCCGGCCGGCGCACACCAGGCCCGCTGGGACGGGAACGACGACCGCGGCCGGCCGGTCGGCGCCGGCGTCTACCAGTGCCGCCTGGCGGCGGGGCAGCGGCGGATGACCAAGTCCCTGATCCGGATCAAGTGATCGCATCGCGTGCATACCCGAACCAAATTACAAATCGAAAGGAGGTGACAACGATGAAGAAACTGATCCTCGTTTCCCTGGCCCTGCTGTCGGTCGCGGGCATCGCCCTGGCCGACCCGGTGTACGGCAGCCTGGGAACGCCCGCCAGCCACTTGGTGAACGTCAACGTGATCATCCCGCAGCGGGTGGGCATCAACATCGACGCGGCCGAGCACACCAAGACGCTCGACCTGGCGGGCGATGCCACGTACCCGCCGATGGCGGCAGCGTACTGGGCGATCGGGACCAACCTGATCTCGATCCTCTCGACCGGCAACTACTCGTACGCCTACTCGGCCGACGCCAGCGGACTGCTGGCCGGACTGACCCTGGGCGAGTTCGAGTACCAGGGCAATGCCTGGACGCCGCAGGCCGGCGCCGGATGGCACGCCTTCCAGGCCAGCGAGTCGCTGACCAACACCACCACCCGGACCACCGGCTGGGAGTCGCGCGACATGGACTACCAGGTGTCGCTGGACGGCGGCGAAACCGCGGGCACCAACACCCTGGTCATCACCTACACCATCACGGCGCAGCCGTAACCCGATCCCGGCATGACGCCATCGAACGAGGGGGCTCACATGAGAACCATCTGCCTGTCCGTGTCCTGTCTTCTTTCCATCGTCGCGCAGGCATGGGCGGTCGGTTTCATCGTGACGCCCCCTCGGTTCGAGCTGCCGCTGGCGCCGGGATCGCCGCAGACCCACACCGTCTCGGTGCTCAACATCGACAGCACGGCGCCGGTCCGGCTGCGGGCATACCTGTCGGACTGGACGATCAAGCCGTCGGGTCAGATGAGCACCGCCCGGCCGGGGACCCTGCCGTACTCCTGCTCGGACTGGGTCGAGGTCAATCCCGCCGAGTTCGAGGTCGCGCCCCGCGCCGAGCGCGTCGTCCGGTTCACCATCCGCGTCCCGGACAGCGCGTTCGGATCCTACTGGACCATGCTCTACTTCGAAAGCCAGCCCGACACCACCAGGAAATCGATGGTCGGCCTGCTGATGAAGGCCCGGGTCGGCTCGCCGATCTACGCCGTCGTATCGGGGACGGAGATCAAGCAGGCGGAGCTGACCGGCTTCAGCTACCGGCGCAGGACCGCCAACTCCCACCAGTTCACCCTGCAGCTGGCGAACACCGGCAACGTCCACCTGCGGGCGAAGGGCTCGCTGGCCGTCAAGGACGGCAGCGGCGCGGTCGCGGCGGTCCTGTCCCTCAGCGACGATGTCGTCCTGCCCCAGTCCCGGCGCGACATCGCGGTCACTTTGGACCAGGTGCTGGCCCCGGGCCGGTACACCGCGGTCGTCGAGCTGGACTGCGGCACGCCGGAGCTGATCCAGGGCGAGACCGGTTTTGAGGTGGCCAAGTGACCGCCGTGTTGTCAACCGCCGACCCGGTGGACAGGCCGGGTTTTTTTGCATAAGCGATGGGACGGCGTCCGCCGCCGCGATTCGCGCGGCTCCTGCTGATCGCCGGAATGGCCCCGGCGGCGGCCGGAGCCCAGGGGTTCGTGCGCTGGGAGTACCAGCGCACCCTGTACACGCCCCGATCCTGGGACTACTTCACGTCGGTTTTCACCGCCGCCACCAGCGACCGGCTGGGCGGCATCAGGGCCCGCACGTACTGGTCCTACGCCGACGACAAGTTCAGGCCGGCGGCGCTCAGCCAGTTCCAGTTGCGGCTGGAGGGGGTGCCGGCGCTGGGCCGGCGCTGGGACCTGGCGCTGGGCGACCTCCGCAGCCAGGAGAGCGCCGGCGGCGCTCCGCGCGTCCGGGGCTTGTCGTTGTCGGGCAACCTGAGCCCGTCGGTGTCGGGCGAAACCATCGCCGGGCAGGCGGCCGACCGCCACTCCGGCAGCAACGCGCCGTCATTCCTCGACAACAGCTGGTTCTTGGCGCAGGGGCTCAGGATTGACGCCGCCCGGTGGCTGACCCTGAAGCACCGGCTCAGCCTGCGGGGCGATGCGCGCCAGACCGTGTCGGCATACGGACTGCCCTCGGCCTCGAGGCTGACGGTGGCAGGCACGACGGCCGACATCAAGCCCGCCGGCCGGCTGGCCGGCAGGACGCATCTCAACTTCTCGCGGGCCGCCTACGGCGGCACCGCCGGATCGGGCGCCGACGGCGGCACGCAGTGGGACCTGGGACTGGAGCGCTATCGCGCCAGCCTGTGCTACCTGTTCCGGAGCGGCGGCTATGTCGGCCCGGCGAACGACGGGCGCGAGAACGGCTTCCAGTCGTTTTCGCTCTCCGCCGCCGGCACGCCGCTGCCGCGGTTGTCATTGAGCGGCGGCGCCAGCCAGCGATGGCCGCTGGCGGGAAGCGACCCGGCCCGCGGCGTCAATCGCTCGCGGCGGTGGTATCTGGGGTCTGGCTACTCGCGGCCCGGCTGGCCGGTCGCCGGATATCAGCTGGAGCGGTTCACCCTCGACAATCAAATGGGAACCGCCGCCTACCGGCCGCGGCAGTGGCGGCATGCGTTCAACCTCAGCCACCTGTGGCGCGGGTACAGCCTGCAGGGCGCGTACCAGAACCAGCGCAGCCGGGGCCAGGCCGCGGCGGACGCCCATAACCTGTCGAACCAGTTCACCCTGTCGGCCGACAGGCGGTGGGACGGCTGGCGGGCCCTGCTCAGCCAGCAGGTCACGCGACAGACCTTCCGGCGCCAGCTGGAGTGGCACCAGTCGCTGGGCGTGACGCGAGACTGGTCGCCGGTGTACGCCAGCGCCTGCCAGCTGCACTGGACCCAGGGCAGGGCCCAGGATGCGGCGTGGGGGACAGAGCACTGGGGATGGGAGCTTTCGCAGCGGGCCGACTGGACCTCGGGCTGGGCGCTGTCCACCGCGGTCAAGCAGCGCCTGCATGCCGGATCCCGTGTCACGCCGCCCTTCCGCTGGCTGCAGTGGGAGCTGTCGGTCGAGAAGCGGTTCGGCCGCACGCGCGACGCCCTCGACTTCGGCATCGTGCGGGGCCGGGTGTTCGAGGACAACAATGGCAACGGCCGGCGCGACCCCGGCGAACCGGGCATCGCCGGCGTGCCGGTGCTGCTGGACGGGATCCGCAAGGGAGCCACCGGGGACGACGGGACCTACCATCTTGCCGGCGTCACACCCGGCCGCCACCGGCTGACAGTGGACCAGCGCAAGTTGTCGGCAGTGTTCGACCCGGCCGACGGCGAAGGCAAGCCGTTCACCTCGGCCGGCGTGTGGGGGCCGGTGGTCGACTTCCCAATCACGCCGCTCAACAAGGTGACCGGCGTCGTTTTCGCCGACAGCAACCGCAACGGAGTCCAGGACCCGGGCGAGCCCGGACTGCCCGGCGCCATCGTGCTACTGGGCGAGCAGCGGTCGTATACCGCCAGCGACGAGGACGGGATCTTCAGGTTCTTCAACGTCCGTCCCGGCCGGTACCCCGTGTTCATGGACCCCAGGTTCCTGCCGGACACGCTGGCGATATCCGGCCAGTCGTCCTACACCGTCGATGTCGAGGACATGCTGAGGGTGCCGCCGGTTAGCTTCGGCATCGCCAAGCGGGAGCGGCCGGTGCGGCGCATCGTCTTCCCGGCGACGACGACAGAGACGCCGCCGGCGGCGGCACCCCGGAGATCGGCAGCGCGCCCGGTCGCGCCAGCCGCCAAGCCCTCTGCGGCCGAACTCAAGCAGCTGCGCGACGCGGGGACCAGCCAATACGCCGCGGGGGAATACCAGAAGGCGCTGCTGACCTGGCGGCAACTGTTGCGGCTCGATCCGGGCAATGCCGAGGCCCGGCGCAACCTGCAGCGCACCCAGCAGAAAATCGATGCCATCAACCGGAGCAGGCAATAACTGACCCATGACGCGCCAACCGTGCCCATACCTGCCGCTCCTGGCGGCGCTGGCGGCCGCGATCCCGGCCGTAGCGTTGGCTGTTCCCGGCCTCAACATCTGGCCGAGCAAGCTCGATGTCAGCGCGCCCGCCGGTGAGATCCGCACCGGGGTGGTCGCGGTCCAGAACCAGGGCGTTTCCACCCGTACGCTGCGCGTGATGACGGTGAATTGCCGGATGGAGCGCGACGGTTCGCTTTCCTATTTCGACGGCGACGATCCCCGCGGCTGCCGGTCCTGGATCAAAACGTCGTCCGTCGAGATCACCATCAATCCACGGGCCAACCAGCAGCTGTTGTACAGCGTCAGGGTGCCGAAGGGAGCATCGGGCAGCTATGTCGCCGCGGTGCTGCTGGCCGATGCCGCCCGCGCGGTCCCGGAACCCCGGGAGTACCGGGACCTGCCCGGCATCATCATCTTCGTCACCGTGCCCAATACCGGCCAGCGGGCGGCGGACCTGCTCGGCCTCAGCCTGCGCCAGGAGCCCGGCGAGACGGGGTATGCGGCAGAGCTGCTGGTCCGCAACCGCGGTACGGTGATGCTGGCGCCCTCGGGCCTGGTGCAGGCCTTCTCCGAAGACGGCAGCGAGAAGCAACGCGCCCCCGTCAACGAGGGGAAGGAACTGGTGCTGCCCGGGGCCGAACGCGCGCTGATCGTGCCCGGCCTGCGGCTGGCGGCGGGAACGTACAAGGTGACGGCCACCGTCGATTACGGCGCCCTGGAACTGCTGCAGGGGGAAACCACGGTGTTCATCCGGGCGGGGGAGGTCATGCACCAGCAGGCCGGGATAGGCAATGCCGGAGAGAGGGAGCCGGGCCGAGGGGAACCGGTCAGGTCCGGCCCGCCGCCCACCGGCGCCAAGGGCGGCAAGGCATCGAAGGAAGACATCGCCGAGCTGATGCGGCTGGGGACCAGCCTCTATTCCTCCGGCGACTACGCCAAGGCGCTGAACGTCTGGCAGCGGGTGCTCAAGGCCGATCCGAAGAACGCCGCGGCCAGGAAGAATCTGGAGCGCACCAGGCAGAAGCTGACGGCACTGAAGGGCGCCAAAGAGTGATACCGCCCGGTCAACTTCAGCGGCATCGGCCGCATGCGACAAAGCCCCGCCAACGCGGGGCTTTGTCGCTGCTGATTCGACGAGCGCTACCGGACCAGCGCCATCCTGATGGTCCGCTGCCCGACGCCGGCTCGCAACCGGCACAGGTAGACGCCGCTGCCGACCGCCCGTCCCCGGCTGTCCGTACCGTTCCACTCGACCGTGTGCCGGCCGGCCGCGGTCCTTCCCGCCAGCAGGGTCCGCACCAGCTGGCCGGCGATGTTGTACACCGAGAGCTCGGCATCCTGGGCGTACGGCAACGAGAACGAAACCGCGGTCCGCATCCGCAGGGGATTGGGTCGGCAGGGCAGCAGCGCGAACCCAACGACGGACGGTGCCGTGATGTCACCGCCCACGCCATAGGGCGAGCGCAGGACCGCCAGCACCGAGTCGCCGCGCCCCGCGACGCCGGTCGCGACCCGGATCCATGCCCGGTATGCCAGCGAGCTGTCCAGCCCGGCGTTGTCGAAGGTCAACCGTACGCTGTCGCGTTGCGACGGCGCCAACGCCAGCGCGCTCCGCGACAGGGAAAGCCAGCGAGCGTTGTCGGGCCGGACGTCGTAGGCTACCAGCCGGTCGCGCGCGTCCTGGACCAGCGAGATCAGCGTGCCCCGTCCGTGGATGAACGATGACGAGAAGGCCAGGCCGCCGGCCGAAGCGTTGGCCGGATCGGACGCGTTGACGGCGATCCGCAGTCCGGTGTACCCGCCGGCGCGGGGGTCGAACTGACGGATGGTCACCGGAGGCTCGCCGCCGGCGGAGTCGCACAGGCACCACAGCCAAGGGCCGTCCGGCGCGCCGGCGTCCCAGGCCAGGCCGTAGACAGTGGCGTTGTTCGACCAGGCCGCCACCCGGCCGCCGGCGCGGTCGATCTGGTAGATGCTGTCGGCGAAATCGGTGACGAGGAAGCGGTCGGACACCGGGTCATGCGCCAGCCCCCGCGCCACCGCGCAGGGCGTCGGGATGACGGCGCCGGTGACGGCGCCGGTGGCGGTGTCGATCTGCTCGATGGCGCTGCCGCTGGCGCCATAGAGGAATTGGCCGTCCCAGCACAGGTCCCGCCAGCCCCAGCCGTTGCCCGGAGGCTGGGGGACGCTGGCCAGCAGCGCGCCCTGGCGGCTGATCTTGTACAGGCGGTTGGGGTCGGCCGACGGCGACCCGGCGGCGCCGGTCACCCACAGGTGCGTCCCGTCGAACTCAGCGCCCAGGCACAGGTTGTCCCCGGCCAGCGCCTCCACGTCCAGTCCCCAGACCGAGTCGCCCGCCGCCTTGGCGCCGCGCGCCGGCCAGGTCAGCTCGATGGCGGCCGGCCGGGTCCCGTCGTTCTGCACCACCAGCCAGCGCGACGAATCGGCCGTGCCGGGCGCCAGCGTGACCGAGATCGTGTCGGCCGGCGTCAGGCCGGGATCGGGGTATCCCAGGGCGAAGTCGATCGTCGACACGGACCCCGGCGTGACGCCGAAACCGGCGACCGCGGAGTCGACATAGCCGTCCGCTCCCGCGCGCAGGGCGTAGGTCCCGCTGGGCAGCCACCCGAACCCGTAGCAGCCAGCGGCGTCGGCGGTGTCGACGTAGCAGGCGGCTCCCGACGCCGCGGTCACCACCGCGCCGGCCAGGGGCGCGCCGGCGTTCTCGTCCATGACGGTGCCGGAAACCGAGCCGGCGTACTCGAAGGTCCGGAATTCGAGGGACAGACTGTCGTTTCCCGGGCACGTATCCCCGGCCAGGGCGGTGAAGGCGACCGCCAGGTAGCAGGACAGGGATTCCGGGACGAACGGCGAGAAGACAACCTGGGCCTGGGCCAGGGGGGCCAGCGCGGGCACCACGGCCGAGTCCAGGTAAACCGGCGGTCCGGCGGCTGGGCCGATCCGGAAGTGGACGAGGAACCCGGACTCGACGTACGTGCCGCCGTTGCGGACAGCGGCGGCGGGGGTCAGCGGGAGGCCCGGCGCCACCACGAACGAGGCGGGGGTGTCGATCGACGCGACGCCGAGGTCGTGGAACAGGAAGGTCGAAAAGGCCGACGTCAGCGTATCATCATACGGCCACTCGTCGCCGGCGAGCGCCACCCAGGCGGTCGCCAGGTAGGCCATGTCGGGCTGCGGCGTGAACGGCGAGGGGAAGGCATACTGGGCCAGCGAGTCGGGCCGCAGCGTGTCGGCGGCCAGCAGCGAGTCGAGATGCACCGTGAGACCGGCGCTGTCCCCGATCGCGAAGAACAGCCGGAAGCCGCACTCCGGATGGCTGCCGGCGTTGCGCACCGTGATGGCAGGCGCCAGCGGCACGCCCGGCTGGGCGTGCGGCCCGGCGGGCTCGTCGATGGCGACCACCGCCAGGTCGTGCTCGGCCGGCGGTCCGGGCCGGCGCTGCGCGGCCGCCGGCGCCGCCGCGGCGACCGCCAACAGGATGATCAGGATGATCATGGTCGTGACTCCGCTATACAGCGCCCGTTATATCAAACCGGACCCTGTTTGTCAACCATTTTCGCTTGACTTTGAGGGGCCCGGGCGGTACCATCATGGTGCACGTCACAGCGAATGGAGCATCCGATGCCTACGACGATCACGGTCCTGCTGGTCGAGGACGACCTGGTGGACGCCCGGTCCATCGCCGGCATGCTGGCCGGCGCCCGTTCGTTTGCCGCAGCGGTCACCGCGGCCGGAAGCCTGGACGAGGCGGCCGCAGCCCTGGCCCGGGGGCGGTTCGACGCCATCCTGCTGGACCTGGGCCTGCCGGACAGCTTCGAGCTGGAGACGCTCGCCAAAGTGCTGCCGCTGGCGGCCGGAGCCCCGGTGGTGGTGATCTCCGGGCTGGAAGACCCCGAGTTCGCCGCCCGGGCGCGGCGGCAGGGCGCGGCGGCGTACCTGTTCAAGGAGGGCCTGGACGCCCCGGCGCTGGAGCGGGCGCTGGCCGGCCGCGCGCCGGGCTGAGCGGGGCGCCCGGGGCCGGGCCCTTCGGCGCGCCGGACGGTCAACCACGATCGCGGGCGATTGTGGTTGATTTTTCTTTGCCGGCTTGGTATAATAAACGTTCTTTTCAGCGGCCGCCGGCCGCGGGGCCATCAACCATCCTCCATACAGAATACAGCACAGACGGGAGGTTCCCTTGAAGACCTACACTGCCGACAGGATCATCAACCTGGCGCTGGCCGGGCACGGCGGCTGCGGCAAGACCACCCTGGCCGAGGCCATGATGCACGTGGTCCGGCCGGCGGAGCGGCTGGGCAGGGTGGACGACGGCAACACCATGTTCGACTTCGATCCGGACGAGACGACCCGCAAGATCTCGATCTTCTCGGCCCTGGCGGCCTGCGAGTACGGGGACCGGAAGATCAACCTGATCGACACCCCGGGCTACGCCGACTTCGCCGGCGAGGTCAAGGCCGGGATGCGGGTGGCCGACGCCGCCCTGCTGGTGGTCCAGGCGGTGGCCGGCGTCGAGGTCGGCAGCGACAAGGCCTGGAAGTACGCCAACGAGATGGGCCTGCCGCGAGGCATCGTCGTCACCAAGCTCAAGAAGGAGCACGCCGACTTCTACAAGACGCTGGAGCAGGCCCAGGACATGTTCGGGCACCAGGCGGTGGCGCTGACCATCCCGGTGGGGGACCAGCTGGGCGTCAAGGGCGTCATCGACCTCACCGCGATGCAGGCGCTGCTGGAGGGCGGCAAGCAGGCCGAGATCCCGGCCGACCTGGCGGACAAGGCCAACGCCTACCGCGAGAAGATGGTGGAGGCCGTGGCCGAGTGCGACGACGCCATGATGGAGAAGTATCTGGGCGGTGAGGCCCTGGCCGAGCAGGAGATCGCGGCCGGACTGAAGGCCGGCATCGCCGCCGGCAAGCTGGTGCCGGTGTTCGCGGCCGACGGCCACGCCGGGATCGGTGTCAAGGCGCTGATGGACTGCCTGGCCGCGTCCTTCCCCACCGCGGCCCGGCTGGCCGAGGTCACGGCCCGCAAGGCCGGCGGGGACGCCGGGGTCACGGTCAAGTGCGACCCGGCCGGCACGCCGCTGCTGTTCATCTTCAAGACCTTCATCGAGCCCCACGCCGGCAATCTCAACTTCTTCCGGGTCTATTCCGGCACCATCGAGACCGGGATGGACCTCTACAACGCCAACAAGAGCAAGTCCGAGAAGATCGGACAGCTCTACTGCCCGATGGGCAAGGAGCGGGCGGACGCGGCCAAGCTGGCCTGCGGCGACATCGGCATCGCGGTCAAGCTCAAGGAGAGCGGCACCAACGACACGCTGAGCCTCAAGGCCAACCCGCTGCAGCTGCCGGCCATCGCCCTGCCCAAGCCGTCGATCTCCGAGGCGGTGGAGACCAAGAGCAAGGACGACGAGGGCAAGATCGGCGTCGGGCTCTCCAAGCTGCGGGACGAGGACCCCACCTTCGGCTGGGCCTTCGTGCCCGAGGTGCGCCAGACCCAGGTGTTCGGGCTGGGCGAGCTGCACCTCGACATCATGATGGGCCGGCTGAAGCGCAAGTACAACGTCGAGGTGGCCCGCAGCAAGCCGCGCATCGCCTACCGCGAGACCATCACCCGCACGGTGGACCACGCCGAGTACAAGCACAAGAAGCAGACCGGCGGCCACGGCCAGTACGGCCACGTGGTGCTGCGGCTGGAGCCGCGCCAGCGGGGCGAGGGTTTCGAGTTCGAGGACGCCATCGTGGGCGGCGTGATCCCCAACAACTTCATTCCCTCGGTGGAGAAGGGCATCCGGGCCGGGCTGCTCGAGGGCGCGGTGGCCGGCTACCACATCGTGGACATCAAGGCCGTCCTGCACTTCGGCAGCTACCACGACGTCGACTCCTCGGGCACCAGCTTCGAGATCGCGGCGTCCCATGCGCTCAAGAAGGGGATGATGGAGGCCGGTCCGGTGCTGCTGGAGCCGATCACCAAGCTCGAGGTCGTCATCCCCGACGAGTTCGCCGGCCAGGTGATGGGCGACCTCAACTCGCGGCGCGGCCGGATCGCCGGGATGGACAGCGAGAAGAGCCTGCAGATCATCCGGGCCACGGTGCCCGAGGCCGAGCTCTACAAGTACTCCACCTCGCTGCGGTCGATCACCCAGGGCCGGGGCGACTTCACCGCCGAGTTCTCGCACTACGAGGAGGTGCCGTACGAGATCGCCCAGAAGATCATCGCCGAGTCCAAGAAGGAAAAGGAAGAGAAGCAGAAGTAGCCCCGCTGATTCCACCCTGCATCCCTCCCCCTTTGGGAGAGGGACGAAACAAGCCCCGCGGCCGCGGGGCTTGTTTTTCCATTTGACTTTCCCCGTCTTTGGCGGTAGTATTATCATTGATGCACACTCGTACAACAAGGAGACCTGCCATGAAGCGTGTCGTGTTTGCCATGATCGCAGCGGTGGCGCTGATTGCGGCCGCCGCCCGGGCCGACTGGGTGACGGCGACGGTGGCTACGGGAAGCGAGCCCCGCGCGGTGGCGGTTAATCCGACCACAAACAAGATCTACATTGCCAACAACAACGGCAACAGCGTAAGGGTGATCGACGGTTCAACGAACCAGGCAACCACGGTGGCCGTCGGTAGCGGACCCAGGGCCATCGCCGTCAATACGGCGACGAATAAAATTTACGTGGCGAATTACAACAGCAACAACGTGACGGTGATCGACGGGAACGATAATGCCACCATCACGGTTCCGGCGGGAAGCAATCCCTGCGCCTTGGCGGTCAACCCGGCGACGAACAAGATTTACGTGGCCAATTACAACGGGGCGTACCTGACTGTAATTAACGGAGCCACCCACGATACAACGGTCGCGTACTCGGGAACAACACCATATGCTTTGGCGGTGAACCCGATCACCAACATGATTTATGTGGCGAATTTTTTAGACAACCGCTTGACAGTAATGGACGGCGCCACCAACGCCGTGCTCCAGCTAGCAACTGGCGGAGGGCCCTGCGCCGTTGGTGTGAACGTCGCGACAAATAAAATCTATGTTGCAAATTATTCGGGAAACAGCGTGACGGTGATTGACGGAGATAATTTCAACACGACAACGTTGGCGGCGGGTAACAACCCCCGCGCCATAGTTGTGAATCCGATCAGCAACAAGGTATTTGTGGCGAACTGCTGGACCAATACAGTGACAGCCATCGACGGCGCCACCAATGACACCGCCATCGTAACCGTGGGTTGGTATCCTTTTGCGCTGGCGATTAACCCGTCAACCAATAAGATATACACGGCCAACAACAACGACGCCAGCGTAACGGTGATCGACGGCACAACCAACGGGACCACGACATTGACGGCAGGGAACCAACCCTTTGCCGTGGCGGTGAACCCGGTGACCAACAAGATCTATGCGGTGAACAACGGCAGCGCCACCGTCACCGTGATCGACGGCGGCAATTACGCCACGGCTACCGTGGCCGTGGGGTCCATACCCTTGGACGCAGCGGTCAACCCGGTGACCAACAAGGTGTACATCACGAACACCAACAGCGACAACGTGACGGTGATCGACGGGGCCACCGGCGACACCACGATGGTCGCGACCGGGGACACCCCCTGGGCTGTGGCGGTGAACCCGGTAAGCAACAAGGCCTATGTGGCGAACTTCATGAGCTTTACCGTGACGGTGATCGACGGGGCCACCGGCGGAACCACCACGGTGCCCGTCCGGTCCACCCCCCGGGCGGTGGCGGTGAACCCGGTGACCAACCGGATCTATGTCGCCAACAGCGGCGGCAATTCCGTCACCGTCATCGACGGGACGAGCAACGACACCGCCACTGTGGCCACGGCGGCGGGACCCTACGCCCTGGCGGTGAACCCGGCCACCAACAGGATCTACGTGGCAAACTACGGCAACAACAACGTGACGGTGATCGACGGGGCCACCAACGGCACGGCCACCGTATGGGCGGGGGCCAATCCCCTGGCGGTGGCGGTGAACCCGCTGACCAACCGGGCCTACGTGGCCAACTACTACGACACCAGCGTGACGGTGATCAGCGGTCCCGGCAACGACACCGCCACCGTGACCGTGGGTGCCAAACCCCGGGCGGTGGCGGTCAACCCGCTGACGGACAGGATCTACGTGGCCAACGAAGGCAGCGCCAGCGTCACGGTGATCGACGGGGCCACCAACGGAACCACGACGGTGGCCACCGGACCGTCGCCCTATGACGTGGCGGTCAACCCGCTGACCAACACGATCTACGTGGCCACCGGCGGCAACGACAGCGTGACGGTGATCGACGGGGCCACCAACTCGACCCATGCCATCCCCGCCGGGGACTTTCCCTGCGCCCTGGCGGTGAACCCGGTGACCAACATGATCTATGCGGTGAACAACGGCGGCAGCAGCGTGACGGTGATCGACCCATCCCCGTCTTACGACACCGGGGTGCGGGCCGTGATGGACCCCGCGGTCTCGCACGTTACCGGTCTGTCCCAGCCGACGCTGACCGGCAGGGCGGTCAACCGCTGGGCGCCCTACCGAACGGACATGATGGGCGTGCTCAACGATGCGCTGCCCTGCGCCAACCGCTGGCAGTGGGGGGGCGGCCCCTACGACAGCACGTCGACGGACTCCATCGGGTTTTACTTCAACTGGGGCGACTCGCTGGTTTGGGGCGAGAACTTCGCCGTCTTCACGCCGCTGGAGATGATGGCGGCCACCACCAACAACCTGGGGCTGGGCACACCGTTCGCCGGCAACAGGCTGATCTTCCCGATCTACCGGGTGGACTCGATGGCCTATTGGGGCGTGGCCTGGCGGCCGACCGAGGCGCCGGCGCCGCTGGTGCTCACTCTCGGAAAGAACCGGCCCAACCCGTTCTCGGGCACGACGACGGTCGCGTACCAGCTGTCGGCGGCGGGGCGGGTGGAGCTGGCCGTGTACAACGTCGCGGGACAGAGGGTCCGGGCGCTGGTCAGTGCGGTGCAGGCTGCGGGCGGACACACGGTCGCCTGGGACGGCCGGGACGGGGCGGGCCGGCCGGTGAGCGCCGGCGTATACTACTGCCGGCTGCAGGCCGGGCAGGCGCAGGCGCTGAGGAAGATGGTGCTGCTCCGGTAGCCGGCCGGACGGGAACGGGCGGCCGGAGGCCGCCCGTTCTTTTCGCCCAAAACACGTATTGACCTGCCGCCCCATTTGTGGTAAAGTAAAATCATGCCCGACCAGAACAGCAGCAACGGCCAGGCCGACAAGATCATGGTGATCATGCCGGACGGCAAGGTCCACGAGGTCTCCTCCAAGAAGATCTCGGTGATCACGCCCGACGGCAGGGTCCAGGAGGCCGGCATTGTGCTGACCATCGAGGGGATGCGGGACAAGGAGAAGACCGTGTTCCGGATGCACGGCGGCAGCCCCCAGATGATCATGAGCGCCAAGGACGCGCTGATGGTCGACATCTCCGACGTCATCGCCAAGATGATCGGCGACAAGGTGGAGGTGACCGGCAGCTACCAGACCGACCTGCTGGTGTACTATTCCCCGACCGCCTTCGCCGCCGACAAGGAGCGGGCCATCGCCGTGGCCAACAAGGTCTACGCCCAGCGGCTGATGGCGCTGGAGAAGGAGCGGCGCGACCACGCCGCGGCGGTGTCCCGGCTCAAGAAGCTGTACGAGGAGGAGCGGTCCAAGGGCAGCAAGCTGATGCACAAGGTGCTGGAGGTCCAGCACAGCTCGATGACCGACCAGCAGAAGGAGCAGATGGTGGCGGCGGCCAAGGAGGAGTCGATGAAGATCGCCGAGGACACCATCGCCGCCATCGAGGCCGAGAAGTCCGACCTGGAGCGGACCGTGGCCCAGCTGGAGCAGCTGCTGCAGGACAGCATCCCCATCACCCAGCACTCCGAGGAGATGGAGCGGCTGAAGAGCGAGTATGACGCCGTCAACCGCCGGGCGATGTTCTACCTGCCGATGTCGGAGCTGGCCACGCTGGAGCCCGCCCACCGCAAGATCCTCTCCCCCTTCCTGCCCAAGACCAAGGACGACTGGGGCGGCGACCGGCTGTTCGACCTGCCGTCGGTGCTGAAGCTGAAGCAGGGGCAGTCCGGCCTGCGCGAGGGGTCGCACGCGCTGGTCAAGTACCGCACCGCCTACAAGATCAGCTACTTCCTGGGGCGGCTGTTCTTCAACGACACCAAGGACTACGTCTGCCTGGGCCAGGGCGTGGACATCACCTCCGGCGTCTACAGCATCCGCCGGGACGAGGGCACGGCGGCCCGCTACGACTACTGCGACGAGGAGGTGCTGCGGTTCCTGGAAAAGAACCCGCTGCAGGTGCAGATCTACCTCGACGCCGTCAAGAACTCGTCGATCCAGACGGTCCAGTTCTGGCTGCACGACCTCAAGGCCGACCAGAGCCTGGAAATCCAGGAGATCGACGCCCTGATGGACGACCTGATGCGCCGGAACGCCATGATGATCTCGCACACCAGGACCTACGAGCAGAACGAGACCTTCGTCCACGTCCTGGCCGGCGACGGCGGCGCGGAACAGCGCCCGGAGGCCGACCCGGCGCTGGAGAGCATCCGGCGGGCCGTGATCCGGCCCATCGCCCTGCGCTACGCCGCCGACGAGCAGGAGATCAAGCGGCGGATCGCGCTGGCCACGGACAAGCGGGAGCAGGACATCCTGGTGCGCCAGCACAAGGCCCTGCAGAAGAAAAAGGAGGCCGACATCACGTCGCTGGTGTCCAACCTGCGGCAGCTGCTGCTGGACGAGGACCTGGTCGGCCCCACCAACGTCAAGCGCACCAAGTACGGCCCCCAGATCGAGATCCGCGACCGGCTGGGCCCGGCTGAAGCCGAGCGCATCCGCAACGACCCCGACATCCTTTCCCGGCTGCTGGAGTGACCGGCCCCGGCCGGCAGCGGGCGGCCTCCGCTGCGCCCAGCGCCCGACAGCGACCATCCCCGGAGCGAACGCCATGAACAGAATGCTCGTCCTGCTGCTGGCCTGCGGCCTGGCCGCCGCGCCCGCCGCGGCCCAGCCGCGCAAGGAGGCGCCCAAGAACCTCGAGCCGGCGGCAGCCGCGGCGGGCGGCATCTACCGCTACCTGCCGCAGCGCTACGGCGACCAGGCGGCCTTCACCCAGGCCGACCTCATCGCCCTGCGCTTCACCGCCTACAACGGCCGCACCCAGCGGATCGGCGCCAGGCTGGTCAGCCTGTCGATGCAGGCCGACGCCCGGCCCGAGAGCCTGGTGGTCTCCTGCTACTGCGAGCTGGTGGAGAAGGAGAAGCAGCTCTATCTCGGTGACGGACGGTTCTCCTGCCCCCCGGCCGAGCTGCCCTCGCTGATGCAGGACGGCGTCGAGTTCATCCTGGCGCTGGTCAAGCTGTATTTTCCCGAGCTGGACGACCGTTTCCTCGTCGTCAACCTGGTGATGAAGGGGACCGCGATCGGCCGCTGGCGGCAGGGCCAGCTGGCGGTGCTGGCGGCCGGGAAGTGAGCCGCGACCGCTGGCCGGTGCTCTCGACGCGGCGCGTCTACCGCAATCCCTGGCTGCGGGTGCGGGACGACCGGATCCGCCGGCCCGACGGCTCGGTGGGCCGCTACGGCATCGTCGAGGTCGGGGACGCCGTCGCGGTGGCGGCGCTGGCCGGCGGTTCGCTCTGCCTGGTGCGGCAGTACCGGCCGTCCTGGAAACGCCGCGTCTGGGAGCTGCCCTGCGGCGGCATCCACGCGGGGGAGCGCCCGCTGGCGGCGGCCAAACGGGAGCTGCGCGAGGAGGCCGGCATCACGGCCCGGTCCTGGAAGAAGGCCGGCGTGGTCCGCGCCAACGACCCGGTGGTCAACACCTTCCATCTGTTCCTGGCCCGCGGGCTGTCGTACGGACCGGCCAGGCGGGACGACAGCGAGTCTGACATGATCCACCGGATGTGGCCGCTCAGCGACCTCAAGCGGGCGGTGCTGGCCGGCGCCGTCACCGACGACATGACCCTGGCCGGGATCTTCAAGTGCCTGCTGCTGGCGGGCGTGAGATTATGACCCAACCCCAATCCCCTTCCCGCATCGGGAAGGGGCAGGGGTTGGGTCCCGAGGTTGCATGAAACCGATCATCTTCCAGCTGGTCGTCGCCAAGGGCGTGGTCGACACCAACTGCTACATCTTCGCCTGCCCCGAGACGCGGGCCGCCGCCGTGATCGACCCGGGCGCGCTCAACCGCCGGGAGGTCGACGCCATCCTGGGCGCGCTGTCGGACCACAAACTGGCCGCCGCCTGCATCATCGACACCCACGGGCACATCGACCACATCGCCGGCAACGGGGCGGTCAGGGACGCCACCGGCGCCCCGCTGATGATCCACGAGCTCGACGCCCCGATGCTGGGGTCCGACCTGCTTTCCGGCGCGGCCATGTTCGGCTTCGAGTGCAAACCCCTGGCCGCGGACACGCTGCTGGCCGACGGCCAGGCGGTCCAAGTCGGCAAGCGTACGCTGGAGGTGCGCCACACGCCGGGCCACACGCCGGGCGGGATCTCGCTGGTGGGCGAGGGCGTGGTGTTCTGCGGCGACACGCTGTTCGCGGCCTCGATCGGCCGCACCGACCTGCCCGGCGGCAGCGAGATCGTCGAGCTCAGGTCGATCCGCGAGAAGCTGCTGGTCCTGCCGGACGACACCGTGGTCCGGCCCGGCCACGGCCCGCGCACCACCATCGGCAAGGAGAAGGTGATCAACCCGTACCTGCGGGACGAGGAGTGCTGACGTTGCCACAGAGGCACGGAGACACGGAGGAGTCTTTCATACATGGATGGCCGGGATCATGGCATTGCGGCGATGAACCACCTCACCGAGCAGATCATCGGATGCGCCATCGAAGTGCACCGACAGCTGGGGCCCGGCCTGCTGGAGTCGATCTACGAGAGGGCGTTGCTGTTTGAGCTGAAGGCGCATGGGGTTCCCGCCGAGAGTCAGGTGCTCGTCCCGATAATCTACAAAGGCGAGCGGCTTGGGGAGCACCGGATGGACATCGTGGTCGATGGGAAAGTGATCGTGGAACTGAAGGCGGTCGACCGGATCGAGCCGGTCTTCGAAGCGCAGCTGTTGTCCTATCTGAAACTGACCAACCAGAGGCTTGGTTTATTGATCAATTTCAATGTCCCGGTGTTAAAGAACGGAATCAAACGGGTGATCCTGTAACGAGCACGTCTCTGTGCCTCTGTGTCTCTGTGGCAAACAATAAGGGGGTGTTCATGAAGAAGCTCACCATCCGTGATCTGGATGTCCGTGGCAAGCGCGTGCTGGTGCGTGTGGACTTCAACGTGCCGCAGGACAAGAAGACCGGCGCCATCAAGGATGACGCCCGCATCGCCGGCGCCCTGCCCACCATCAGGCACATCATCGCCGCGGGCGGCCGCGCAGTGCTGATGTCGCACCTGGGCCGGCCCGACGGCCAGCCCAACCCGCAGTTCACGCTCAAGCCGGTGGCGGAACGGCTCTCGCAGTTGCTCGGCACGCCTGTCCTTTTCGCGCCGGACTGCGTAGGCGGCGAGGTCAAGAAGCTGGCGCTGGGCCTCAAGGACGGGGAGGTCCTGCTGCTGGAGAATCTGCGTTTCCACGCCGAGGAAGAAAAGAACGAGCCGGGCTTCGCCCAGCAGCTGGCGGAACTGGGCGAGGTCTACGTCAACGACGCCTTCGGCACGGCGCACCGCGCCCACGCCTCCACGGCAGGGGTCACGCAGCACTTCAGGCAGAACGCGGCCGGCTTCCTGATGGAGAAGGAGATCGACTACCTGTCGCGGGTGCTCGAGGACCCGGCCCGGCCGTTCGTGGCCATCCTGGGCGGGGCCAAGGTGTCGGACAAGATCGCGGTGATCGAGAACCTGATCCCCAGGGCCGACGCCATCCTGATCGGCGGGGCCATGGCCTACACCTTCCTGATGGCGCAGGGCCGGCAGGTGGGCTCGTCCCTGGTGGAGCAGGACAAGCTGGACCTGGCAAAGTCCCTGCTCGAAAAGTCGGCGGCGATCAGGTTCCTGCTGCCGTCCGACCACGTGGCCGCCGAGAAGAAGCAGGGCGAGCCGGACAAGAAGGGCAAGCCGACGTTCACGTTCGTGAACCCCAGGCAGGTCACCGACATCCCCGCCGGGCTGGCCGGCGTGGACATCGGGCCGGCGACGATCGAGGCGTACAAGGCGGCGATCGCCGGGGCCAGGACCGTGGTCTGGAACGGGCCGATGGGCATTTTCGAGACGCCGGAGTACGCCCGGGGCACGTTCGAGGTGGCCAGGGCGGTGGCGGCGTCGGGCGCGACGTCGATCGTCGGCGGCGGCGACTCGGCCTCGGCAGTTCTCCAATCGGGCGTGGCCGACAGGATATCGCACATTTCCACCGGCGGCGGGGCCAGCCTGGAGTTCCTGGAAGGGAAGACGCTGCCCGGGGTGGCGGCGCTGACGGACAAGTGAGCGGCGGGCGGGAAGCGCAGAGCTTCCCGCCCGTTCGCATCCGCCGGAACGGGAACATAAATCTGCGGCGGCCGCTTGACAACGGGGGATGGTTCAACTATGATGGAGCCAGACAATGATGCGGGGGACGCCATGAAACTGATGATACTGCCGGTCGCCGCGGCGCTGTTGCTGTGCTGCGCGGCGCCCGCCGCCGGGCAGGACACGGTCGCGGTGGGCCTGCCGGCGCCGACCTTCTTCCTGCCGGCGCTGGACGGCTCGCGGTTCTTCCTGTCCGACCACGTCGGGCCCCAGGGCGGCACGGTCGTCGTGCTGGACTTCTGGGCCACCTGGTGCCGGCCCTGCAAGAGGGAGCTGCCGTTGCTGGACGCGCTGGTGCGGAAGTACCCGCGGGAATCGGTGCTGCTGGTGCTGGTCAACGTCGGCGAGAAGCGCGACACCGTGCTGGCCGACCCCGACGCCGCCCGCTCCGGCTGGCCGGTGCTGCTGGACCAGTTCTCGGCCATCAGCGCCAAGTACGGAGTCGACGGCCTGCCCTCGCTGTTCATCATCGGCCGCGACGGCGTGCTGCGCTACGCGGCGGCCGGGTACGACGAGAAGGCCGGCCTGCGGGCCGCCGCCGCGGCGCTGGACGCCGCGGTCAAGGGAAAGCCGCTGCGCAAGACATCAAAGGGCACGAAGCCCGGGAGGAAAGCCGATGCCGGCAAGTAGGAAACCGATCGTCATCGCCGCGCTGCTGGCCGCGCTGGCCGCTACCGCGGCCCTCGCCCAGCCGGCGCCGGGAGCGCCGGGCGCGACCGAGAAGACCGCGGTGGCCGTGCTGAAGTTCGAACCGCGCAACATCAGCGAGGCCGAGGCCGTGATCCTGTCCGACCGGCTGCGGGCCGAGCTGGTGAACACCGGCCAGTACAACGTGCTGGAGCGCGAGCAGATGGACAAGATCCTGCGCGAGCAGAAGCTCCAGCTGACTGGCGCCTGCAGCGACGCCAGCTGCCTGGTCAAGGTGGGGCAGCTGATGGCCGTCACCAAGATGATGGGCGGCACCATCTCCAAGATCGGCAACACCTACACCGTGCAGGCCCGGGTGATCGACGTGGAGAAGGGCGTGATCGAGACCGAGGTGTCGCAGGACTTCACCGGCACCATCGAGGACGTCCAGCAGTGGGGCATGAAGGCGGTGGTCTGGAAGATCGTGCCCTCGGCCAGCCTGTTCGTCAGCTCGATCCCGGCCGACGCCGAGATCTACTGGGACGACCGCAAGGTGGGGCGCACCAACTTCAAGATCGAGAACCAGGCGTTCGGCCCCCACAAGCTGGTGCTGCACAAGCCGGGCTACGAGGAGTACCAGGGCACGGTGACCCTCAGGGATGTCAAGGACTACGACATCAAGGTGCGGCTCAACGTCAAGCTCTACGACGTCAAGATCGGCGGCACGCCGCCCGGCGCCACGGTGACCGTCAACGACACCATCCGTCCCGGCGTCACGCCCTGCGTCGCCCGCCTGCCGTTCGGCACCTACACCATCAGGGTGGCGGCCAAGGGCTACCACAAGAGCTCCGGCCTGCTGGCCGTCGACCGCGACCAGGATTACTCGCTGACGATCGACCTCAAGCGGCGCTCGCGCGCCAAGGCGGCCCTGTTCTCGCTGTTCCTCCCGGGCAGCGGCCAGCGCTATTCCAACCGCACCTTCTTCGGCACGGCCTACATGCTGGCCTGGCTGGGCGGGCTGGGCTGGACCGGGTTCATGACCGGTGATTACATCACGTCCCGCAAGGACACGGACGACGCCCGGGAGGACTACGAGCAGGCGATCACCGCCGCGGCCGCCCAGGAAGCCTTCGACGAATGGCAGAGCCAGCACGACGAGCTGGCGGGCCGGCAAAAGGATCTGCGCACCGCCGCCATGGTCACCGGCGGGCTGTGGGCGCTGCAGTTCATCGACGCCGCCGCGTTCTTCCCGGGCAGGCCGCGGGTGGCGGTGGCGCCGCAGGCCGGCGACCGCGGCGAGCTGCGGACCGCCGTGTCGCTGACCTACAACTGGTGAGGCGATGATGAAAAAGCGACTGGTACCCCCCCGTCATCCTGAGGACGGCGCCATGCCCGGCCATCGAAGGGTCTCGCTGAGATTCCTCGCGGGCGGGACGGGAGGCGCGGTCCAGAACGGCGGCCCCCGGTTCCGCCCCCTGGCCGCCGTCCTGCTGCTGGCCGCGCTGGCCGGCTGCTCCCAGCTGAAGATGGAGAAGCCGACCCATACCAACCCGGCCGATCCGGAGAGCCCGGGCTTCGTGGAGCCCGGGGCCGAGCTGACCGCCGGCCCGGACGAAGGCGCCACGGTGACCACGTCCACCGTGACCTTCCGCTGGCGGGGCCTGGGCGCGGCCAGCCAGTACCAGCGCCAGGTGGACACCCTGCCCTGGAGCGACTGGCTGCCCGACACTTCCGCCACGCTGTCCGGGCTGCAGGAGGGGACGCGCCGCTTCCGGGTGCGGGCCCGCGACGCCGGCGGCTACGTGGGCAGCGTCCCGGCGACGCGCTACTTCACCATGAACAGCTACAGCAACACGGTGATGATCTACCCGCTGCAGAAGACCGTCTATGTGGGCGACACCGTGCAGTTCGTGTGCGTGCTGGAGGACATGGCGGCCCGGGTGTCGGCGGTGGAGATGCGGCTGTACATGCAGAACAGCCGGCTGGACACCATCGGCGCCAGCGCCGACACCGGCTACCACTGGCGCAGCGCCGGCGGCACGCCGGTGGGCCCGCTGTTCAGCGCCTACGGCCTGAACTACCTGCAGGTGGCGCTGGGGGCGGCCGGCGGCAGTCCGGCCGGGGTGACCGGCAGCGGGCGGATCTTCAAGATCAAGGCCGTGGCCGCCGCCGCCGGATCGGCCAGCGTGCAGATGATACTGCTGACCGCGCGCGACACGCTGAACCAGCCGGTGACGGTGAGCTACCCGCCCAACGCCGTGGTGACGGTTTTGGCGAAGTGAATACAGACCTAATCCCTGCCTCTTCCCGCAGCGGGAAGGTGACCTAACCCCAACCCCTTCCCCGATGGGGAAGGGGCAGGGGGTTAGGTAAAAGACTCAAGACGAGGAGACGACCATGAAGCGGATGATATTGATAGCGATCCTGACGGCGGCCATGTTCTCTGCTGTGCAGGCGACAGTGGATACGAGCGGAATGATGGCGTATTACCCATTTAATGGTAATGCTGAAGACAATAGCGTTCACCATAATAATGGCACTGTTTATAGAACCACTTTATCTGCGGATCGTTTTTTTGATAATAATAGGGCTTATTCTTTCTCTGGTGATAGTGCATATATCCGGTTAGCACCCTCTGAAACATTGTCTATATGTGACACTAGTTTCACGATTTCAGCATGGTTAAAAGGCAACGACTTTACTGGAATAAAATCCATCATGGGTACGAACACTGGTTCTGGCACTAATGGCTATTTAGCTTTACTCGTTTGGGATGGACGTCCAGTAATCGCATTCTACAATAATGACACATACGCAAGAACAACTACTATATTACAAGCAGATCAATGGTATCATGTTGTTTTCAGGTATACTAAAAATACTAGTGAGCAAGCTATCTTTATTAACGGTGTACTTGATACATCGGCAGTTGGGCATGCTGCATATATAGGTACAGATACAGTTTATATTGGCAGATATCAATACAACTCATACTTTAATGGTATTCTAGATGATATCAGAATTTTCAGCCGTGCTCTGTCTGATGTGGAAATTGCATCATTGTACAATGAGGAATCTACCTTATCATTATCACAACCCCAACTAATAATGCCAGCACCTGGGAGTTTCAGTAATACTAGTACAACGGAATTTATTTGGCATCTTGTAGATTCTGCCACAACGTACCGTATGCAATTATCACCGTCATTAAATTTTACCACTCTTACGCTCGACACAGTCATTAGTGATACTTCAATAACGTCTAATCTGCCGGATAACTGGTATTACTGGCGTGTCAGAGCATATCAGGACAGTAGCATATATTCTGAATGGTCTGATGTGCGCCAGTTCAGCATTGCCACCACCACGCTGGCCACGCCGGCGCTGCTCTTCCCCCCGGCCGACACCGCCACCAACGAC
>DDXR01000087.1 GCA_002347565.1 bacterium UBP2_UBA2255 | reverse complement strand
AGGTGCCTTTCTTCTTCAAACAATGGGGTGGTTTCAATAAGAAGAAGAACGGCCGACAACTTGATGGTGAATATTGGAATCAAATGCCCAATGCGGTGGCCTGATTGTCATAAGTATACAGTAGGAAACCCCTTCCTTTTAGGAAGGGGTTTCCTTGTCCCTTTACCTTTCCCGACAAATACGGTATAATTCTCTTTCCAAATCGTAAATCCCAAATCTAAAATAGTTTATTCGTGGACTTTCTCAAGAACCTCAATCCTCCCCAAAAGGAGGCCGTCGTCCACCGCGGCGGGCCGATCCTGATCCTGGCCGGCGCCGGCTCGGGCAAGACCCGCGTACTGACCCACCGCATCGCCCACCTGGTGGGCAGCGGCGACTGCGGCCCGTGGGACATCCTGGCCGTGACCTTCACCAACAAGGCCGCCGGCGAGATGAAGGAGCGCGTTGCCACGCTGCTGGGCCGCCCGGTGCAGGGCCTGTGGATCGGCACGTTCCACTCGGTCTGCGCCCGGCTGCTGCGCAAGGACGGGCACCGGCTGGGTTACGGGCGGGACTTCACCATCTACGACGAGGACGACAGGAAGTCGCTGGTCAGGAAGATCATGGCCGAGCTGGCCATCGCCGAGCGCAAGGTCCCGGTCAAGGCCGTCACCGCGCGGATCTCCGGGGCCAAGGACAACCTGTTCGGGCCGGAGCGGTACCAGGGCACTGCCTACGACCCGTTCGAGAAGGAGGTGGCCCGGGTCTACCTGCGCTATCAGGAGGCGCTGCTGCGCAACCAGGCCATGGACTTCGACGACCTGATCTTCAACGCGGTGCGGCTGCTGCGGGAGCATCCGGCGGTGGCCGCGGAGTACGGCGACAGGTTCAAGCACATTCTGGTGGACGAGTACCAGGACACCAACCACGCCCAGTACGTGCTGGTCAAGCTGCTGGCCGAGCGCAGCCGCAACCTGTGCGTGGTGGGCGACGACGACCAGTCGATCTACGGGTTCCGCGGCGCCGACATCAAGAACATCCTGGACTTCGAGCGCGACTTCCCCGACGTCCGGGTGGTGACGCTGGAGCAGAATTACCGCTCGACCGGGGTGATCCTGGACTGCGCCAACGCCGTGGTCAGGAACAACCTGGGCCGCAAGGCCAAAAAGCTGTGGACCGAAAACCGGGGCGGCGAGGACGTCGCCCTGCGGCGCTGCTGGGACGAGCGCGACGAGGCCGACACGGTCGGCCGCGCCGTCCAGCGCCACGCCGCCGGCGGCGGGTCGCTGCGGGACTGCGCGGTGCTGTACCGCACCAACGCCCAGAGCCGGGCATTGGAGGAGGCGATGCGTCGCCAGTCGCTGCCCTACGTGATCGTGGGAGGCCTGCGCTTCTACGAGCGCAAGGAGGTCAAGGACCTGCTGGCCTACCTCAAGCTGGTGGCAAACCCGGCCGACGAGGTCAGCCTGCGGCGGATCGTCAACGAGCCGGCCCGGGGCATCGGCGATGCCACCCTGCTGCGGGTCGAGGCCTTCGCCCGCGGGCAGGGGCTGTCGCTGTACGAAGCGCTGCGCCAGTCCGAGGCCGTGCCGGGATTGGGCGCCGCGGCCAGGAACGCCGTCCGGCCATTCACCCGGATGGTGGACATGCTGATCAAGGAGCGGCTGACGCTGGATGCCGGGGAGATCCTCAAGGAAGTGGTGCTGCAGACCGGGTTCGTCAAGGCGCTGGAAGCCCAGTACGCGCTGACCGACGAGGCCACCAGCCGGGTGGAGAACGTGCAGGAGCTGGTGTCGGCCGCCGGGGAGTTCTGCGAGCGCTCGGAGGACAGGACCGTGGCCGCCTTCCTGGCCGAGGTCGGCCTGGTGGCCGACATCGACAAGCTGGACCCGCAGGCCGAGGCCGTGACCCTGATGACCCTGCACAACGCCAAGGGGCTGGAGTTCCCGCAGGTGTTCATCACGGGCATCGAGGAAGGGCTGCTGCCGCACGCCGCCTCGATCGAGTCGCGCCAGGAGCTGGAGGAGGAGCGGCGGCTATTCTACGTGGGCATCACCCGGGCCCGGGAACGGCTGCACCTGTCGTTCGCCGCCAGCCGGCGCCGGGCCGGCAGCCACCTGCCGGCGGCGGCCTCGCGCTTCCTGCAGGAGCTGCCGCAGGAACGGCTGCGGACCGAGGCCGCCGGCGCCGCGTCGGCGCCCCCGGCGCCGGCTGGCGGCGTCGCGGACGACATCTTCGGCTACCGGCCGGGCCAGCCGGTGCGCCATCCGGCGTTCGGCGCCGGGCGGATCGTGGCCGTGGAGGGCGAGGGGGAGGACGCCCGGCTGACCATCGTCTTCCAGGGCGGGGTCAGGAAGAAGATAGTGGCCGGCTATGTGTCGGCGGAGTGAGCCTGGCGGCGGGGGCCGGCCCCGGATCGAACGGTATTGGGGCTGTCTGCCGGACGGACGCCGGCACCCGTTCCGGCTGCTGGCCCGCAAGGCCGAGGTGCTGCACCGTGCCGGGGAATGGGGTCAGCTCGAGAAGATCTGCCGCAGCGACCTGGAGCTGGCCCGGGGTGACGCCGATCGAGGGTTCCTGCTGCTGAAGCTGGGAACGCTGGCGGCCCAGCGTGGCGCGTCCGCCGAGGGCGATTGGATGATTGCCGAGGCGCTGGAACACTACCGGGCTGCGGGCCACGACGAGGGCGCGGGACAGTGCCGCCGGGCCCAGTTGAACATCCTCGTCTCCCGCGGGGCGTTCGCCGAGGCGACGGCCGCCGCCACCCGGCTTCTGGACGAGGCAGAGGACCGGGGCGACGAGGCCACGGTCTGCGAGTTCCTGAACGTGCTGGGGATCTCCTGCATGGAGCAGCACCTGCACGACGACGCGCTGGGGCACTTTCGCCGCAAACTGGCGATCGCGGAGCGGCTGGGGCTGCCCGGCGACCAGCTGACGGCGCTGGGCAACATCGGCTGCGTGCTGCACGACCAGGGGCGGCACCGGGAGGCGCTGGAGCACATTACCAGGTCGATCGCGATCTGCCGCCGCACCGGCGACCGGTTCAACGAATACTACGCGGTCTACAATCTGGCCAAGGCCTATCAGGGGCTGGGGCGGTTCCCCGACGCCCTGCGCTGTTACCGCGACGACCTGGCCATGGCCCGGCAGCTGGGCGACGGGCCGGGCGAGCAGGCAATTCTCGACGACATCGCCAAGATGGAGCAACCGGCATCCGGGGAACGATGAAGCCGGCGCAGCGAGCGCCGGGGGACCGGGCGAAAGCCGGCCCCCTGCAAAAATGCCGCGCCGGGCGGCGGTGCTGGACGGCGCTTCCGGACGGGGGCCACTATCCGTTCCAGTTGCGGGCCCGCAAGGCCGAGGTGCTGCTCCTGGTCGGGCGGTGGATGGAGCTGGAGGAGCAGTACCGCCTGGACCTTGAAAAAGCGGAGGCCGCCGGCCTGCGCCAGCATCAGGCGGTATTGCTTATGGAGCGGGGGGAGCTGCAGGGCTGGCGCAACGAACACGGGCAGGCGGCGGCCTCGCTCGAGCGGGCGGCGCGGATATACGGGGAGCTCGGTGACGCGCCGGGCCGGCTGCGGTGCGAGAACGGGCTGGCTGTTGTTTCCATCAATGTGCGGGAATACGACAAGGCTGAGGCGCTGATCACATCCTCCACCGGCCAGGCCAGGCGGTTGGGACTCAAGAATGCCCTGTGCAGCTCATTGAACAGCCATGCGGTCCTGTGCCGGGAGCGGAAGCAGATAGGGCGGGCGATAGCATACCTCGAGGAGAGGATGGCCGTCTCGCAGGAGATGGGTTCTTTTTCCGATGTCGCCAGCAGCCACATGAACATCGCCGTGCTGCTGACGGAGAACGGCCAGTACGCCATGGCGCTGAGGCACAACGAAACCGCGCTGGAGCTGAGCCACAAGTCGGGGGACATCGTGCAGCAAGAGTTCGCTCTCTACAACCAAGCGCAGATACTGAGGAAATTGGGCCGAGGCGAAGAATGCCTGGATTGCCTGCAGAAGGCGCTCGCTGTTTCCCGGCATTTGGGCGATGAACCGATCATGCAGTGCGCCGTGAACGATATTGCCAGGGTGAAGCAAGCCCTCGTCGATAACAGCAGGATCGAGGAATTATGAACATCCTGGCGTTCAACGGCAGCCCCCGGCGTGACGGCAACGGCGCGGCGCTGATCACCGCGGTCCTGGCCGAGGCCAGAAAGCACGGTCATCGGGCCGAGATCGTGCACCTCTACGGCAAGAGGATCACCGGATGCCTGGCCTGCGATCGCCGCGCTTGCGATGGCTGGACAACCGCAGCCACGGCCTGCAACAGCAAGGACGACATGACGGCCATCGTCGGCAAGATCATCAAGGCCGATGTGCTGATCGTCTCGACCCCCGTATATATGGGACAGGTCTCCGGCCCGATGAAGACGTTCCTGGACCGGTGGTGCGTCTTTTTCGACCGCGATTTCAACGTCCGGTTCCTTCCCGGGAAGAAGGTGGTGACCATCGTCACCAGCGGTGCCCCTCCAGCGACGTATCGGGACGTGTCGGTGTATCTGAAGAAACTGCTCGCGGGATGCTTCAAGCTGAAACCGGCCGGCAGCATCGTCGCGGGAGGCCTGAAGGGGAAGCGCGACGTCATGAAGCGGGCGGCCGTGATCAGGAAGGCCCGGATGATCGGATCGCGGCTGTAGGCCGGGGACGATCGGCCGCAAACCGCCCGCCCGCTCTTGACTTTGCCGCGGTTGTTTGCTATATTCATATGGTGAGGTTCGAACCGGCTTACGTCCGTCTCCATCGGTCGGGACAGCTGACAAAACGAAGCCAGGACGCCAGGCGCCTCCTGGCTTCGTGTCAATTATGCCCGCGCCGCTGCGGGGTGGACCGCCTGGCCGGCCGGCCCGGGTACTGCCGAAGCGGCGCGCTGGCAATGGTCGCCAGCCACAACGCGCACCACGGCGAGGAGCCGCCGATCTCGGGCAGCCGCGGGTCGGGCACCATCTTCTTCTCCGGCTGCAGCCTGCGTTGCGCCTACTGCCAGAACTGGCCGATCAGCCAGCAGGGCCAGGGCCGGGAGGTCTCCGACGACGAGCTGGCCGGCATGATGCTCGCCCTGCAGCGGCGCGGCTGCCACAACATCAACCTGGTGACGCCGTCGCACGTGGTGCCGCAGGTGCTGGAGGCGTTGGCGTTGGCGGCGGCGGCGGGGCTCTCGATCCCGTTGGTCTACAATTCCAGCGGCTACGATTCTCCCGAGACCCTGTCACTGCTGGACGGCGTGATCGACATTTACCTGCCGGACCTCCGGTACCGCGATGGCGGTGTCAGCGGGCGGCATTCCGGCGCGCCGGACTACCCTGAGGTCAACGCCGCGGCGCTGGGGGAGATGTGGCGCCAGGTCGGTCCCCTGCGCTGCGACGGCGATGGCGTGGCCCTGCGCGGCATGATCGTGCGCCACCTGGTGCTGCCGGGCGGCTTGTCGCAGACGCGCGAGGCGCTGTCGTTCCTGGCGCGGGAAATCTCGCCGGAGGTCCACCTGTCGCTGATGGCCCAGTACTTTCCGGCCCACCGTGCGATCGGCCTGCCGGAGCTGGGACGGCCCCTCACGGCGGCGGAGTACGGGCGGGCGCTGGAATGGCTGGAGGAATCCGGGCTGAAGAACGGCTGGCGCCAGGAGCTGGACGGGTCCGGCGGCGGCCGGCACGACGCCATCGTAAGGGAAGCATGACGATTCCGATCAACCGCACCGGGTGCCCCCGGCCGTGACCGAACGCTGCTGGGAGGCAAAGGCGTGCGGCCAGGAGGCCTGCCCGGTGCGCCGGCGCGGCGACCGGCGCTGCTGGCTGTCCGAGCCCAGGGTCTGCTTCGACGGCGAACGGCGCAGCTTCCGGGACCGCCTGTCCCAGTGCTGCCGCGGCTGCCGGCACTTCCACCGCATCATCGAGCGCAGCACCGGCCGCCGCATCTCCGAGCACGTCTTCTGCGACACCCTGCACAAGGTGCTGGAGGAGATGGGGGGCTACAACTCCGAGCTGGTGGAGATCAACCAGTCCCTGAAGCAGAAGATCCGCAGCCTGTCGATCCTGGACCAGGTCAGCAAGGCCCTGCAGAGCACGCTCGACCAGGACCAGATCTTCCACATCATCCTGACCGGGGTCACCGCCGCCGAGATCCTGAGCCTCAACCGGGCTTTCCTGTTCCTGGTCGACGAGCAGGGGGGGCGGCTGGCCGGCAAGCTGGCGGTGGGCCCCACCGGCCCGGATGACGCCGGGCGGATTTGGGACGAGCTGCAGCGATCGCCGCGCTCGTTCAGCGACCTGGCCCTGACGCCCCACGACCAGGTCCGCGGCAACGCCCATGTCGCCGAGCTGGTGCGCCGGTACCGGGTCGCGCTGGACGACCCTTCGGACATCCTGTCCCGGGCGGCGCGGGAGCAGCGGTCCTTCCTGGTGGCCGATGCGGCTGCCGACCCGGCCACGGCCGGCGTCGGCGCCCATTTCGGTGTCGGCGCCTTCGCGGTGGTGCCGCTGGTGGCGGACGGCGAGACGCTGGGACTGCTGATGGCGGACAACATCATCACCGGCCTGCCGGTGACCGAGGCCGATCTGGTGCTGATGGGGATCTTCGCCGGCCAGGCGGCGTCATCCGTCAAGAACGCGCGGCTGTACGCCCGGCTGCAGGAGAAGATCCGCGAGCTGGCCGACAGCCAGGAGCACCTGCTGAAGGCCGAGCGGATGGCGGCCATCGGCGAGATCGCCGCCACGCTGGCCCACGAGATCCGGACGCCGCTGGTGTCGATCGGCGGCTACGTCAACGCCATGATCGGACGGCGGGAGCAGGCGGAGCCGTTCCGGGAGCAGCTGACGGTGATCCGCTGCGAGATCGAGCGGCTGGAGGGCGTGCTGTCGGACACGCTGGAAGTGGCCCGGTTCAAGGATCCGGTGCTGGCCCGGGCCGACATCGCGGCGGTGGTCGGCAGCTGCGTCCGCCTGCTACGCCAGGAATGCCGGGACAAGGGCATCGCCGTCGAGCTGGATGTCGCGCCCTCGCTGCCGCCGGTGTGGCTGGACATGCAGCAGTTTCCGCAGGTGCTGCTCAACGTCATCAAGAACGCGATCCACGCGATGCCGGACGGCGGGACCGTCAGCCTGCGGGCCCGGCTGACCGCGGGCGGCATCGAGCTGGCGGTGGCCGACACCGGAACGGGCATTCCGCCGGACGCCCTGGGGAGGATCTTCGAGCCCCGCTTCACCACCAGCAAGCACGGGCTGGGGATCGGGCTGGCGGTCAGCAAGAAGATCGTGGAGGGACACCGCGGGACGATCCGGGCGGTCCCGGGCGAGGGGCGGGGCACGACCTTCATCATCAACATTCCGGTGCGGCAGTGACCGGCAACACCAGACGGGGGGAGCGACATGGCCAGGATCCTGGTCGTCGATGACGAGGAGAACATCAGGCGGCTCTATGCCATGGAGCTGTCCGGGGCCGGCCATCAGGCCGAAACCGCGGCCACGGTGGCCCAGGCCCGCGAGATCTTCGAGCGGGGCGGCATCGAGCTGGTGGTGCTGGACCTGAAACTGGCCGAGGCCGAAGGCGGGCTGGAGGCGCTCAAATGGCTGCGGGCCCGCGACCGCCGGATGCCGATCGTCATCAACACCGCCTACCCGTCGTACCAGGCCGATTTCTCCTCGTGGCTGGCCGACGCCTACTTGGTGAAATCCGGCAACCTGGACGAGCTCAAGGGCACCATCGAGAAGCTCCTGCATCCCGGCCGCAAACCGGGCGCGGATGCCGCCGCGGGGGAGCCCGCGGCACCATGAGGACCACAACAGCCGGCAAGGGGAGGAACGGGGGGACGAACCGATGAACATGATGAAAACGCTGCTGCTGATGACCGGCATGACCGTCCTGCTGGTCTACCTGGGAGACCATTTCGGCGGGCGGCAGGGCATGGTGATGGCGCTGGTGCTGGCCGGCGGAATGAACCTGTTCACCTACTGGTTCTCGGACAAGATCGCACTGATGTCCTACGGCGCCCGGCAGGTCACCGAGGCCGAGGCGCCGGAGCTCCACGCCATCGTGCGCGGCCTGGCCACCCGGGCCGGCATCCCGATGCCCAGGGTGCACATCATCCCGTCGGCCTCGCCCAACGCCTTCGCCACCGGCCGCAACCCGGCCCACGCCTCGGTGGCGGTGACCGAGGGCATCACGCGGCTGCTGGATCGGGCCGAGCTGGAGGGGGTGATCGCCCACGAGCTGGCGCACATCAAGCACCGCGACATCCTGCTGGCCACGGTGGTGGCCACCCTGGCCGGCGCCATCACCATGATCGCCCGGATGGCGGGGTGGGCCGCGATGTTCGGCGGGTACGGGGGCCGCGACCGTGACCGGGGCGGCGGCCTGGCCGGCCTGGCCCTGATGATCGTGGCGCCGCTCGCCGCCCTGCTGATCCAGCTGTGGATATCCCGCACCCGGGAGTACGGCGCGGACGAGGGGGGCGCGCGGATCGCCGGGAATCCGCACGGGCTGGCCGGCGCGCTGGAGAAGCTCTCCCGCGGGGCCCAGGCCGTGCCGATGAACGCCAGCCCCTCGTCGGCCCACCTGTTCATCGTCAACCCGCTGTCGGGGAAAAGCCTGATGTCGATGTTCGCCACGCACCCCCCGCTGGAGGAGCGCATCGCCCGGCTGCGGGCGATGCCCCGGGGCTGACCGCTGCCGACACCCGCAGCAACCATCCAAACCACAGCCGATCGGAACGAACCATGATGAAGGCATTCCTGCCTGCCCTGGCGGTGATCACGGCCGCTGCGGCGCTCAACGCCACGCCGGTTACATTGTATCGAGTGGATCTGGCACCCGGAACAAACGCCTACCGCTTCGCGGCCGACAACGCCCTGCCGGTGTATCACATCGGCGCATCGGCGCTGTTGGTCGGCATGAGGCCGGATCCCCGGCGCTATCCCGCCATCGCGACCGTTTCGCTTGTGTACAGCGGCGACACCCGCGATCTGCGCTGGGTGGGCGCCAGACGGAAGGGGGCGGCCGCCGACCCGGGCCTGGCGCCGCTGTTCGCGGCCGACGGCATGGTCCTGGTCCGCGCCGGAGAGATCGGCCGGGCCGCGGGCCTCGACCGCGGCTCGTTCCTGGTGTCCGAGTTCCCGCAACGGCCGATCCCGGTCGATGCCCGGGCCGTGGTGATCAACCCCGGCCTGGCGTACGACCCCGCGATCGCCGCGCTGGCCCAGCTGGTGACGGTCGAGCACTTCCGGGCCGACGTCGAGACCCTGCAGGCGTTCAACACCCGTTCCACCTATGCGCCCAACCATGGCGCGGTGGCCGACTGGATCAAGGGCAAGTTCCAAAGCCTCGGGATCGCCGACGTCGCGATCGATTCCTTCGTCGACCCCGGCTTTCAGGCCTACCTCCAGTCCTACTTCGGCACCACGGACACCCATAAGATCAGGAACGTGATCGCCACCATCCCCGGCGCGACAGACACCAGCGTCGTCTACATCGCCGGCGGGCACTTCGACACGTCGGTCTGGCCCTACAATCCCTGGGCGCCGGGCGCG
>DDXR01000065.1 GCA_002347565.1 bacterium UBP2_UBA2255 | reverse complement strand
CCGCCGCGGCCCTGCGCCGCGAGCTGGACAGCCTGCCGCCGCTGCCGGACACCATCGTCGTGGTGGTAGAAGTAACCGGAGAACGCGGCCAGGCGCTGGTCGCTGGCTGGGCGCACCCCCACGGGCTCCAGATGGTCAACCGCGCCGGCCGCTGGTGGATCGAGTTCTGACGCGGCGTCAGCCGCGGGACCGCAAACAAGAAGCGCAGCAACCGAAGCGAGGTCAAGCAATGGCCGACTGGCATGGTTCCTTCACCGCCCTGGTCACGCCGTTCCACAATGGCAGCCTGGATGAGCAGGCCCTGGAACGGCTTTTTGATTACCAGCTGGCGGGCGGCAGCGCCGGGATCATCCCCTGCGCCACCACCGGCGAGGGGCCGACCGTTTCGCCCGAGGAGTTCCGCCGGATCCTGGGCCTGGCCCTGGCGCGGGCCAAGGGGAAGGCGGCGGTGCTGGCCTACACCGGCACCAACGATACGGTGGGCACCATCGCCAAGACACAGCAGGCCGAGCAGATGGGCGCGGACGGGGCGCTGGTGGTTACCCCCTACTACAACAAGCCGACCCAGGAGGGACTGTACCAGCACTTCAAGGCCGTGGCCAAGGCCACCAAGCTACCCATCATGCTGTACAACGTGCCGTCTCGCACCGGCGTCTCAATCCAGCCCGAGACCGTGGCGCGGCTGGCGGAGATCGGCAACGTCGTCGCCATCAAGGAAGCGTCCGGCTCCTTGGACCAGGCCACCCAGCTGGTCAGGCTGTGCGGCGACCGGATGGCGGTATTCTCCGGCGACGACTCGCTGACCCTGCCGATGCTGGCGGTCGGAGCCAGGGGGGTCGTCTCGGTCGTCGCCAACGTATTGCCCCGTGACACGGCCAAGATGGTGGCCGCCTTCTTCGACGGCAGGATCGATGAGGCCCGGCGCATACACCTCAAGCAGTTCCCGCTGATCAGGGCGCTGTTCACCGAGACCAGCCCCGGGCCGGTGAAGTGCGCCCTCAACCTGCTGGGGCTGTGCCACGCGGATGTGCGGATGCCCCTGGTGGACGTGTCGGACGCGACCCGGAAGCTGGTCAAGGACGAACTGAAAAACTACGGGGTGTTAAAATGAGCGCCGGGCGAACGCTGGGCCGCCCCGGCTGACGCCGATGCCCGGCCTGCTGCTCCACATCTGCTGCGCGCCCTGCCTTTGCTGGCCTCACCGGGTGCTGGAGGAGGAGGGGACCCGGTTCGCGGGATTGTGGTTCAACCCGACCATCCATCCCTACACCGAGTACGCCAAGCGGCTGGCGGCGGTCAGGGCCTTCGCGGCGGCGGCGGGGTTGGCGGTCGTCTACCGGGACGAGTACCCGCTCGAGGACACGCTGCGGGCCTTGGACGGCGGGCGCTGCGAAGCCTGCTATCGGCTGCGGCTGGAACGGACCGCGCGCACGGCGCGGGAGCAGGGGTACGCGGCGTTCTCGACCACGCTGCTCTACAGCAAGCACCAGCGGCACGACCTGATCCATGAGATCGGTATCCGGGCCGGCCGGCTATATGATGTGGAGTTCCGCTACCGGGATTTCCGGACGGGCTGGGAGCAGGGCAGGACGATGGCCCGCCAGCTGGGCCTGTACCGCCAGCAGTACTGCGGCTGCATCTTCAGCGAGCGCGACCGGTATCTGAAACCGGCGGACCGGACGGATCAGGCGATTCCGTAGCGCCGGCCTCGGCGCGCCACCAAGCCCTCGGCAGCCAGCGCGGCCAGCAGACGGCCGATGCGTGAGGCCGGCTGCGCCAAAAGGGTGCAGAGCGCCGGCGCGGTCTGGGGCCGTGCGGTCAGCGCCCGGATGATCCTGCCGCGCAGCTGCCGGTCCGAGCCCTCGAACCTCGGCTGCCGCGGCCGTGCGACCCGGCCCCGGGCCGGGTCGCCGCCGCGCTTCAGCCACGCGCCGTAGTCCATCAGCGCGGCATACCAGCGGCGGGGATCACGGCGGTCCAGCGCCCGGGCCGCGGCGTCGCGCAGGATCCGTACGGACACCGGCCGCCGCCCCGGGAAGAGGAACCGGACCAGCACCGTGCGGACGTTGGTCTCCAAGAACACCGCGGGCCGGTTGAAGGCGTAGGCCAGGATGGCGCCGGCGGTGTCGGGGCCGATGCCGGGCAGGGCATCGAGCCCCAGGAGGGTGTCCGGCACCAGGCCGCCGTGCTCGCGCACGATGATCTCCGCGGCGCGCTTCAGGTAGAGCGCCCGGCGGTTGTACCCCAGACCAGACCACAGGCGCAGGACTTCGCGCAGCGGCGAGGCCGCCAGCGAACGGACGTCCGGGAACCGGGCGGTGAACTCCCGGTACTTGGGAACGACCCGCGGCACCGGGGTCTGCTGCAGCATCACCTCGGACACCAGGATGCGGTAGGGGTCCGTCGTCCGGCGCCAGGGAAGATCATGGCGGCCATGCAGCCGGTAGTGCCGGAAGACGGTGTCCCGGAAATCGGAGATCTGGCGTCTGGTCAATCGGCTCATGCGGAATTTGTACCATATCCCGCCGGGAATGCAAGGCCCCGGGTCGCCTGACGAAGGGCCGAAAGGAGCAGCATGAAGGATAAGGAAAACCTGACCAGGTTCAGCATGTCGATCGAGCGGGAGCTGATCGGGCGCTTCGACCGCTATATCGGGCGGCGGGGCTACCGCAACCGCTCGGAGGCGGTGCGCGACCTGGTGCGCGACAAGCTGCTGGAGCTGGAGCTGGAATGTGGCGGTGACATCATGGGCGTGATCACCGTGATCTACGACCATCACAAGCCGCGGCTGGTGGAGCGGCTGCTGGAGCTGCAGCACGGGAGCGCCGTCAAGATCGTGGCGTCGCAGCACGTTCACCTGGACCATCACCATTGCCTGGAGACCATCATCGCCCGCGGCCCGGCCGCCAAGGTCGAGAAGCTGCAGGGCGCCATCGCCGCGCTCAAGGGGGTGGGGCAGTGCCTGCTGTCGCGCACCAGCTGCCGGGTGATGCACGCCGGAGGAAGGCATCATCACGGCTGGTAATCCGCTTGACAGGCGTCTTGAAAAGTGCTACAATTTATAAAATCGTAGCACTTTTTTATCTGATCACAAGCCCGAAATGCGAAACCAGGCTGCCGGTCTGCGGCACGGTGCCATTTCGGGCGGCGCCGGCTTCGCCCATCTCATGGGTATTGGACTATGCCCCTGTTGCGGCGGACCGGCCGCCGGCTGCGGCAACGGCTGGCTGGCGCGATCTGCATCGCTGTGATCTGCTGGCGCGCCGGGGGTATCCGGCGGTTGGCGCGGCGAATACCATCGACCGGAACACGTCAATAAACCACAACGGAGAATTCAGCCCGTGAAACGCTTCATCACCTGTTCGCTCGGCGCGCTGCTGTTGTCGGCTGCCGCGGCGTTCGCGGCCAGGCCGCTGGCCACCGACGACGCCGGCACGGTGGAGCCGGGTAAGTTCGAGACCGAGGCCGCGTTCGAGCACTGCCAGCACCGGCNNGGACGGCACATGCCAGTCGCCCGGCATCCAGCTCAAGCACGGGCTGACGGACAAGATGGACATCGGCGTGGCCGTCGGCCACGGCACCGACAAGGACGCCGACGGCAACACCGTGGGCTGGGGCATGACGCCGCTGGCGGTCGGGCTGAAAGCGGCCCTGCTGCGGGAGCACAAGACCCTGCCCGACCTGTCGGTCTCGGCCGGGTTCGAGACCGGTGCCAGCGGATGGTCGGTGAACGGCATCGCCAGCAAGGAGATCTCGGGCATCGGCCTGCACGTCAATGCCGGATACAACGGCGCCGGCGAGGCCATGGTACGCGGCTCCTATGGCTTCGGGCTGGCGGTCGAGTACACCATCCTGGACAAGATCCGGTTCTGCGCCGAACTCAACAGCGAGCTGTCGGACGACGGCAAGGAAGTCATCGGCAACAGCGGGCTGGTCGGCGGCTCGGTCGATCTGGGCTTCGGCTCCTGGGACCTGGGCGGGCGGCTGTTCGACCGGCGCGGCCCGCGCTGGCAGGCGGTCACCGGCCTGACGGCCGGGTTCTAAGATTGACAGGAGAGAACACATGAGAAACTTCATGATACTGTCCTCCGCGGCGGCGCTGCTGATTGCGGCAGGCTGCGGGACGCCCAAACCAGCGCACGAGATGGTGATCTCCACCTCATTCTACCCCATGTACCTGGCGACGGCCAACATCGCCGCCGGCGCGCCGGGCGTGCGGGTGGTCAACATCACCAGGCCCTTCACCGGCTGCCTTCACGATTACCAGCTGACGCCCGAGGAGCTGAAGACCCTGTCCCAGGCTGATGTGTTCGTGATCAACGGCGGCGGGATGGAGACGTTCATTGACAAGGCCGTTTCGCAGCTGCCGCGGCTGCGGATGATCGACGCCTCCCGGAACATTGAGATGATCCGCGACGAACACGGCGAGTCCAATCCGCACGTCTGGGTCTCGGTCAGCGGCGCCATGGCCCAGGCGAGGAACATCGCCGTGGGACTGGCCGCGGCCGATCCCGGCAACGCCGCCGTCTACCAACGCAATACCGACGCCTACCTGGCCAAACTGGACGCGCTGCGACAGAAGATGCACGCGGGGCTCAAGGGCATCCGCCAGCGTGATATCATCACCTTTCACGAGGCATTTCCGTATTTTGCCCGGGAATTCGGCCTGCGCGTTGCGGCCGTGATCGAACGCGAGCCGGGCAGCGCGCCCAGCGCCGGAGAGCTGGCTGCCACGGTGAAACTGGTCAGGGAGAAAAAGATCCGCGCGTTGTTCGCCGAGCCGCAGTATCCGGCCAAGGCGGCGCACACGATCGCCCGGGAGACCGGGGCGAACGTGCACACCCTCGATCCTGTTTCCACCGGACCGCTGGACAGCCTGGACCATTACGTCACGGTGATGGAGCGGAACCTCGCCGTGCTGCAGGAGGCGCTGCGGTGATCGTGGTCGGGGGGGCGTGTCCGTTCGATAGAAGTCTGTCCATCGCTTGACGGCTATCAGCGGCTGCCGGCCGGACCGCCGGAAAGCCTGGCGCTGCGATCCGGGNNGTCCGCCGCATACAGCGCATGACGTGCGGAACACCGGGACCACGCTCCTGCGTTACGTGTACGTAGTCACCAAAACCACATAATGCTACGGGAAGGCGCGGACCATGCACATGGCAGATGCCCTGCTCTCGCCGGCGGTCGGCGGGACGATGTACGCGGCCACCGCGGCCGCGGCGGCCTATTCGATCCGCAAGGTAAAAACCGAGCTGGACGGCAAGAAAATACCGCTGATGGGCGTGATGGGCGCGTTCATCTTCGCGGCCCAGATGATCAACT
>DDXR01000075.1 GCA_002347565.1 bacterium UBP2_UBA2255 | reverse complement strand
CCCGATCTCGAGGCCGGCATTAGGGTGGAGACGGCCTCGGTCAGCCAGACGTATCTGGCCAAGCTGCTCAAGGCCTTCTTCGGCGATGCCGAGTTCATGCGGACCTTCCTCGATGCCCCGGCCGCCAAGCTGTGGCACCACGCCTGGGTGGGCGGGCTGGCCGAGCATACCATTGCCGTCTGTCGGCTGGCCCGGGCCGCACACAAAAACTACGACCTGCTGGACCTGGACCTGCTGGTCACCGGCTGCCTGCTGCACGACATCGGCAAGGTGCGCGAATTCACTGCCGGCACCTTCATCGACTACTCCGACGAGGGCCGGCTGGTGGGCCATCTGGTGCTGGGCGACCAGATGCTGCTGGAGAAGGTCAGCAGGATACGGGATTTCCCGGACGAGCTGGCCAAGCGGCTGCGGCACATCGTGCTGTCGCACCACGGTGAGAAGGAGCGCGGCTCGCCGGTGGTGCCGGCCACGCTGGAGGCGCTGATCGTGCACCACTGCGACCACATGGACGCCCACGCCGCGGCCTTCACCCGGATCATCAGGCGCGAGGGCCTGCAGCACAAGCGCTGGAGCGACTACGTCAACCTGATCGACCGCTACATTTACCTGGCGGCGGTCGACGACGACCGCAAGGCGGAGGGCGGCGGCGATCTGAAATTGTTCTGAGCGGTTAAACCTTCCCAGCCGTACGGGCGTCAAAACAGCATAATCGCATCGTGCGATGGATAGACGGCCTTTCCCGGCGCATGTTGTCCTCCAGGGCCTGCGTTCCGGCGGAAGGCCGTTCTTTTGCCGGTCGGGGACGAACGGAAACACGCAAATCCGATCGCGGTCACCGTGGCCGGAAGTCGGGTAAACGCTCTCCGTGTCTCTGTGTCTCTGTGGCGGCGGCATGCCTTTCTGCCTTGACAGGCACCCCTGTTTTGCGGTAAAATTGCGTATTATCAAGGCTTTACGCAGTAATGTCAACCGGAGGATATAATGTCCGGACATTCCAAATGGGCAACCATCAAGCGCAAGAAGGCCGGGATCGACGCGGCCCGGGGCCGGGTCTTCACCCGGATCATCAAGGAAATAAGCATAGCGGCGCGCAACGGCGGCGGTGACCCCGCCGGAAATCCCCGGCTGCGGACGGCCGTGGCTGCAGCCAAGGCGGCCAACATGCCGGCCGACAACATCGACCGCGCCATCAAGAAGGGCACCGGCGAGCTCGAGGGCGTGACCTACGAGGAGATCTCGTACGAGGGCTACGGTCCCGGCGGCGTGGCGGTGATGGTCGACACGGTCACCGACAACAAGAACCGGACCGCCTCGGAGCTGCGGCACCTGTTCACGAAGAACAACGGCAACCTTGGCGCCCAGGGCTGCGTTGCCTGGATGTTCGAGTCCAAGGGGCTGATCACAGTCGACTCCTCCAAGACCGACGAGGACACCCTGCTGTCGGCCGCGCTGGACGCGGGCGCCGACGACGTCAAGACCGAGGACGGCGCGTTCGAGGTGATCACCAGCCCGGCCGCGTTCGAGGCGGTGAAAAAGGCGATCGAGGCCAAGGGCATCCCGATGGCTTCGGCCGAGCTGACCAAGGTCCCCCAGAACACCGTTCAGCTGGACCAGAAGACCGCCGAAGGGGTGATGAAACTGATGGACGCGGTCGAGGAATTCGAGGACACACAGAAGGTCTACGCCAACTTCGACATCCCGGCCGAGATCATGGCCAAGCTGGAGAAGTAGGACCGGGAACAGCCACAGAGGCACAGAGACACAGAGGATACCATTTCCGGATTCAATATGCTTCGTGCCTTTGTGTCTTTGTGGTGAAGCATGGTTATATTAGGCATCGACCCGGGCAGCCGGACCACCGGCTACGGCCTGGTGGAAAGCGACGGACGCTCCCATTCGCTGATCGCCCTCGGCTGCCTGACGGCACCGCCGGGGGCTTCGCTTTCGGCGCGGCTGGCGCACATCTACGACGGCCTGCGGACCGTGATCGCCGAGCACCGGCCGCAGGAGGCGGCGGTGGAGGCCACCTTCCACGGCAAGAACGTGCGCAGCGCCCTGGTGATGGGCCACGCCCGGGGCGTCAGCCTGCTGGCCATCGAGCAGGCCGGCTGCGCGCTGTACGAGTACTCGCCGCTGGCGGTCAAGCAGGCGGTGGTGGGCCAGGGCCGGGCCGGCAAGGGGCAGGTGGCCTACATGATCCGCGCCATGCTGGGGCTGAAGGCCGCCCCGCCCGAGGACGCCGCCGACGCGCTGGCCGTGGCCATCTGCCACCTGCAGCGGAGGCGGTACAATCAAATGAAAGGTTTGAAATGATCGAAATGATGTGCATGTTCGAAAGGCAAGTGATACGACCTGCCTGACATTTACAGCCTTTATACGTTTCCAACATTTATCCCATTTGAAGTGTACAGTCACATCAAGGGCACGCTGACCCACAAGGCGCCCACCGCGGCGGTGATCGACGCTGGCGGCGTCGGCTACCACTTCCTGATCTCGCTGTCGACCTACGGCACGCTGCCCGAAGCCGGCAACCAGGCCAGGCTGCTGGCCCACCTCCACGTCAAGGAGGATGTGTTGCAGCTCTACGGCTTCGCCGACGAGAAGGAGCGCGCGCTGTTCCGCATCCTGATCGGCGTCTCCGGCGTGGGGCCCAAGCTGGCGATGACCGTGCTGTCGCACCTGGCGCCGGCCGACCTGGAGAACGCCGTGGCCAACCAGGACCTGACGATGCTGACCGCCATCTCCGGCATCGGCAAGAAGACGGCCGAGCGCCTGCTGGTCGAGCTCAAGGGCCGGGTGGCCGAGGCAGTGGTCGACGGCCTGCCGTCGCTCAAAGGCGGCGGGGCGGCGGCGGCCGACCCCGCGGTCGACGCCCTGCAGTCGCTGGGATTATCGCTGCAGGAGTCGAAGAACGCGGTGGACAAGGCCAAGGCCAAGCTGGGCGCGTCCGCGCCGATCGAGCAGGTCGTGCGCGAGGCACTGAAGAGCAAGTGAGCGGAGCATGCCCGACAAGATCAAGCTGACCATCCCCGAGGCGCTGGACGAGGACCTGCAGTTCGACTCGTCCGTCCGTCCGGCGTCGTTCGACGAGTTCGTCGGCCAGGACAAGGTCAAGGACAACCTACGGGTCTTCATCCAGGCGGCCAAGGGCCGGGGCGAGGCGCTGGACCACATGCTGTTCTGCGGCCCGCCGGGCCTGGGCAAGACCACGCTGGCGGCCATCATCGCCCGCGAGATGGGCGTCCAGCTCAAGGCCACCACCGGGCCGGTGCTGGAGCGGCCGGCCGACCTGGCCGGCATCCTCACCAACCTGGGCGCCAACGACGTGCTGTTCATCGACGAGATCCACCGCATCAACCGCACGGTGGAGGAGTACCTCTACCCGGCGATGGAGGACTTCTGCCTGGACATCATGATTGACCGCGGCCCCAGCGCGCGCTCGGTGCGGCTCAACCTGCCGCGCTTCACCCTCGTGGGCGCCACCACCCGGGCCGGCCTCTTGACCGCGCCGATGCGGGCCCGCTTCGGCATGATCAACCGGCTGGACTACTACGCCCCGGCCGCGCTGGAGTCGATCGTGCTGCGCTCGGCCCGCATTCTGGACGTGGCGATCGAGGCCTCGGGCGCGGCCGAGATCGCCGCCCGCTCGCGCGGCACGCCGCGGGTGGCCAACCGTCTGCTGCGGCGGGTGCGGGACTTCGCCCAGGTGCAGGGCGACGGCCGGATCACCAAGGCGGTGGCCGACTCGGCCCTGCTGCGGCTGGAGGTCGACGCCGTGGGCCTGGACGACATGGACAAGCGGATCCTGGAGGCCATCGTCACCAAGTTCCGGGGCGGGCCGGTGGGCCTGAGCACGCTGTCCGTCGCCGTGGGCGAGGAGCCGGACACGGTGGAGGAGGTCTACGAGCCGTTCCTGATCCAGGAGGGCTTCCTGATGCGCACCCCCCGCGGCCGCGAGGCCACCGAGAAGGCGTACAAGCACCTCGGCGTCAAGTGGGACCGCGACGGCCAGACCAGGCTGGTGTAAATAGTTACAGAAAACTGCACGTAATTGCACCGTGCGTTTCGTGCCTGCATGCAATCTGAACCACTGAGATAGGAACGACCATGGCGGACAGGAAGAAGATCGGGCTGGCGCTGTCGGGCGGCGTGGGGTACTGCATGGCGCACATCGGCGTGTTCCAGGCGCTGGAGGCGGCGGACATCAGGCCCGACATGATCGCCGGCACCTCGGGCGGGGCGCTGATCGGCGCCCTCTACGCCTCGGGCATCAAGCACGACCGGCTGGAGTCCATCGCCAAGTCCATCAAGTGGACCAAGCTGATGGGGATGGGGATCATCTTCAAGGGGCTGGCGTCGTCCCAGCCGATCGAGGAGCTGGTGGAAAGCCTGCTGGGCAAGGACCGGCGCTTCGCCGACATGAGCATCCCGCTGCGCGTGACGGCGGTGGACCTGATCTCGGAGCAGAAGGTGATCTACGGCGACGACCCGTCCCAGACCGTGGCCCTGCCGGTGCGGGCCTCGTGCAGCCTGCCGATGATCTTCTCGCCGGTGAAGCACCAGGACAAGCTGCTGGTCGACGGCGGCATGCTGGTGCAGCTGCCGGTGGCCGAGCTCAAGGAGCGGGGGATGGACGCGGTGATCGCGGTGGCCTTCCAGCGGCCCCGCACCGTGCCCGGCAACATCTTCGAGGTGACGCTGCGCACCCTGTCCATCGCCAACTACGACCGGCTGGCGGAGTCGCGCCGGGCGGCCGACGTCCTGGTCGACTGCAACGTCGGCCAGGCCAGCCGCTGGGACCTGCAGGCGGCGGCCGACCTGATCAAGGTCGGCCGGATGGCGGCCGAGGACGCGCTGGCCCGCAACAAGCAATTGCTCGACGGCCTGCTGGGCCGCTGACGCATGGCCGGCAAGCGGAAGATCGGCCTGGCCCTCTCCGGCGGCGTGGGCTACTGCCTGGCGCACATCGGCGTGCTGAAGCTGATCGAGCAGCAGGGCATCGAGGTCGACTGCCTGGCCGGCACCTCGGGCGGCGCGCTGATCGGCGCCTTCTACGCCTCGGGCATCCGGGCCGACCGGATGGAGCAGATCGCGGCCACCATCTCCTGGAACCGGCTGGTGGCGCCCACCCGGGTGCTGTCCAGCAAGGGGCTGGTCTCCTCCGAGCCCATCGAGCACATGGTGGACGAGCTGATCGGCAAGGGCCGCCGCTTCTCCGAGCTGAAGCTGCCGTTCTCGGTGGTGGCGGTGGACCTGCTGTCCGGCGGCGAGGTGATCTTCCCCCAGGGCCCGGACGACCTGGTGGCGCCGGCGGTGCGGGCCTCGTGCTCAGTGCCGGTGGTGTTCGGCCCGGTGCGGATGGGGGAGTGGATGCTGTCCGACGGCGGCATCAAGGCGCCGCTGCCGGTGGAGGCCCTGCGCCACTTCCGGCCCGACGTCAGCATCGGCGTGGTGTTCGACACCGGGCGCTACGAGCCCAAGAACCTGTTCGAGATCGGCCTGCGCTCGATGAGCCTGGCCAACGACAAGATGCTGGAGCTCTACGACCAGGAGCTGGACCTGCTGCTGCGGATCGACACCGGCGAGATCCCCAACTGGGACCTGAAGCTGGCGATGGGCCTGGTGGAGGTGGGCTACCAGGCGGCCGCCCGGCAGCTCGACAAGATCAAGGCCTGCGCCGCGGGGGACGCATGCTGACAACCGATGCGGTCAATGGCGTCAGTCATCCCGACAAAACCCCATGCCTTGCGATTTGAGGGATAACCCACTACCTTGCTAGGCCCGAAAGGCATCTCAGGGTGACGCCATCGTCTCCGGACGAGGTGAAGCGGATAACAACTACTGCGGCTTGCATTCCATGTTGATCTACATCCTGATCGGAGCACTGATCCTGGTCACCGGGCTGGGCCTGTTCCTGCTGCAGCGCGCCACCAAGAAGCAGATCGAGGCGCTGGCCGCGTCCCAGCAGGACGACCAGGCCGTCAAGCTGGTGACCCAGTGGCTGGAGAGCACGCGCGGGTCGATGGACAGCCAGCGTCAGATGCTCGATGCCCGGCTGTCTGAGGTCGACGCACGGCTCGCCAAGACGATGGAGTCCGTCGCTCAACGGCTGGACGCCAGCTCGCGCTCGACCGGCGAGCGGCTGGACAACGCGGCCCGCGTCATCAGCGACGTCCAGAAGCAGCTGGGCACGCTGGGCAAGACCGCCGAACACATCCAGGAGATCGGCAAGGACATCTCGTCCCTGCAGGACATCCTGCGGGCCCCCAAGATCCGCGGCGGGCTGGGCGAGTACTTCCTGGGCGACTTGCTGGCCCAGATCCTGCCGCCGCACCACTTCGAGCTGCAGTACCCGTTCAAGAGCGGGGAGACCGTGGACGCGGTGGTCAAGCTGTCCCACCGGATGGTCTGCGTCGACGCCAAGTTCCCGCTGGAGAACTTCCGCAAGATGGTCGAGACCCAGGGCGACGACGACCGCAGGAAGTGGCGCAAGGAGTTCTCCCGCGACGTCAAGAAGCACGTCGACGCCATCGCCAGGAAGTACATCCTGCCGGACCAGGGCACGTTCGACTTCGCCCTGATGTACATCCCGGCCGAGAACGTCTACTACGAGACCATCATCAAGGACGAGAACTTCGGCGAGGACAAGTCGATCTCGGCCTACGCCATCGAGCAGCACGTGATCCCGGTCTCTCCCAACTCGTTCTACGCCTACCTCCAGGCGATCATCCTGGGGCTGCGGGGGATGCGGGTGGAGGAGCGGGCCCAGGAGATCATCGACTCCCTGGCCCAGCTGCGGGGCGACCTGGGCCGGTTCCGCGACGACTTCGACAAGCTGGGCGGGCACATCGGCAACGCCGCCAAGAAGTTCGACGAGGCCGAGAAGCGGCTGGTGCGGTTCGAGGACAAGCTGGAGAACGCCGCCGGACGGCAGCTGGAGCAGGGCGAGCCGGCGAAGCTGGTCGAATGATCGCCGAAAGACCGGGAACCCCGCCCGGTTGTCATGCCAGCCCCATCCTGCGATGGGGTGAACTCCGGCTGGCATCAGTACATCCTGGATTCCCGCGTTCGCGGGAATGACACGACCACGTACAGTCGTTGAGGAAACGCCCGCATGAACTTCTCGATCGACCTCCACAACATCCTGCCGCTGGTCATCTTCCTGGTGGTGCTGCCGCTGTCGCTCTACCTGGGCTACCGGCGCGGCCAGGCCGAGCGAAAAAAGCTCCGGGACGTGGCGAGCAAGCTGGGCCTGCAGTACAGCGAGCAGGCCCCGGGCCGGCCCTCGCTGGACGCCCTCGCCATCCGCAGCGGCGATCCCCAGCGCACCCAACAGCGGCTGCGGCAGCTGGACCGGGACGGCGCCCTGACGCGGATGCTGAAGAGCCTGGCGCCACCGGCCGTCACCGGCAAGTACAACGGCTTCGCCGTCGACATCCGCACCCAGCGCAGCGACAAGAAGACCTACACGGTGTTCACCGTCTCGTTCCCCGGGCCGCTGGGGCTGGGGCTGAAGGCGACCTCGAACAACTTCTTCCGCCGCAGCTTCGGCGCGCCCTCCGGCCAGCGGATCGAGGCCGGCGACGAGGCGTTCGACAAGGCGGTGTTCGTCAAGGGCGACGACCAGATGAAGGTCAAGTACCTGGTGAAGCGGCCCGAGGTGCGCAAGGCCCTGCTGGACTCCTACCGGGCGCAGCCCGACACCGTGATCGACGACAACGCCATCGTCTGCCGGGTGCAGAAGGGGCTGCCGGACTGGATGGCGTACCAGAAGGTGCTGACCGACCTGACCATGGCGGCCAAGCAGCTGGCGTCGGGATGATGAACCTTCGCCGGACCGTCATCCCTGCCCCATGTCCCCGCATGGGGTAAACTCCAGCAGGGATCAACGGGACCACGCAGGGGACACAGACACCGGATGGCTTCCGTCAACTGAAAATGGATTCCCGCCTGCGCGGGAATGACACCCAAGCATGATGCAAGGAGTACCACCGATGCGCAGACCGTTGATCCTCGCTGTGGCGGCGTTCGCCCTAGTCGCGGCCGCCTTAGCCCAGACCACCCAGCCGCTGTTCGTGATCGAGCGCACCAAGAACGCCAACAAGCTGTACTACCAGGCAGTCGTCGGCGCCGACGGCGCCCTCGACCCCAAGGAGCCGGTCAGGGCCAACTGGATCATGTGGGCCAAGGACCCCAGCGGCAAGACCACCGAGGGCATGAACTTCATCGAGCGCACCAAGGTCTACGGCTTCAACATCAAGCCCGACGGCGCCGGCCGGTTCCGGATGACCCTCAAGCCGTTCAAGGACCGGCTGATCAGGGTCTACCTCAAGGACGGCGCGGCCCGCGCCGAGATGCTGATCGACGGCCGGCCGTCGTACTTCGACAAGATGTACATCTTTGCCCCGGGCGACTCCAAGCCGGACTCCATCAAGCTGTTCGGCACCGACGTGGAGACCGGCGAGCCCTCCTACGAGAAGGTCGTCCCCAAGAAGGATTGACCATCAGATGATCCCCAGCGGTGTCATTCCCGCGCAGGCGGGAATCCATTCCCAGAACTTGGATCCCCGCTTTCGCGGGGATGACGAGGGGCGTGGTCCGCGGTGAACGTCGGGTACGTAGCCATCGCCGGCAAGCCCAATGTCGGCAAGTCGACCCTGCTCAACGCCATGCTGGGGACCAAGCTGTCGATCGTCAGCCCCCGGCCCCAGACCACGCGCCAGCGGGTGTTGGGCGTCGACAACGGCCCGGGCCACCAGATCGTGTTCCTGGACACGCCCGGCCTGCTGGCGCCCAAGTACGGGATGCAGGAGAAGCTGCTGGCCATCGCCGAGACCAGCATCAGGGAAGCGGACCTGCTGCTGTTCCTGCTGGACGCGGTGGACGGCCTCAAGCCCGAGGACCAGGCCTTCTTCACGACCTACCGCAAGAAGCGGACCATCATCGTCATCAACAAGATCGACCTGGTGATCAAGGAGGCCCTGCTGGCGTCGATCGCCAAAGTGCACCAGGCCACCGGCTGCGACGAGATCTACCCGATCTCGGCGCTGACCAAGTTCGGGGTCGAGGACCTGCGCCGAGGCATCGTGGCGCACCTGCCGCAGGGCATGCCGTTCTACGACCCGGAGACCCTGACCGACCAGCCCGAGCAGTTCTTCGTGGCCGAGATCATCCGCGAGAAGATCTTCATGTCGTTCGGGGCCGAGGTGCCGTACTCCACCGCGGTGGTGATCGACGACTTCAAGGAGCAGGAGGGCCGCAAGGACGTGATCCGCGCCACCATCTGGGTGGAGAAGCCCTCGCAGAAGGCGATGGTGATCGGCGCGCAGGGCCGCAAGCTCAAGGCCATCGGCACCATGGCGCGGAAGGACATCGAGACGCTGCTGGAACGGCCGGTGTACCTGGAGCTGTGGGTGAAGGTGAGGGAGAAGTGGCGGAGGAAAGAAGGGGATTTGAGGGAACTGGGGTTAGGGTAGGCCCACGGGCATACAAGTGAGGTGCCCGATGTTATTGATGAAAAGTGCAGGGGCACACGGCCATCGTGGGTGAAGGCAAGCGAGAAATGACGTATGATGGTAAACACAATAATAAGGAAAAACATACGCACAAAAAGGGCGGCTGAAATTCAGGATGCCATTCGACGTGTTCTGTACGATGACTGGGACCCTATCGGTGTCAGTGGTTGGGGACCGAAGGATGAATACGATAGCTATATCGCCCAGATCTATCGGATACTTACCAGCAACGGAGCCGAGAACGATCTCATCGAATATTTGATGGATAGTGAGATAGGCATTTACGGACATGCAGAGAAGTGCGATGCGACACGAGCGATACGTGACAGACTGCGGCCGATTGCGCAGAAGCTATTGGCTGTCGATGCCAGTTTTTGATGCTAGCCACTCGCCCAAACGCAAGAGGAACCGCCATGGATCACTCCCGGCGGTTTTTCATTCGGCTTGACTTGCGCGGCGGTATGCCCTATCATCCTGTCATGAGCATGCTCTATCGATAATGCGCTCCGGTAAGTACGCGAACGACTGGCTGCCCTCGCTGGCCGACTTGGCCGAGGTCCGCTACGACCGCGGGCAGGTGCTGCAGCTGCTGTCGCGGTTCGACGATGCGATGGCCGAGGCCGAGCGGGCGCAGGCCCTGGCCGCGCGGGCCGGCGACCGGGAGCTGGTGCTGCAGTGCCTGGCCAAGAAGAGCCACCTCTGTTACCAGACCGGCAAACTTGACCGCGGGCTGGAGCTGGCGGCCGTGGTGCGCTCGCAGCCGGAGGCGCAGCGCTACCCGCGCCACCTGGCCCAGGCCCTCAACGCCAAGGGCAACATCCACCTGCGGCGCTGCCAGTTCGAGGAGGGCGCGGCGGCCTTCACCGAGGCCCGCGCGCTGTATGACGGGATGGGCGACCGGCTGTCCGCCGCGCTGGTGGAGCACAACCTGGCCAACATCGCCAACATCAAGGGCGCCTGCGCCCGGGCGCTGGAGCACTACCGGCGGGTGCTGGCGTTGTTCCGCGAGTTCAACGACCGCTTCCGCATCGCGCACGTGCTGGCTTCGATGAGCCAGGTGCAGTGGTCGCTGGGCGACGCGGCCGGCGCCCGGATCAGCCTGACGGAGTCGCTGCGGATCCGCCAGGCGATCCATGACTACAACGGGCTGTCGTCCTGCTGGCTGAACATGGCGAACATCGAGAACGAAAGCGGCAATCCGGCGGAGGGGCTGCGCGACATCGAGCTGGGGCGGGCCATCGCGCTGGAGCACGCCCTGAAGGACCCGCAGCGCTGGGCGGTGATCTACGGCAAGCGGGCCGAGACCCTGCAGCGGCTGGGGCGGCTGGACGAGGCCGTCGCCGACCTGCGGGAGCTGGTGCGGATCGCCGAGGCCAACGGCTTCCGGGAGTTCATCGCCGAAAGCTATTCGCTGATGGGACAGATCGCGGCGCAGCAGGGCGACGGCGCGGGCGGGCTGGAACTGATCGACAAGGGGGTGGCGCTGGCGCGGGAGCACTGCCTGGACTGGCAGCTGTACAACGGCCTGCAGGGCAGGGCCGACTGCCTGGCTTCGCTGGGCAGGGCGGACGAGGCGCGCGGCGCGCTGTCCGAATGCCTGGAGATGGCGCAGCGGCTGGAACTGGACCCCGGGCCGGTGCGCAAACGTCTCGCCGCACTGCCGTAGCGGTAAGCGCCCTGCTGGCCGATGAAACGCCGTTCGAATCGCAAGACCGCCAGGAATCACTCCTGGCGGTCGTTGATATCGGCCTGACACTAGCGGCAGGATGCCGTGCGGTGATGACGGTACTGGACCTGCCCCAGCCCCTCTCCGAACGCATTCGGAGAGGGGCTGGGGCATGAGCCACGGATCGCTTGGCAGATTACTACGCGAAAACCCCTCTCCAGACTAATCTGGGGAGGGGCAGGCATGCGCTGAGCAAGTTCGAAGTGGGTGAGGTCGACACCAGCGCCGCGGCTAACGGAGCGAGGCGTGCAAGATATTCGCCGGGGATCACTCCTGGCGGTTTCGCATCCTGATGATCATGTTCTTGGCCCTGATGTGCTCCTCCAGCGTCCTGCTGAACACGTGCCCGCCGTCGCCGCGGGACACGAAGTAGAGGTAGTCAGATTTCGCCGGGAAAACCGCCGCCTGGAGCGATCTCTTGCCCGGGCTGCACACCGGCCCGGGCGGCAGGCCGCGGTTGAGGTAGGTGTTGTAGGGCGATGGCCGTTTGAGGTCATTGTAGGTCAGCCGGGTCTTCTTGCGCCGGGGCAGGATGTACTCGATGCTGGCGCACGATTCCAGCGGCCGCCGCAGGCGCAGCCGGTTGTAGAACACCGAGGCCACCAGCACCCGCTCGGAATCGACCTGGGCCTCGGCCTCGACCAGCGAGGCCATGGTGATGACCTGGTGCAGACTCCGTCCGTCCGCTTCCATCCGGGACCGCCACTCGGGTGTGAACAGCTCCAGGCAGTGGCCGAGCATCAGTTTCGCGACGCGGTCGGCCGGGGTGGCCCATTCGATCTCATAGGTGGAGGGGAAGAGGTAGCCCTCGGCGCTGGAGGCCGGCACGCCCGCCGACGCCAGGAAGGCCGAGTCGGCGCAGACCGACATGAACGACGCGCTGTCGACCCCGACCGCCGCCTGGAGCACGCCGGCGATCCGGGCCATCACGAACCCCTCGGGCACGGTCACCGAGTTGTAGACCACCGCGCCGCTGGCCAGCTGGCCCACCGCTTCCCAGGCCGACAGGGGGTAGGCGAAACGGTAGCGCCCCGCCTTGAGCCGCGAGTTCGCCCCCCGCAGCGAAGAGACTGCCCTGAAGTAGCGCGGACGGTCGATCACGCCCGCGGCCGCCAGCAGTGCGGCGATCCTGGCGCCGCCGGCGCCGCGCGGCACGGTGACGACCCTGGGCTGCCAGCCCTGGGGCACGCCGGGGGTGACGAAAGCCGGGGCCAGCGCCAGCAGCAGCAGCAGCGCGGTGGCGGCGGCGGCGATCACGATGTGGCTAGTTGCGATCCGCATGGCGCGTCAGGAAATCGTTGAGCATCACGGCCGCGGCGATCTTGTCGATGTCGGCCCGGTGGCCCTTGAGCTTCCTGCCGGCGGCGTGGAGCGCGCGCTGGGCGATGGCGCTGGTGAAGCGCTCGTCGTACTCGTACACCGGGACCTCCAACGACCCGCGGAGGAACTCCGTGAGCCGGCGAGCCTCCGGCGTGAAGCTGCTGTCCGAGCCGTCCAGTTTCGAGGGATGCCCGGTCACCACCGCGACGACGCGGTGCTCGCGGACCAGAGCGCTGACCTGCGCCGCCAGGTCAGCGCGGCCCCTGATCGCGATCGTCGCCAACGGGCTGGCGATCGCCGCCGTCTCGTCGCTGACGGCCACGCCCACGCGCTTCCTGCCCAGGTCCAGGCCCAGCAGGCGCCCGGCGAACTTCAAGGTCCACCTCCCAGGGGAAACCGGTCACGACAATAAGGAGGCCAGGAAGGCATGAATATCATTCCTGGTTTCATGGGTTCCTTAAAAAACAGTCTTCAGGTAGTCCCGGATGGCCTGACGGTGGGCGCGGAAAGCGATGTCCCGGGGCAGGCGGGAGAAGGCGAACAGTCCGATCTCCGAGGCGTCGTCGCCGGCTGTCATCCGCCGCGACAGCAACTCCGCCCGGTAGACGATCAGGACGGCGTGGCAGCGCGGGTCGTCGTCGCCGCTGTAGACGCCCACCAGCCCGCCCAGCCTGATGCGGGCCCCGGTCTCCTCGCGGCACTCTCGGATCGCGCAACGCCGGGGCGGCTCGCCGTACTCCATGAACCCGGCCGGCAGCGACCAGCGGCCGGCCTTGGGTGCGAACCTGCGCCGCACCATCACCAGCTTCCCGCCGGAGGTCATGACCACGCCCACGGCCGGCGTCGGGTTGACGTAGGCAACGCGGCCGCAGGCCGGGCAGCAGAGCCGGGGATGGCCGTCGAGCCTGCGGGTGCGCAGGCGAGCGCCGCAGCGGGCGCAGCAGCGGGGGATGGTCACCGGCGGGAAAAAGGGCTGCGCTTATCGAGATAAGGCAGCCCTGGGTGGCGCGGCCGGGTCATTTGGCCTTCTGGACCTTGCCGGAGCGGATGCAGCGGGTGCAGACGTCGATCCGCTTGGCTTTGCCGTCGACCATGGCCTTGACGGTCTGAAGGTTGGGGTTCCAGCGCCGGGGCCCGACGTTGTTGGCGTGGCTGATGGAATGCCCGAAATCGACGCCCTTGCCGCAGAAGAAACAGGTGCGTGGCATGAGTCGGTCTTTCTTAGTGTTGGTCGGGGTTATTCGGAGGGCCAGTACAGGAAGCGTCCGCAGTTGCCGCAGGTGGCCAGGGTCCGGTTCTTGGCGGCGTCGCTGGCGACTGCGGTGGGGATCTTGATGTAGCAGCCGCAGCAGTTGCCGTTGATCACCGGGACCACTGGCCGGCCGCTGCGCTGCTGGAGGCGCTGGTACTGCTTGAGGACTGCCGGCTCCAGCTGCTTCTCCAGGTCGGCCTGGGCCTTCTGCAGCTGCTCCAGGCCGTCGATCTTGAATCCCATGGCCTTGAGCTTGGGGGCCTCGTCGGTGGCCTCGTGGATCATCAGCTCCAGGTGGTTGAGTGCCACCAGCAGCTCGGTTTGTGGCTGGATCATGGTCGGATGCCCGTTCTATTTGGCGTTCTTCTCGAGTTCGCCGATGCGATCGATGAACTGCTGGGGGTCATCAACGGTGAACAGGGCGTCGCCGGCGGTGATCTGCTTGGCCAGCTGGGCGATCTGCCCCAGGAGGATCAGGTACTGGTTCTGGGGATCGTGGGGCGGCGCGATGATCAGGAAGAACAGCCGGACCGGCTTCTTGTCGATGGCGTCGAACTCCACGCCGGCCTTGGCCCGGCCGGCCAGCAGGGTCAGCGAGTTCAGCATCAGGGAGCGGCAGTGGGGGATGGCCACACCCTTGCCGATGCCGGTCGAGCCGAGCTCCTCGCGCTGCTTGAGGTTGACCAGCAGGATCTGCTGGGCCTTCTCGCCCAGGGCGGACAGGGCCAGCAGCTCACGCAGCACCCCGTCCCGGGTGGTCGCCTTAAGCGACAGGTTGATCTGGCCGTGCTTGAGGAGCGCGGTCAGTTTTATTGGCGCACTACCCATAGCTTGATGATGGCCTCCACGTCCTGATGAAGTTTGATCGGGATGTTGTAGACGCCCAGCTGCTTGATCGGCTCCTCCAGCAGGATGCGGCGCTTGTCGATGTCCAGTCCCTGTCCGGCCAGCAGCCCGGCGATGTCGGCCGGGGTCACCGAGCCGAACAGCCTGTCGTCCTCGCCGGCCTGGACCGCCGCGGTGCAGGAGACCTCGGACAGCTTCTTGGCCAGCTCCTCGGCCTTGGCCTTGTCGCGGTTGAGCCTCAGTCCGTCGTGCTTGATCCGTTGCTGCAGACGCTTGAGGTTGGCGTCGGAGGCGGGCAGGGCCTTGCCCTGGGGGATCAGGTAGTTGCGGGCGAACCCGGGCTTGACGTCGACCACGTCGGTCTTGGCGCCCAGCGTGGGGATGTCCTGCGTCAGAATCACTTTCATGTCGTTTCGCTCCTCGTCGTCGTCAGCGGTACTCGACGACGAAGGGCAACAGGGCCAGGTGCCGGGCCCGCTTGACCGCCGCGGTCAGCAGCCGCTGGTGCCGGGCGCAGGTGCCCGAGATCCGCCGGGGCACGATCTTGCCGCGCTCGGTCATGAAGTGCCGCAGCCGCTTGTCGTCCTTGTAGTTGATGACGGACACCTTTTCGACGCAGAACTTGCATTCCTTGCGGTGCATCGTCTTGCGTTCGCGGGTGCCGCCACGCTCGGTCCTCGGTTTGCGTTTGATCATTGATCGGTCCTTGTGGTGTTTTATTGTAGCATGCTGTTTGCGGTTTTACGGCCGGCCACCGCGGTCACTCGGGCTGCTCGGGCGGGGCGTCGTCGGGGGAGGATTCGCTCTTCTCCAGGAACCGCACCTGGTCGGCCCGGACCTCGATCACGCTGCGCTTCTGGCCGGCCTCGGTCTCCCAGCTCCTGCTCTCCAGCCGGCCCTCGACGATCACCGGGCTGCCCTTGTGCAGGAACTTGTTGACGGTCTCGGCAGCCTTGTGCCAGGTGACCACGTTGATGAAGGTGGTCTCGTCGCGCCACTGGCCGCCCTGGTCCTTGTAGCGCCGGTTGACCGCCAGCGAGAAATTGCAGACGGCGGTGCCCCCGGCGGTGAACTTCAGCTCGGGATCGCGGGTCAGCCGGCCGGACAGCAGCACCCGGTTGAGCGTGGGCATTCTCAGTTCGGACATGGTGGTCGCTTTCATGCGGTGGCGTCAGGTCAGAAGGGGAGGTCGTCGTCGACCGGCGGGGCGCCGGGCGACGGGGCGGCCGGCGCATCGGCGGCGTCGGCAGCCGGTCCGGCGTCGGCTCCGGGGCGGGAGTCGCCGCGGTCCAGGAACTCGACCCGGTCGGCCCGCACCTCCAGCATCGAGCGTTTCTGGCCGTCCTCGGTCTCCCAGCTGCGGCTCTGCAACTTGCCCTCGACCAGCACCGCCCGGCCCTTGGCCAGGTATTGCTTGCACAGCTCGGCCAATTTCTGCCAGGCGACGATGCCGACGAAGGTGGTCTCGTCCTTCCAATCGCCGGCCGCGTTCTTGTAGCGGCGGTTGACGGCGATGGTGAAGTTGGCCACGGGGGTGCCGGCGGTTGTCTGGCGGACCTCGGGGTCCCGGGTCAGCCGTCCCACCAGGAACACGCGGTTCAGTTCGGCCAGGCGCAGCTCAGTCATGGATCGGTTCCTCGCAAGCAACGGTCGGATGAAGGCGCGTCAGACAGCGGCCGCTTCCTTGGCCTCTGGGGCGGCAACGGCCGGGGCCTCGGCCGGGGCCAGCGGCGCGTTCTCCTGGATGTGGCCGCGGATGATCAGGTGCCGGATGATGCTCTCGTCCAGCCGCAGCTGCCGGTCAAGTTCGCGCGGGGCCGCGGCCGGCGCGTTGAATTGGAGGCAGACGTACTGACCTTCCTGCCGGTTGTTGATGCGGTAGGTCATTTTGCGCTTGCCCCAGCGGGCGACGTTGACCATCTGGCCGCCGTGCCCGGCGATCAGGCCGGTGATCTTCTCGATCTGCCGCTCGATGCCGGCGTCGTCGGCGGAGGGGTCGATGATGATGACTGTCTCGTAGGCGTTCACCGTGCAGGGCTCCTTTATTGTTTGTTCTGATTGATGGCGCTGATGGCCAGGGCCAGGCCCTGGTTGGCAAGGCATTCCAGGCCGTTGGCGGCGCGGGAGATCATGTCACGCACTGCCGCCGCCTCCGGGCGGGGGAATGGGGACAGCACGTAGTCTGCGGAATCGACGCCGGCCGGGTTGCGTCCGAGGCCCATCCGCAGCCTGGGGAAACCACCGCCGCCCATGGCTTCGATCACCGACCGCAGGCCGTTGTGGCCGCCGTCCGATCCAGCGGCACGGAGCCTGAGGCTGCCCAGCGGCAGGTGCAGGTCGTCGCAGACCACCACCAGGCGGTCGGGTCCGATGTTGCGGTAGGCCAGGAACTGGCGCAGTGCGGGGCCGCTGGCGTTCATGTAGGTCATTGGTTTGACCAGCAGGACATTCAGACCCGCCAGCTCGCAGTGGTCGTAGGCGCGGCGCGAGATCCAGCGCCCCCCGTGGGAGCCGGCCAGCTCGTCCACCACCCGAAACCCCAGGTTGTGCCTGGTGGCGGCGTAGTCCCTGCCCGGATTGCCCAGGCCGGCGATGCACCAGGATGCGGCCACGTCCGGGTGCCGGTTACTTGCTCTCCTTGGTCTCGGCCTCTGTTTCCTCCGCGCCTTCCTTCTTCTTGCGGCCGACCAGCTCCGGTTCGGCCGGGGCCTCTGCCGCGACCGGCGCTGCGACGGACTCCTCTGCGGCCCGCGGCGCGATCACCGAGACGATCGGCTGGGTGGGGGCGCCCAGCACCTCGAACTTGTCGGCTGTGATGTCCGAGATGTGCAGGGTGTGCCCCAGGCGCAGTCCGCTGACGTCGAGCACGATCTTATCCGGGATGTCGGCCGGGAGGCACGACACCTCGACCGAATGCAGGATGTGCTCGATGATCCCGCCTTCCTTGATCCCGGGGGCCTCGCCGGCCAGGTGGATGTGCACCGGCACCTTGATCTTCTCGGTCAGCAGGATCTCCTGGAAATCGATGTGGACCAGCTTGTTGTAGAGGGGCTCGGTCTGGATCTCTCGGATGATCGCCTTCAGCTCCTGTGCGGCGCCGTCAACCTTGAGGGTGATGATGGTGTTGTCGCCGGCGCCGGCCCCGAACAGCGGCAGCAGGTCCTGGCAATCGACGGTGATGGAGATGGCCGGCTTGCCGTGCCCGTAGACCACGGCGGGCACCTGGGAGCCGCGGCGCAGCTTCTTGGCGTGCTCCTTGCCGATCTGCTCGCGGCGGCGGGCAACGAGGGTCACTTCATGCATGGGGGTGCGTTCCTCTTATGGGTGGTGTGATGTGTGCGCGTTGCGTCGGATGGGGCGTTATTCGAACAGGCTGCTGACCGATTCCTCCTTGTGGATGCGGTTGATGGCCTCGCCCAGCAGCTTGGCGATGGACAGCACCTTGATTTTGTCGATCCGCTTGGAGGGCGGCAGCGGGATGGTGTTGGTCACCACCACCTCCTTCAGCGGCGAGTTGCGGATGTTCTCGATGGCGTTGCCCGACAGCACCGCGTGCGAGGCGCAGGCGTAGATGTCCTCGGCGCCCTTGCCCTTGATCACCCCGGCCACCTCGGTGATGGTGCGGGCGGTGTCCATGATGTCGTCGACGATCAGGCAATGCTTGCCCTGGACGTCGCCGATCACGTTCATGATCTCGACCCGGTTGGGGCCGGGCCGGCGCTTGTCGATGAAGGCCAGCGGGATGTCTCCCAGCCGCTTGGCGAAGGCCCGGGCCCGGTTGGCGCCGCCGGTGTCCGGCGCCACCACCACGAAGTTCTCGGTGCCCAAGCTGTTGAAGTGCTTGAACAGCACCGGCCCGGAATACAGGTGGTCCACCGGGATGTCGAAGAAGCCCTGGATGGCCTCGGCGTGCAGGTCCAGCGTCAGCACCCGGCCGGCCCCGGCGGTGGTGATCAGGTTGGCCACCAGCTTGGCTGAGATCGGCACCCGCGGCTGGTCCTTGCGTTCCTGGCGCGAGTAGCCGAAGTAGGGGATCACCGCCGTGATGCGCCGGGCCGAGGCGCGGCGGGCGGCGTCGATCAGGATCAGCAGCTCCATCAGGTGGTCGGCCGGGGCGAAGGTGGGCTGCACCATGAAAACGTCGGCCCCGCGGATGTTCTCGTTGATCTTGATCCGCAGCTCGCCGTCCGAGAAGCGCGAGATGGTGCAGTCGCCCATCTGGCAGCCGATGTCGGCGCAGATCTCCCGGGTCAGGTCGGCGTTGGCCGAGCCGGAGAAGATCTTCAGTTGGCCGTTCATGGTACGTCTCGCGTCTGTGTTTGTGGCTCGGTGGGTGCGTCCGGCGCGCCGGTCGGCGGTGGCTCGGGGGCAGGGACTCGAACCCCGATCCTCAGCTCCAAAGGCTGGTGTCCTACCATTGAACGACCCCCGAAAACCTTCGCGACCGGGGCCGCGCCGCGGAAACAAAAAAAGCTGACCGCCGGCGCCTGGATGAGTCAGGCATGGAGCCGCATGGAGGTGCTCCGCAGCGGATGCGGGGCGCGGCAACCTGTCAACTATCGGTGTCCGGGGTTCCGTCCGGACTCTTATTCTGGGGGCGGTCCTGCGCTCTCGGCCGCGTGGCTTTCCGGCCAGGAGGGCCGGACGGCTTCCAGCGCGCCCAGCGACGACACCCGGTCGGGGAAGATGCCGAACACCGCGGAACCGCTGCCCGACATCAGGGCGCCGCAGGCGCCGGCCCGCAGCAGGTCCTGCTTGGCGCGGGCCACATTGGGATGCCGCGCGGCCACCGTCGGCTCAAAATCGTTGTGCAACAGACCCGCGATCTCGTCCGGCGGGGCGCCGGCCAAACAGCGCGATAGCAGCATTTTACTATATTCCGGCCGTTTTGTCAATTCCAATCTGAGGGCGCGGTAGGCCCAGGCCGTCGAGACGGGAAACCCTGGGTAGACTAGGACGAAGTGGTAGGGCCGGGGGAAGGCGGCCGGTGCGATCAGCTCGCCCCGGCCGCTGACCAGCGCGCTGCGGGCCAGGATGAAGAACGGGACGTCCGAACCGACGTCCGCCCCCATCCGGGCCAGCTCGTCGGGCGACGCGCCGGCGTCCCACAGCCGGTTGAGGGCCAGCAGGGATGCCGCCGCGTCAGAAGAGCCGCCGCCCAGCCCGGCGCCGACGGGAATGTTCTTCCTGACCGTGATGCTGGCGCCGGTCGCCGCCGGTAATCCAGAGGTGGTCCGCAACAGCAGCGCCGCCTTGACGACCAGATTATGCTCATCGACCGGGAGGTGGGGGTCGTTGCAATCCAGCACGATCCGGCCGTCGCCGCGCGGCGCGAACCACAGCTCGTCCGCCAGCGACACGGCGAGGAACACCGAGCGGATCTCGTGGTAGCCGTCGGGTCGCTGGCCCAGGACCTCCAAGGTCAGGTTGAGCTTGGCGGGGGCGGTGGCCGATATGGTGTTCATAAGCACGCCGATTGTACCACAAATTGGCCGGAGTTGACAATCGCTATGCAATAAAACCTTGCAAAATCATCCGGGAAAAACTATAATATCAGTTTGGGCGGCGCTTGCGAAAAACCATTTTGTTGCCAGGGGCTTTTATGGTACAATAGGCTGTCGCCGCACGACCTCGAACGAACCGATGCTGCCAGAATGAACACATCGACCCGCTCCGGCTTCCCCATCATCCTGTCCGCGCCCTCGGGCGGGGGCAAGACGACGCTGTCGCGCGAGATCATCAAGCTCCACCCCGAGATCCACTACTCGATCTCGGTGACCTCGCGACCCCCGCGCGAGTGCGAGGTCGACGGCCAGGACTACCACTTCGTGGCGGTGGCGGAGTTCGAGCGGATGCTGGAGCGCGACGAATTCGCCGAGTGGGCGATGGTCCACGACAACTACTACGGCACCCCCAAGCGGCAGATCGAGTCCCGCATCGACCGCGGCACCGACGTCATCATGGACATCGACACCGCGGGCGCCCGCTCCATCAAGAAGCTCTATCCGCAGTCGGCGGCGATCTTCGTGCTGCCGCCCTCGCTGGACGAGCTGGCCCGACGGCTGCGGGGCCGGGCCACCGACAGCGAGGAGGTCATCAAGAAGCGGCTCAACCGCGCCCGGCTGGAGCTGAAGGAGATCGGCGACTTCGACTACGTGATCGTCAACGACCGGTTCGAGGACGCCGTGGCCCAGGTGCGGGCCATCATCGAGGCCGAGCGCTGCCGGCTGTCGCGCTACGACGTCAGGCGGGTCGTCGACCTGCGGTGAACGGCACCCGCCATCCCGAGACGAGCATCGCAGCCGAGCCCGAGAAGAATCCGGTCCGAGATCCCTCGTCCTGCCGGACAGGGTGCCGCGCTCAGGATGACGGACTCGCTGCAGCGGCCAGCCTTGCCGGGCCGATCGCCTCGTCCGTTCAGGTGGGACAGCCTTTCTCACAATGGAATCAATGAATAAAAAGGAGACACCATGGGTTTCATCCCGATCGAAAAGCTGTTGAACGGCGTCGAGAACAAGTACATGGCCGTGCTGGTGGCGGCGAAGGAATCGCGGCGGCTCAACGACCTGCGGCGGGCCGGCCGGATTGACATCACGGTCAAGCCGATCACACTGTCGCTGGAGCGGATGAGCGAGGGCGCGGTCATGTTCAAGAATGACCAGCAGGCCTGAGCCGACCGTCCTGCTGGGCGTCAGCGGGTCGATCGCGGCCTACAAGGCGCTCGACCTCGTCTCGCGCCTGCGCAAAAAGGGCGTCGCCGTCATCGCGGTGATGACCCGGAGCGCCTGCGAGCTGGTGGGTCCGGCCTCGTTCGAGACTCTCTCCGGCAACCCGGTGGCGGTCGATCTCTTCCCGCGGTCCAAGCCCCAGCAGATCGAACACCTGGCACTGGCCGACGCGGCCGACGTGCTGGCGATCGTGCCGGCCACGGCCAACATCATCGGCAAAGCGGCGCAGGGCATCGCCGATGATCTGCTGTCCACGGTGATCATGGCCTGCCGGGCGCCGGCGGTCTGCGCGCCGGCGATGAACGTGAACATGTGGGACAACCCCGCGGTCGCGCAGAACGTCAGGCTGCTGGCCGCGCGCGGCTGGACGATGGTCGGCCCCGCCGAGGGCCGCTTGGCCTGCGGCGCCGAGGGCAGGGGCCGGCTGGCGCCGGTGGCGGAGATCGAGGCCGCGATCCTGCGGGCGCTGGGCTGGAACGACGACCTGGCGGGTGTCCGGGTGCTGGTCACCGCCGGCCGCACCGAGGAGCCGATCGACCCGGTGCGCTTCCTGTCCAATCGCTCGTCCGGCAGGATGGGATACGCCCTGGCGCGGGCCGCGGCGCTGCGCGGAGCGCTGGTGACCCTGATCACCGGGCCGTCGGATGTCCCGGCCCCGGAGGTCGGCACGCTGGTGCGGGTGCGGACCGCGGAGGAGATGCTGGCCGCGGTCAAAAAGCACCTGCCGCTCAACAGGGCGCTGGTGATGGCCGCGGCGGTGGCGGACTACCGGCCGAAGAACGCCGCAGCCGGGAAGATCAAGAAGACCGGCAGGACGACCACGCTGGAACTCGCAGAGAACCCCGACATCCTGAAGTATGCTTCGGTGCATAAGAAAGCAGGGACCGTTCTGGTCGGCTTCGCGCTGGAGACCGATGCCCTGGCGACGAACGCCACGAAAAAACTGAAGGCCAAGGGCCTCGACCTGGTCGTCGCCAACGGCGCGTCCGCGCTGGGCAGCGACGATAACGATGCGGTCCTGGTCCGGAAGGGCCGGAAGCCGGTGCGCTGCGGCCGGCAGTCCAAGCAGGACCTGGCGCGGACCATTCTCGACGAAGTGGCCGGACTGGTCGCTCGCTCCAGATAACATGCCCGCCGCCGCCGCGCACGAATTGATGCGACGCTACCTGCTGCAGCAGCGGGAGCAGGGCGAGCGCGAGCTGCCGGTGCGGTTCGCCCCGGCGCCGCTCGCGGCCGGGACGGTCCCCGTCGCAGCCCCAACGGCGGTGCCTCGACCCGCACCGGCGAAGCCGGCGGTGACACTTGCTGCGCCGGTGGTGCCGGCGGCGTCCGCCGATGGCGCCACCGCGCTCGAGGCGTTCCGCGCCGAGATCTGCGGCTGCACCCGGTGCGCGCTGGGGAAGCTGCGGAAGAACTTCGTGTTCGGCGAGGGCAACCCCTCGGCGCGCGTCGTGTTCGTGGGCGAGGCCCCGGGCGAGGAGGAGGACAACCAGGGACGCCCGTTCGTGGGCCCGGCCGGCCAGCTCCTGACCAAGATCATCGAGGCCATCAAGTTCCGCCGCGAGGACGTGTACATCTGCAACATCCTCAAGTGCCGGCCGCCGGGTAACCGCGACCCGGAGCCGGCCGAGGTGGAGCGGTGCGAACCCCACCTGCTCCGACAGCTGGAGATAATCAAGCCGGCAGTGATCTGCGCCCTCGGCAGGCACGCGGCCCAGACCCTGCTCAAGACGACGGCGCCCATCTCCAGGCTGCGGGGGCGGGCGCACGACTACCACGGCATCAAGCTGGTGCCGACCTTTCATCCGGCGGCGCTGCTGCGCAATCCTTCCTGGAAACGGCCCGCCTGGGAGGACGTGCAGCTGGTGCGCCGCATCCATGACGAGGAGGCCGCCCGATGCCCGACCCGGTGACCATGTCAGAGCGGATGCCGCCCCAGGCCCTGGAGGCCGAGATGGCGGTGCTGGGATCGATGCTGATCAGCCCCGAGGCGGTGGGCCGGGCGATCGAGGTGCTGGGAGAGGAGCAGAACCTCTACTCCTCCGGGCACCGCAAGATCTACCGGTCGATGATCAACCTGTTCGAGAAGAACCAGCCGGTCGACCTGGTGACCGTGGCGGAGGAGCTGCGCCGCCTCAAGTGGCTGGACGACGCCGGCGGCCCGGTGTACCTGACCCGCCTGGCCGACAGCGTGGCCACCGCGGCCAACGTCGAGTACTACGGTCGGATCGTGCTGGAGAAGGCGGTGCTGCGCCGCCTGATCAACTCGGCCACCCAGATCGTGACCGCGGCCTACGAATCGGACGAGAGCGCCGAGGTGCTGCTGGACCAGGCCGAGGGGTCGATCTTCGCCATCAAGGAGAAGCGGCTGCGCAAGACCCTGGTGCCGATCAAGCAGTTCATCCACGACAGCTTCGAGACGGTGGAGCGGCTGTACCGCGAGAAGCGGCACATCACCGGCGCCGAGACCGGATACAAGCGGCTGGACGAGATGACCTCGGGGCTCCAGCCAGGCGACCTGGTGATCATCGGCGCCCGGCCCTCGGTGGGCAAGACCGCCCTGGCCCTCAACATCGCCCAGCACCTGGCAATCGGGCTGCGCCAGCCGGTGGCGATCTTCAGCCTGGAGATGTCCAAGGAGCAGCTGGTGCTGCGGCTGCTGTGCTCGGAGGCCCGGGTCTCCAGCCACCGGGTGCGCACCGGATACCTGTCGCAGGAGGAGTGGCCGCCGCTGGTCAACGCCGCCGGCCTGCTGAACGAGGCGCCGATCTACATCGACGACTCGGCCGGCTCGTCGCCGCTGGAGATCCGGGCCAAGGCCCGCCGCCTCAAGGCCGAGGTCGACGTGCGGCTGGTGATCGTCGATTACCTGCAGCTGATGCGGGGCTCCAGCTCCCGGGTGGAGAACCGCCAGCAGGAGATCGCCGAGATCTCGCGGTCGCTCAAGGCGCTGGCCAAGGAGCTCAACGTCCCGGTGATCGCCCTGTCGCAGCTGTCCCGCGTCTCCGAGCAGCGCGGGGAAAACTCGCGGCCCATCCTCTCAGACCTGCGCGAGTCGGGGGCCATCGAGCAGGACGCCGACGTGGTGATGTTCCTGCACCGGGAGAAGGGCGGTTACCAGCAGGGCGACGGCGGCGAGGCCGCGGCCGCGGACGCCTCGCCCACCGAGCTGATCGTCGCCAAGCAGCGCAACGGCCCGGTCGGCACCGTCAAGCTGGTGTTCATGCGGGGCTACACCAAGTTCGAGGAGGCCTCGGACCGGGACGCGCCGGCCGGGTTCTGACCGGGAGCCGCCGATGCCGAATCCTCGCCCCGACATCATCCGCGGCCCGCTGGCCGCCGCCGGCCGGGCCGTCCTCGACGCGCTGCAGGAGTGGGGGGCGGCCTTCTTCCTGCTGGCGCGGATCGCCGCCTCGCTGCGGCTGGCCGGCCGCAACTCGCGCCTGCTGGTCCAGGAGATGATGGCCTTCGGCGTGGCCTCGCTGCCGCTGGTGCTGTTCTCGGCGGTGTTCACCGGGATGGTGGCCGCGGTCCAGGCTGCGTACCAGATGCAGGGGCTGGTGCCGGCGATCTGGCTGGGGGCCGGCATTTGCCGGGCGGTGCTGATCGAGCTGGGCCCGGTGCTGACCGCGCTGGTGGTGGCGGGCCGGGTGGGGGCGGGGATAGCGGCCGAACTCGGCACCATGCGGGTCACCGAGCAGATCGATGCCCTGGAGACGATGGCCATCGACCCCGTGGCCTTCCTGGTGATGCCGCGGTTCGTGGCCGGCGCGGTGATGGCGCCGGTGCTGACCGTCTTCGCCAATTTCGTGGCCCTGGCCGGCGGCTGGCTGGTGTCGGTGACCTCGGTCGGGATCTCCACGCAGCTGTACCTGGACGGGCTGCGGTTCCACTTCCACACCCGGGACCTGATGGGCGGCATCGTCAAGGCGGTGTTCTTCGGCGTGATCATCGCCACGGCCGGCTGCTTCTACGGCTTCGGGGCCGAGGGCGGGGCCAAGGGCGTGGGCACGGCCACCACCAAGGCGGTGGTGGCTGCGGCGGTGCTGATCCTGGTGTTCGACTACGTGATCTCGGCGTGGATCTTCCGGTGATTCTCACACGAAGACACAAAGACACGAAGAGCATCTACAACCCATGCCAACGGGAAATGCGCTGAACGATATGATCTCAGCGTGGATCAACAGATGAACGACCGGCCGCAGAGGAACGGAGACACAGAGGATCCGATGCGGGGGCGTCCGGACAGGAAACCGGTGATCGCGCAGATGCTGGCACACCGCTCGATCCGTAAGTACACGACGCGGATGCCGTCTGATAGAACCATAAAGACTATCGTCCGGGCCGGGCAGCAGGCGGCGTTCGCGGCGCAGCTCTACAGCGTCATCCTCACCAAGGACCGCGCCAAGCACCCGTTCCAGGCGCCGCTGCTGTTCACGGTCTGCGTCGACTTCCACAAAATGGGGCAGATCATGAAGCGCCGCGGCTGGAAGTGGGTAAGCAACGACCTCTACGGCCTGCTGCTGGGCATCCAGGACGCGGCCTGCATGGCGCAGAACATGGTGCTGGCCGCGGAGAGCCTGGGGCTGGGGACTTGTTTCCTCGGCCACACCCCGTTCGCCGCGGACCAGCTGGCCAAGGAATTCAAGCTCCCGCAGCGTGTGTTCCCGCTGGTGCAGGTGGCGATGGGATATCCGGCTGAAAAACCGCCGGCGCGGCCGCGCTATCCGATGGACTTCGTGCTGTTCGAGAAACGGTACCCGAGGATCGCCGGCGCGCAGCTGCGCCGGGCGATGAAAACGATGGACGACGGCTACCTGGCGCAAGGTTACTACCGCAACGTCAAGCTGATGCTGCCGCTGGTCACGGGGCAGAAGGAAACCTTCGACTTCGACACCTATTCCTGGACCGAGCACATCTCGCGCAAGTGGGGGCAGTGGGAGAAGTCGCCCAAGCGGCTGCGCGATCTGATGGGCCGGCGGGGCCTCAAGGTCTGAACACGGAGGGATGAGCCATGGATCTGTTCGCGCGCAACACCGGCATCATCGGATTGCTGCTGGCGGGGCTGACACTGGCGGTGCTGGCCGCCGCCGTCGCCCTCAAACTGAAGAAGCGGATCCGGCTGGGCGGGCTGTTCAACGCCGGCATCGCCGCGCTGGTGCTGGCGGCGCTGGCCGCGGCCTTCATCTCCCTGTCGCTGTTCGCCCGCACCTACAACATCATGTCGAACGACCGGCGGATCGGCACGGTCGGCGCCCTGAGCGACGGCCCGGTGATGTACGTCCACTACGTGGACGAGGCCAACCGGCGGACCTACGGGTTCAAGCTGGAGGGCGACCACTGGATGATCGAGGGGTACATCCTGAGGTGGAAGCCGTTCCTCCGGCTGCTGGGGGCGCAGCCCTACTACCGGGTGACCAGGTTCTCGGGGCACTGGCAGTCGCCCGATTCGTCGCGCGTTACCAACCGCCAGATCGCCGTCGAGCCCGCCCACTGGCGCTGGCTGCTCAAGCACGGCCGGCAACTGCCCCTGATCGACGCGGTGCAGGGCATCGCAGCCTACCAGTACCCGGACAGCGGCGCCTACGGCGTCTACGTCACCGACGCCGGGTTCGTGCTGAAGAAACAGTAAATATGACTAAAATAGTCTTATTATGACCGCCCCGGCCGCCATCGACATCAGGCCGCTGCTGCCCGGCGCCGACCTGGACGCCGCGGGGTTCGCGTTCACCGGGTACGAGTCGGAAGAGGTCTACGCGGCCGCCAAGGACGAGACCGATGCGGCAGTGGCCATCACCTTGCGGCTGGCGCCCCGCCCCGGGTTCGTCAAGCGCTGGGCCGACGGGCCGGCCGACCGCGAACGGCGGCGCGCGGTGATCGCCGCCGGCCTGTCCTACGGGGCCTATTGCGACGGGAAACTGGTGGGCGTGGCGCTGATGGAACAGCGGCGGTGGAACAACACCCTGCACGTCGAGGACATCGAGGTGCTGCCGACGCACCGGGGTCGGGGGATCGGAAGGATGCTGCTCGAGAAGGCCGTGGAGACAGGCAGGGAACTTGGGGCGCGGCTGGTCTCGTTGGAGACGCAGAACACCAACGTCCCGGCCATCCGGTTCTACCGCGCCAGCGGGTTCGAGATCGAGAGCGTCGACCTGTCGCTGTACACCAACGACGACGCGGCGCACGGCGAAGTGGCCGTCATCATGAAACGGAAGCTGCCGGGGCGGGCAGGCAAATGATCGAGGTGGCGGGCCTGCGCAAGTCGTTCGGCGGGAAAAAGGTGCTCGACGGCGTCGACCTGACGATCGAGGCCGGCCGGACCATGGTGGTGATCGGCCGGTCGGGCTGCGGCAAGAGCGTCCTGCTGAAGCACCTGGTGGGCCTGGTCGCGCCGGACAGCGGCTCGGTCCGCGTGGACGGCGAGGAGCTGTCGGGGATTCGCAAACGCGACCTCTACGCGCTACGGCGGCGCTTCGGGGTGCTGTTCCAGGGGGCGGCGCTGTTCGATTCGATGACCGTGGCCGGGAACGTGGGGCTGGGCCTGCGGCAGCACACCGGGCTGTCCGAGGACGAGGTCGCGGCCGCGGTTCGGCACAAACTGGAGATGGTGGGCATGGCCGGCACCGAGCTGCTGATGCCGGCCGAGCTCTCGGGCGGGATGAAGAAGCGGGTGGGGCTGGCCCGGGCCCTGGCGATGGATCCGTCCTACGTGCTGTACGACGAGCCCACCACCGGCCTGGACCCGATCATGGCCGACAAGATCAACGACCTGATCGCCGGGCTCCAGCAACGGCTGTCGCTGACCTCGGTGGTGGTGACGCACGACATGGTCAGCGCCAACAGGATCGGCGACCGCATCGCCATGCTGCACCAGGGACGGATCATCTTCTGCGGAACGCCGGAACAGGTCGCGGCCTGCCCCGACGAGCGGGTCCAGCAGTTCATCCGGGGCGAGGCGGACTGAGGGACCGAAAACGAATCCGGAGGGCAGAAAACGAAAAGCTTTCGGCGCATCGCCGAAAGCTTTTCAATTCCTACCGGGGCGCTAGTCCCAGCCGAGAAACCTCAGGGCGTTGCGGCTGGCGATGCCGTCGATCTCTTCCCCCGTGAAGCCGGCCTGGCCCAGCGCGTCCAGCAGGTCGGGGAACTTGTCCGGGCCGTCCAGCCCCTGCGGGGTCTTGCTGATGCCGTCGAAATCCGAGCCCAAGGCGAGGATGTCCGTCCCGACAAGCTTCTTCACATGGACGAACTGGTCGACCACGCTCTGGATGTCCGCGGGGTCGCGTTGGGTTCCCAGGAAGCCGGGGTAGAAGTTGACCCCCAGCAGGCCGCCGCGGCCGGCCAGGGCCTGGATCTGCCCGTCCGTGAGGTTCCGGTGGTGCCGCCGCAGGGCGGCGCAGCAGGAGTGGGAGACCAGCACCGGGCGGGTTGAGCATGCAAGCACATCCCGCAACGTCCGGGGCGACGAGTGCGAGAGGTCGATTGTCACGCCCAGGGCGTTGGCCCGCGCCACCAGCTCGCGGCCCAGCGGTGAGAGGCCGGCATCGGTCCCGCGCTTTCCGGCGTGGTGCGAGGAATCTGCGAAGGCGTTACGGTTGTTCCAGGTCAGGGTCAGGATGCGGACGCCCAGCGCGTGGAACGTGTCCAGGTTTCCGACTGCGCCGTCGCAGGCGTGCCCGCCCTCGACAGCCAGCAGGACGCCGATGTTCCCGCCGGCCCGGCAGGCGCGCCACGAAGCGCGGTCGCAGACCAGCGCCAGCGCTCCGGGGCGCTTGGCGACCTCCGCCCTGACCGCGCCGATCAGTTCCAATGCTCTGTCCGCCGCGGCCCGGCGGCGGTGGCGGGGCGACACCCAGCAGGCGAACACCTGCAGGCCGACGCCGCCCCTGCGGAGCTTCTCCATGGTCACGTGGTTCGCGCGCCGCTCCAGGCCCCCGGGACGGAGCAGTTTCAGCGCGGTGTCGCAGTGGAGGTCGGCGATGGGCGCGGTCGTTTGGTTCATGGACAACATCGTTGCGGTGGAGCGCGGCCCGGCATCCGCGGAGGACGGGGCCCGCGGCAACTATACGCCATATCGGCCGAGATTGCAAGAGCAACGTCACTTCCCACTTGACAAACGTCGGTTTTTCGTATATAGTTATACGGATAACCCATACCCAGCGCATTTGGACCGAATTATCGATCGAAAAAGTCAGTATCCCGGCATCGCAACTATCGTCCCGGTGTCCCTCGGTATTAGTCGTGCCCGCTGATACTGGCTGTATTCCTTTCATCGACCGTGTGATGAGGAGCCGGTGTCTGTTTGATACCGGCTTCCGGCATTTCCCGGCGCCACCACTTGACCCAGCGATGATCAGACGATCCCTGTATCTCGCGGCAGCGGCCCTGTGCGCCCTGTCCGCGTCGGCCGCCGCCGAGCTGCTGCTGGTCTCCAGCGATGAGCGCTCTGCCGTGTTCGAGTACCGCACCGGGTCACCGGGATTCAGCCCGGCGCCCGGCGGACTCGTCCGACTGAGCCTTGACGGCGCATCGCTGACCGGCAGCCCAGGCCAACCCGGCTTGCCCGGCTGCGTCGCCCATATCGCCGTTCCCGAGGGCTCGTCGGTGCGGGCCGAGGTCATCGGTTCGCGGCCGCGGGATTTCACCGGCATCAGGCTGGCGCCGGTGCCGCACATCGCGTTCGATGAGAGCGGGATCGACCGGGAGTCGTTCCTCCCCGACCCGGCAGCATACGCGTCGGCCGCGTTGCTGCCGGCCGAACTGGCCCGGGTGGAGTCGGTCTCGCCGCTGCGGCAGCTGACCGTGGCCCGGATTTCGCTCCGGCCGGCCCAGCACGCGCCGGCAGCGGGCCTGCTGAGGGTGCACACGGCCCTGACGGTCAGGGTCAGCTGGTCCGGGGGCAAGGACGGCGGTGCGGCCGTCGACGACCAGTCGTTCCAGCCGTTGCTGGAGCGGCTGGTGCTGAACTATCCCGCGGCCAGGGGTTGGGCGGCAGCCGGCGGGCATGTCTCGGCCCGGGACGGCGATCCCTTCGACGCCGCGCCGTTGTGGTACAAGGTCAGCGTCGCCCGCGACGGCGTTCACCGTCTCAGCTATACCGACCTCCGACTTAGCGGCGTCAACCCCGACCTGATCGATCCCCGGACGGTCAAGCTTTTCACCGCCGGCTCCAGCGCCCTGCCCAAGAGCCATGCCGCAGCGTTCCCCGACAGCATGTACCAGGCGGCCATCCGGGTGGAAGGCGAGGAGGACGGCAGGTTCGGGCCCGACGACAGGATCCTTTTCTACGGCCAGGGGATGAACGGCTGGCGCCAGAACAGGCTGCTGCCGAACGGCCAGTACAACAACCCCTACGACAGCGTCAACTGCTACTGGCTTTGCTGGGGCGGCGCGCCCGGCCTGCGGATGGCGACGCGCGATGGCCAGCCGGTCACCCCGGGGGCGGCGCAGCCGTTGGCGTTCACCGATACCGCGCACTTCGAGCTGGACCGCGTCAATCCGTTCAACTCCGGCGAGCTGTGGTTCTGGCAGCACATGGCCAGGTACGGAAACGAGCAGGTACGGCGGTTCACGTTCCCCTTCTTCGTGCCGTACGTCTCGTCGGACCAGGCGCAGGCGCGGGTCAACCTGCTGTCCGGGACGGCGGCCACCAGCCATAATCTGCGCTGGGGGATCAACGGCACGGCCGTGAAGGATTTCGCCTGGACCGGGTCGCCCGCGGCCGGCCAGCGTACCGACCAGGCGGCCGTCTCCGGGCTGGCCGGGGGGCAGAACACCCTGGACATCGACTTGGTGCAGGCCGCGGCCGGCAGTTCCGACGCCGTGCTGCTCAACTGGTTCGAGATTGTCTGCCAGCGACCGTACCAAGCCCACAACCGCCAGCTGGCCTTCCGGGCCGATCCGGCGCACACCGGGCAGGTCAGGTTCCGCCTTACCGGCCTGCTGTCTGACCGGGCGGCGCTCCTCGACGTCACCGACCCCGACCGGCCGGTCTGGATCACAACGCCCGCGCGCTTCGCGGCCTACACCGAGTTCGAGGACGCCGCTGCCGGCAGACGGTACTTCTGCGCCGCCCCGGAGTCCTGGCTGACGCCGCTGGCGGTGCAGGCATGGCAGCCCCAGCGATTGCGCCAGACGATGCTGGGCACCAAGTACCTGGTGGTCGCCGCCGACGAGCTCTGGCCCCAGGCCCAAGCCCTGGCCGGCTACCATTCGACCCAGCCGGGCAAGCATCCAGCCCGGGCGGTCAAGCTGTCGGCGGTGTACGATGAGTTCGGCTTCGGGCTGAGGGACCCATCGGCGCTGCGGAACTTCCTCAGGCACATCTACCTCAACTCGGCGCCGGCCCGCACCAGCCCAGCCTGGTGCTGCCTGCTGGGCGATGGCAGCTACGATTACCGGTGGATCGACCGCAGCTCCCCGGACCAGGACCTGGTCCCCAGCCACCAGGCCGACATCCTGAAGTACGACAATATCGGCGAGTACCTATTCAGCGCCAACGACGACTGGTTCGCCCGCGTCGACAGCACGTACCCACAGTTCGTGGTGGGCAGGATCCCGGCCAGGAACGCCGCCGAGGCCTGGAGCTCGGTCAACAAGTCGATCGGCTACAACCAGCGGAACGGGCTGGGCCCGTGGCGCAACAGGGCTGTGCTGATGGCCGACGACGCGTATAAGCGGGCCGAGTTGACAAATGAGCTGCAGCATACGAACCAGACAGAAAGCATAGGCAGCGCGTACCTGCCGTCAACCTACGACCTCCGCAAGGTGTACGGCGAGATGCAGGAGTTTCCGCTGTCCAGCCAGGAAACGAAGCCGGCCGCCACCGAGGCGTTGCTGCGACAGTGGGACGAGGGCGCGGCGGTTGTCCATTTCACCGGCCACGGCGCCTGGTTTGTCTGGGGCCACGAGCAGTACTTCCGCTACACCGATGTGCCAAAACTGGCAAACAGCGACCGGCTGCCGCTGGTGGTGATGGCCTCGTGCGGCACTTCCCGGTACGACAATCCCAGCAACGAGGCCATCGGGTCGGCGCTGGTCGTCAGGCAGGGCGGCGGCGCGGTCGCCACCATCGGCGCGATGCGGGAGACGACGGACGGCATATCGTTCGCCCAGAATTTCTACAGCCGGGTGTTCGCGTCCCCCGACAACGACATGGGGCAGGCGTTCTTTGGCGCCAAGTTCAACATCGCGGAGCAGAACCTGAACTCGTCGTTCGTCCTCCTCGGCGACCCCAGCCTCAGGCACGTCAAGCCAGCCGGGCTGCTGACCCTTGCCGTCAGCAGCGACACGCTGCTGAGCCGCGGCCGCTACACGGTCAGCGGGGCCGTCGGCGGCGGGACGATCGCCGCCGGGCAGGTGCAGGTGGCGCTGTTCGACGTCGCCCGCCGGGACAGCACCGGCCCGTACGGCATCTACGGCTACTGCAAATTCACCAGGCCCGGGAAACTGCTGTTCCAGGGGTTGGCTCCGGTCCGCAACGACAGCTTCAGCCTGTCGTTCAATGTCCCCGACCTGCTGCACAGCACCCCGGCCGCCGGCGCCCGCATCAGCGCCTACGCCTGGAGCGGCCCGACCGACGCCGCCGGCGTCTCCGCCGGCACCGTCTGGATCGGGGGTGCCGATACCACCCGGCCCAACGATCGGCGCGGGCCGGCCATCGAGGTCGCGGTCAACGGGCTGCCGGTCGCCGGCGGGGACACGGTCGATCCCGCGGCCCGGATCACGGTGCGGATCACGGATCCTCTGGGCATCAACATCGCCCCGGGTGTGGCCGAGGGAGAGATCCGGATCCGGTTCGACAACGGGGACTACAGCGACCTGTCGCAGCAGTTCCTGTACGAGTCGGGAAGCGACAGCAGCGGTACGGTGTCGCTCACCAAGGCCTTCGGGGACGGCCGGCACACGATACGGGTCGAGGCCTACGATTGCCACCTGAACCGGGCAGTCTGGGAGCAGGCGGTTATCGTCGCCGGAACCCAGCAGTTGAAGGTCGACCACGTCTACAACTATCCCAATCCCTTCGCTGACCGGACGTGGTTCACCTTCAATATCAGGCAAGCGGCGGACGTCACGATCAGGGTGTACACCGTTGCCGGACGGCTGATCCGGACGATCGAGTCCCCGGCCCTGGCGGCGGGATACAACCAGGTTCGCTGGGACGGGCTGGACGGCGACGGCGACCGGCCGGCCAACGGAGTCTACTTGTACAAGGTCACGGCCAAGAACGCCAGCGGCGAGGACAGCGCTTTCGGCCGGCTGACCGTGATGCGCTGACACCCGCCTGCGCACGACCGCTCGATCTCAACGACGACGCCATCGGCACCCACCGCAGTCACACACAAGGAGCACCCCATCATGCGTACATCGGCATCTTTCCTGGCAGCGATCGTGGCGATCCTCTGCGTCTGGCAGGGGAACGCGCCGGCCATCTCCGAAGGGGGCGCCATCTTCCTGCTGATCCGTCCCGGCGCCCGGGCGTGCGGCATGGGCTCGGCTTTCGCCGCGGTGGCCGACGACGCCTCGGCCACGTACTTCAACCCGGCCGGGCTGGCCTTCCTCAAGACCGGAACCCCGACGCTGTCGGCGAGCGATGTCAGGGACTGGCCCCGGCTGCTGGACAGTTTCCGGGAAAGCGACAGCACCTACATGCTGGCGGACGGCGATATCGCCGATCCCGGGCGGCTGCTGGTTGTGCTGACATCGTCCCCGCTGGTGGCCCGGTCCGATGTCGTCGATTGGCCCCGGACGGCGCGAATCCTCGGCGATACGGCCCGACAAGAGGTGCGGGCGCTGCGGGCGGCGCTGGCGCCGGAGCAGACCGCGCTGATCGACGCCTGGTCCGATGACGGAACGGCGGATGAAGTCCGCGAGACGGCGCTGGTCGCCGCCCTCAACATTCTGATCAACCGCGCCGGCCTTTACCGCCGTTCAACGTTCCCGGGTGTGGCGCTGGCGCCGCCGGCGGTCGAGGCGCTGGTCCCGGCCATCCCGGACACGCTGACCGCGGACAACATACCGGATCCGGCGGCCTTGATCAAGCGGCTGCGGACCGGCGATAATGCCGTTGCCCGGCGCCTGTCCCAGCGGATCCCCGCGGCTCTTGGCAATCAGCCGGCGGACGCCCAGCCGGGTACCGGCGCGGCGACCAGGCTGCAGGAGAAGCTCGCAGGCATCATCAATAGGGAGATCTCCCGGGGCCGGGCAATCGCCGATCAGCAGGAGCTGGCAGCGCTCAAGGTTAGTTCTGCGACCATCGCCCTGAGCGAGCGGAGACTGACGGGGCAGGAGCTGGTGCGATTCAACCGGATTGTGCTGCTGGAGCTGTTCGCGCCGGAGCTGGCGCTGGCCCATGACAGCGGCCGGCTGCCCGCCGCGGAGACCAGGATCGTCAACCGCAGCCTGCTGGAATCGCTGCTGGACGGTGCCCTGGCAGGGTACCGCAGCCGGCCGGCGGCCGAAACCATGGCCGGTTTCCTGAGGATCAAGCTGGCCGACGACCTCGAGCAGATCGCCCGGTCCTACGACGGAAGCGCCCCGATGCCGGACGCCGATGCCCGCCAGCTGGCCGACGGCATCAACCGGCTGCTGCTGTCGCCGGATTTCTACCAGGATGAGCGGTTCACCGCGGTGCGGCTGTCGGAACCGACGCGGGAGCTGATCGCCGAACGGCTGATGCCAGGGCCGGCCGCCCGCCTCAACCGGGCGCTGCTCGAGGATGCGTTCCCCGGCGTGTTCCGGCGGGCCGGCGACAACCCGACCCCTGTCCAGCATCTCAGATCGCGGCTCAGTCCGGTCAGCCGGGATATTCTGGCCCAGTATTCACAAGGGCGGACGCTGACCGCTGCGGTCAGAAAACGGCTGGTCGAGGACCTGAATGCGGTGCTATCCCGCAGGGATTTCTACAGTGCGGCCGTGTTCGCGGGCTACGCGCTGCCCGATGACGGGCAGGAGCTGGTGAACGCCGGCATCGACAACCTGTCCAAGGACCAGGTCCAGAAACTGAACCGTCGCCTGCTGGAGGCGGTGTACCCGGCCGAGTTGGCGAAGATGAAGGGGGATGTCCGCTACGCGACCCTGATGCATTCGCCATGGCTGTCGGAGATCTGGGGCGACGTCGGAGACATGTACTACGAGTTCATGGCCTACGCCCAGCCGGTGAAGGACTGGGGCGTGTTCGGTGGCAGCATCATCTTCCTGTCGGAGGGTCAGAACTACCGCACGGGCTCGCAGGGCGAGGACCTGGGCGTATTCTCCAGCTTCGAGTTTTCGCCGGTGCTGTCCTACGGCAACCGGATCTACGAGAACCTGGCCGGCGGCATCAACCTGAAGCTGATCCACTCCCATCTGGCGCCGTTCGCGCCCGAGGGGACCTCGGGCAAGGGCGTGGCCACAACCTGGGCCATCGACCTGGGCGCCCTCTACCGGGGCCCGATCAAGGGCATGTCGGTCGGCCTCAACGTGCAGAATCTGGGGCCCAACTTGGTGTACGTTTCCGCCGAGCAGGCCGACCCGCTGTCCCGCAACATCCGGGGCGGGATCGCCTACCGCGTGCTGGATGGGAAGTACACGCGGCTGACGGCAGCGTTCGACCTGACCAAGACGGTGGTCTACCTCAACCGGCCCTGGCGCACGGAGCTGGAGGAGGCGGTCCAGCACTGGGGCGTCGAGTACTGGTACTTGGGGCCGGCGAACCTGGCCGTCCGCAGCGGTTACGTATACGATTTTGTCGGCAAGATCATCGGCCCCACTTTCGGGTTCGGAGTGGGTTACAAATTCATCGAGTTCGATTTCTCCATGGAACCGGGCGGCGAACTGCAGAAGTACAACCGGAAATTCTCGCTGTCGGCGAAGTTCTAGGGGCGGACGGCTGAAGGGAAGGGGGATTTGACGTGACCCGTCACGCGACCCGGGCCGCGGCGGCCGTCGCCGCGCTGCTGATCGGCAGCGCGGCCCTGGCCGACGGCAACGAGCTGCTGCGGCTGAAACAGGCATGGAACGGACCGCGGCAATTGTTCAACAACCTGAAAAGCCAGCCGCGTCGCTACCATGACGCGGTCAGCAGCCGCAACATCCTGGGCCAGGTCCGGCGGGCCGCCGCGGCCGCCAGGGGCAAGGCGGCGGCCACCGATACGGTCCGGGTGCTGGTGCTCAAGGTCCAGTTCGTGCCGGATGACGATCCGAATACCACCGGCAACGGGCGATTCGACTATGTCGGCAACGGCCAGCCGATCTATGTCAATGGCGACCCCCTCCAGGGGCACAACCTTGAATACGAGCCGCCGCACGACAGCGGGTATGTCCACAATCAGATGCTGGCCCTGCGCAACTACTACTGGGCGGTATCCAGCGGCAGGCTGTGGATCGAGTACGAGCAGTGGCCCAAGGGGCGCCAGACGGCCTACGACCTGCCGCACCAGATGTCATTCTACTCGGATTTCTACAACAACCAGCAGAATTGGGGCGCCGGCATCTACACGCTGCTACGCGACGCCGCGGCCGCGGCCGACGCCGATACCTGCCAGTTCAGCCACTGGGCCGGCGGCGTCAAGATCCCCAAGGCGGTGATGCTGATCCACGCCGGTTCGGTGTGGCAGACCGACCCTTGGGGCGCCGATCTGCCGGCGGTGTTCATCCGGATGGACGAGTCCAGCCCGATCATCGTCCGGGGTGGTGCCGACACCATCTATGAGGCCAGCATCAACGCCGAGACCCAGAGCCAGGACGGCATGGTGCTGGGGTCGCAGGGAGAGATCGCCCACGAGTTCGGCCACCAGCTGGGCCTGCCGGACCTCTATGACGTCGAGTTCAATTCGGTGGGGCTGGGCGAGTGGGAGCTGATGTCGCACGGCTCCTGGAACCTCAACGCCTACGTGCCGCCGCACCTCTCGGCCTGGTGCAAGGTTTTCCTGGGCTGGGCAGATCCGGTTGTGCTCAAACCGGGTGACGACGTCCTGCAGGCCTTCAAGTGGGCGGCCAAGAACCGCGACGCCATAGTCAAGATCCCGCTCAATTCCCGCGAGTATTATCTGGTCGAGAACCGCCGGGCCTGGTCCAATCCCAGCAACCAGGTTGATTTTTCCGATTCCCTGATCCATGGCCCCGGTTCTGATTCCAGCGGCGCCCGCGTCTGGCGCAACGGCGTGCTGGTCAAGGTGGACGATTACGACCTTTCCCTGCCGTTCGAACTGGGCCGGGGCGGCCTGCTGGTGTGGCACGTGGACGACAGCCTGATCGCGCGACGCTGGGAAAACAACACGCTGGAGGTGGGTGAGGTCAAGGCCATCCATTTGGTGGAGGCCGATCATATCCAGGACTTGCAGCGCTGGGGCGGATCGCCCTACGGCACCTACGCCAGCCCCTACGACGCCTACTATGCCGGCAACAACGATCGCCTCGACGACGGCTCGGACCCGGCCACGCGGGCCAACGACGGGTCTTGCACCCATGTCTCGATTTTCAACATCTCGTCCCCGGCCGAGAACATGATCGCCCGGGTCAGGGTCGGCAACGCCTTGCCCGGGTTCCCGGCGGCGATGGACGGCCCCTGCGACTGGAACAGCCCGAATTGCGCGTTCCTGCCCGATTCCCAGCAAACGGTGGTGCTGCTGCCCGACAACGGCGGCACACTCTATGCGTGGAAGCTTGACGGATCGGGACTGTTCAACCAGGACACAACGCTGGTGCGCGCCGGTGGCGCTGACACGGTCAGATTACATGCCGAATTCGCCAAGGTTATTGGCAATATTTACTCGTCGCCGGCAGTCGGAGATGTCGACCGCGACTCGCAGCCTGAAGTATTCATCGCAGCGGCCATCTCGCAGACGCAGGGCGCGGTCTACGGTTTCAGGTTCACGCCACCGCAGACGGTACTGGACACAACCGTGCATCGCGATACCTTCTCGGTACGCAGAGCAAACCTCTTGCCGGGTTGGCCACAGTCCGTCAACGGCCCAATCTATTCCTCGGTGACGCTGGGCGACGTCAACGGTGACGATACGCTGGAAGTGATCGTGGCCGGCGATGACCGCAAGCTGCATGTCTGGCGATATGACGGAACTCCCCTGGACGGTTTTCCCCGGGACCTGACCATGGAGACCCGCTCCACGGCCGCGGTGGCCGATATCGATCCGGCTTACCCCGGCAACGAGATCGTAATCCTGTCGGGCGACAGTCGGGTGTTCGCGTTCCGGGGCAACGGCCAAAATGTACCGGGATTTCCGGCGTTGACGCCGTGGGTGGACTGGGTCAGCTCCTCGGTGGCGGTCGCCGACGTCAACCGGGACGGCAGGCTGGAGATCGTGGCCTGCAACAAGAAGGGCGTTTATGTGATCGATGGCCGCGGCGGACTGCTTCCGGGCTGGCCGGTGCTGCATGGCCAGGCGGCGATCGCTTCGCCCGCAGTGGGCGACGTTGACGGCAACGGTTACCCCGACATTGCAGTCGCCATCGGCGCCAGTCTTTATGCTTACAATTACAACGGGACGTTGATGACCGGGTTCCCGAAAACGGTTTCAGCCGGGGAGGCCGTACAGTCATCGCCGGTGCTGGCCGACGTCGATGCCGACGGCCGGCCGGAGATTATCATCGGATCGCCTGACGGGAATCTAGTTGCCTTCAACGGCGATGGGACGGCTGCGGCCGGTTTTCCGATGACCATCGGCGGGAAGACGCATTCCACGCCGCGGTATTTTCCCGATCAGGCCTTGACCGGCCTGGGCCGCTATCTGGCCGTGGGCAGCGACGACGGCCGGCTAAACATCTGGCGATACGCCACACTGAATGCCGCAGGCCGCGAGCCGTGGTGCGGATTCCACAACGACCAGTCCCACACCGGTCTGCTCAGATTCGACGCCTCCGCGATCCCGGTGGTTGTCAGGGGAGGCATTCTGCAAAACCTCTACGCCTATCCCAACCCCGCCCGCAACGTGCCGACGCGGATCCGCTACTACCTCACCCAGGCGGCCCGGGTCGATTTCAGGGTGTACAACGCGGCGGGCGACCTGGTGCGGCGATTCTCCCACGACGGCCAGGCAAGCGTGGATAACGAGTATGTCTGGGACCTGGAGAACATCGCCGCCGGGTTGTATTTCATCCGGGCGGAGGCCGCCGGCGGCGGGAGCGCATCATGCAAAATCGCGGTGGTCAAATGAAACAGCTCTTTACCGCCCTCGCGCTGGCCGCGGTCGCCGCAACCCTGTCCGCACAGGCCCCGGCGCCGGACGCCGCTACGGGCGAGATTATCATCCGCGATATCCCGCGGCAGCAGCCGGCAACCCCGGAACCGGAGCGGCAATCCGCGCCGCGAGCAGCCGGACGGAAATCGATCAAGACCGCATTCCTCATGTCGCTGGCACTGCCGGGCGCAGGCGAATACTACGCCGGCGAGCAACGACACGCCGTCGGCTTCTTCACGGCCGAAGGCCTGATCTGGAGCTTCGCGCTGTTCTCCAAGTTCCAGGGCGAGATGTGGAAACGGGACTACCGGAACTATGCCGCCCAGAAAGCCGGTTCGAACTTCAGCCGGGAGAACGACGAGTACTACCGTGATATCTACGAATACCCCAACAGCGACTGGTACAACGAGGACCAGTGGCGCCAGGCCCGGGAGCACTACCCGGACGATCCGGCGGCCCAGGCGGCGTGGGTGTCGGGACGGCTGTACACCGCCGCTGACGCATGGCGTTGGCAGGCCGACGGCGAGTGGCATTCCTACCGGTCGCTCCGCATCAAGAGCCGGAGCGCCCTGCAGCGGATCAGCTACGCGGCTGGAGGCGCCCTGCTCAACCGTGTGCTGTCGTCCGTCAATGCGGCCCGCCTGACCCGGCGACACAACCGGCGGCCGGACGCCAGGGCCAGCGCCGTCAACTGGCGGCTCGATGCGGCCCGCAACGGCGACAACCTCACGTTCAGACTGGCCGGCGAATTCTGATGCCGGTGAACAGTGCGATCCTCCGCGTGCTTGCCCAGGCACCAGGCACCGGGGGATTTTGCTTGCGACGAATGACATGACGCGCATCGCCCTTACCCTGCTCTTGCCACTGGCGGCGCTTGCCTGCGCCCCCCCGATGATCAGCCTGTCCCCGGGGGGGGCGGCGCCCTCGCCCGACGGCGTGATCGCCGTTCTCTGCCGGTTCCCGGAAAACCTGTCGCCGGCATCGGTCTGGGTCGACCGGACCGGAGCCGTTTATCTCACAGACCCCTCCCGGTGGCGGCTGCTGTCGTTTCAGCCGGACGGCGATTCCTGCCTGCAGCGATTCGAGCTCAGCCTCGGCAATCCCGATGCGTTCCTGGTCCCGGGGTACGACGAGGGGTTCTGCCTGGCGGACGCCAGGGAACAGAGCGTCCGGTTCTACTCGTCACAAGGCAAGCCCCGGGGGATGGTCATGGTGGCCGGACGCACCACCAGCGCCGCCGCAGTAACGGCGGCCGGCGACCTGTTCGTGCTCGATGAACCGCGGCGAGAGATCTCCGTGTTCGATCCGCGCGGGAGGGCGGTGCGGCAGTTCTCGGTCGCCATCGGTCCCGCGGCCGCTGCCGGCCAGCGCCCGGCGATGGCCGTCACCAGGGCGGGCGACCTGGTCGCGCTGACCGATCCGGCCGATGGCACAATCGCTCTCCACTCGGGCTGGGGCCGCGCCCTGGCGCGCTTTCGCGCGCGCCCGGCGGCGATGGCGTTCGACTCGTACTCCCGGCTGTGGACGGTCGACGCCGAAGGACGGATGGACGTGTTCGACTGCCACCACCCGGGACGAGGCTCGACCTGGCCTGACGGGGCCGCGGGAACGGGGAGGGGATCCCTGATCGCGATCGGCAGCGGCGACCAGGTGACGGTAGCTGCTCGCGGGAACCTGTTCCGGTGCCGCTAGCGGTTTGGGTGTCGCTGCTGGCCGCCGCGACGCTGGCGGTCGATGGCGATCCGCCGGCCCCGCCGCCGCAGTCGGACGGCCGAGACAGCGCTGCCATCGCCGCCGGCGACGGACAGCGGGCCTTTGATATCGGGCGCCGCAACCTGTTCCGGGGATCGGACTCGCTGTCGCTGAACGGGTGCACACTGGTGCGAGACCGGGATTACGCCATCGATTACCGGTTGGGAAGGCTGTTCTTCGCGCTGCCGCTCGCACCGGCCGATACCGCCGTCATCTGGTTCCGGGCGCTGTCAGTTTCCCTGCCCGAGTCGCTGGTCCACGTCCCGCAGCTCCCAGCGGCCGCGCTGTTGCCCCCTGACTCGCGGCAGCCGGCCGCCCCGGATGCCGCGCTTGGCGGACCGGCAGCAGATCCGGAGGCCCCGACGGCGGTCCGGTTCGGGGGCAGCAAGACGTTCAGCATCGCCACGGGCTCGAACCGCGATCTCGCACTGGAGCAATCGCTGAACGTCAGCGCCAACGGACGGTTGTCACCCGGACTGGAGATCAGCGCCCAGGTGTCGGACCGGAATCTGCCGTTGACCGCCGCGGGAACTACGGGGGAGGTCAGCCAGCTGGAGCAGATGTTCATCCAGGCGCGGGCCGAGCATTGGAGGGCCGCCGTCGGCGATCTCGAACTGACGCACCGCGCTCTGTCGCTGCTGCAATTTGACCGCCAGCTCGAGGGCGTGCACGCCGACGGATGGTACGGCAGCGCGACAGCGAGCGCCGCCTACTCGGCCGCCAAGGGGAAGGGTGCGACCATCCGCTTCGCCGGTCAGGAGGGCACGCAGGGGCCGTACCGGCTGTCGCCCGGTGACGGCGCCGGGGAGGCGCGGCTCCTCCCCAACAGCCAGAAGGTCTGGCTCGACGGCGAGCTGCTGGTGCCTGGCGCGGCCGCCGATTACGTCATCGACCATGACCGGGCGGAGCTGACCTTCACGCCGCGGCGGCCGATCACCGGCGATTCCCGGATCGTCGCCCAGTTCCAGTACTCGGCGCTCTCATACCGCCGCAGCCTCACGTTCATCGCCGGGTCGCTGCGGCCGACGGACTGGGCCGCGGTGCACGCGGCCTATCTCGAGGAGGCCGATGATGCCGACCGGCCGGCCGGCGACGCGCTGACCGACAGCCAGCGGGCCGCCCTGGCACGGGCCGGCAACGATACCGCCGCAATGTGGGTCGATGGCGGCACGCCGGTCGAGCCCGGCACCGGGTGGTATGCGAGGGCCGACTCGTTCTACGTCTACGATCCCTCGGGCGCCGGGGATTACTCGGTGACCTTCACGGCGGTCGGCTCCGGCGGCGGCGATTATGTGTACGACAGCTCGCTGGGAGGATTCCGTTATGTCGGCGCCAGGGCGGGGGACTATGCTGCCAGGAGACGGCTGTCCGGGCCGCAAACGGAGCGGACGGCGGGCCTGCGAACCGAGTTCGCCTGGGACGGCGGCGCGGCGCATTTCGAGGGAAGCACGGCGTCGTTCGACCGCAACACGCTGTCGGCGATCGGTGACGATGATAACCAGGGCCGCGCCGGTACGGCGTCGCTGAGGTGGAAGCGCGACAGCCTGCCATGGGGCGGGTTCGAGCTGCGATCGGACTGGACATCGGTCGGCGCCGGCTATCGCAACGGCAGCGTCGAGCGCCGGCCGGGATTCGAGGCCGAATGGGGGCTGGCGAACTGGGGCGGGATGGCGCCGGTGGAGCCGGCCGGCCCCCGCCAGGAGATGGAGTGGGGCGCGGCTTACACGCTGCTGCAGTGCGCCACGGTGGGAGGCGGCTGGGGGCGCTTGGCCATGCCTGGCGGGTTGTGGAACCGGAAGTACCAGGCCGCCTCATCGATCGGGCTGGCGAAATGGCCGCGGCTGGAATACCGATATTTGCAGCACCGCGTTGGCGGTGCCTGGCCCAACCGTCCCGACCAGACCGGCCGCCGCGACCGGCACCAGGCGCAGTCGGCTTGGAGGCGCGGGCCATGGGGTATCGATGCCGGCCTCGTGTCCAGCATCGACCTGTTGCAGCGCGATACGGCATGGTCCGAGGGTGCCAGGTTTTGGGAGGCATCGCTGGGATGGGCCCGCAACGGCGGCGGCCTCGCCCTGGAACAGAGCGTCAAGCGCCGCGATGACCGCCGGCGCGATTCGGCGGCGACGGCATGGTCGGGACAGTCATTCGCCACGACGGTGACCAGCCGGGCGGGGTGGCACCGTGCGGACCGTTTCAACATCACGGCCGACCACACCTACCGCCAGGTGCGGCTGCGTCCCGGTGCGGCCGGACAGGGCCTCAATTCGCACCTGGCGGCCCTGCATGCCGACCATGCGCGGCCGGACGGGCAGCTCCGGCTGTCGCTCGACTATACCCTCGGCAGCACCGCGGCCGCGCTCAAGCAGGAGCTGTACCTGCGGGTCCCGGACCGCACCGGCGACCACAGCTATGATCCCGGGAGCGGACGGTTCTACCCGGACACGGCCGGCAACTACCGGCGGACCGTCACCGACCAGGGCGCCGCCGTGCTGGCCACCGAGAACGCGGCCAAGGCCTATCTCAGCCTGACGCCCGTGCGGTCGCGCGGATGGTGGAAGGGAAGCCGCCTCGACCTGTTGTCCGCTGCGTCGATCAGCTCTCCCGAGGCGATGGCTGCCAGCACGGTGCTGTTCCAACGCGGCCGCTTGTGGCGCCCGACGAACTTGCGGTCGCATCTCGACCTGTCGGGCGAGGCCTCCCATTCGTCGGTTTCGGGCTGGAATGTCCGGACCAGGTTGCGCTGGCGCCGGGAGGCGGACAGCCGGTTCGTGACCCGCCGCACGGAAACGCAACTCGTGGAACGGCGGGGCGAGGTGTTTCTGCCGTTGGCGGCGTCCGGACGCCTGACGCTGTCCGCAGAATACGCCGCGACCGGAACTTCCGCGGTCGGGACCGGCATGGAGTCAGGTGAGACGGCCGTCACCATCGGCGGCGACGGCGGATGGCATCCGGTACGGGACCTGGAGCTGGCATTGAGGGCCGGTTATGCCAGAGAGCGGCTGGAGCATGGGCCGGGAATGCCTCCGCCGATTGTCGTCAGGTACGGAAAGGCGTCAGCCGCGCCCTACCTGACGCTGCAACTGGGCCCGGCCGGCAGCGTCAGGACTGAGTTCGGTCTGATCCACTGGGCGCCCGACCGCCCCCCCGGCGAGATACCGGTCGAGTTCGCGTTCACCCGGCCGCCGGGGCTGACCAAAACATGGTCGCTGCAGTACGACTACCGCGTGAATGCCAACCTGACGTCGTCAGCCGGCTATGACGGACGCAAGCGGCCGGACCTGCGGCCGGAACACAATGCCAGGCTCGACTTGAGGGCGTACTTCTGATGCGCCGCCTGTGCTTCCTGATGATGCTATCGCTCTGGGGCGCAACCGCGACCGGCCAGCCGACGAAGGTGTCGGTCCACGGCAACCGGTTCTTCTCCCGGCAGGAGGTCTCCGGCACGGTGGGGCCGGCTGGATCCGGGCATCTGTCCCAAGGCCTGCGCCGCCTCGTTGACGGCTATCGCTCGGCGGGGTTCCTCGATGCCGATGTACGCGTCCGGTGGTCTGAGGACAGCACACACCTCAGCATCTGCGTGTCCGAGGGCGTCCGGTACCTGGCCGGCAACCCGAGTTTCACGGGCAATTCGTTCATCTCCGGCCGGTTCCTCGGGGAAGCGCTGTCGCTCCGGCCCGGATCGTTTTTTGACCAGCGGCTGCTGGCACGGGACATGGCCAGAATCAGCCGCGCCTATGCCGACGCCGGGTTCCCCCGCGCTGCGGTGCGCTTGTCCGGGCTGTCGCTGCGGACCGACACGGTCGATTATGGGTACGATGTCACCGAGGGCCCGCTGTTGTCGATCGCGGCCGTGTCCTTCATCGGCAACGGGCTGACCACGGCGGCGACCGCAGACCGCCTGGCCGGACTGAAGCCGGGGGAACGGTTCAGCGCTGTCCGGATAGAGCGCGCTGTGTCACGGCTCGTGGGATCCGGCCTGTTCACGTCGGCAGCGCTCGCAGAACTGGCCGGCGGTGAGGATCCGGGCAGGGTCGTTGCGGTGTTCACCGTCAAGGAGCCGCGCTACAACACCCTGGCTGGCGCCGCGGGCTACAACCAGGGCGCAGGTCGTGACGGCTGGCTGGCCGGCTCGGTCGATCTGGAGCTGAGGAACATATCGGGCACCGGCCGCCGTCTGTTTTTCCACTGGGAGCGGCTGCGGCAGTCCGCGACGGGGCTGAGCGCCTCGTATGCCGATCCATGGCTGTACAACTCGCCGGTCGGCGTGACGCTGGCGGTCGATCACGCCATCCAGGATTCCCAATACACACGGACCGGTGGCAGCATCCTGGCGACCGTGCCGGTCAACGACCGGCTGTCGCTGGGCGCCGGCGGCGCTGTCGAACGGGTCGTCCCCGGATCGCAGGCGGAGGTCAGACGCAGCCAGACCTACAGCACGCTGTGGTCGATCGAAGGCGATCACCGCCGGCATCGGCCGCACCAGTCCGGTCTGCGCTACCGGCTGCAGACCCGGTATGGCCGCAAGCGTTACTTCGAGCCGGCGGCGCAGCTGACCGTGGGACGCGTCGAGCTGGACGCTGACTGGTCCTGGTCGCCGGCCGCCGGCCATGCGGCCGCCCTGTCGGCCCATGCGCGGGCGCTGGCGACCGGCGAAAGGCCGGCGCCCCGTTCCGACCAGTATTATCTGGGCGGTGCGGCGACGATCCGCGGTTTCTACGAGCAGCAATTCGCGGCCAGTCAGGCCGGATGGGTCAACGCCGAGCACCGCCTGACCGCCGCCGCAGGATTCCAGCTGTATCCATTCGTCGACTGGGGATACGTCCGCGACCGGGACCGGGGACTGGGCCGGACCGTGCTCGGGTACGGCGCCGGCATGCGGCTCGATACCCGGCTCGGCAGGATCCAGGTGGACTACGGGCTGGGCCGGGGCGATAATCCAGCGGACGGCAAGGTGCACCTGTTGCTGCGTAACGATTTTTGATGCTGCCGTCCGCCGTGTGTGGTATAATCGCCGAGGGTCAACGGACAACTCGAGGGCGCGACAATGATCAAGAGCATGACGGGATACGGCCGGGCCGCGTTCGTACACCGGGGGAGGACGTTGACGGTCGAAGTGCGTGCGGTCAACCACCGCCACGCCGAGTTCGGCGTGAGACTGCCCCGGGAGCTGGCGCCGCTGGAAGCCAGGGTCAGGGAGGCGCTCCAAAAGCTGATCCCGCGGGGCTCCGTGTCAGCGGTCGTCGCCCCGGCCGGTCCCGAACCATCCCCGCCGCCGGTCATCGACCGCGAACGGATCCGGCAGTACGCAGCGCAGCTCAAGGCGCTCAAGCGGGAGCTGGGCCTGAAGGGAGGGGCCGGCCTGCGGACGCTGCTGGCCCTGCCCGACGTGGTGTCGCCGCCGAACGATGGCGACCATGGCGACGCGGCCTGGGAGCCATTGTCGCGGGGTCTGGCCGCAGCGGTCAGGGGCCTCGACGCGATGCGCCGGCGCGAGGGGGCCGCGTTGCAGCGCGATCTGGAGGGGCGCAACCGGAGGATCCTGAGCCTGATCGGCCGCATCGCAGCCAGGGTGCGGCGCCGGCCGGCCCTGCTCCGCCGCCGGCTGCGGCAGCGGATCACCGACATTGCCGGCGGCCTGCGGCTCGATCCTGCCCGGTTAGCGCAGGAGGCCGCGCTGCTGGCCGACCGCAGCGACATCACCGAGGAACTGGTACGGCTGCGGAGCCATTGCTCGGCCTTCGCCGCCTATCTCAGGCAGCAGCAGCCGGTGGGGCGCCGCCTGGATTTTCTGCTGCAGGAGATGAACCGCGAAGCCAACACCATCGGTTCCAAGGCAGGCGACTCGGCCGTTTCCCAGCTGGTGGTCGAGCTCAAGGACCAGATCGAAAAGCTGCGGGAGCAGGTCCAGAACGTCGAGTGAGCTGCGGACAAACCGGTTGCATTTTCCCTTCAGATGGTATACAATTAGCACCGATCGCAAAGAAACGACGCAGGGATTGATGAAAACCGGATCGTTCAACACCATCCAAATCGACGCCCTCCGGGAGGTGTCCAACATCGGGGCCGGCCACGCCGCCACCGCTCTGTCCGACATGACCGGCCAGAAAGTGCTGATCAATGTGCCGGTGATCGCCGTTGACGACCTGGCGACTATATTCAAAAAAACCGCCGGGCCCGACCAGCCGGTGGTGGGCGTGCTGATCGGGCTGACCGGAGACATCAACGGACGGACCCTGCTGCTGTTCGCCGAAGGCGAGGCTTTCCGGTTCTGCGAATCGCTGCTGCGCCGCCCGACCGGCTCGGTGTCCGGGCTGAGCGACATCGAGCGCTCGGCGCTGAACGAGACATCGAACATCCTGACCTGCGCCTACATGAACGCCTTGGCGGACCTGCTGGGAATGATGGTCGTGCCGTCGACCCCGGAGTTGCTGTACGACACGGCGGAGGCCGTGCTGCGGCAAGTCGGCGCCCGCACGGCCCCGGGCGGGGAGATCGTGGTCTCGATCAAGAACGAATTCACCTTCATCGACCAGGGCCTCAAGCTGCTGGGGTATTTCCTGCTGCTGCCGGACGCCGATTCCCTGCAGTCGATCTTCAGGAGCATGCACCTCGGCTGAGCGGCGGGGGCCGAAAAAGACGTTGAATCCGGTCCATTTTTTTGATACAATAACTGATGATGGAATCCCGACAAGAGAAGCGCGGCATGAAACGGCTGCAAATCGCGATTGCCCTCCTGGCGCTGGCGGCCGGTTGCTCCCGGCAGGGCGGTCCGGCGCCGGCATCCCGCGACGCCACCGGCCCGGATACAGCCGCGGCACTGGTGAAATACAACCGCATCGTCGTCCGCCGCGAACCGGTCGACACCAAAAATCCCGCCAACCACCTGACCATGGTCAACCGCGGGGAAAGGGTCGCGGTGCTGCAGCGGGACTCGCTGTGGACCAAAATCAGGCTGTCCGACGACATGGACGGCTGGATCCAGTCAAAGTACCTGGCCCCGGCCGACGTCAGGATCGTGGTGATGCTGATCCCGGAGCTGCTGGTCTACCGGCGTCCCGACCCCAGCAGCCCGCGGCTGGCCAACGACACGATCATGACCCGGCAGGGGATCATCCTGTGGATCACCAAGCAGAAGGACGGCTTCGCCGAATGCTTGTTCCCCCATGGAAGATCGGGTTGGATCGCTGCCGGCGAGCTGACCACGGACACGGCCGAGATCGCCGCGGCGCGGCTGCTGGAACAGGCCCGGTCGTTGGTGGCCGAGAACAAGATCGACGAGGCCGCCGTGGCCTACCGTAGGATCGCCGGGCAGTATCCGTCCACCAGGCTGGCCGCGGTGTCGGCCGAGGAATCGGGCATCGGTCCGGGCGGAGAGTGACGGGCCCGGTTCCATCCTTCTCCGGAGAACGTGGGGCTGTAGCTCAGTTGGTAGAGCGGTACGTTCGCATCGTACAGGCCAGCGGTTCGAATCCGCTCAGCTCCACCAGTTCCTTGGCCTTCCGCAATTTCGAATATCATACGACAAAGGAGCCCCCATGGCGCGCACAGTCTACAATTTTTCGGCCGGACCGGGCATGCTGCCCGAGGCGGTGCTGCAGAAGGCCGCGGATGAGATGCTGGATTACCAGGGATCCGGCATGTCGGTCATGGAGATGAGCCACCGCTCCAAGGTCTACCAGTCCATCATCGACGGCGCCGAAAAAGCCCTGCGCGACCTGATGGGGATACCGGCGGAATACAAGGTGCTGTTCCTGCAGGGCGGGGCCTCGACCCAGTTCGCGATGGTTCCGCTGAACCTCATGGTCAAGTCGAACAAGGCCGACTACCTCAACACCGGCGAGTGGTCGACCAAGGCCGTCGCCGAGGCCAAGCGCTACGGGGACGTCAAGGTGGTGGCCAGCTCCGAGGACAAGGTCTTCAGCTACCTGCCCGAGATCAAGCCCGCCGAGTTCCGGCCGGACGCCGACTACGTCCACATCACCAGCAACAACACCATCTTCGGCACCTCGTGGAAGAGCATGCCCGACACCCAGGGTGTGCCGCTGGTGTGCGACATGTCGTCGGACATCCTGTCCAAGCCGGTCGACGTCACCAAGTTCGCGCTGATCTACGCCGGCGCCCAGAAGAACATGGGGCCGGCCGGCGTCACCGTGGTGGTCATCCGCGACGACATGGTCGAACGCTGCCGTCCCGAAACACCGACGATGCTGAAGTACAAGACCCACGCTGATAACGGCTCGATGTTCAACACGCCGCCGTGCTATGCGGTTTACATGGTCAAGCTGGTGTGCGAGCACGTGCTGGGCATGGGCGGCGTCCCGGCCATCCACAAGATCAACGAGCAGAAGGCGGCCCTGCTGTACGACACGCTGGACGCCTCCAAGATGTTCCAGTGCCACGTGCCGAAGAAAGAGGACCGCTCCATCATGAACGTTCCCTTTCGCACCGAATCGGAGGAGCTGGACAAGAAGTTCCTGGCCGAGGCCGCCAAGGAGGGCCTGGTGACGCTGTCCGGCCACCGCAAGACCGGCGGGATGCGGGCCAGCATCTATAACGCCATGCCGGTGGCGGGCGTGGAGAAGCTGGTGGCCTTCATCAGGAAGTTCGAAGCCGCCAACTCCAAATAGCCGCGATGCCGCATCGGCGGCGCCCAAGACGCCCGCAGAATAGCCCTTCGAACCGTGAGAGGGGCTATTCGCTTTCAACCGAGGGGAGCATCAGTGAACTGGAAGATGTTTTCGGCCGCATTCGTCACGCTGCTGCTGGCAGAGCTGGGAGACAAGACCCAGCTGGCCGTGATCACCATGTCCGCCCAGTCCAGGGCCTGGGTCTCGGTGTTCCTGGGCGGCAGCCTGGCCCTGGTCTGCGTCACGCTGATCGGCGCGGTGGGCGGCGAGCTGATCACCAAGGTCGTCCCGGTGCACGTGCTGCACTACGTCGCCGGCGGGCTGTTCATCGTGATGGGCGTGCTGACCATCCTGGGGAAATTATAACCAAACACTAAGGCGCGAAGACGCGAAGGCGTCCGCTGATCGGGGACGGACCGGGATTTTCTTTGTGTCTTGGCGTCTTCGTGTGAAAGAATATCAGGAGGTTCTATGAGATTCGCGGAGCGGATGCAGCGGCTCAAGGTCGAGACCGCGTTCGAGATGATGGCCAAGGCCAAGCAGCTGGAGGCCGAGGGCAAGAAGATCATCCACCTCGAGATCGGCGAGCCGGACTTCGACACGCCGGCCAACATCAAGGAGGCCGCCAAGAAGGCGCTGGACGCCGGCCAGACACACTACGGCCCGTCGGCCGGCACCCCGGCCCACCGCAAGGCCATCGCCGAGTACTACTCCAAACACATCGGGGTCGGCTACGGGCCGGAGAACGTGGTGGTGACGCCGGGCGCCAAGCCCATCATGTCGTTCGCCATCACCGCCCTGCTGGAGGAGGGCGACGAGTGCCTGGTGCCGGACCCGGGCTTCCCCATCTACCAGTCGATGGTCAAGTTCAACGGCGGGGTGCCGGTGCCGCTGCCGCTGCGGGAGGAGAACGATTTCCGGCTGGACGTCAGGGAGCTGAAGTCCAAGATCACGAAAAAGACCAAGCTGATCATCATCAACTCGCCTCACAACCCCACCGGCGGCATCCTGACCAAGGAGGACCTGAAGGCGGTGGCCGACATCGCCGTCAACAATAACATCCCGGTGCTGGCCGACGAGATCTATGACCGGATGATCTACGAGGGAACGTTCGAGAGCATCGCCCAGTTCGACGGCATGAAGGACCTGGCCGTCATCCTCAACGGCTACTCCAAGACCTACGCCATGACCGGCTGGAGGGTGGGCTACGGCCTCATGCCAAAGGAGCTGGTCGAGCACATGGCCCAGCTGATGACCAACATCAACTCCTGCACCTGCACCTTCGCCCAGAGCGCCTGCATCGAGGCGCTGCAGGGCCCGCAGGACGCGGTGACCGACATGATGACCGAGTTCAAGAAGCGCCGCGACTTCGTCGTGGAGCGGATCAACAGAATCCCCAAGCTGTCGTGCACCAGGCCGGCCGGGGCCTTCTACGTCTTCGTCAACATCAAGCAGACGGGGATGGACTCGCGGACGTTCACGGACTTCCTGCTCAATGACTGCGGCATCTGCGCGCTGGCCGGAGCCAACTTCGGGGCCCAGGGCGAGGGGTACGTCCGGTTCTCCTACGCCAACACCATCGACAACCTGCGCGAGGCCTGCGACCGGATCGAGAAAACGCTGGCGACGCGATGACCGCAACACAAGGAGGCGCCACGATGGGAACCGCCGACAGCACGATCCCCAGGACCAAGGGGACCGGCATCGCTTGGCTGCGCGAGACTGTCGCGGCCAAGGGGCCCGCGGCCGACCAGGCCATGGCACAAGCGCTCGCGCCCGACGACTACCGGGCTTACCGCACCGCCATGCCGATCAGCTGGGTGCCCGAGGCGACCGCGACCAGGATATTCAAGGCCGGGGGCGATGTCGCGTTCGCGGGATCGCCGTCACCCCTGATCGAGGTGGGCCGGGGCATGGCCAAGGCCAACATGACCGGGGTCTACAGCATGCTGCTGAAGCTGGCCACGATCCCGTTCATCATGTCCCAGGCCTCGCGGCTGTGGCGCACCTACCACGACACGGGCGACGCGTCGGCCAGCGACGGCCCGGGGAGGAACGAGCTGACGTTCACCGTGGCCGCCTTCCCTGAGCTGCCCGCCGACATGCGGCAGGTGCTCTCCGGCTACCTGATGGGGCTGGGCGAGCTGACCGGCGCCAGGAAAGTCGCCGTCCGGCTCGACGAGTCCGACCCCGCCGCCTGGAAATGGCGCTGCACCTGGGACTGAAACAGAACCGAAGCGAAGAGGCATTGGGCGATGAGCGAGAAGTTCGAGTTCACCAAGAACAACAACGACCTGTCCACCGACAGCGGGTTCCAGTTCGAGTTCGTCTGCGAGCGCTGCGGCACCGGCTACCGCAGCACCTTCAAGGAGTTCATGCTGGGCAAGGCTGCCGGGATCCTGGACATCGCCAGCAACATCTTCGGCGGGGCGCTGGGCCGCGCGTCGAGCGTCGGCCACCAGGTGAAGTCGGCGGCCTGGGAGAAGGCGCACGACGGCGCGTTTCGCGAGGCCATCACCGAGATGAAGCCGGACTTCATCCAGTGCCCGCGCTGCAGCACCTGGGTGTGCCGCAAGGCCTGCTGGAACGGCAAGAAGGGACTCTGCAAGCAGTGCGCGCCGGACCTGGGCGTGGAGATGGCAGCGGCCCAGGCCAGCAGGTCGGTGGAGGAGGTGTGGGCCCACGCCAAGATGGCCGAGGAGGACAAGAAGCTTGGCGAGGACAACTGGCGCAAGGGCATCCGGGCCACCTGCCCCCAGTGCGAAAAGCCGCTGGCCAAGCCCTGCAAGTTCTGCCCCGAGTGCGGCGGGGCGATCGGCTCCGACCTGAAGTGCGGCAAGTGCGGGGCCAAGCTGGAGGCCGGCGCCAAGTTCTGCCCGGAGTGCGGGGAGAAGGCAGGAAACTCTTAGCCACAGAGGTACGGAGGCGCAGAGAGCCAATCGGTTGTGTCATTCCCGCGAAAGCGGGAATCCAGGGAACATGGATCCCTGCCGGAGTTCGCCCCGCACGACGATGCGAGGCACTGACGCCAAGAGGATGATGAGGACTACCGATTACCTGACTTGGTTCAAGGACCTGGATGTCCGACTGCAGGGCCGGCAGGACGCCCATCTGCTGATGTCCAGCAACGTGTACGAGCCGTTGGACCTGTTGGAACGGCATGTCCGTGAGAACTGGGAGGAACTGCGCCGGCTGCAGGCGTACAACAACGACTGGGGGCACCCGGTGCTGCTGGAGCGCATCGCGGCGCGCTACGGCGTCAAGCCGGGAAACATCCTGCTGACCAACGGCTGCACCAACGCCACCTACCTGGCGATCATCTCCCATGCCAACAGGGGCGACACGGTGGTCTGCGAGACCCCGGCTTACCAGCCGATGTGGCAGACCGCGGAGCGGATCGGCGCCCGCATCAAGTGGTTGAAGCGGCGGCCGCCGCGCTACGGGGTCGATCCCGACGAGCTGGCGCGCCTGGTCGACCGCAAGACCAGCCTGGTGGTGCTGACCAACCTGCACAACCCCAGCGGAGCGTATCTGGACCGGCGGGAGCTGAAGGACATCGCCGCGGCCGTGCGCCGGAGGAACAAGCGGACGCGGATCCTGATGGACGAGGTGTTCCGCGATTTCGCGCCGGGGAAGCACGTGCCGGCCAGTACGGTCGACCCGATCTACATTTCGACCGGCAGCCTCTCCAAGGTCTACGGCTTGAGCCACCTGGAATGCGGATGGATCATGGCCGACGCGCCGACCGTTAAAAGGATCTGGCCATGGTTCGTGCTGTCCGACGGCAACGGCTCGCGCTACCTGGAGTCGCTGTCGGCGGTCGTGTTCGCGCACCTCGACGAGTATCTCGACCGGTCGCTGGGGATCGTGCAGCAGAACCGCACGGCGCTGTGCCAGGCCATGGACCCGCTGATCGCCGATGGGCTGATCGAGGGGAACGTCCCTGACCGGGGATGCATCTGGTTTCCCGCGATCGCGGGCCTGCGGGACACGGATCGGTTGGTGCGGTCGCTGGCAACGAAGCACGGCATTTACGTCGTGCCGGGCAAGCACTTCGGCGATCCCGCCCGGGTCCGCATCGGGTTCGGCAACCGGCCGGAGCTGGCCCGCCGCGCGATTGGACGTCTGGCCGAGGCGCTTTTCGACTTCAAGAGGATGTAGGATTATGACCGTCAGAATCTTCTGCCTGCTGGCGCTGCTTGCCGCCGGGACGGCCGGCGCCGACCCGGTCACCATCGCCGGCGGCACCACCAACGACACCGAGAGCCGGATCATCAGATTATCCGACGGGCGCCTGATGGCGGCCATCGGCCGCAACCCCTACGGATCATGGAGTGCCACCGACATCTACGTTTCGTTCTCGGCCGACGACGGAGCCACCTGGAGCGCGCCGGCGCTGGCGGTGGGCGGCACGGCCGACCAGGCTACGATCGGCTTGTTGCAGCTGCCGGGCGATACCATCCGGCTGTGGTACGGGTCGAACGAGTCCGGCACCTACCGCATACACACTGCGTACTCGGTAGATGGTGCCTCTTGGATGGCCGAGGGCCAGGTGCCGTTGGGCTGGGCAGATTCGCTGTGGTGCTATGACCCGACGGTGATCACGACGACAGATAGTACAATCGTTATGATCTACAGGATGGGGAAAAGCGCAACAAATGGCGCGGGAGCATATGTTGCATCAAAGCCCAAGGGCGGAAGCTGGGACACCGCTCGCCGGCTGGTCAACGCCCGCGCCTACCGGCCGCGCATCATGCGGCACACGGACGGCACGTACCTGGCCGCCTTCCAGCGGCAGAGCGGCGGCAGCACCACGCAGATCGACGTCTTCGTCCGGCAATCGGCGAACCTGACGGCCTGGACCGACTCGGTGCGGCTGACCACCAACCAGAACTCGCACGACGCCTGGTGCCTGCAGGTGCCGGACAGCGGCTATGTGGTCTATTATGCGAAGTACCAGAGCGCGCCCTACGATGCCTACAACCTCTGCCGGCGGCGCTCGGCCGACGGGCTCTCGTGGCAGGCCGAGCAGCAGCTGACCTTCGACGGCGGCCTGCTGCATAACACCCAGCCCTGCCTGTTCGTGCACGCCGGCGGCCTGTACCGCTCCTGGACCCGCGCCAACGACTACAATAACGACAACGACATCCTGTTCGAGCGATTCCCGCTGGGGACGACCGGCGTGGCCGCGGTCGAGTTCGCCGCGCATTGGAACGGGCTGGCGGTCGACCTGCGGTGGCGCAGCGCGACTGAACAGGACTGCTACCACTGGATAGTCGAGCGCGGCGACAACGGCGGGGGCTATCGCGAGATCATGCGCCTGCCGGCCGCGGCCTCGCGGAGCGATGGTGCCACATACACGCATGCTGATCGCGCGGCCCCCCGGGGCGCAACCTGCAGCTACCGCCTTGGCCGGATCGCGCTCGATGGCTCTGCCGAGTGGTCGGAGCCGGTGATGGTCCGGACTGGCGGCGCGGTTTCCCCAGCATGCCGGGCCGCGCCCAATCCGGCCGGGGCGCGGGGGACCGTGTTCCGCCTGACGCTCGACCGGCCGCAGCACGCGGACCTGTCAATCTACAATGCGGCGGGGCAGCGGGTCGCAACCATTTGCAGCGGCCCTGCCGGCCCGGGTGATCGCGCCATCAGGTGGGAGGCAAGGGACCGGTCGGGGACCAGACTGGCCAGCGGCGTCTATACGTGGCGGCTGGTGACGGAGGGCGGTGCCAGCTCGGGACGGTTGACAGTGGTGCGGTGACCGGATCCGTCCGTTTACGGGCGCAAGCCCCTTGTCAAACGTCAAATTGTGTGGTATCATATAGGCATTGCGACCGGAGGCAAACGCAACGATACGACAACCGAGGAGAACCGCATGGAAGACCTGAAGCTGGCGAAACAGCTGGTCAGGGCGCTGGACATGGCCATCAGCAAGGAGCGCGAGGCCCAGGAGCGCTACCTGCGCGAGGCCACCTACGCCTACGAGTATGACATCAAGAAACTGTTCAAGACACTTGTCCATGAGGAGATCGGCCACGAGCGGCTGCTGAACGCCAAGAAACAAGCCGTGCTGAAGGACATCGCCCGGCTGCAGAAAAAGAACAAATAGACCACGCAAGGAGACAAGAAGGATGGCCAAGAAACAGCTCTCGATCGACCTCGACGCCTGCATCGGCTGCGGCGCCTGCGTTTCGGCCTGCCCGGTCAACGTGCTGGACATGGACGGCGACAAGGCCAAGGTGGCCAAGCCCGACGCCTGCACCGAGTGCGGGGCCTGCGTCGACGCCTGCCCGGTAAGCTGCATCACCCTCAAGTAATACGGAATCGAGATGAAAAAGATTGTTCTGGTCGCGCTGGCGGCCGCGGTCGCGGCCGGACCGGCGCTGGCATTGGCGCTCAACGCCGGGGCGGCCTATTTCAAGCCATCGGCCGTGTCCGGCGGCGGCGGACTGCTGCTTTCCCTGGGCGCCGGCAAACGGGTGGACGACATGGTGATGGCCAACGTCCAGCTCGATTTCATGAACAAGACCTACACCCAGGAGACCAGCACGCCGGTGGACGTTGATACATCGGCCATCGTTAACATCCAGAACCGCCAAGTGGCATACAAACACTCAGTGAAATACATTCCGGTCACGGCCGGGGTGGTCGTCACCATGCCGATGGGGATGCTGATCAAGCCGTACCTTGAAGGCCGGGTGGGCTACGGCCTGGCAAATGTCTCCTATAGCTATAACGAAAGCCTCTACAGCATACCTGCGGCCAGCCGGCCGGAGAGCGGCTGGTACAGCGGTTTCGGGTGGCGGCTGGGCGCCGGCGCCCGGCTGGGCCTGGGATACCGCAGCGCGCTGACCGCTGGCGTTTCCTATAACGGGAACACCTGCTCGCGCAGCGCCGGGAACGACGTCTTCACCGATCTCAAGATGTCCGGACTGATCATCGGCGCAGGGATCGAGCTCAGCGGGTTCTGATCGTAAAAAACCTCGGAATGTAAAAGCGCCCCCACAGCGTGGGGGCGCTTTTACATTGTCCGGTGTACCCTATCCGGTGGCCAAGTACTGTCCGGCATCGGGGAAGAACCGTTCGAGGTTCTGCTTCAATTCTTCCTGCGCGGGATCGGCAACACCCTGGTCCGAGAAGATCGACCGGACTTCCTGACGGGTCACGGCGACCAGCTGGCCGTCGGTCATGATGTTGGCGATGCGAAGAGCCGGGAGCCCATGCTGGCGCGTCGACCAGAAATCCCCAGGTCCCCGCAATTCAAGGTCTTTCTCGGCGATCTTAAAGCCGTCTATCGTTTGTTGCATTATCTCAAGACGGGCTTTTGCAATATCGGATAACATTTTGCCGGGCAAGAGAATACAATAGGACTTGTCACTGCTGCGGCCAACCCTGCCTCGTAACTGGTGCAATTGGGACAAACCATACCGTTCGGCCTGTTCCACCAGCATCACCGTGGCGTTGGGGATGTCGATCCCGACCTCGATCACCGTGGTGGCGACCAGGATGTCGATCGCACCCTGTTTGAACTTGGCCATCACCGCGTCCCGCTCGGCTCGCTTCAAACGCCCATGCACCAGCGCCACGCGCCGGGTCGGGAACACATCATTGGACAGATGTCGGTGCATGGTAACCGCGGCCTTGAGGTCGGTCTTCTCCGATTTCTCGATCACCGGGTACACCACGTACGCCTGGCGGCCGGCCGTGATCTGCCCGGCCAGGAAACTGTAGACCTTGTCGCGGTTCCCCTCTGCCGTCCACCGGGTGACGACCGGCACCCGGCCGGGCGGCAGCTCGTCGATAACCGAGACGTCGAGGTCGCCGTACAGTGTCAGCGCCAGGGTCCGGGGGATCGGCGTGGCGGTCATAACCAGCACGTGCGGCTGCCGGCCGGTGGGGCCGCCCGTCCGCTGGTCCCGCAGCGCAGCTCGCTGGCGCACTCCGAACCGGTGCTGCTCATCGATCACCGCCAGCGACAGGTCGCTGAACCGCACGCCCTCCTGGATGACGGCGTGGGTGCCGACGCACACCGATATCCGGCCGTCGGCGATCCGCTGGTGCAGCGCTGCCCGGTCCCTGGCGCCCAGCGAGCCGGTCAGCAGCGCCGCCGGCACCCCCAGCTCGTCGAACCAGGGGGCCAGGGAGGCGAAATGCTGTTCCGCCAGCAGCTCGGTGGGCGCCATCAGCGCCGCCTGGCCGCCGGACCCCACTGCCTGGAGGATCGCGGCCAGGGCCACCACGGTCTTGCCCGATCCCACGTCGCCCTGCAGCAGCCGGTGCATCGGCCGGTCCGCCGCCAGGTCGGCCGAGATCTCGCCGATCACGCGGCGCTGGGCCGCGGTCAGCTCGAACCGCAGCAGGCCGTCGAAGCGGGCCCGCCATGCCCGGTCGGCCAGGGGGAGGGCGGTGCCGGAGCGCTGGGCGCCCCGTCGCTGCAGCGCGATCAGCACTTGGAGGTAGAACAGCTCCTCGAACGCCAGCCGCCGCCGGGCCCGGGCCGCCTGCTCCAGCGATTCGGGGAAATGGACCAGGGATAGCGCCTCGGCCAGCGGCAGCAGCCGGTGGCGGGAGCGCACGCCGGCCGGGAGCGATTCCGGCAGCGACGCCAGGTACTGGTCGAGGGCGCACCGCAGTATCACCCGGTACTGCCGGGTGGTCAGGCCGGCGGTCACCGCGTGGAGCGGCACGATCCGGCCGGTGTGGATCAGCTCCTCGTCCTCGGCGTCGATCAGCTCGTACTCGGGATTGACCAGCGACGGGCCGCGGTCGTACTTCACCATCCCGCTGACGACCAGCTTCTGGCCGATGGCGAAACGCTCCGACAGGTATGGCTGGTTGAACCACTTGCACAGCAGGTAGCCGCTGTCATCGCTCACCAGCAGGTTGAAGATGGAGAAGCCGCGCCGGGCGCGCACCACGCCCTTGTCGGCCACGCTGCCGAACACGGTGACCGACTCTCCCGGCCGCAGCCGACCCGCCGGCTTGATCAGGCTGCGGTCGATGTAGCGGCGGGGCGGAGTGTACAGCAGGTCGGCCAGACTGGCGATTCCCATGCCGCGCAGCAGCGCCGCCCGTTTGGGTCCCACGCCCTTGAGGTACTGGATGTCGGCGGTACCGGTCATGAGATGCAAAACGACCGAGGCTGTGAAACCTCGGTCGGGGATTCGGGCCGGTGATTCATGCCAGCTTTTTCCCCACGTTGGCCAGCACCTGCACGGCCAGCGCCTTGAGGGTCTCGAACACGCCGATGCCAGAGCTGGCCACGGCCTCGAAACATTGAAACCGGTTGTCCGGGTTGAGGGACGCTTGCAGCGCTTCCATGGGCACGATGTTTGGCAGGTCGCGCTTGTTGTACTGAAGAATCACCGGCACGGAGTGGATGGTCAGCCCCATCTCGGCCAGGTTCTCGCCCAAGTTTCGGAAACTGTCCGAGGTGTCGGCCTGCCGTTCCTCCTGAGAATCGGCCACAAACACCACGCCGTCGACGCCCCTCAGCACCAGCTTGCGGGAGGCGTTGTAGAAGACCTGCCCCGGCACGGTGTAGAGGTGGAACTTGGTCCTGTACCCCTGGATCGATCCCAGGTCCAGCGGCATGAAATCGAAGAACAGCGTGCGGTCCATCTCGGTGGCCAGCGAGATCAACTGGCCCTTGGCGTCGGGCGAGACCTTCTGGTAGATCTGCTTCAGGTTCGTCGTCTTGCCCCCCAGTCCCGGGCCGTAGTAGACGATCTTGCAGCCGATCTCGTGCGAGGCGCGGTTGATAAGTGCCATGGCGGCCGTCAGTCGATAGGTAAAACGTCGGGACCCGGGCCGTCAGGAGGCCCGCCGGCCAGCAGGTCGCGGTACAGGTCCAGGTAGCGGGAAATGGACGAAGCCCAGGTATGATCGCAGGCCATGGCCCGCCTCATCAGCGCCTGCCACTCCGGTATCACGCGATAGACGGACAGTGCCTCCGACACGGTCCGGGACAGCTCGTCGGCGCTGTACCCCGGAAAGCTGAAGCCGTTCGAAGTCAGCGGCGACTGCCGGTGGTCGACCACGGTGTCGGCCAGGCCGCCGGTGGCTCGGACCACCGGGATGGTCCCGTAGCGCATGGCGATCATCTGCCCCAGTCCGCACGGTTCATACTGGGACGGCATCAGGAACAGGTCGGCGCCGCCGTAGATGAAGTGCGCCAGTTCATTGTCGAATCCCAGCTTGAGGCCGATCCGCCCCGGGTAACGGGCCGGCAGTTGCTGCAACAGCTCGTGGTAGGGCCGGTCGCCGGCGCCGAGAACGACGACGTCCAGGTCCATCTCCAGCAGGCCGGGCAGGGCCGCGCCGAGGATGTCCCATCCCTTCTGCATGGCCAGGCGCGAAATCACACCGGCGACTGGGCGGCCGGTGCGGTATCCCAGGCCGGTCCGCTTGCATAACAGCCGCTTGGCGCTTTCCTTGAGGTGCAGCCTGGAGGCATCGTATCGCGGCAGGTAGGGGTCACGGGCAGGCCCCCACTCGGCGTCGTCGACGCCGTTGAGGATTCCTGTCAGCCGACCGGCAACGGAGCGCAACGCGCCGTCCAGGCCGCAGCCGTAGCCTGGAGTGATGATCTGTTCGGCATAGGAGGGGCTGACCGTGGTCAGCCGGTCGGAGAAAAACAGGCCACCCTTGAGATAGTTGATCTGTCCGTAGTATTCGAGGCCGTCCATGTGGTAGAGCGAATCAGGCAGCCCCAGCGTGCGCAGGATCTCGCGGCCGAAGATGCCCTGATATGCCAGGTTGTGTATTGTGAACACGCTTCTGGCGCCGGGGAACCACCCCTCCTGGCGGAGGAACACCGGCACCAGCCCGGTCTGCCAGTCATGGCAGTGGATGATGTCAGGCGAGAAGCCGTCTTGGCGCAGGAGGTGCAGCGCCGCGCGTGAAAAAAGACCGTAGCGCATTCCGTTGTCGGGGTAGTCGCCGTCGCGGTCGCCGTAGAGCTCCGGCCGCTCTCCGAACATGGGATGGTCGATGACCAACGTTCGAACGCCAGGCAGGGCGTCGGTCGCGGCGACGCTGACCCGGCGGACATCGCCGCCCAGCGCGACGTCGAGCGCCAGCCCGGTCGGCTTGAGCCCGTGCTGCCTCCGGTCGATCCGCTGATGCCCCGGGATCACCAGCGCCACCCGGTGCCCGGCGCGGGCCAGTTCCCGGGCCATCGCGCCGGTGACATCGGCCAGTCCGCCGGTCTTGGCGAAGGGCACGGCTTCGGAGGCGACCAAGGCGATCGCCAGAGGGCCGGTGCTCACAGCGCGAGTTCTTTCATGAACCGGGCCGCCTCCTCGGGCGGAGTGGGATTGATGTAGAAGCCGGTGCCGCGCTCGAACCCGGCCACCCTGGTGATGCGGGGCATGATCTCGATGTGCCAGTGGTAGTACTCGGCTTGCGACTTGCCGCAGGGCGCGGTGTGGATCACGTAGTTGTAGGGCGGGTCGTTGACCGACCGCGCGGTCCGTACCAGCGTCTCCTTGAGGATCTCCGCCAGCTCCGTCAGTTCGGGCCGGGGGGTATCCTCGAAGCTGGCCCGGTGCCGGCGCGGCAGGATCCACGTCTCGAACGGGAAACGGGGGGCGAAGGGTACGATCGAGATGAAACCTCCGTTCTCGGCCACCAGCCGGCGCCGGTCGTCGAGCTCCTGCTTGACGATGTCGCAGAACACGCAGCGTTCCTTGTATTCGTAGTAATGGCGGGCTCCGGTCAGCTCTTCATTGATCACCTTGGGGACGGTGGGGGTGGCGATGATCTGGCTATGGCTGTGCTCCAGGGTGGCGCCCGCCCGGATGCCGTGGTTCTTGAACACCATCAGGTACTTCAGGCGGACGTCCTGCTTGAGATCGTTCATCCTTTCCACGCAGGCGGCGAGCACTTCGGCGATCTGCGCCTGGCCGAGGTCCGAAAGCTGGAGGTCGTGCCGCGGCGTCTCGATGATCACCTCATGGGCGCCGACGCCGTTCATTTTGTCGTACAATCCCTCTCCGGTCTTGTCAAGATCGCCCTCGACCCGCAGGGCGGGGAATTTGTTGGGCACCACCCGCACCCGCCAGCCCGGCTGGTTGGGTTCCCCGGTATCGCGGACGGACAGGATCTCCGGAGGCGTCAGTTCCTCGTTGCCGGGGCAGAAGGGGCAGACTTCATCAGGCTGGCGCCGGGGCAATCCCTCGACCATCATGGGCCGCTTGCCGCGCTCAGTGGAGATGATGACCCAGCGGCCGACGATCGGGTCTTTGCGTAGTTCGGGCATGTGGCGTGCTGATCGTATTGATGATGTAAAGACAACCGGAGCCGCTTACGGCCGGGCGATCACCGAACGTCACCCGTCGGGGGCCGCGTGCCGGCGTGATGGGCTCATTATAACCGGCATCGCCCGCAAAGTCAACGACCAAGAGGCTTGCGGTCGTGCCGCAAGCCTCTTGGTCTGCCGCCCGCTCTACTTCTTGTCGGTCGGCGTGTGCTCTGGGTCGGAAGGCACGGCCGGAGCCGCCTCGGGCTTGGGGTACTCGATGGCGGCGGCGCCTTTGATGCGGGTCAGCAGGTCCTCATAGTTTTTGCGCTGCCGATCCGAGAACAGCTGGCTCGAGATCTGCCCCTTCACCTGGTCGAGTGTCTTGATGCCGGCAGGGATCTTGTCCTCGACCTTGACCACGGCGTGCTTCGCGTGGAACAGCACGGGCTTGGCGGCAATGTCGCCCGGCTTCCGCAGCTTCGCGGCGGCCTTGAAGACGTTTTCATCGATATCCTTCTTGGACACGAACCCCAGATCGCCGGCTTTCTCCTTGGTGGCGGGATCGATCGATACCGACGAGGCCAGGCTGTCGAAGGCCGTGTGATCGGCGGCCAGGGCTGCCGAGATCCTGCTCGCTTCGGCGGCGCTGCCGGCAACGATCCACCGCAGGTGCAGCTTGTCCTTGTCCTTGGCTTCGAGCTTGACGATGGCGTATCTCGGGTCCAACGGAATGATCTTCGACAGCTGGCCCTTCTTGGTCTTGACGAACAGCGCGGTGTCCAACGCCGGGAACTGGTTCCGGTTGACCAGCCCCAGGTCGCCGCCGCTCCTGGCGTAGCTGTCGATGGAACGTGACCGGGCCAGGCTGTCGAATGGGGCCTTTTTGAGGTCCTTGAGCAACTGCTCGGCCTCGGCCCTGGATTTGACCGTGATCTGCCGTGCCTTGACCTGTTCCTTGGTGCGGTGGTCGTTCAGGTTCTTCTTGTAGTGGGCCTTGATCTCGGCTTCGGAGGGATGGGCCCTGGCCGAAACCTCCTTGTCGATCAGGTAGCGGATGTACTGGTCCTGCTTGGTGTCCTGCAGCTTCTGGTAGAACTCCGGGTCCAGTTCGGGGTTGAGCTTTCTGGCTTCGTCGTACAGCAGGGTGCGCTCGATGTAGCGCTCGACGAACTTCTGCCGGCCCTCGGCGCCCTCGAACTGGCCCCGGTACATGGCGGGGACCTTCTCCAGCTCGGCGTCCATTTCCAGCTTGGTGACGGGCCGGCCGTTGATGAACACCTCGTATTCCTGGAAGTTCTTGTTGAAGCAGCGTCCCACGCCTTCCATCGCCATGCTGTCGATGTTGGCGGTGGCCGCGGTCCTGCCCTTGAACTTGGTGACCACGTCCTGGAACAGCTCGGCCGCCTTCTGGCTGTTGCCGGTGCGCTCGTAGGCCATGGCCAGCTGGTAGGTGTACTCCTTGGCGAGCGCTGCGGCGGGGTAGCGCTTCAGGAGATTCTCATAGTTGGCGATCGCCTCGGCGAAGTCCCCGTATTTCAGGCTCAGGGATGCGGTGGTCGCCAGGATCGCCTCGGTCGCGGCAACGGGCTTGGCGGCAGGCTGCTTCTGGGCCTGCAGCGGAAAGGCGAGGGCGGCCAGGGCGGCCAGGGCGGTGAACGTCAGCTTGCTGAGGGTCATGGTCCGAGTTCTCCTCCGTTGATGGTGATTGGGTTACGGTCGATATGCCGGATTATATGTTGTACGCCAAGTTCATCACCAGTCCGGACAGGATGGGAATGGTGATGTTATCGTCCAGCTGGAGCGGCGCCAGCTCGGCCGCCGACGCGGCCACCGCGCCCAGGGCCATCGGCAGCAGGCGCAAGCCCGAACCGGGCACCGCCACCACCGCCGAGCCGATCAACAGGCAGCCGGCCAGGCAGGCCATCGTCCCCTCGAGCGATTTGCCGTACAACACGGGTTTGCCGAAGCTGCGGCCGGCGATGGCGGCGAAAGCGTCGCCGATCACCATGAAGGCGATGGCGGCGATCGCCACGTCGCTGCGGTAGATCAGCACGCAGATGGTCGACGACAGCATCAGGTAGGTGGCGCCGGTCAGGGCCGAGATCTCATGACGCCGCAGCAGGGGACCGAAAAAATCGATGAAGATGATCTTGAAGAACTGGTGCCGCAGGCGGATCAGATCGACCGCCAGGATGGCCGCGGTGGCCGCCGCCAGGATCCATTTTGCCAAATAGGTGTACGGCTTGCCGCTGATGTGCTGCCAGGCCAGGAACAGGTAATACAGCACGGGAATGGTCATCCCGGCCAGCACGTGGAACGACTTGCGGCGGATCTCGCGGGCCAGCGTCATCGCCTAGAAGCCGATGCTGCCGGAGATGCGCGTGCTGTTGCCCAGCTCACCGCTGCCCAGGAAGGCGTAATCGATACCGAAACGTCCCAAACGGAGCCCGGCCCCGGCTGCGAACCGGCTTTGATCGACCCCCAGCCGCAGGGCCAGCCGCTGTTTGACCAGGTACTCGATGCCGGCGTGCAGGTCGGCGCTGGCCGCTCCGGCCCGGTACTGGGCCGAGGTGGCGCGTCCCTCGAACCTGATGTCGGCCGCGCCCGAGAGGGTCAGCGGCTGCCGGCCCGGGCCGAACCTGGGCCGCCAAGACAGCCCCAGCCTGGCCGTGGGGGTGATCAGCTCCCTGGTCCCGGTATCCCAGGCAAGGTAGGTGGTCGACAGGTCCGCCACATGCAGCCCGGCGGTCAGGTTCCACGGCAATCCGGCCAGTATCCCGGCATCAAGTCCCAATCCCCAGGCGCTGTTGGGGCCGACCGACTTGTAGACCAGTTTGAGGTTGCCGCCGGCATCAAGGCCCCATCGCAGCGATCGGCTGTAGTTGGCCAGCAGGAACCATTCGTTGTCGCTGGTGAAGCTGATCTTGGCGTAATCGAGCCTCTCGCCGGGGTCCATCAAGCCGTTGTGGTTCAGGTCGATCAGGGCATCGCCGGTCATCGGCACGTCCTCGACGCTGAGGCGGAAAAGCACCAGCCCGATGCCGCCGCCGTTCACTGGACGGCAGTAACCTGCGGCATCATAGTTGACCATCCCGCCGTAGGTCGATGAATGCATGAACGCAGCCTGGTGCTCGCCCTTGACCGTGCCGGCAGGGTTCCAATAGCAGGCGAATCCGTCTTCAGCCAGTGACACATAGGCGCCGCCCATGGCCAAGGCGCGGGCGCCCAGTCCAAGGTAGGTGAACTCGCCGGCGTACTTCGCTCCGTGACAGGGCAGGGCCGGCAGGAACACGGTAGTCAGCGCCAGGCCGATTATTACGCTAATTGCTTTGATCACAATATATAATGATAACTCATTTGCTGCCGTTTGTCAAGGTGTCAACGGCCACGACGGCCGGGTGTCATGCCCCCGGCCGGGCACGGCCAGGCTCTTCCGGACGGGTGACGGCATGGCGCTTTGCCCCAGGATTTCCAGGATGCTGCGGGCATCAAACGCCGGTTGATGCTGGAACCCGCTGTTCGCGTTTTTGGCGATCATCAGCGGCGGCCGGGGCCAGACGCCGGCGCGGTCGGCCCGTTCCGCAGTCAACGAGTCGTCGGCGATGATGACCAAGGCCGAGTACTTGTACCGCAGGGAAGGGAACAGGCTGTCCGCCGGGATGACATTCGGAACCAGGCCCAGCGAGCGGGCCATCCGCCCGATCTCGGCTGCTTTCACGGCATGTCTGGCGCCTGCCGTGGCGATCAGCAGGTCGCCGCCGGCGCGAAACGACTGCACGGCGCGGAACGGTCGTTCTGCATAGGTCTCCGGGAAATACTTGAAGAGCACGATCTGGTCCCTGGCCCCGGTGCCGCCCCAGCTGATGCGGTAGGCCGCCAGCCCCCGGCCGGGCAGCCGACCCAGCGTCACCATGGTATCTGCCACGTCGGGGCCGAGGTCGATCCCCCGGACACGCAGGGGCGACTCGGGCGTCAGCGCCTCGACCGAGATCCGGTCGCAGGCGCCGGTGCGGCCGATCCACAGGGCCAGCTGGCCATCGTCGCTGCGCAACCGGGCGGAGACCGGGAAGCAGCCCAGTTCCTGCCGGACCTTGGCGAACGAAGCCGCGCCGGCGATCAGCCACTCGCGCATGCCGTGGGGTCCGCGCCGGCCCTTGAAGGAACGGAACATGTCGTGCCAGAACAGACCCTTGACCCGTCCGCCGTCGGTGGTGCCCTTGATGGCGTCGGTCAGCCGCCAGTAGAACTCCTCGGGCGCGGGCGGGCTGACGCTTTTCTGCAGCAGCACCCAGTCGATCTGCTGGCCGGGCAGCAGCTGGACCTCGTCGCCGCGCAGGTAGGTGGACCACTGGCCGGTCATCTCGTGGCATTGCCTGGCGTTGGATTCATAGAGCATCACCGCGTCCAGGTCCAGGCCGGCGTCGTTCATCATTGGCGGATCCTGGCCGTGCTCGTGGCCCTTGTCCCAGCCGAGGGTGAAGCCCCACACCGGCTTGGTGACGCCGGCCTCCGTCAGCAGCCGTTCCACCGCCGCGGCCGAGCGGTGGGCCCGCCACCACTGCCAGCGGGCGCGGATGGGCCGGTCCGACATCGGCTTGACCTGCCGCGCCACCCAGGCGATCCGGGTGTTCTTCGGCCATTGCCGCCATTCGTGCGGCGTTTCGATGTTCATCTGCCTGACGAACTCGTCGACCGTTTCGAAGCCGCCGGCGCCAGGCCGGATGTAGTCCAGGCCGATGAAGTCCACGCAGCTGTCGGCCTGCAGCTGCCTGAGGACCTTGACGATGTCGTCGCGGCGCTTGGGATCGTCGAGGCTGACGTGGTGGTTCCGGTACACGCCGCCGCCCTTGCCCACCTCCAGCGAATAGTCGTACTGCAGTTTGTGCAGCTTGGGGCCCCACAGCAGGTAGCTGCCGACGTAGCCGCCGAACTGCAGCCCCTTGGCGTGGCACTCCGCGGCCAGCCTGGGGAAGACCCTGAAATTGTCCTTGACCCACGGGTTGCGGTCGCTGGTGCCGGGCGCGCCCTCGATGGTCCAGCCCACCGAGTACCACACCGCGTCCGCGCCCAGGAATTTCGCGAAGTCCGTGAAGTTGCGCCAGCCCGGGGGATTGCCGTAGGGAGAGGGGGTCTTGTTGTTTAGCAGATTGCCGGCGCTCTCGATGGTCATGGCGCAGAAGCCAGCCGGGATCCTCGCCGGCGTGCGCGCGGAGACGGCGAACGCGGCGGAATCGGCCAGGGTGTCAGGACCAGCGGCGACCGTGGCCAAAGCGGTGTAGCGCCCCAATGGCGGGTTCCAGGGCATGGCCCATGTGCCGGACCAGCAGCTGTCGGTTTTGTCGAACGACAGCCTGACCTCGGTCATCCTGCCGACTCCGGCGACCAGCGAGTCACCGTGCCGGAACGTGGCGACGGCGATGACGGAATCAGCGCGGGCGGCGAGGGACGAGTCGGCCCGCACCCGCACCCGCACCAGCTGGTATCGGTAGTACTCCGGCCGGTCGGTCGTGACCATCGGCCGCCGGCCGGCCGCCGTCGGCAGGCCGATGGCCAGGAACGTGATCGCCGCCAGGCAGGAGAGGATGGCCAGCTTGGGGATCGGCTGATTCATTTCATTAGAGAATCGGTTCAATAAAAAACCCTCTCCGCTCGGGGAGGGATCGGCAGGGTTGCCGGAGGCAATGGATGGGTCACTTCCGTCCAAGGGTTATTTTAAGCCATAACAGCACGGAATTCAAGGCCAAAGTGACGGCGTTGGCGGCGATCAGAGGCCACTGGCCCAGCAGGAAGCCGTAGACGGTCCACAGGACAAGCCCGGCCATCAGCATCAGCAGGAACAGCAGGTTGATGTCCTCCAGCCGCCTGGTGCGCAGGCTCTTGACCACCTGCGGCAGGAAGCTGAGGGTGGATAGGGCGGCCGCGGCGTAGCCGACGGCCTTGACCAGCGCTGCGTCCATTTCCATCAGGATGCCGGACCGCCGGGGCCGGCATCCTTGCCGGCGGGGAACAGCCTGATCAACGCCAGCACCAGGCCGTAGAAGACCAGGATGAAGGCGAAGATGCCGGCCATGCCCAAGGCCATCAGCTCAAGGCTGGCGATGAAGTTGGATCGGATCATGGTGCGGTCGATGCTGCGAGTATGTAGTTCGCGGCGCCCCCGGCCGCTACTTGACGAGCGCCAGGATCAGGCCGCCGGCGATAATGGAGCCGATCTGCCCGGCCACGTTGGCGCTGATGCTGTGGTTGAGAAGGAAATTGGCCGGGTCCTCCTTCTGCGCCAGCTGATGGATCACCCGGGCCGACATTGGGAAAGCGGATATGCCCGACGCCCCCACCATGGGATTGATCTTCTCCTTCAGGAACAGGTTCATCAGCTTGGCGAACAGCACGCCACCGGCGGTGTCGAAACTGAAGGCCACCAGGCCCAGCAGGATGATGGTCAGGGTGCTGCGGGTGAGGAACGCCCCCGCCTGCATGGTCGACCCGATGGTGATGCCCAGCAGGATGGTGACCAGGTTGGCCAGCTCGTTCTGCGACGCCTTGGCCAGCCGGTCGGTGACGCCGCACTCGCGCAGCAGGTTGCCGAACATCAGGAAACCGACCATGGCCACGCTGATCGGCGCCACCAGCCCGGCGATGACGGTCACCGCCACCGGGAAGACGATGCGCACCGTCCGCGACAGGTTGGCCTCGCGGTACGGCATGCGGATGCGGCGCTCGGCGGTGGTGGTCAGCACCCGGATCACCGCCGGCTGGATGATGGGCACCAGCGCCATGTAGGTGTAGGCCGCCACCGAGATCGGCGCCAGCAGGTGGCGGGCGAAGCGTGTGGCGACATAGATGGAGGTGGGTCCGTCGGCCGCGCCGATGATGCCGATGGCGGCGGCCTCTTTCAGGTCGTATCCCAGCAGGGTGGCCACGCTGACCGTGAAGAAGATGCCGAACTGGGCCGCGCCGCCGAACAGGAACATCCGGGGGTTGCGCAGCAGGATGCCGAAGTCCATCATGGCGCCGATGGCGATGAAGATCAGCAGCGGGAACAGTTCGGTGACGATGCCCAGGTTGTAGAGCAGGGTCAGCGGTCCGTGGTCGCCCACCGCGGCCGAGAAGGGGATGTTGGACAGGATGCAGCCGAAGCCGATCGGCAGCAGCAGCATCGGCTCGTACTCTCGGGCCACGGCCAGGTACAGCAGGCCGCAGCCGATCGCCAGCATCACGGCCTGGCCGGCGGTGAAGGCGGCGAAACCGGTCAGGAACGAGCTCATGGCCGGGATGCGGTCCGCGCCGAGGTCACTTCGTGTCCAGGATGATCGGCAGGCCGTCCTTGCCGGCGCCCACGATGATCACCTTGGTGTTGGGCGAGGCGGCCAGTTTCTCGGTGGCCTCGATGCCCTTCCAGCGCAACAGCGGCTCGGAGATGCCCTTGGAGACGATGGTCTGGAAATCGTAGATGCCCTTGGCCTCGATCCGCTTGCGTTCGGCCTCCTGTTTTTCCTTGGTCAGCACCCATTCCATCCGCTGGCTCTCCTGCTCGGCCTTGAGCTTGTCCTCGATGGCGTCGGTCACCTTGACCGGCAGCTTCACCCGGCGCAGAGGCGTGCTCTCCACGTTGATGCCTCGCTCGGCCACCTGTTTAACGAGGTCGGTCTGGATCAGCATGGCCAGTTCCTCGCGTTGAGAAGTGTACAGCGCCTTGGCCTCGTAGGCGGCAGTAACGCCCCGGCACACCGAGCGGAACTGAGGAATCAGCAGGATGCTGACGTAATCCACGCCAACCGTCTTATAAACCTCGGCCGCTTTTTCGGGATCCAAGTGAAACAGCACGGTGGCGTCTAATTGAATGGTTAACCCCTCCTTGGACGGCACGGTCATGTCCTCGGTCAGCTCCTGGGTCTTGATCGAGAACTTGATGATCCGGGCCAGCGGGTTGCGGAAATTTATGCCGGCCTTCAGTGTGTTCTTGGACACTGTGCCGAAGAAGTCCTGCACGCCTACGTGGCCGGCCGGAACCACGGTGACGAAGCGGAACAGCAGGATGATGCCGAACAGGATGGTCAGCGCCATGGCGATGGTCCGGCCCTGCTTGAAGGTGTCATTGAGCTGCTTCAGTTTCTTCTCGGCCTGGATCCAATAGTACAGGGCCACGCAGAAGACGATGAGGGAGAGGATGAATGACATGGCTGCCTCCTTAGGTTCCCCCCTCCGCCGGCCTTCCCCGGATGGTTCAACATGAAAGGGCAGGGTGGGGGCGGTTGGTGATCAGATCGTCAGGTGTTGCCCGGTTCCCGCTTGACCGCGAGCAGCGATTTGATCGAATCGATATCGCCCTCGCTTTTCGGCCTGATCCACAGCCAGCGGCCGTCATGGTATTGCTTCGCGGAGTGGAACACCTCACGGACGGTCTTGTTCAGCTTCGCCTCCTTGGTCGCGGCGACCTCGTCCCTGCCCAGCACCACCAGCACGCAGAAGCCGCCGGGCTCCGGCATCAGCGTCACCAGCGTCCTTCCGGACCTGCGGTAGCGGATGGTCCAGTCGTATTCCTTCTTCCCGACGGACAGCTCGGGGGAGTGGGGGTAGTTGCCCTGCAGCCAGGACCGGAATCCCCTCCACAGTGCGGCGCGCGCTCCGATCAGGGCCAAGAAGTCTTTTTCGGCAGGTTCACGCGGCACGACGCCACAGCGTTCTCGATGACTGCCGGCTCCGGTGGCGATGGTCACCCGATCTTGGCCCCGCAGTCGTTGCAGAACTTGCTGCCCGTAGGCACCGGCTTGCCGCACCGGGGGCAGGGGACCGCTGCGACTGCCCCCACCGGGCCGCCGCAGTTGGAGCAGAACCTTGCCGTCTGCTGGTTCTGCGTGCCGCACTTGGGGCAGGCCAGCATCGGGCCGGCGGCCATGGCCTGCGACAGCATGCCGGGCATCATCATCCCCATGCCCAGCCCGGCGCCCATGCCCACGCCGGTGCCGGCCGCGCCGCCCTCCTGCTTGGCCGCGTCGCCCATGGCGTTGGCCGCCTTGAACTTCAGGTACTGGTTCATGTCGCCGATGGCCGCCATGCCGGCCCGCTCGTCCATCCGCGCGGTGACCTCCGGCGGCGGGGTGATGGCGTTGATGTAGATGTCGACCGTCTCCAGGCCGTACTTGGAGAAGTCCTCCTGCAGCCGCGCCTTCAGCCCCGCCGCCAGCTCGTCGTAGTGGCTGGCCACGTCGAAGATCGACTTGTAGTTCTCGCCCAGGTAGTCGGCCAGCCGCGAGGAAATGATGCTCTTGAGAAAGTTGTCGACCTGCTCGGTGGTGTAGAAGCCCTGGGTGCCCACCATCTTGTTGACGAACAGCCGGGGGTCGGTGATGCGGGTGGAGTAGATGCCGTGCGAGCGCAGCCGGATCATCTGCAGCTCGGCGTCGCGGAAGGGGATGGGCTCCGGCGTCCCCCACTTGAGGTCGGTGAAGACCTTGGTCGAGACGAAGCAGACCTCGACCCGGAACGGGCTCTTGCCGTCGAAGGCCTTGCCGACCAGCTCGGCCAGCAGCGGCAGGTTCATGGTGGTCAGCGTGTGGCGGCCGGCGCCGAACACGTCCAGCGCCTTGCCGTCGCGGAAGAACACGGCCTGCTGGCTCTCGCGCACCACCAGCTGCGAGCCGATCTTGGCCTCGCCCGAACCGTCCTCGGGCACGCGGTGCACCATCTGCTGGCCGCTGTTATCGAGGAACTCGATCACTTCCATGAATTTGGCCATGGGGTTCTCCTTACAATGCCTAATGCGAGCTTCTGACGACCACGTCATCCCGGGGACGCTCCCGGCCGGCAGATTGAGGGATGCGCGTCACCCTTCATTGCGAGAGGCAGGGAGCCGTCCCGGGGTGACAGCGGTGGATCGCGGCGTGTCACACCGCCTTGCTGTTGATGACGCCGTGCCGTCCGTCGATCTTGACATCGAGGCGGCGCAGGTCGGCCTGCAGCTCCTTCAGCTGGTCGCCCACCGTGCCGGGGCTGTCGGCGGACAGCTGCTCGACCTTCAATTTAAGGTCGGTGATGCCGCCGGCCAGGTCGCGGTCGAACTGGTAGAGCGCGTCCAGCTGCGGCTCCTGCACCCGCTCGGCGTCGAAGAACCCCGTGTAGCCGTAGTCGGCGTACTTGAGGCGGTCGACCGCTTTTTCCAGCCCCTTGGCGACCGAGCCGGCCGGCGTCATGAAGTCCAGTCCGCCCGGTCTGGTGGTCAGCTCGGCGACGAAGGCGTCGAACGTCGTCTTGGCCTGCTGCAGCATCCCGGCCAGGTGCAGCCGCAGCACCTTGTCGGAATTTCGGCGCGCCTCGCGCTCGGCGTACCCGGCATACCCCGGAATCACCCGCATCATCTTCTCGAGGAAAGACCTGAGCTTGTCGCTGATGTCCGGCACGGCAGTGGACCTCCGCCTATGGTTTTTTGGTAACGCACGGTTCGGATGGGGGAAAAGCGTCGCTCGGGCGCCGAACTCCGCGGTCCCGGTCCCAGGCGCGCCCGCCAGCATTGTTCAAGCGCCACTGCGGTAAAAGTTATCACAATCGGGCTGCCTTGTCAATGGAAATCGGACGGAAATCGGACGAGGCGATTCCTGTTGACAATGCGCGGCGGGAATCATTATAATAGGGCGCAAAGGAGGGCCCATGGACATCAAGCTCTACAACACGCTGAACCGGACCAAGGAGGTCTTCCGACCGATCCGCCCCGGCCACGCCGGGCTGTACACCTGCGGCCCGACGGTCTACGACTACGCCCACATCGGCAACCTGCGCACCTACGTCTTCGAGGACGCGCTGCGGCGCGTGCTGGAATACAACGGCCTCGCCGTCAGCCACGTGATGAACATCACCGACGTCGGGCATTTGGAATCAGACGCCGACGACGGCGAGGACAAGATGGAGAAGGGCGCGCGCCGCACCGGCAAGACCGCCTGGCAGATCGCTGCCGAGTACACCGCGGCCTTCCAGGACGACCTCAAGTCTCTCAACATCCTCGCACCCACGGTCTGGTGCAAGGCCACCGACCACATCAAGGAACAGGTCGAGACCATCCGGCTGATCGAGCGGAACGGCTACATCTACCGCACGTCCGACGGCATCTACTTCGACACGGCCAAGCTGCCGAGCTACGGCGCGCTGGCCGGGCGGGCGAACATCGAGGGCATCCAGGCCGGCTCGCGGGTGGAGATGGGGGAGAAGCGCACCGCCACCGACTTTGCGCTGTGGAAGTTCTCGCCAAAAGGCGGCCAGCGGCAGATGGAGTGGGACAGCCCGTGGGGCAAGGGATTCCCGGGCTGGCACATCGAGTGCTCGGCGATGTCGGCCAAGTACCTGGGCACGCTGTTCGACATCCACTGCGGCGGCGAGGACCACATCGCCGTCCACCACACCAACGAGATCGCCCAGACCGAGGCCGCCTACGGCACCAGGCTCGCCAATTACTGGCTGCACGGGTTTTTCCTGCAGCTGGGCGAAGAGAAAATGGCCAAAAGCTCGGGCGAGTTCCTGCAGCTGCGGCTGCTGGTCGACAAGGGCTACGACCCGCTGGCCTACCGCTACTTCTGCCTGGGCGGGCACTACCGCACCCAGCTCAAGTTCTCCTGGGAATCGCTGACCGCGGCGCAGAAGGCGCTGGAGAACCTGCGGGCCGAGGTCGGCCGCCTAGTGCTGGCCGCCGGCGGCGGCGAGGAGCCGGAAGGACCGGCCGCGGCGGCGTGGCGGGAAAAGTTCAAGGCCGCGGTCAACGACGACCTCAACATGCCGCAGGCGCTGGCCGTGCTGTGGGACCTGCTGAAGGACGATGCGGCGACGGCAGGCGACCGGCTGTCGCTGGTGCGGGAGTTCGACGCGGTGCTGGGGCTGCGGCTGATCGACCTTCCGTCGGGCAACGAGATCCCGCCCGCCCTCGCCGCGCTGCTGGAGCGGCGCAAGCAGGCCCGCGCCGGTAAGCAGTGGGCCGAGTCCGACCGGCTGCGCGACGAGATGGCGGCGCACGGCTACATCGTGGAGGACGGGCCCGGAGGGCAGCGGCTCAGAAAGAAACGGTTCGGGGAATAGCCCCGGCACCTGGGGTCGCCGCACGGCGGCCCCATTTTTTTGTTGACAACCGGCGTGTTCCGTGATATAGTATGGAAACTAATAAAACGATAATAGTTTCCTACGTAACATGAACAGCGAGCCCGACAAGACCAGGCAGCGCATCATCGAGGTGGCCGGCGCCATCTTTTTCAGCCGCGGCTTCGCCAAGGTCACCGTCGACGAGATCGCCGCCGAGCTGGGTATCAGCAAGAAGACCCTCTACCGGCACTTCGCCGGCAAGGACCGGCTGCTGCAGGCCGTGGTGCGCGGGATGATCAACGACGTGGCGGCCGAGGTCGAGGCCGTCGTGGGCGATGACCGCCGCGACTTCATCGACCAGCTGATCGGGCTGATGCGGCTGATGAGCGCGCGCGTCGCCCGGATCAGCGCGCAGTTCGCCGACGACCTGCGGAAGCACGCACCCGAGCTGTGGCGGGAGGTGGAGCGGTTCCGGCACCGCAAGGTGATGGCCAACTTCGGCCGGCTGGTGCGCCGGGGCCAGGCCGCCGGCGCCATCCGCGGCGACGTCGATCCCGAGCTGTTGACCGTGATCTACGCCGCCACCATCCAGGGCGTGGTCAACCCCCAGGTCCTGGCCCGGCTGCCGGACGCCACTCCGTCCCGCCTGTTCCAGGCCGTGGGCAAGACCATGTTCGTCGGCATCCTCACCGAGCGGGCCAAGATCGTCCATTTCCACAAACTGACGAAGTTGCGGAAGGAGTTCGACCGTGCGTAACCACACGCCCATCATCGCGCTGCTGTGCCTGGGCCTGGCGTCCTGCGGCGGCCGCGACAGCGGACCGATCAGGGCCTCGGGCACCATCGAGGCCGTCTCGGTCGACGTGGCGGCCAAGACCGGGGGCCAGATCGTGCGCTACGCCGTGGAGGAGGGCAGCGAGGTCCGCGCGGGCGATCCGCTGGCCGAGATCGACCACTCCACGCTGGACCTGCAGCTGCGGCAGGCCGGTGCCGGCGTCGAGCTGGCGCGGGCCCAGCTGGACAACGACCGCGCCGACAGCCGCCGCGCCGAGACGCTGTTCGCCTCGGGCAGCGCCACCGCCAAGCAGCGCGACGACGCCCTGGCCCGGCTGCGGGCGTCACAGGCCCGATTCAACCAGGCCCGGGCCGCGGCCGATCTGGTGCGCAAGCAGATCGCCGACTGCCGCGTCGCCTCGCCAACCGCCGGCACCGTCACCACCCGCGCCTACGAGCCCGGCGAGACCGTGGGGCCCGGAGCCACGCTGGCCACGGTCACCCGGCTGGACCGGATGGAGCTGGTGATCTACGTCACGGCGCTGGAGCTGGCCCGGGTCAAGCTGGGCCAGCAGGCCGCGGTCAGCGTCGACGCCTTCCGCGACCGGACGTTCCCCGGCACCGTGGTCCGCATCTCGCCCCAGGCCGAGTTCACGCCCAAGAACGTCCAGACCCGCGAGGACCGGGTCAAGCAGGTGTTCGGCGTCAAGATCGCCGTCGACAACCCGGGCCGGGAGCTTAAGCCCGGCCTACCGGCCGACGCCGTGATCCGGCCGTAGTGCCGCAGCACGACAGCCCATGCCCGACGCCATCCTCGAGATCGAGAACCTCACCAAGCGCTACGGACGCCTGGCAGCGGTCGACGGACTGTCGCTGTCGCTGCCGGCCGGAAGGATGCTGGCGCTGGTGGGGCCGGACGGGGCGGGCAAGACCACTCTGATCCGCATACTGTGCGGCATCCTGGCGCCGGACGGCGGGACCGCTCGCGTCTGCGGCCACGACCTGGCCACGGGCCTGGCGCGGATCAAACCGCTGGTGGGCTACCTGTCGCAGAAATTCTCGCTCTATGGCGACCTGTCGGTCGACGAGAACATCGAGTTCTTCGCCGAGATCCACGGGGTGCGGGACTACCGGCAGCGGCGCGAGGAGCTGCTGGCGTTCACGCGGCTGGCGCCGTTCCGCGGGCGGCTGGCCGAGCGGCTGTCCGGAGGCATGAAGCAGAAGCTGGCGCTGGCCTGCACACTGGTCCACACGCCCCGGATCGTGTTCCTGGACGAGCCCACCACCGGCGTNNTACATGGACGAGGCCGAGCGCTGCTCGGTGGTCGGCATGATGGACAAGGGGAGGCTGCTGGCCTGCGACGCGCCCGCCGCCATCAAGTCCCGGATGCGGGGGAGCGTGATCGAGCTGGTGTGCGCCGACGCCCGGGCGACGGCCCGGGAACTGGCCGCCGATCCGCTGATCAGGGAGGTGCAGACCTTCGGCGACCGGCTCAACATCATCGTGGACGATGCCGCCAGGGATTGGCCAGCGGTCCGAAAGAAGATGGAAAATCGGGGGGTCACCTGCGCGAGCTGGCGGGAGGTATCACCCTCACTGGAAAATGTGTTCATCAGCTTGATGGAGCAGGGGTGGCACAGCAATCAAGTGACGCTTTAATATCAGGTGTAGCATGCAAAAGAGAATCTTACTAATTGCGTTGTTGGGCATTGGCAGCGCTGTTGTATCTAATTCTCAAACAGTCGATTCGTTATCGGTCGATGATTTCGTACGGCTGGGGCTGCAGAACAACAAGAAGTTGCACGCCGCGCAGATGCGGGTAGCTCAGGCCCAGGCCAGACAGGATGAGTCGTTCTCGGCCCTGCTGCCGACACTCAAGGCGATGGCCGGCTATTCCCGATTGTCCAACGTGCCGGACTTCAGCATCACCATTCCGTCGTACCCGCGGCCGCTGTCGATGACCCTGTCCGAGCCCGTGCTCAACAGTTACCAATCCAAGATCACGCTGCAGCAGCCGCTGTTCGTAGGCAACCGCCTGACCTCGCAGCATGCAGCGCAGAAGCAGGGCGCCGAAGCTTCGCGGCAGGACCTGCGGGCCGAGCAGCGCGACCTGGCGTTGTCGGTAAAAACCGCCTACTGGTCTCTGTGCCTGGCCCGCGAGACGGAGCGGGTGGTCGATGACAACGTCCGGCAAGTGGAATCGCACCAGCGAGACGTGGACAACCTGGTGGCGCAGGGCATGGCCACGGACAACGACCGGCTGAAAGTTACGCTGCAGCTTTCGAACGCCCGGTTGATGCTGATCGACGCGGCCAACGCCGCCCGGGTGGCGGAGATCTCCCTCAACAGCGCCTGCGGCAGGCCGCTGGACGCGACGGCGCTGCTGGCGACGGCTCCGGACACGGCCGGGTCCGGGGAACCGGAGCTCGGACCGCTGCTGGAGCAGGCTGTCACCTCGCGGCCCGAGCTGCGGGCGCTGCAGGACCGGGTGGCGGCCGGAGGCGCCGTAGTCGGCATGGCCCGGGCCGGCTGGTACCCGCAGGTGTTCGGCGTCGCCAACTATACCTATGCCCGGCCCAACCAGCGGATCTTCCCGGCCCGGGACCGGTTCGACGGCACCTGGGACGTTGGCGTGGCGCTGTCACTGGACGTCTGGAACTGGGGCGCCACCCGGCACCAGGTGCGGCAGGCCAGGGATCAGCTGGCGCAGGCCGAGGATGCGTTCGCCCTGGCTCGGGATGGCGTGATGGTCGAGGTCAAGGTCGCGTGGCTCGACCTGCGGAAGTGCCGCGAGAAGATCGCGGTCACGGCCGACGGCGTGGACCAGGCGCGGGAGAACTTCCGCACCACCGACCAGCGGTTCAAGAACGGCCTGGCCACCAACAGCGACCTGCTGGACGCCGAAAATCTGTTGTTGCAGGCCCGACTCAACCATACCCGGGCGCTGGTGGAGCGCCAGATCGCCAAGGCGCGGCTGGACAAGGCCGTGGGGGAGTGAGCCGGTCGTCATTCCGGGGTGAGCTGCGCCCGACAATCGAAGGATCAGGCAGGATCCTTCGTGTGCAGGACGGGAGATCGATCTCAGGATGACCCTGGCCCTTCGATAAGAAAAATTATGGAAGAGTATTCCATACAGGTCAGCAACCTGACCAAGCGCTTCGGCGGTTTCACGGCCGTGGACGGCGTTTCGTTCAATGTGCGGGCCGGCGAGATCTTCGGCTTTCTGGGCGCCAACGGCGCGGGCAAGACCACGACGATCAAGATGCTGTGCGGCCTGCTGGCGTCTACCTCGGGCACGGCCACGGTCGGCGGCTTCGACATCAACCGCCAGCCGGACCGCGTCAAGCGGGCCATCGGCTACATGTCGCAGCGGTTCTCACTCTACGAGGACCTGTCGGTGGCCGAGAACCTGACCTTCTTCGGCGGGGTCTACGGCCTGTCGGACGCGGGATTGCGCGAGCGCCGCGAGTGGGCCGTCGCCATGGCCGGCCTGCAGGGGCGCGAGCGGTCGCTGGCCCGCGAGCTGGCCGGCGGCATGCGGCAGCGGCTGGCGCTGGGATGCGCGGTGCTGCACCGGCCCGGAATCGTCTTTCTGGACGAGCCCACCGGCGGGGTGGACCCGGTGTCGCGCCGCAGGTTCTGGGACCTGATCGGCGACCTGTCGGCCGGCGGCACCACGGTGTTCGTCACCACGCACTACCTGGACGAGGCCGAGTACTGCCACACCATCATGCTGATGCACGCCGGCAGGATCGCGGCCGGCGGCAGCCCGGGGAGTCTCAAGGCCGAGCACATCAGGAACCCGATCCTGGAGGTCGAGAGCCCCGATGCCATCGCCGCGCTGGACGCCATCCAGGACCAGAGCTGGGCGAAGGAGACGTCGATCTTCGGCACCAACCTCCACGTCAGCGTGGACGACGCGGCGGAGGGGGAGCGGCTGGTGCGGCGGACGCTGGCGGAGCACGGCATCCCCGCCGCCCGGGTCGGCCGGGTGACGCCGACGCTGGAGGACGTGTTCATCCAGGTGATCGAGGGCAAGTCTGAGGCGGGATCACAGACGAAAGTAGGGGCATGAGGCCCCATGCCCCTACCGACGCGCCCCATCATGACATTGGTGCTCTTTAAACAACTTACCGCACGTGCATAATCCCAACCACATCGTCCCCATCATCCGCAAGGAGTTCCGCCAGATCCGGCGGGACCCGCGCACCATGGGCATCCTGCTGTTCGTGCCGGTGTTCATGCTGATGATGTTCGGGTACGCGCTGAACTTCGACGTCAGGCACACGCCGGTGGCCGTGCTGGACCTGGACCGCACGCCGGCCAGCCGAGAGCTGTGGCAGCAGTTCGGCCGCACCGAGTTCTTCGACCTGCGCTACTGGCTGCGCGACCAGCGCGAGATCGACCGGCTGCTGGGCACCGAGCGTGCCCGGCTGGCGGTGGTGATCCCGCCGGGCTACGGCGCCGACCTGGCGGCGGGCCGGTCGCCGGCGGTGCAGTTCATCGTCGACGGCGCCAACTCCAACGCCGCCACCGCGGTGCTGGGCTCGCTGGAGGCCATGATGCAGCAGCACTCACTGCGGCTGACCGCCGAGCGGATTCTGCGCCGCGGCGGCTCGAGGGTGGCGCTGCCGCTGGACTACCGGCCGCGGGTCTGGTTCAACCCCGAGCTCAAGAGCGCCAAGTTCCTGATCCCGGGCCTGATCGGCTTCATCCTGATGGTGGTGGCGGTGATCTCCACGACGCTGTCGATCGTGCGCGAGAAGGAGCGCGGCACCATGGAGCAGCTGGCGGTGTCGCCGGTGACGCCGCTGGAGCTGGTGGCCGGCAAGACCGCGCCCTACGTGCTGATCGCCCTGCTGTCGACCACCATGATCCTGCTGCTGGGCGCCTGGCTGTTCGAGGTGCGGGTGGCCGGCAGCCTGCTGCTGCTGTACGGCGTGACGCTGGTGTTCATCCTGGCCGCGCTGGGGATGGGCATCATGATCTCGACGCTGGCCGACACCCAGCAGGTGGCCTTCATGATCGCCGTGATCGCCACCATGCTGCCGTCGTACATCCTGTCGGGGTTCGTCTTCCCGATCCGCAACATGCCGCTGCCGGTGCAGCTGATCACCTACCTGGTGCCGGGCCGCTACTACCTGGTCTGCATCCGGGCCATCATCCTGAAGGGGGCGGGGCTGGAGGCATTCTGGCCGCAGGTGCTGGCCCTGTGCGCCTTCGCGGCCATGATGCTGGGCGCCGCGGCGGTGCGGATCAGGATGAAGAAACTGTGAGTGCAATCTTTAAATACGAGGCTATAATGAAACCGATGTTTTTACTGCTCTTTACATTGCTCGCTTTCTTCTGTCCAATCATTCTTCCCCAGGAATTTGCCGCGCAAACCATGACACTGGGCGCAAAAGACGGCAGCATCATAATACGCAACGATAATACAGTTGTTTTCAAGGATAATGGGCGTGTTAGACTTAAACTGCCTGGTGCGCGTAAAACCAACACGCGTTTAAAGAACGGACTGACACACGTAACGATAGATGCTACAGTTGTTTCCTGGGGGAATCATTATGCGGTACATACGCATAAAGAGTATGTAGACACTCCAGTTGTTCGCGACATGAATCAAACCATTACGTTATATAACGAAAATGGACGAGCAATATGGAAGAAATCCTTATTGTTGTATCCCGACAAAAGGCTTTCAGATGGGGAGGACATAAATTCAGATTACGGAGAAAAATGGGTTGGCGACAATGGATGTGTTGTTGTGAGCGGTTATCACACCACGGACACTTCGTATGAGATCCCGTTCGTACAAGTTTACAATAAGAAAGGGCAGATGGTATTCAAGTCCACCCCTCTGGAAGGGAAACTAAAATTTACTAACAACTTCGAAATAATGACAATTGTAGGACATCGTAAATATAGATTCATCGATTTGCAGAATGGTAGTGAAAAAAGTGTTCGCGCTTCAGGTGACTTACGTGTCGATGTGATGGACGATGGATCATTAAGATTAGCTGGCAAGTTTTATAAAAGCATTCCCGAATTCCCTGATTCCATCTAAGAAATCATCTGGTATGCGCACCGTCCTGTTCATCATCCGCAAGGAGTTCATCCAGTTCCGGCGCGACCGCAAGATGCTGGCGCTGTCGTTCATCGCGCCGGTGCTGCAGCTGCTGATCCTGGCCTACGCCGCCTCGCTGGACGTCCGGACCATTCCCACCGTGGTCTGCGACCAGGACCGCACCCGGGAGAGCCGGGAGTTCGCCGGCTCGTTCTTCCACGCCGGCTACTTTGCCGAGGCCGGGCGGGCGGAGACGGCCGCGGCGATCGGCCCGCTGATCGACAATGGCGCGGCGGCCATCGGCATCGTCATCCCGCGCGGTTTCGCCGCCGGCCTGGCGGCCGGCCGGCCGCCGCAGCTGCAGGTGATCGCCGACGGCGCCGACGCCAACTCGGCCGGCATCGGCCTGGCCTACGCCACCCAGATCGTCAACCGCGAGCTGATGCGGCGCCAGCAGCGGGCCCTGTCCGGCCTGCCGGCCGGCCTGCTGGTGCGGATCGACTCGCGGCCCCGCGTCTGGTACAACCCCTCGCTCCAGAGCAGGAACTTCATGGTGCCGGGCGTGCTGGGGATGCTGCTGATGGTGATGACCATGATGCTGACCTCGCTGGGCGTGGTGCGCGAGCGCGAATCCGGCACCATGGACCAGCTGCTGGTGACGCCGATCCGGCCCTGGCAGCTGATCGTCGGCAAGCTGGCGCCGTTCGCCGCGATCGGCCTGGTGGACATCACGCTGGTGGTGGCGGTGGCCACCCTGTGGTTCCGGGTGCCGCTGGCCGGCAGCCTGGCGCTGCTCTACGGGCTGTCGCTGCTGTTCATCCTCAACACCCTGGGGCTGGGACTGCTGATCTCGACGGTGTCGCGCAACCAGCAGCAGGCGATGATGACGGCCATCTTCTTCATCATGATGCCGATGATCATCCTCACCGGGTTTGTGTTCCCGATCGAGAACATGCCGCGGTTCATCCAGTGGATCACTTACGTGCTGCCGCTGCGCTACTACTTCGTGATCATCCGCGGATTGTTCCTGAAGGGGGTGGGAATTTCCGAGCTGTGGCCGCAGGCCTTGGCGCTGTTCGCCTTCGGCTCGGCCGTGCTGACGCTGAGCGTGCTGCGGTTCAGCAGGAAGCTGGAGTGAACGACACTGGTCCGCCCCAGGGGCGCCATTCCCGCCCCATATCACCGCAGGGAGTGAACTCCGGCCGGGAAACCATTTCTGGATGCCTTTCTGCGCAGGGATGACAGAAAAGGAAACGAGATGAATACGACCCGCGCCAGCGGGTTTTTTCATTTTTTTCGATGTTTCTACAAAAATCGGCCATTATAAAGTTGACTACCGTTGGCATCTGTGTTAAAATCGCAATTCCATGCGGGCAACTGCTGATTTGAACGGAATTTACGGCATCTTGCTCGAGCGGTTCGGCCCGCAGCATTGGTGGCCGGGGGAAACGCCGTTCGAGGTGATGGCCGGGGCGATCCTGACCCAGAACACCAAC
>DDXR01000027.1:37174-57224 GCA_002347565.1 bacterium UBP2_UBA2255 | reverse complement strand
TCGGGCTGGTAGTAGTCGTAGTAGGAGATGAAGAACTCCACGGCGTTCCTGGGGAAGAACCCCTTGAACTCGCCGTAGAGCTGGGCGGCCAGGGTCTTGTTATGGGACAGCACCAGCGTCGGCCGGTTGACGGCGGCGATGACGTTGGCGATGGCGAAGGTCTTGCCCGAGCCGGTGACGCCCAGCAGCACCTGGTGCCGGTCGCCGCGGTTCAGGCCTGCGACCAGCTTCTCGATGGCCTGCGGCTGGTCGCCGGTGGGCTGGTAGTCGGAGACGAGCTCGAAGCGGTTCACCGCGCGGCGCGCCTCCACTCCAGCACCACCATCCAGATCGGCATCGCCAGGCGCCAGCCGGTGCCGGCGGCCAGCCTCCGCGGCCGCAGGGCGTGCGGCAGGTGCATCTCCATTTTTTTCGCGCCGAGCACCGCTGCCAGACGCCGCCCTTCGTGCAGCACCAGCCGGAACGTCGCCCGATCTCGGGCGGCCACCCGGCAGTAGTTGAAGTACTTCTTGTCCTTGGACTGGAGGTAGACCAGCGCCCCGGCCAAGCCGCGTTCGTCGGTGTAGGCATAGACGCGCTTCTGCCGCACCAGCCGCGCCAGCGAATCCCGGTCGAAGGCCTTGGCCACCCAACCCTCCAGCAACAGGCCGTGCCAGTGCCGGGCGGCGGCGTCGCGCTCGAACAGCTGCAGCAGCGGCTCCAGGTCGCGGTTGGACGCGCACACCAGCTGGGTCTCGCGCGCCGGCAGCGGCCGGGCGGTGAACTCGTCGAACTCGGCCACGATCCGCATCGACTTGGAGCGGCCCAGGTGCTGGGAGATCTTGTTGTACGAGCCGGTGGCGTAGCGGATCGAGCGCGGCCGCATCGCCATCGCCTTGCGCCAGGTCCAGTCCTGGATCACCCGGCCGACGCCGCAGCCCCGCCAGTGGGGGTCCACCCGCAGGCCCTCCAGCCACAGCTCGCCCGACCGCTGCACGGTGATCTTGCCCACGCCCACGGGCACGCCGCGCACCTCGGCCACTGCGAACAGCCCGGACCGCTCCCTGATCCATCGTTCCCAGACCTCCGGCATGTAATCGCCCCAGCGGCCGAAGGTGTGCCGGCAGAAATCCAGCACCGTGGCCTTGTCGGCCGCGCGGGCGCGGCGCATCTTCACCAGTGACAGGTCGAACCCTGCCGCATGCTTCTTCACGTTCGGCGTCCTCGCTGATTGTCAGTGGACGAACATCATCTCCCAGTACTGGGGCAGGGGCCACCGGCCGCGGTCGCTGGCCTCCTCCAGCCCGTCGGCGGCCTGGCGCAGGGCGGCCATGGCCGGGAGCACGGTCCGGCAATAGTACTCTGCCCGTTCCGCCAGCGCGCCGATGGTTCCGGCCAGCGCCAGCTTTTTCTCCAGCGCCGCGATCCCCGTTTGCAGCTCGGCCACTTGGGAGGCGTAGCGCACCGCGCCGGCCTGCTGCGTCCGCAGCGTCGCCTCATCCAGCCCGGGCAGGCCGGCCAGCGCCGCCACCGAACCGGCCGCCTCCGCCTGCTGACGCCGGCAGGCCGGCAGCAGCATGGTGGTCGCGATCCGCATGGCGGTGGCCGCCTCGATCTGCACCGTGGTGCAGTACTTCTCCATCTGTACGTGGTGGCGCGACTCCAGCTCGCGGCGCGAGAACACGCCGGCCGCGGCGAACACGCCGACGTTCTTGTCGCTGACCAGGTCGGCCAGCGCGGCGGGTGTCGTCACTTTATTGGACAGGCCGCGCCTCCGGGCCTCGTCGGCCCAGGCCTGTTCGTAGTTGTTGCCCTCGAACCGCACCGGGGCGGTCGCCCGGATGGCCTCGGTCAGCGCCGCCATGGCCGCGGTGTTGAGGTCGGCCCCGTCGCGCAGCCCGGCCTCGATCCGGTCGGCCAGCCGGTTGAGCGCGATGGCCACGACGGCGTTGACGGTGTAGCAGGCCGGGGCGATCGACTGGGCCGAGCCCACCGCCCGGAACTCGAACTTGTTCCCGGTGAAAGCGAAGGGCGAGGTGCGGTTGCGGTCGGTGTTGTCGCGGCTGATCAGCGGCAGCTTGGCGATGCCCAGGTCGATGATCTGCTGGTCGGTGACCTGGTGGGGCCGCTCGCCGGCGATGTTGTCCAGGATCCGGGTCAGCTGCTCGCCCAGGAACACCGACATGATGGCCGGCGGCGCCTCGCTGGCGCCCAGCCGGTGGTCGTTGCCGGCCGAAGCCACGCAGGCCCGCAGCAGGTCGCCGTTGTCGTGGACCGCCTTGACCGCCGCCAGCAGGAACACCAGGAACTGGAGGTTGGCGTGGGGCGTGGCCCCGGGCTCCAGCAGGTTGCGGCCGTCGCCGTCGGCCAGCGACCAGTTGACGTGCTTGCCCGAGCCGTTGACCCCGGCGAACGGCTTCTCGTGCAGCAGCAGGGCGTAGCCGTGGCGCCGCGCCACCCGGCGCATGGTCTCCATGATCAGGTGGTTGTGGTCGCAGGCGACGTTGGCCTCCTCGTAGAGCGCGGCCAGCTCGTACTGCATCGGAGCCACCTCGTTATGCCGGGTCTTGACCGGCACGCCCAGCCGGTAGAGCTCGGCCTCGGCGTCCTGCATGAATCCCAGCACCCGCTCCCGGATCGAGCCGAAGTAGTGGTCCTCCAGCTGCTGGTCCTTGGGCGACGGCGCGCCGAACAGCGTCCGGCCGCACAGCACCAGGTCGGGGCGCCGGTCGAACCGCTTCCGGTCGACCAGGAAGTACTCCTGCTCGGCCCCGACCGTGGGGTAGACCCTGGTGGCGGCAGTGGCGCCGAACAGCCGCATCACCCGCAGGCCGGCCGCGCCGACGGCAGCCATCGATCGCAGCAGCGGCGCCTTCTCGTCCAGCGCCTCGCCGGTGTAGGACAGGAAGATGGTGGGGATGCAGACCGTGGCGCCGCCGCCGCTCTCGGCCAGGAATATGGGCGAGGTCGGGTCCCAGGCCGTGTAGCCCCGGGCCTCGAAAGTCGCCCGGATGCCGCCGCTGGGGAAGCTGGAGGCGTCGGGCTCGCCCTGGATCAGGTGCTTGCCGGAGAAACGCGTGATGGGCTGGCCCTTGGCGTCGTACGACAGCAGGCTGTCGTGCTTTTCGGCCGTGGCCCCGGTCATCGGCTGGAACCAGTGGCAGTAGTGGGTGGCGCCGTTGGCGATCGCCCATTCCTTGACGCCGTGGGCCACCTCCTCGGCCAGCGGCTCGTCGATCCGGCCGCCCGACCGGATGATCTCGGCCAGCCGCAGGCTAGCCTTGTACGGCAGGTGCTTCTTCATGGCCTGCTCGTTGAACACGTGCAGGCCGAAGCTGTCGGTGATGGATCGCCCCTTGCTTCGGATCACCGCTTGCCTCCGTTCGGACGCGGCGTCAGCAGTCATAGTACAGCTGGAACTCGTAGGGATGCGGCCGGATGTTGAGCGCCGCGAACTCCTTCGACTTGAGGTCGATCCAGGTCGTGACCAGGTCCTCCGGGAACACGCCGCCCTCCAGCAGGAACTTGTGGTCGCGCCGCAGCGCCTCCAGCGCTTCGGGCAGCGACGTCGGCAGGGTCGGGATCCGCTCCAGGTCGCGCGGGGCCAGGCTGAACAGGTCCTTGTTGAGCGGCTGGCCCGGGTCGAGCTTGCGCCGGATGCCGTCGATGCCGGCCATCAGCATGGCGGCGAACGCCAGGTAGGGATTGCAGGTGGCGTCGGGCGGCCGGAACTCGTAGCGGAAGTTCCGGGGATCGGTCAGGTAGCCGGGGATGCGCACTGCCGCGGTGCGGTTGCCCACCGAGTAGCTGGCCTTGACCGGCGCCTCGAACCCGGGCACCAGCCGGCGGTAGGAGTTGGTCGAGGGGTTGGTGAACGCCAGCAGGGCCGGCGCGTGGTGCAGCAGGCCGCCCAGGTAGTGCAGCGCCAGGTCCGACATGTTGACCAGCCCGCCCTTCTTGTAGAACAGCGAGTGGCCGCCACGCGCCAGGTACTGGTGGACGTGCATCCCGTTGCCGGGTTCGCCCACCAGCGGCTTGGGCATGAAGGTCGCGGTCAGCCCGGCCTGGGCGGCGCCGTTATGGACGATGTATTTCACCATCATGGTGCGGTCGGCCATCCGGGTGAGGGTGTCGAACATCACCTCGATCTCCATCTGGCCGGCGCCGCCCACCTCGTGGTGGTGGTACTTCACCGGGACGCCGCACTGCTCCATGGTGCGGCACAGCGCCGAGCGGAAGTCGAAGTAGCGGTCTCGGGGGGGCGCCGCGTGGTAGCCGCCCTTGTGCGGGATCTTGTTGCCCAGGTTGGGCCGCTCGTCGCGCCCGGTGTTCCAGTGGGCTTCGGCGGCGTCGACATGGAAGAAGCAGTGCTGGGGATCGTTCTGGTAACGGATCGAGTCGAACAGGTAGAACTCGAACTCCGGGCCCCAGAAGCTCTGCTCGGCGTAGCCGCTCTTGCGGAGATGCGCCTCGGCCTTCTCGGCCACGAACCGGGGGTTGCGCTCGAACTTCTCGCTGGTGGCCACGTCGATGACGTCGCCGATGAACGACAGGGTCGGCAGCTCGGCGAAGGGGTCAAGCACGGCGGTCTCCGGAACCGGGATGACGATCATGTCCCCGGCCTTGACCTGGGTGAACCCGGCCACGCTGGAGCCGTCGAACCCGATGCCGCGGCCCCGCTGGAACAGGTCGGGCTTCAGCTCGTGGGCCGGCACCGTGATCTGGTGCCACTTGCCCACCAAGTCGACGAAGCGGACGGCCACGAAGGCAACGTTCTTCTTTTTGGCGTCGGCCATGATCTGCTTGATGCTCATGATTCCCCCGCTATGATGCATTGTTTATTGGCTATCGGATCACTCGGTCCGGCCGGTGAAATGGAACCCGTTGGCCTTGAGCGGCGGGACCACCATGTTCTCCTGCCCTTCCGGCACGCCCAGGGCCTCCACGTTGTTGAAGAACTCGACCAGGTTCTGGTTGAACCGCATGTTCTTGACGCCGCAGGCCACCTTCCCGTCCTCGATCAGGAACGTGCCGTCCCGGGTCATCCCGGTGATCACCGGCGCCTTGCGATCGACCACTCGGTTGTACCAGAAGCGGGTGACCAGCACGCCGCGCTTGGTCGACGCGACCATGTCGTCCAGCGTGGCGGCGCCGCCCTCCAGCACGATGTTGCCGGGCATCGGGCCGTAGGTGTTGGGCTGGGGCAGGCCGTGGCCGGTGGTCGCGGTCCTGTCCCTGGCCGCGGTCTTGAGGTCGTACACCGGCCCGCGGACGACGCCCCGCTCGATGATGGCCACCGGCCGCTTGGGCATGCCCTCGGCGTCGAAGGGCGAGGCCCAGATCATCAGCGGGTGGTAGGCGTCATCCCTGATGGTGATGTTATCGCCCATCATCTTCTGCCCCAGCTTGCCGGACAGGCAGCTCAGGTCCTCCTGCACCGCCAGCGCCCCGAACGAGAGCCACGCCAGGAACATCAGCGGCGTGGTGACCGCCTCCGGCTCCAGGATCACCGCGTACTCGCCCGGTTCCAGCGCCCGGGGGTCGCGGCTGCCCAGGCACTTGCGGATGGCCGTCGCGGCCACCTGCTCCGGGTCGAGGTCCGCGGCGCGGCGGACGGTCCTGGCACAGCGGCCGGCCGCGAGGCCGGAGCGCGCGGTGATCTCCATCGTCATGCTGCTGCTGGCCTGGTAAGCGAACAGCCCGTTGCTGTTGGCCATGGCCCGGACGTGGAACCCGTTGCTGACCAGCCCAGCCAGCTCGACCTTGTCCCGCAGTGCCAGGTCGACCGCCCGCCGCACCATCCGGGCCCGCTGCTCCGGCTCCAGCTGGGCCGAGCTGTCATCGTAGGCGGGGATCTCCCGGTAGGTCTGCGGACCCATCATCGGGGGTAGCTCCTGGTCGCCGGTGATGGCCGCGGCCGCGGCCGCGGCCTGCCGTGCCAGCGCCTGCAGGGATTCATCGTCGGTCTGGTTGGTGGTGGCCCGGCCCGACCGGCCGCCGGCGTCCACCCGCAGGGAGACGTTGAGGTCCATGGTCTCCACATTCTGGTGGATGGCGTTGTTGGCGATCCGGGTCAGCGGACCGGAGCTCTGGTACAGCGTCACCTCGCCCTGCCCGCCCGTGACGTATGACAGCGCCTTGGTGCAGATCTCGCTGGCGCGGTTCTTGTCCATCAGCATCGTCGTCCCCTATCGTTGCGGTCTACTTCTTGCCCGGCACGACGCCGACCGTGATCCCGCGGAACCGCGCCGGCGCGCAGCCCTGGGCGGTGCGGGCGGTCTGGCCCGGCTCCCCCTTGCCGCAGTTGGCGGTCCCCCAGATCTTCCAGTCGGCGGGCCCGGCCACGGCGTCGCAGGCGTTCCAGAACCGCGGCGTGATCCCGGTGTAGCTGGCGTTCTTCACCATCCGTCCCAGCTTGCCGCCCTTGATCTCCCAGCCGATCTCGGTGCCAAACTGGAAGTTGGAGCGCCGGTCGTCGATCGAGAAGCTCTTGTTGGTGGCCAGGTACAGGCCGTCGTCGGTCTCGGCGATGATCTGGTCGAGCGTCTTCGTCCCCGGCGCCAGGTTGATGCAGGTCATCCGGACGATCGGCATGTTGGCCCAGCCGTCGGCCCGCATCGCGCCGGTGGACGCCTTGCCGATGGCCCGGGCGGCCTCGCGCGACGACAGGTAGTCCACCAGCAGGCCATCGCGGATCAGGTCCGCCGGGCGGGCCTTGACGCCCTCGTCGTCGTAGCCGAAGCTGCCCAGCCCCATCGGGCAGGTGGGGTCCGAGACGATGGTGACGATGCCCGACCCGTACTTCAATTTCCCCAAGTTGTCGGTGGTGGCGAAGCTGGTGCCGGCGTAGTTGGCCTCGCTGCCGAGCACCCGGTCCAGCTCCAGCGGGTGGCCGACCGATTCGTGGATCTGCAGCGAGAGCTGCGAGCCCTCGATGATGATGTCCCTCTCCCCGGCCGGGCACTGGGTCGCCGACAGCAGCGCCACGGCCTCCTCGGCGCACTGCCCGGCGTGGCCGGCGAAGTCCAGCCCCTCGATCATCTCGTAGCCGTTGGACTCCCACTGCCCGCCGTGGGAGCAGGGGTAGGAGCGGTGCTGCACCTCGCCGTCCCGGACGGCGGTGGCGGTGTAGCCTCCGCCGCACTGGACGATCCGCTGCTCGATCAGCGACCCCACGGTCGAGGCGAACAGCTGGTCCTCCACCCAGGCCGCGATCCGCGACTCGGTGATGCTGACGCCCTTGACCGCGCGCAGGTTGGCGTCGGTCTTCAGCAGCAGCGCGATCTTCTCCTCCAGCGGCACCTCGAGGGGGTTCCGCTTATGCGGTGTGACGTAGCGGTCGACGTGCTTCTCCACCGGCGCCAGCTCGGCGTCCTTCACCTTGAGCAGGGCGCTGGCCCGGGCCACCTTGACCGCCAGCGCGGCCACCCGCTCGATCTCGGCCTTTTCGATCTTCGGGCTGGAGGCGAAGCCCCAGGCGCCGTCGGCGATCACCCGGATGCCGAACCCGCCGGAGGTCCCGCGGTTGATGCTGCCCACCCGGCCGTCCTTGACCTCGATGTCCTCCGAGTGCTCGGTGATGATGCGGACGTCGGCGTAGCTGGCGCCGGCCACCTCGGCCGCGTTGAGGGCCCGTTGTGCGAGGTCCTTCAAGAATGCATCTCCTTCCATTCGGTTCTCAATATTCCGAAATGAAGCTTGTCCAGCCACTGCCCTTCCCATTGCCGCACTTCCCGTTCACGGCCTTCGTGCTTGAACCCGACCTTCTCGGCCACGCGGATCATCCGGGCGTTGAATGACCAGGTCTCCAGGCCTATGTGGTGCAGGTCCCTGCTCTTGAACAGATACTCGACCCAGAGTGCGAGGGCTTCAGTTCCGAATCCTCTATTGATCAGAGGGTCATCATAGATCGATATCCCAACATACCTGTTGTCCGGATTGCCTTTGTCCCCATAGCTGTTGACGGTGCCGAGTGGGAGTTGATTCGGCCCGACGATCAACGCAAGCTTGATCTTCCCACCTTGTTCGCTCTCGATGCTCTTCGCCATCCGCGCTGCGAAGACATCGTCCGGTTCCCGCTGCGTCCACTCCCAGGGGGCGTCGAACCGCTGGACCTGCCCGCTCAAGTTGTGCCATCTGAAGAGCAACGGCACGTCCTCGAGCGTTCTCGCCCGCAGGGACACCTTCTTGCCCGTGGCGACGATCAGGGCGGGTATCGCATTGTCCGTGACGTTCAAAACAGCGCCCAGCTGGCGCCCAGGCCGGTCGTGAAGCGGGTGCGCACGTCGCGCGGCCAGCGGGCCGGGTAGTCGCGGTCGTAGCTGAACAGGGCCAGGTAGCCCGCCTTGAGCGTCAGGTACTTCGCGATCTTGACGTAGAGCGCGGTGTCCCAGCGCAGGTCGCCACCGTCGAGGCTGACCGGCGCGAACAGCCGCAGCTGGGAGGTCAGCTTGGCCGAGCCGCCCAGCGAGGCCGTGCCGTCGGTGATCGAGGTCAGCCCCAGGTAGACCCGCGATCCGTCGTCGGCCGCGCTGTCCTGCACCACCTGCAGCGACGAGGGCGAGCGCAGCAGGCGGCCGGGGTCGAACACCTCCTTGAGCGCCAGGCCGGCCTTGGTCGAAAGTTTCGCCCGGTCGCGGTCGGACAGCACGAAGTTCATCCCCACGCTCTGGGACAGCGTGGTCGGCTTGAGGAATACGTCGAACTGGGAATCGAACGTCAGGTCGGCGTAGGGATTGAACCGCTGCAGCACCAGCCAGCGCAAGTCGCTGTCCGAGTGGATCAGGTCCGCGCCCTTGACCGCCGGCTGGCTTCCCTGCCTGGTCTGCCCGTACTCCGCGTGGAAGCGGCCGGCCCAGACGAACATCGGGAAGCTGCGCTCGGCCGTGCCGTCCACGAAGCCCGAGACCGCCCAGTTGTTGGCCTCCCCGCCGGTCCAGTTGCCCGAGACCGCGGTGGACGAGAAGTTGAGCCCGGCCATTGCCGCCAGCTTCCAGTCGAACTTGGTCGTTGCCGTTGCAGTGTCGGTCGTCGCCGGTACGGCCGCGGCCGCCGGGACCACTGTGCTGTCGGGCCGGGCAGCTGCGCTTTCCGGCGCAGGGGCAATGGCCGTGCTGTCGGCCGGCTGCGCTGATGCCCACCCGGACAGGATGAGGACCATGAAAAGTATTACGTTTTCATTATTCGTAGCACGCATGATGGAAGCATTCCCGTAGACGGTCCGGTCTATCCCAGGATATCCCGGTAGTCGATCTTCATCGCGCGCAGCGCGGCGTCCAGCACCGCGTCCGAGGTCTCGCGGCCCTTCCTGATCCCCGCGTTCAGCACGTCCTTGACGTATCCCAGGTCGCGCGCCAGCGCCAGGCGCTTGTCGCGGATCGGCGCCAGGAACGCGTTGAGGTTGGCCGCCAGCTCCTTCTTGCACTGCACGCAGCCGCGCTGCCCGGCCAGGCATTCCTCGCGGATCTTCGCCTGCCCTTCTTTCGTGAATATGCCGTGGTAGGCGTAGGCCATGCAGCCGTCGGGATGGCCGGGATCGGTCTTCTTGGCGCGGGTGGGGTCGGTATAGGCCGCCATCACCTTCCTGGCGATCTCCTCCTCCGTGTCCTTGAGATAGATTGCGTTGTTCAGCGACTTGCTCATCTTGGCGCCGCCGTCCAGCCCCTTCAGCCGGCCGAAGGTCCCGACCTTGGGCTGCGGCTCGACGAAGGTCGGGCCGTAGATGCGGTTGAAGTCGCGGGCGATCTCGCGGGTCATCTCGATCATCGGCAGCTGGTCTTCCCCGACCGGCACCAGGTCGGCGTTGAAAGCCAGGATGTCCGCGGCCTGCGACACCGGGTAGGCGAAGAAACCGAACGGCAGGCTCTCGCCGAATCCCTTCTGCTTGATCTCGTCCTTGACCGTGGGGTTGCGGCCGACGCGGGCCACCGTCACCAGGTTCATGAAGTAGACGGTCAGATCGGCGATGGCCGGCATCCTGGACTGGATCACGATGGTCGCCTTGGCCGGGTCGATGCCCGCGGCCAGGTAGTCCAGCGTCACCTCCAGGATGTTGTCGCGCACCTTCTCCGGCGTCTCGTGGTTGTCGGTCAACGCCTGGGTGTCGGCGATCAGCACGTAGGTCTGGTACTCGTGCTGCAGTTTGACCCGGTCCTGCAGCGAGCCGAAGTAGTGGCCGATGTGCAGCGGGCCGGTTGGTCTGTCCCCGGTCAATATCCTCTTCATGAGCATCCCGTGAAACGTGAATCGTAAAGGGTAAAATGGGGTGTCAGCGGAGGCGAAGACTGCGGGTCAAACCTGCCAATGTCATGCCGACCTTTGCGATCAACTCATCGCACAATGGTTTCTCATTGTCCGAGATATACCCAAGCATCAACGAAAGATCGACAAATGTATCCAGTTCGCTTAATGACCCGCCCGCGATGGATAGGAATTGGAGGAATTCTCTTTTTGACCTTCGCGCGGCACCTTCAGCGATGTTCGCCGGGATTGACGTTGCCGCCCTGCGCATCTGAGAAACGATACCATACTGTTCCTCACGCGGGAATCGGCCGGTAATAGCGTATATTTCTTTGGCCAGCTGCATGCTCAATTTCCAGACATCCAGCTTCTTATGCGCCCGTTCCATTCAGGTTGCCCCTCGACGATTCACGATTCACATTTTACGATCAGGATGAAGTAACCTTCGACCACGGCTTGAACCCCTGACCCAGCACCTCCTTGGCGTCGGTCACCACCATGAACGCCTTGGGATCGAGCAGTTTCACGGCCTCGCGCAGCTGGGCCAGCTCCCGCCGGCTGACCACGCAGAACAGGATGGTCTTCTCCGCGCCCTTGTAGAACCCCTTGCCCGCCCACATCGTGCCGCCGCGGTCCAGCCCCAGCACCACCTCGCCCCGGATCAGCTCCCAGTTATCGGAGATGATGTAGGCCGCCTTGTTGTAGGACCAGCCCTCCAGGATCACGTCCAGGATCCTCGACGAGACGTAGAGCGTGATGAAGCCGTAGAGCGCCAGGTCGACCTTGCCGAAGGACAGCCCGGCCAGCGCGATGATCACGAAGTCCACCAGCATGATGCCGATCCCGGGCGTGGCGTTGGTGTACTTGGCGATGATCTGGGCCACGATGTCCGAACCGCCGGTGGTGGCCTGGTGCCGGAAAGCCAGCCCCAGCCCGATGCCGAGCAGCACAGCGCCGTAGAGCGCCGCCAGAATAGTATTCCCGGTCGCCGCCTGGAAACGGAACTGGGCCTGCAGAAAGTCCGTAAGGAACGCGGTCATGAAAACGGCATAGATGGTGCGAAACCCGAACTTTCTGCCGAACTCCTTCAAGCCCCAGACGAACAACGGGATGTTCACCGCGAAAATCACCACGCCCACCGGCAGCTTGAACAGAAAGTGGAGGATCGTGGCCACGCCCGCCGCGCCGCCGGGCGCGATCTTGTGCGGCACCAGGAACAGGTCGTAGGACAGGGCCATCAAGGCTGCGCCCAGGGTGATCATGAAAAAATCCCAGATCACCTTGGGAAGCTTCGGTTTGATGACGATGCGCTTCAGGTCCATGGCTTCGTATCGCTCTGTTGACACCACCCTCCCCTCCCCTCCCCGAACGCTTTCGGGGAGGGTTCTGGGAGGGGTTATCCCCGGTACGCCCTCGTCGCTGCCTCCTGGACGACGCGCAGCGGCGCGCCGTGCTTGATCGCAGCGTTGCGGCAGTCCTCGTACTCCGGCATGAACCGTTTCCCGCCCGCTGGCAACAGCGTGGCCTTGCCCGTGATCTGACCGTACTTCGTTTCGACCGTGACGGTTTCCCGTGCCAACGCGTACCGTTCGACCGCGCGGCGCCTGATTCCCAGGCTGGTGGTCTCGGCGAACATCAGGTCGACCGTTTGCCGCTCGTTCGCGGCCGGAACTAAAACCGAGAGCACGATGCCGGGACGGTTCTTCTTCATGTAAATAGGAGTCATCCAGACATCCAGCGCGCCGGACTTGAACAGCAGCTCCATCACGTGCCCGTAGACCTGCGCATTCATGTCGTCGATGTTGGTCTCCAGCAGGACCAGCTCCTTCGTTGCCGGAGACGGAGACGAAGTCTCTCCGATGAAGGCCCGTACCATGTTGGGCACGCCGAGCTCCCTGGTCCCGGCACCGTAGCCCACGGCAGTGACCGTCATTTCCGGCATCGGGCCGAACGATTTGGCCAGCGTCGCGAGGATCGCAGCGCCGGTCGGGGTGACCAGTTCGCCCGCCAGCTCGTTCTGGTAGACCGGTGCGTTCTTCAGCAGCAGCGCGGTCGCCGGCGCAGGAACGGGCAGCAGGCCGTGTGCGCACCTGACCGTGCCGTGCCCAACGTTGAGCGGCGAACAGCGGACCTCGTCGATCCTCAGGTCCTCCAGCGCCAGGCAGGCGCCGACGATGTCGACGATGGCGTCGACCGCGCCCACCTCGTGGAAGTGGATGCGGCCGATCGGCGCCTGGTGCACCTGCGCCTCGGCCTTGGCCAGGGCGGAGAAGATCAGGTAGGCGCTGCCGGTGACCTTGTCCGAAAGCTTCGCCCGGTCGATGATCCGGAAGATGTCCGACAGGTGCCGCTCTGGCTGCGGGCCCTGCCTGACCTCGAGGTGCAGCGCGGCGATGCCCTGTTTGCGAATCGTTCGCAACTGCAGCGACCAGCCCTTGACCGGCAGTTTGCGCAGCTGCCGCTCGATCCGCCTGGCGTCGGCGCCGGCGCCGATCAACGCGGCCAGCAGCATGTTCCCGGCCGCGCCGGTCGGGCAGTCGAAAAAGACGGTTCGCTTCATCTGGATCGTCTTATCATCAGGAAGCGAGGAACCCTGGAATGGTCTTAGTTTCCTGGATTCCTTACTGTCCCCGGTTGTCCGTGATACGTCCTTTGAGCATCATCGCTGCCAGGTAGCCGGCGCCGAACCCGTTGTCGATGTTGACCACGGCCACGCCGGGCGAGCAGGAATTGAGCATCGCCAGCAGCGCCGTGATCCCGCCGAAACTGGCGCCGTAGCCCACGCTGGTGGGCACGGCCACCACCGGGCAGGCCACCAGCCCGCTGACCACCGAGGGCAGCGCGCCCTCCATCCCCGCGGCCACCACGATCACCGAGGCGTTCTGCAGGAGGTCGAGCTTGTTGAACAGCCGGTGGATGCCGGCCACGCCCACGTCCCACAGCCGTTCCACGCGGTGGCCCAGCAGCTCGGCCGTGACCGCAGCCTCGTCGGCCACCGGGATGTCCGACGTGCCGGCCGTCACCACGGCGATGTACCGCTTCGCGGCCTGCTTCGCGGCTTTGCGGTTGGAGATGATCCTCGCCTGCTGGTGGTAGATGGCCTTGGGGAAAGACCGCTTGACCGCCCTCCAGTGCGCGGCGTCGGCGCGGGTGGCCATCACCAGGCCGTGCGGGGCCATGTGGGCGAATATCTTTGTGACTTGCGCCGGCGTCTTGCCCTGGCAGAAGATCACCTCGGGCGCGCCGCGCCGCAGCGCGCGGTGGTTGTCGATGGTGGCGAAGCCGAGGTCGGCGTGCGGCAGGTGCCGCAGCAGTTCGAGGGCCTTCGTTTCCGAGAACCTGCCGGATTTCACGCCCCTCAGTATCTGCTGTATCTTCTCGTTGTCCATTTTCTTTCTCGTGTCATTCCCGCCCCATGTCACCGCATGGGGTAAACTCCGGCGGGAATCCATGGACTCCTGCCTTCGCAGGAGTGACAAACGATGCTACGGGTTGAAGCATCCCATCTGGTACCCCGCTAGGTCCAGCGTCACGAACTTGTAGCCGGCGGCATTAATCCGCCGGACGATCCGCTCCCTGTTCTTGACCGCCGCGCTGATCGCAGCCGGCGGCAGCTCGATCCGCGCGACCTCGCCATGGTGCCGCACGCGATGATGCCTGAATCCCATCTTGGAGAGGACGCGCTCCGCCCGTTCGATCCGTGACAGCACATCGGCGCTGATCACGGTGCCGTACGGCACGCGCGAGGCCAGGCAGGCATTGGCCGGCTTGTTCCAGTTGGGCAGCTTTTTCCGCTTGGCGATCCTCCTGATCTCTGCCTTGGTCAGGCCAGCCTCGGCCAGCGGGCTGTTCACACCCCATTCCCGAACGGCTTTGCGCCCCGGGCGGTAATCGCGGCCGTCGTCGGCGTTGCTGCCGTCGAGCACCGTCGTGAAGCCCCGCTGCAGGGCCACTGCGTGGACGATCTTGAGCAGATGGTTCTTGCAGTGATAACAACGGTCGACCGGATTGGCCGTGAATTTCGGGTCGGCGAGTTCGTCCGTGGTCACCACCTGAAGGTTCAAGCCGAATTGCTTCGCGATGGCCTTGGCCTGCAGCAGCTCGGCACTGGTATAGGTCGGCGAGGCGGCGGTGACTGCCAGGTGCTTGTCGCCGAGCGCTTCCTTGGCCAGCAGCGCCAGCAGCGTGCTGTCGGTGCCGCCGGAGTAGGCGACTACCGCGCTGCCGTAGCTCTTCAACAGCGCAATGAGCTTGTTCTCTTTTCCCTTGAGCGTTACGGCCATCTCTGTGTCTCAGTGTCTCTGTGGCAGACTACAGCTCGATGATCCGGCCGCTCAGGTCCGCCAGGTCGACCACCGCGCAGGTGGCCTTGCCGCTGAGGTAGCCGCAGGCCTCGCCCGGGTTGACCACCAGGGTGCCCTCCTCGCCGATCGCCAGCTCGTGGGTGTGGCCGTAGACCGCCAGGTCGAAGTCGCCCGATCTGACCAGGCTGTCCAGACAGCGCGGCTCGTGCATCAGGCAGATGCGGCGGCCATCGAGCTGGAAGCGGTGCGGGCCGTGGTGCAGCTCGAACCCCAGCTCGGCGAACCGCTCGCGCAGGAACAGCTTCTCACCGTCGTTGTTCCCGAACACGGCGATCAGCTTTATCCGCGCGTCGTGGAATGGCACGACCGCAAACGGCGCGTTGATGTCCCCGGCGTGCAGCGCGGTCCTGATGCCCTCGGCGGCGAACGCCTCGCAGGCCTTGCGGCAGTTGCCCAGGTGGTCGTGGGTGTCGGAGATGATGCCGATCTTCATCGTTTGCCCTGCTTCATCTTTCGCAGCGCCATCAGGGGGCTGCCCACCCTGACCGATCCTTCGCATGATTCCGATTCCCCGACATTGTAGACCAGCAGCGTATCGCCCGAACGCACAAACCCGTAGGTATCGAGTATCTTTCCCCCATCGAACGATTTCAGGAAGAATACATCGTCGNNGCGAGCGCCGGCCGGCACTTGATATACTGGTGCTGCCCCCCGTTCCGGGTTACGTATCCATCGGGTGTCATGCTCAGTGATGTATCATTCGCGAACGTAACCGTACCAATCACCGGATACAGCATCGTGTCCCCGCGTTCTCCTCGGGGCAAGGCCCGGCATTCGTCACGCGGCCCGGCGATCAGCAGATAGCTGCCCGATTTCTCACTTGGGCAGATTTCGGCAACCGATCGTTCCCCCATGCCTTCGTGGAAGCAGTTGATCGCTTCGTTGATCGCAAGGCCTTTCTGCTGATCGAACCTAAACTGGATGTGTGAGATGGCAAATCCCGATCTCCGGTATGCAAACGACGGTGATCGCGAGCTGACCAGCGCGGTGTGCCAAGAGCCTAGGGCCCAGTCGCCTTTCAACCGACTAGCGATACGATCGAATTCCTCGTCATCGGCAATGTTGAGCGCCGAGGCCATGCTCGCGGAGGCCAGCGACAGTATCAGGCATGTCGCCTTCACTGTGAACTGCATCAACGTTGGCAGCCCGGGCACCAGTAGGTGCCGCGGCCGCGGAATTGCTCCTTGACGATCACCGCCCCGCAGCGCTTGCACGCTTTCCCCTCGCGGTCGTAGACCCGGTGCTGCACCTGGAACCAGCCCCGCTTGCCCTGGCCGTCGCGGTAGGTGTCGACCGAGCTGCCGCGCGCCGCGATCGCCGCGCGCAGCACGGCCACGATCGACCGGTGCAGCCTGGCGGTCTCCGCCTGCCGCAGCCCGCAGGCTTTCCGCTTGGGCGAGATGCCGGCGCGGTGCAGGGCCTCCAGCACGTAGATGTTGCCCAGCCCGGCGACGACCGACTGGTCGAGCAACACGCTCTTGACCGGGCCGGTCCTCCCCTGCAGCGCGTCGCGCAGTCGCGCGGCGGTGAAGGTCCGCCCCAGCGGCTCGGGGCCGAGTTTCCAGATGGCGGGCAGGGACAGCGGATCGGCCGCCAGCTCCATCGTCCCGAACTTGCGCTGGTCGGCGAACACCAGCCGGCGGCCGCCGCGCAGATGAAAAACGATCCGGGCCATGGCGGGCAGCGGATCGCGCACCGATTGGTGCAGCATCACACCGGTCATCCGCAGGTGGACGACCAGCGTGTCCCCCGAGCAGAGCGCGCAGAGCAGGTGCTTGCCGCGCCTGGCGAAACCGTCGAAGCGTCTTCCCCGAATCTCCCCGGTGAACGGCCGCGGCGCCAAGCCGCGCAGCGAACCCGGATTGCGGACCTCGACCCGTTCGATCACCGCACCGCGGACACGCCGTTGCAGGTCGCGGCGTACCGTTTCCACCTCGGGCAGCTCGGGCATCTGATCAGTTGCCCCCGATGTCCTTCATCTCCTTCTCCAGGGCATCGAGCTCGGCCAGCAGGTCGTCGGATTCGGCAGCGGTGGGCGGCAGGGCAGGCTCCTCGCCGGGCATCTGGAACGAGACCTCCGGCGACAGGCGGGCGGGTTCGGCCGCGGCCTGCGCCATGGGCATATCGATTCGGACAGCGGTGTCGTCGATCGTCGGGACCGCGACATCCGGTATCTGAAACTCGCCCTTGAGGATCTGCCCCCGCTCCGCCCCGATCTCCTCGGGCAGTGATTGCGCCGTGGTGTGCGCCGGCTGCCCGGAGAGCGTCTGGCCGCGCAGCTCCGTATACTCCTGGATCAGCTCGCGGTGCCGTTCGCTCATCTGCCCGATCTGCTGCTCCAATTCCTGGTTGCGCCTCAGCAGTTCGTCGTTGCGGATGCGGAGGTCGGCCAGCACGTTCTCCCACTTGGTCCGCTGTTCCTGGTATTTCAGCTGGATGTCCTTGACCTGCTTCTGCAGCTGGTTCTTGGTCTCGAGGAACGACTGCTCGACCCGGGCCAGTTCCTGCTGGTGCTGCAATTGGAATTGCGCCAGCTGGGCCGGCAGTGCGGGGGCGGCCGGCGGCTGCTGCGCCTGCTGCTGCGGCGCCACCGGCCTGCCGAAAACCGACTGGGGTTGGACCGGGGGCGGAGGGGCGAATGACTGCCGCGGTGGCGATGTCGTGGCCGCAGGCTCCGGGCGTTGCTGGGCATGGGTGGCGGCTATCAGGCGGTCGACGTCGGCGCGTGACGGCGGCGATTTGGGTGCCTCAGGCCTCGGCGCCGGAGGAGTCTGGACCGGAGCCGGTCGGGGCGCCGCCTGGGGCGGCGGCGCCACCGGCGGGGGAGGAGCGTCGCTGACGATCCTTCCGAACACGTCGTCGATCTCCGAGTCGATCTCGCCCAGGATGCCGCCGCCCGACGGTGCCGGCGGCCTGAACGCCGGCCGGGGCGAGGACGGAGCGTGGCCGCCGTCGGGCGGCGCCGGCATCCTGGTCTGGCCGATGTTCTTCAGCCAGGCGTTGAACTGCCCGACATCCTTCTGTTTTTCCGGTGGGTTCGGTGGCATGGCACACCTACTGCGATATGAATCGGGTGAGGTCAATTGCGGCGGTCAGTCGCCCGCGCCGCAGCATTTTTTGTATTTTCGCCCGCTGCCGCAGGGGCAGGGATCGTTGCGGCCGACCTTGGGCGCCCGGTTGACGACCGGCTGCGGCCGGGGGCGGTCCGCCGAACCGCGTCCCAGCGGGCCCAAGGCCGGATCATCCTCCCCCGCAGCCCCGCCGGCCGGTCCCGGGCGGGCCAGCTCGGGCTTGAAGACGCTGATCTCGGCCGGGCGGACCGGTGGCATCGGCGCACTACTCACCGGGTGCGCCTTGAAAAGCAGCTCCACGATCTGGGCGTTGATCGCGTCCATCAGCGCCATGAACATGTCGTAGCTTTCCCTCTTGTACTCGATCAGCGGGTCCTTCTGCCCGTAGGCCCTCAGCCCGATTCCTTCCTTGATGATGTCCAGCTGGTGCAGGTGCTCCCGCCACCGTTCGTCGATCACCTGCAGCATCACGAACCGCTCGATCTGGCGCAGCAGTCCCGGCGTCAGCGCCTGCTCCCGCTCCTCGTACCGCCGCCGCACCGCGGCAACGACCAGCTCCTCCAGCCGCTCCGGCGTCAGCCCCCGCCGGTCCGCCTCCGGGACCGCGACATCGATCAGGAAACTCCTGCCCAGGTCGCCGTGCAGCCCCTGCCAGTCCCAGTTTTCCGGGTATTCCCGGGAGTCGCTGCGCGCGGCGACGATGTCGCCAGCCAGCTGCTGGCAGCGGGCCAGGGCCTCTTCCCGCAGCTCCGGCTTGGTGAGGACCTCCCGCCGCAGCTTGTAGACCGCGTCGCGCTGCTTGTTCATCACATCGTCGTACTCCAGCAGCCGCTTGCGGATGTCGAAGTTGTAGGCCTCGACCCGCTTCTGGGCCGTCTCGATCTGCCTGGTCAGCAGCGGGTGGGTCAGCACCTCTCCCTCCTCGGCGCCCAGCCGCTCCATGATGCCGGCGATCCGCTCCGATCCGAACAGCCGCATCAGGTCGTCCTCCAGCGACAGGTANNTCGTGGCGCTCGGTGCCGATGATGTGCAGCCCGCAGGGCACCTCGTCACGGCACTTGAGCTCGCCGAAATGCGGGCACTGGTCGTCCGTTCCGTCCCCGGCCGCCAGGCGGCAATGACCGCTCTTGACCACGCCCGGCCCCAGCTTGATGTCGGTGCCGCGGCCGGCCATGTTGGTGGCGATCACCGCGTTGCCCGGCTGGCCGGCCAGCGAAACGATCTCCGCCTCCTTCTGGTGGTGCTTGGCGTTGAGCACGGAGTGCCGGATGCCGCGGCGGGTAAGCATCCGCGACAACGTCTCGGACACCTCCACCGAAACGGTCCCCACCAGCACCGGCAGCCCGGCCTCGTGATAGTGGGCGATCTCGTCGATCACCGCATTGAACTTTTCGCGCTTGGTGCGGTAGATGACGTCCTGGTAGTCGATCCGCCGCACCGGCTTGTTGGTGGGGATCACCACCACGTCCAGCTTGTAGATCTCGAAGAATTCGCCGGCCTCGGTCTCGGCCGTGCCGGTCATGCCGGCCAGCTTGGAGTACAGGCGGAAGTAGTTCTGGATGGTGATGGTGGCCAGGGTCTGGGTCTCGCGCTCGATGGCCACACCCTCCTTCGCCTCCAGGGCCTGGTGCAGCCCGTCGGAGTAACGGCGGCCGGGCATCAGCCGTCCGGTGAACTCGTCCACGATCAGCACCTTGCCGTCCGTCACCACGTATTCCACGTCCTTCTCGAACAGCGAGTAGGCCCGCAGCAGCTGGGAGATGTTCTGGTTCTTCTCGGAGCGCTCCGAGAACAGGGCCTCCAGCGCCTGCTTGCGCCCGGCCTTGTCGGCCGCGGTCAGCGCCTCGTCGCTGTCGATGGCGTGGAACCCGTCCAGCAGGTCCGGGATCACGAACAGCTCCGGGTCGCGCGGCGACAGTGCCTGGCGGCCCTTTTCCGTGAGGTCGACCACGTGCGACTTCTCGTCGATCGAGAACAGCAGCTCCTCGTCGATCTCGGACATCTTCTTGTCGCGGATGCAGTCGAGCTCGACCTGCTGCATCAGCTTCTTGCTGCGGCCGTCCTTGAGCAGCTTGGCCAGCTTCTTGTTCTTGGGCGCGCCCCGCAGGGCCTGCAGCAGCTTGGTCCCGGCCTCGTAGTCCTTGCCCTCTGCCAGCAGGGACTCGGCCTCGGACACGATCCTGTTGACCAGCAGTGTCTGGCTTTCGACCAGCCGCTCCACCGGGCGCTTCATCTCGTCGTAGCGGTGGGTGGAGTGCTCCACCGGGCCGGAAATGATCAGCGGCGTGCGGGCCTCGTCGATCAGCACCGAGTCCACCTCGTCCACGATGGCGTAGTGGTAGTCTCGCTGGACGCACTGGGCCGCGTCCACCGCCATGTTGTCCCGCAGGTAGTCGA
>DDXR01000027.1:0-37126 GCA_002347565.1 bacterium UBP2_UBA2255 | reverse complement strand
CACCAGGGTCTTGCCCTCGCCCGTGGCCATCTCGGCGATGGTCCCCCGGTGCAGCACGATGCCGCCGATCAGCTGGCTGTCGAATGGCACCATCTCCCACTTGAGGTCGATGCCGCACACGTCCCAGGACCTGCCGACGTGACGGCGGCAGGCGTCCTTGACCACGGCGAAAGCCTCGGGCAGAAGCTCATCGAGGATCGCGCGCTGTTCGCGGCCCTCGGCGGCGCTCCGGATGATCCGCTCCCTGAACTCAGCAGTCTTGGCCTGCAGCTGTTCGTCTGGGAGCTTCGCCAGACCCGAATAATACTCGTTGATCTCGTCCACCAGCGGCCACAGCTTCTTGATCTCGCGCTGGTGCTTGCTGCCGAAAAGCCTTGTCAGGATGCTGCCGATCATGGTCAATTCATTCGCATGCAAAAGCCCGTCTCGACCCGCCGTGAGTGCTGTTAACGGCGGTGCCGGACAAGGCAAGTCAACATTTTTATTTTATAACTGTACCACAAAAACCCTTGGAATGCAAGCGATTTGACGCAGCGCGAAGGCGTTGCCGGGAATAGGGAAAGCCGTTCATGAAGAACGGCTTCGGCATCAACTTTTCGTCTGCCAATCCTGCGGCATCATCGGGCGTGTGCCAGTGATGGGGAACCAGCCGCTGACATCCGGCAATCATCGCATGCGGTCGGTGTCCGAGGGGCTTCCCACCCGCATCGTGACAACGCCCCTCAGGTAGACACCGCGCTGACCCGGGCCCTGCTCATTTTTTCCGCCGGTTCTCGGAGCCGTGAGCGCACGCCCGGTGCCGAGCCCGTCCCGGCGCTGCATCTGGCTCCCCTGGGCATCGTGCCCGGAGCACTGCGAAGCATCTCCAGGCGGGCAGCCTGTCCCGGCTGGCCAGTCCATTGTTTCCTTGGTCGTGGCCGTTGTTCTGGGTCCCACCCCACTGGCGGCGCGTCATTTTGTACAGCCGGTTCCCGGCCTACTCGCAGTCCCTGCGGATCGAGGCGCCATTGTGCCCGACAGCTCCCCCGATAGGGGTTTCCCAGCTATCGCTTCCTCTTGTCACCGGCCGCGATCCCGGCCAGATGCTTCTTCACTCCCAGCAGGATGGCCAGCGCCACCTTCTCCTGGAAATCCTCGTCCCGGATCAGCGCCTCCTCGGCCGGCACGATGATGAAGGCCGGCTCGACCAAGAACGACGGCATTTCGGTCGTCCGGCACAGCACCAAATTGCCGTAGTAGAACCCGTGGTCCGGCAGGGCCAGGTTTTTCTGGAACACGTCATGCACCTCGCGGGCCAGCTCACGGCTGTACGGCTGGTAGTAGTAGGTCGAGAAGCCGCTGTCCTTGAGCGGATTGACACCGTCGGGATGGGAGTTGTGGTGCAGGCTGATCAGCAGGTCGGCACCGGCCTCGGCCGCCCGCCGCGGCCGGTCGTACAGGCCCAGCCCCTCCTGTTCGGACCGGGTGAACAGCACTTTTGCCCCGGCGGCCGCCAGCCGCTCGGCCAGCCGCTGCGCCAGCCGCCAGTTGACGTCCTTCTCCACGGTGCGCAGGGGGCCGACGGCCCCGGGGTCAGGCGAGTGGCCGGGATCCAGCATCACCCGCAGGCCGCGCAGCGGGCGGTCGCGGTCGATGCGCGGCCGGGGCCGGAGGGCCACTGTCAGCACGTTGTCCTGGTATGCGGCGCCCCAGCCCCACAGCGGCTGGGACAGCGGCACCGTCAGTTGGACCAGCCCGTCCTCCGGCTGGCGCCACTGGATGTTGCCGACCAGGCTGCCGCTCGCCGCGTACCGGATCCAGTCGATGTCGGCCTGCGCATTGTACAGGGAAACCGTCAGGCTCCGGCAGTCATCAGCCACGGCGACTTGGTAGGGCGCGCTGCGGCTGAGCACGATCCTGACGCCCGTCCCGGACGGGGTGTCGACGGTGCGGATGACGTCCACCCGGGCCGGCGGCAGCGCCGTTCCGGGCGGCAGCAGCTCCAACTGGGAGCGCTTCACCCACGCATCCTTGGATCGCGACAGCGGGACCCGCAGGTGCTCGCCGTCGGCGCCGGTCAGCTCGACGCGGATGCCCGCGGGCAGGAACAGCTCGTATCCCAGGTCCGGCGCCGTCTTGAACACGGCCAAGGTGTCTTTGATCCGGGCCACGACCTGCGCGCCGGCCGGCCAGCAGGCGACCGGCGCGTCGCCGGAGTCGGACGCCTGGTTCCCCTGGGGGTCGACCAGGAAGACCTGGATTCGCTCGCCGCGTTCGTCCAGGTCGGCCGGCAGCAGCAGCGAGCCGCTGTAGAGGCCCGGCACCACGGCGGTATCCTGTCCATCCCGGCCGAAGATGACCTGCCGGCTGTCCTGCTCGACCCGGGCGCCGGACTCGGCCAGGGCCACACCGGTGCGCCGCCCCAGCGAGGCGCTGGCCTTGCAGCCCGGCGTGCCGCGGAACGACACGAACAGCCGCTCGCCCGCCCGCAGCGACTGCGCCGTCCCGGGCGCGATCGTCTCGCGCACGATCCGCAGGCTGTCGGCCCTGATCAGCGTCCGCTTCCGCGCCACGGCCACCCTGCGTTCGACGCTGGCGGTGCCGCCGCGACCCTGCGCGGTCACGGACAGGGTGAAGTCCCCCTCGCGGAATGGTACGAACGCCAACCAGGCCCCGCTGGCATGGACCTCGGCCGCCTGTCCGTTGACCGCGACCCTGCTGCCGGGCGTGGCCGAGCCGAAGACGAATGATGAGGTGACCGCGGGGATCCGCTGCCCCTCGACCGGATAGACCACGTCCAGCTTGGGCTGGGCGGCGGCGGCCGCCGCGAGCGCGGCCGTTGCGACCAGGATACTGCGACGCATGCGGGCCGGGCGGATCATGGTTCGACGACGATCAACGGCACGTACATCTCCTGCGGGGTCACCCCGCCGTGGTTGGCCTTGAGGAAGAAGCTCTTTTCGTTGGGCAGGAAGTCCTTGATGCACCAGCCCGGCTTCATCACCAGGATGTAATCGCCGACGCGCCCCGCAAACCGGGGATCGGCCTTCCCGGTGCCGTAATAGCCCCGGCGGACCAACTGGGCGCGGGAGCGCAGGTCGCAGCAATAACGCAGGCGGCCGCGAACGTACCGTTTGAACTGGCCGGCCTTATCCGGTCGCACGTAACAATAGGCCAGGCGCGGCTCGCCGCACAGCGGCAGCGACAGGCATTCCGACAGCAGCGGGTGGTCCGCCAGGTCGATGAACCTGCTCCGCGGCGTATCGACCAGACCATGGTCGGCGGTAACCAGCATCACCGCGCCGGTCCCGGCCAGCCGCGCGGACAACCGCTCCATCGACTGGTCCAGTTCACGGAAATGCCGAGTCACCGCGGAGTGGCCGACGCCCCGGTGATGGCAGAGGTGGTCGATTTGCGGCCAGTAGGCCGAGATGAACGTTTCCCCCCGCGCCGATCGCACCGCCGACACAATGCGTCGAGTGAATCCGCCGAGGTTCGAATAGGACAGTACCGTCGCGTTGCCGCGGTTGGCCCTGGAAAAATCGCTGTGCGCGATCGACCGCTGCGTGATCACGAAGCTCTCGGCCTGCAACCGGTCGAACAGGGATCCGGTCAACAGGATGTCCCTGAAATCGATCCCGACCTGGCCGAAGGCCGGCCCGCCGACGCGTGGCCGCGCGAACAGGATGGTCGAGACGGCGCCCAGCTCCGGCAGGTGGGTGAACCAGCCGGTGATGCCGTGCCGCTCAGCCGCCGCACCGGTGGCGAAGGTGGCGACGCAGCTGGACGTCGTCGTGGGAAACCCCGAGGTCAGGCACGCCTTGAGATGGCGGTGCAGGAAACTGCCGGCGCCCCTCGACGTCAGGTATTGATAGCCGAGGCCGTCGAGCACGACCAGCACGATAGTCCGGTGCCGCCGCAGCGCGGCCGCCGGCAGCGCGCGCAGTTGGGCATACCCGGTGCGGCAGCCGAACCGTCCGGCGATGCTGGCCATCAGGTTGACGATGCCACCGCCGCGGTAATCCGGCTTCAGAATTCGTTCAGCCACGGTTGAGCCCTCCCGCCGCCGCGCCCGCCACCCAGCCCGAGCTCCAGCACCATTGCAGGTTGTAGCCGCCGGAATCGCCGTCAACATCGACGATCTCGCCGCAGAAGTGCAATCCCGGCACGCGGGTCGAGCCCATGGTGCCGGGATCGATCTCGGCGGCGTCCACGCCGCCCGCGGTCACCTGCGCTTCCTTGAGGCCCCGCAGCGCCTTGATCGCGACCGGGAAGGCCACGATCCTGCCCGCCAAGACCTCCAGCAGGGCGTCGCTGACGGTCGGGACCTGCTGGTCCGCGGCGATGCCGCTCTCCCGTACTAGCATCCGGCCGACCTTCTCCGGCAGCCAGCCGCAGAGGAGCTCGGCCGACGTCCGGCCGGCCAACTGCTCGCGCCGCCGCCGCAGCTTGCGCAGCACCGTCCCCTGGTCCAGCCCCGGTGTGAAATTCAGGATGCACGGCCCGGTCCCGTCCACCAGCGCTCTGCTGGCTCGCAACGCCAGCGGACCGGAAAGACCATAGTGGGTGAACAGGCCCTCGTCCGTGATCGGGAACGGGCCGCAGCTGGACATCGTGAGGTCCAGCCGCACGCCCTGCAGCTTGTGAAACCAGTTCCCGGCCAGTTCCAGCGGCACCAGCGACGGGCGGATCTCCGTGATCCGATGCCCCAGCTGCCGGGCCAGCTCGAACCCGCCGCCGTTGGCGCCGAATTGCGGCGACGCCGCGCCGCCGCAGGCGAGCACCACGACGTCGCAACGATGGTCCTGGCCGCGTTGGCGCACTACGAAGCCGGAGCGACCGCGTTCGACGGCCACGATCTCATTCCGCGCTCCGATCTCTACGCCCAGCCGCGTCAGCTCGTGCTCCAGCGCTGACAGCACCGAGCCCGCCTCGTTGGAGGCCGGATAGCAGCGGCCGCGGTCGTCGTAGCGGTGCTCGACGCCCAGGTTGCCGAAGAATTCAAGCGATGGGCCGGGGCCGAAAGCGGACAGCGCGCGCGCGACATGTTCGCGGCCGCCGCCGCGGTAGTGTCGGGGATCGGGGTCGCGGTTGGTTAGGTTGCAGCGGCCGTTGCCGGTGGCCAGCAGCTTGCGCCCCAGCGAGCCGTTTTTTTCCCACAGGCTGACCCGCGCCCCGCTGCTGGCTGCGGCGATGGCGGCCATCATCCCGGCGGGGCCGCCGCCGATCACGCAGACCACCCTAGTGTTTGGCATATTCGGCGCGCCGAGCGGCCAGCCATTCCAGCCAGGCATCCAGCCCCTGACCGGTGCGACAGGAGAGCGGGAACAACGGAACGTCCGGGTTGATCCTTCGTATGTCGCGTTCGGCCTTCGCCAAGTCGAAGTCCGTCGCGGCCAGCAGATCGGTCTTGTTGACCACAACAGCGCCGGCCTCGGAGAAGATCAGCGGGTACTTGGCCGGCTTGTCGTCCCCCTCCGGGGCCGACAGCACGACGGCCTTGAACGCCTCGCCCAGGTCGAATTCGGCGGGGCAGACCAGGTTGCCGACGTTCTCGATCACCAGGATGTCGACCGCGTCCAGGTCGAGTTCCCCCAGCGCGCGATCGACCATGGCCGCGTCCAGGTGGCAGCCTCCCTCGGTGTTGACCTGCACCACGGCGGCCCCGGCGGCCGCAATCCGCCGCGCGTCGTGATCGCCGGTGATGTCGCCCTCGATCACGGCGACCCGCAGCCGGGGGGACAGGCCGGCGATGGTCCGCTCCAGCAGGGTGGTCTTGCCGGCGCCGGGCGAGGCGATCAGGTTGACCGCCAGCAGGCCGCGGACACCGAACCGCGCCCGGTTCTGCGCGGCCCGGTCCTCGTTGGCCGCCAGGATGTTCCGCAGCACCTTGATCTCCGTCATGACCGGCGCTCCCTCGGGGTCACGTCTCCACCTCCAGGCTCTCGATGAACATTTCCCGGCCGCCGGTGACCGCGATGTCGCCGCCTCCGCAGCCCGGGCAGGTGAAATCATCGGGCCGGGCCGGATACTCGCGGCCGCACTTGCGGCACGAGCAGCGCAACGGCACTGCCTCGATCACCAGCGACGCCCCCTCGGCCGCGGTGCCAGCGGCCAGGGCGAGAAAATTCATCTCCACCGCCTCCGGCACGTAGCCGGTCAGCTCGCCGATCTTCAGCCTGACGCTCAGGATGCGGCGCACGCCGGCGCCCCGGGCATGATCGAGGGCGACGGCCAGCAGGCTTTGGGTGATCGCCAGTTCGTGCATGGCGTCATGGCGAAATACCACGGCGGGGCCGTGGTATTTCTGTAGCCCCGCGCCGGCTTCCCGGGCTATTTCTTCTTCCGCAGATCATCCAGCATCCGGGCGGCGGTCGCATCGCCGGGATTGTACCGCAGCCACTCCTCCAGCACGCCGGCGGCCCGGTGCGTGTCCTGGTAGGAATTCAGGTACAGGTCGTACAGCCGCTCGATGGCTACCTTGCTGCCCGGCTCCCGCAGCAGTATCTCCCGGTAGTAAGCCTCGGCCGAGTCCAGCATTCCGGCCTGCTGGAAGGCGACGCCGACCTGGGCAACGGCGTACGGATTGTTCCTTTCGCGCGCGGCCACCTCGCGGAACCGGGCGATCGCCGCCGCGTGGTTGCCCAGCTCGGCGTTGATCACGCCGATCCAGTACAGCCCCTGGGGCTCGTCGGGCAGGATCCGGTGGGCCATCTCGAACTGCTTCAGCGACTCCTCCAGCATCGACCGCCGCGCCTGCTGGTCGCTGGTTCCGGCCGCCTGCTGGCGCAGCGCCATGCCCAGCTGCCAGAAGGCCACCACGTAGTTTCCCAGGGTGATGCGCTGGGTGTTGTCGTCCTTGTAGAGCGAGGAATCGGTGATCCCGGTGAAACGGTAGACCTCGTTCAGGTTGCGGCGTGTGCGTTCGATGTCGACCGCCTTGTTCCTCACCGCCGGTGCGATCCGGTACAGCATGCCCTCGAAACTGAGGTGCTCCTGCAGGCTCCGGAAACTGTAGTCGTCGGGCGACAACGTGACCGCGAAGTACACCGGATACTTCTCCCGATAACCCGGCGCATACAGCCACTTCTTGAAGCTGTCGGCAGGCGCGTACAGCTGGTCCATGGTCAGCTTGCGACCGCTGTTGCCGGCCAGAATCAGCCGGATCGCCAGGTCCGATATCTTGAGGATGCTGCCATCGGCGATCCGCACCGGCATCAGCCGGCTGATCTGATGGTCGGTAAGCTCGATCGGCACGCCGCGCCGCTTCATCTGCTTCAGGTACCAATCCACGTTCCCCAGGCTGAGGTTGACGATCCGCACGTCCTGGCGGAAGTGCTTGACCTCCTGCTGGAACCACACCGGGTAGGTGTCGTTGTCCCCGTTGGTGAAGACGATGGCATCGGGCTCGGCCGTGGCCAGGATGTTGTACCCGTAGTCGTGCGGGATCCAGTTGCGCGACCGGTCCTTTTGGAAGAAGAATTGCTTGATGTTGAACAGCCCGAACGTGAGCAGCACGGCGCCCAGCGCGACGGCGGCCCGCCCGGCCCACGCCGGATCACGGTCCTTCAGCAGGTCCCTCAGCATCGTCATCAGCCGCCAGGCGCCCAGCCCGATCCAGATCGCGAAGAACTCGTAGGCCGGCGCGAAGATGTAGTCGCGGTCGCGCGGCTGAGGGTTGGCCATGTTGAGGTAGACCACCAGCCCCAGGCTGCAGACGATGAAGGCCGGTCCGACGATGGCGAACCCCGGGTCGCGCCGCTTGAACACGTGGAAGAATCCCGCCACCACGCCCAGCGCGACCAGCAGGGTGGCCAGCGGACTGTCGGTGAACAGGGCCAGCGCCACGCCGCCCACCAGCAGCGCGGCCGCGGTCACGCCGAACTTCTTCTCCTCGCCTTCGGCGAGATGCATCACCGCGCCGAACGCGCCCACGATCAGCGGCAGCGGCAGCCATTTGAACTGCCAGAACTGCCACTTGAAGTAGCGCAGGTACATGTGGCCGAACTGGTACATGAACGGCTCACGCCGCTCGAAGAAATTGAATGGTTCGTACTGCTTGCGCTGCAGCACGTACAGCAGCGATTCCCAATCCTTGGGACTGCACATATCCAAGCCAGGATTGAGGTTGGCCCTGATCAGCATGTAGAGGTTGATGGTCAGGGCTGCCAACACCAGCCCGGCCGAGATGGCCAGGAACTTCCAATCGGCGACGGCCCGCCAGTCCACAACCAGGACGAACAGCAGGATCGGCCCTGCCGCCAGCAGTGTCGACATATGGCCGGACATGCCCAGCGCCAGCAGATAGACGATCAGCAGCAGCATCTTGCGGTTGCCCACCTGGCCGATGCGGTCGCGCCAGCGCAGGGCCAGCCACACGGTCAGCGTCATCGCGAACAACGCCGGGCCGTAGACCTCGGCCTCGATGCTGTTGTCCCACCAGCTGGGGGCGAATGCCAAAAACACGGCCCCGGCCGCGGCCGCCAGGTGGACGATGATCTCCTCGACGCCGTCCCTGGGCTCGCCCTTCCAGATCACGATGATCTTGGCGGTCAGCAGGTACACCAGGCTGACTGTCAGGGCAGAGAACAATGGCGACAGCATGTTGACCCGGAAGGCCACCTCCTGGAACATGGGCAGCAGCATGATCGCGGTCCGCCCGATGACCGCGAAGATCGGGTACCCCGGCGGGTGCGGAATCCCCAGCACGTACGAGGCGGTGATGAATTCCCCGCAGTCCCAGAACGAGGTGGTGGCGGCCATCGTCCGCAGGTATACCAGGAAGGCCGCCAGGAAAACGCCGGCGCCGGTCAGCAACCTGATCTTGGTCTCTTTGAGCATGGGTCCCCCCGGTTATGGATGTGATGAGTGGTCGGCGGTCGTTGTCGCCTGCGGCCGGCATCGGCCCGGGCCGGGTCGGGCCGCAGGAGCCGCGGTCACGGGAACGCGGACAGCTGGGACGGCTCGGCATCCTTGTCAAGCCTGGCATGGAGCGCCCGGGCCAACGTGCGGCGCAGCTCGTCCGGGCCGGCCAGGGCTGCCAGACGTCCGTAGCGAGCCAGCGCGATCGCGCCCCTCTCCTCGGAGACGATCACGGCCACGGCGTCGGTCTCCTCGGTCAGGCCGACCCCGGCCCGGTGCCGCATCCCCAGGCGCGACGAGATCCCCTGGTCCTGCGTCATGGGCAGGGTGCAGCCGGCGGCCAGGATCTGGTCGCCGCGGATCACCACCGCCCCGTCGTGCATCGGGCTCTCGGGCACGAACAGCGACACCAGCAGCTGCTCGCTGGCCCGGGCTCCGATGGCCACGCCGGTGTCGGTGTAGTTCTTGAGGCCGTCGTTCTTCTCGAACACGATGATGGCCCCGTAGCCGCGGGAGATCAGCTGCTGGCAGGCGCGGGTCACCACGCCGATGGCCCGGGCCTCGCCCCGCAGAAAAATCCCCAAGAACCGGTTGCGCCCCAGCTGCGTCAGGGCATTGCGGATCTCCGGCTGGAACAGGATCAGGAACGCAATCGCCCACACCGAGCCGATGCTGGTCAGGAACCAGCTGGTGCCGGGGAGGTCGTAGGCCCGGGCGGCCACTGCGAAGGCGACCAGCGCCAGCACGCCGAACAGCATCTGGATGGCCCGGGTGCCCTTCATCAGGTGGATCACCCGGTAGATGATATAGGCCACCAGCAGAATGTCCAGCAGGTCCAGCGGCCGGACCGTGATGAACGACAGGATGCCGGGCAGGGTGAAGGATACGAAAATGGCGTTCATTAGCTGGCTTCGGTGACGGCGAAAAAGGTGTTGATGGCCTGCCTGGTTTGCGGCACATCGTGCACGCGCAGCACCGCCGCGCCGGCGGCGGCCGCCGCCAAGGCGGCGGCCAGGCTGCCGGGCAGGCGTTCCCGCGGCCCGATGCCCCCGTTGAGCGATCCAATGAACGATTTGCGCGAGGCGCCGACCACCAGCGGCCGGCCGTGCCCCAAAAACCGGCCGAGGTGCTTCAGGATCGACAGGTTGTGCCGCGGCGTCTTGCCGAACCCGATGCCGGGGTCCAGCGCCAGCTGCGCCGGCGCGATGCCGGCGCCGACGGCGGCGTCCACACGCTTGGCGAAGTAGGCGTCGATCTCGGCGACCACGTCCCGGTAGGCCGGCTGCCGCTGCATGGTGCGGGGCCGTCCCTTGATGTGCATCAGCACGGCGCCGGCTCCGCTGCTGGCGATCAGCCGGGCCATGGTCGGATCGAAACGGAAGGCCGAAATATCGTTGACGATGCTGGCGCCGGCGTCGAGCGCGGCCCGGGCCACCTCGGTCTTGTAGGTGTCGACCGAGATCGGGATGCGCACCCGCGCCGCCAGCGCCCTGATCACCGGCACGACTCGCGCAGCCTCGTCCCGCGCCCTGACCGCCCCGGCCCCCGGACGGGTGCTCTCGCCGCCGACGTCGATGATGTCGGCGCCTTCCTCGGCCATCCGCAGGCCCTGTTCCACCGCGATCTTGGGATCAAGGTACCTGCCGCCGTCGGAGAATGAATCCGGCGTGACGTTGAGGATGCCCATCACCAGGGGCTTGTGACTTACATCAAGTTTATATTTGCCGCACTGCCAGATCATGCTATGCTTTTATCTCCCCTCAATTCAAGAGGGGCCGGGGGTGTGTCACCTCACCACTACCATCTTATTAGTAACCGCACGGCCTTCAGACTCCATTCTTACCAAGAATACCCCGTTGGCCACTTTGCGCTTGTCATTCCCCTGACAGTCCCAGTTAACGGTATAACTGCCGGGCTGGCGGTAGTCATTGACCAGCGTTTTCACCAACTGCCCCGCCGTGTTGTAGACCGTTAAATTTACCAGGCCGGGTTTTGTCAATTGGTAATTGATCGTGGTTGATTGTTTAAACGGGTTGGGCGCATTTTGCCCTAATTTGAAACTGGAAACGTTAACCGGGTCAACCGGGTTGCCAGCCACCCCGGTGTATTTGGGGATAAAGGCCCCGTAAACATCGCCATCTGTAAAGCTAAAATCAACCATAGAACCGACAGCCAAAAACCACCCGCCTCCGAACCCGCAACCTCCAAAAGGTATCTTGCCACCGACTGAATTGAAAATTGTAAATGGCGCGTCTACCGGCAAACCTGCCGGGGTCCAGAACTGCCCCATGAGAGATAGATCAATAGATTGCGTCCAGGTTGTCAAGTAGTGGTCGCCATCAAAAGAGATACTTGGGAATCCAGGGTCTTTCGTAGAATCGCAGATGACTATCGATTCTTCCACCGTCCCCGATGTGGTGATAAAACGTCCCATCAAGGTCCACTTTGTATTGGTATCCGGCGTTTCATGGTAGGCAAGTAAATACCGTGCACCATCACAAGCAAGTGCTGTTGGATTGTCGCTGTAATTTGGCCCGCCATCAATTAAAAAATTGGTTCCGACCAGTGACCCCGACTTGTTGATAAACTGTCCGTATATATCTTTATCTATATCGGAGATCACTTCAACCCAAGCAGCCAGATAATTGGTGCCATCGTAAGCGAGGGAAATATCCCGCGCATGATTATTGCTGATCTGTATTTGGCCGCCGATCAAAACCCCACTTTTGCTTATTCGCTGTCCGTAGAGATGAGTGTCAGCCTTAGCAAACACCCCAAAGTAAGTAGTATCGTTAAAAGCCATACCACCGGACCAAGGCCCCTCAGTTGATGTATTTGTAGCAATGGTAAAATAGGACCCCACCAAGTTACCTGTTTCATTGATGAATTGCCCGTTTATATCGCCGGTATTTTCTTTCCAAGCCAGGAGATAGTTGGCTCCGTCAAATACAACCACTACTCCTCCAGGGAAAACACCGGCTCTGCCTACAGAGATTCGGTTCCCAATTAAACTATCCGGCGGATAGACCAACTGGGCAGTAACATTGTATTGACTAAGAGTATCGCCCAATATGGCTACCAGGCCTGTTGTATTGCCATAAACCGCTCCCGTACTAAAGGTACTGTCTCTTCCCACGGCAATGGGAAATTCTACGAATTTTGCTTGGGCCAAGGCCGTTGCCGCCGCCAGACAGCACACAACAGCTGACAGCAGGATGGTAAACAGTTTTTTGCGCATGATTATCCTCTTCCTTGTCATTTGGTTAATCTGGTGTTTGGTTAAATGATTTACATGCTCTGCCAAAATGCGCTAAAGGCGTATTTATGGCGAATAAAGGTCTACCATTGCCTGGTATAAGTCTACCAGAGCCTGTCAGAGGTTTACCAGAGGCAGGTAAAGGTTTACCAGAGCCTGTCAGAGGTTTATCGGAGCCAGGTAAAGGCCTGCCCTGAGCGTGTCGAAGTCGAAAGGGAGAGGTTACCTCACTACCACCATCTTATTGGTAACCGCCCGGCCTTCAGACTCCATTCTTACCATATATACCCCGTTGGCCACTTTACGATTATCATTCCCCTGGCAGTTCCAGTTAACGGTATAACTGCCGGGCTTGCAATATGCCTTGACCAGCGTTTTCACCAACTGTCCCGCTGTATTGTAGACCGATAAATTTACCAAGCCTGGTTTTGTCAATTGGTAATTGATCGTGGTTGATTGTTTAAACGGGTTGGGCGCGTTCTGCCCTAATTTGAAGCTGTAACCGGTAAAAGGTTCAGCCGGGTTCCCGGCTACCCCGGTATACTTTGGGATAAGCGCCCCGTAGACATAACTAATAGTGAAAGCCGCATCTATGCTATTGTTAAAGGATAAGAATTGATTTCCTCCATAGATAAGACCTCCATAGAACGGGAGGTTACCGCCCGACGGGATGAAAATGGTAAATGTGGTATCCAGCGGAGAACCCGTGGTATTGAAAAACCTTCCCGCACAATATCCCGTATCATGGGCAGTTGTATAATTGTCCCAGGCTATCAGATAGCTTGCGCCGTCAAAGGCAATCATGGGGAACTGCGGATTTTTAGTGGAATCGCAAATGGTAAACTTATCTTCAACGACCCCGGTAGTCGTAACAAAGCAACCTAAGAGATTCCACCCTGTGCTGTCAATATTATTGGCCTGATCATGAAAAGCCACCAGATACCTTAAACCGTTAAAGGCAAGTGACACGGGGTTGTCACTGCGATAAGGACCGCCATCTATTAAGAAGTTGGTGCCCACCAAGACCCCTGACGGGCTTACGAACTGCCCGAAAATATCGCAGTCATCAATGTCATCGCACCAAGCCGTCAGAAAGTTTATGCCGTCAAAGGCTATGCCTGGATCATGCGCAGTTGTGTTGCTGATCTGTACTTCCCCTCCGATCAGATTTCCGGCCTTACTGAGGCGCTGCCCGAAAAGAATGTCGTTAACATGATAAACCAGCAGATAAGTAGTATCGCCAAAAGTTATGCCCCTGGCATGTTCAGCGCCAGATAACGCAACTATGGGGAAAGCCGGTCCCACTAAACTGCCCGATACACTTACGAATTGCCCGTAAACGTTGGCGTTGTCAATGCCATGTTCATCATCAGTCCAGGTCATAAGATAGTTTGTCCCGTCAAATGCCACATAAGGAGCCCCACCGGTCCTGCCCACCGAAATCCTGGAACCGACCAAACTGCCGCTGGGAGACACCAACTGCGCCGTAATATGATTTTCAGACACTATGCTGCCTTCAATGCCCACCAAATAATTTACGCCATCATAAGCCCCGGAAATTGATATTGCGCTTGAGTCACCAACAGCTATGGGAAAATCAGTATATTTTGGCTGGGCCCAGGCAGTTGCCGCCGCCAGACAACACACAACCGCTGTCATCAGCATGGTAAATTTTTTTCTGGACATGGGTGGCTCCCATTAATATTTGTGATTATGTGCCCATTCGACACGACTCAGGGCAAGCTTTGTGTGGCTAACAAAAAGTTAGGACCGCCCTTTTATCAGCGACAGCGCCTCCAGCCGGGTTGATTCCCGCTTCATGCCGCCGCGGATGGCCGAGGTGACGACCGACGAGCCCGGCTTCTTGACCCCCCGCATGGTCAGGCACAGGTGCTCCGCTTCTACCACGACCAATACACCCAATGGTTTCAGTTTCTTCATCAGCAGGTCGGCGATGTCCGCCGCCAGGCGTTCCTGCAATTGCAGCCGCCTGGCCATGGCCTCCACCACCTTGACCAGGCTGGAGAACCCGGTGATGGTGTTGTGGCGAGGAAGGTAGGCGATGTGCACCCTGCCGAAGAACGGCAGCAGGTGGTGCTCGCAGACCGAATGGAACGTGATGTCCCGCACGAGAATCATCTCGTCGTCGTTCCTGGCCGTGTAGACCTTGAGCTCATCGATGGGGTCGGCGGCCATGCCGGACAGGATCTCCTCGTACATCCGGGCCACGCGGCAGGGCGTGTCGCGCAGCCCCTCGCGCTCCGGGTCCTCGCCCAGGGCCACCAGCAGCGACCGCACGGATCGCTCGACCTGCGCCGCGCTGACGGCCCGACGGGCCGTGGCCTTACTTCTTCTTCTCATTGGCCTCGACCCACTTGGGCGGCAGCGTCTCGCCCTTGATCACCCGCTCCACCTCTTCGCCGTCCAGGCACTCGCGCTCCAGCAGGGCGCCGGCCAGCGCGTGCAGCGACTTGAGGTTCTTCTTGAGCAGACTTTGCGCCTGCTGGTCGGCGCCGTCAACCAGGGACCTGATCTCGGCGTCTATCAGCCGGGCGGTGTCCTCGGAGTAGTTCTTGATGTGGCCGTAATCGCGGCCCAGGAAGACCTCCCCGTCCTTGGCGCCGAACGTCAGCGGTCCCAGCTTGCCGCTCATGCCCCACTCGCAGACCATCTTGCGGGCCAGCGTGGTGGCCTGCTCGATGTCGTTGCCGGAGCCGGTCGACAGATCCTTGAACACCAGCAGCTCCGCGGCCCGTCCGCCCAGCATGGTGACCATCCGGTTGAGGCACCAGGCCCGGGAATAATTGTGCTTCTCGTCCAGCGGCAGCGACACGGTGACGCCCAGCGCCCGGCCCCGCGGAATGATCGTCACCTTGTGGATGGGATCGGTCCCGGGGATCAGCCTGGTGACCAGCGTGTGGCCGGCCTCATGGTAGGCGGTCATCCGCTTCTCGTCGTCGGAGATTACCATGCTCCGGCGTTCGGCGCCCATCAGCACCTTGTCCTTGGCTTCCTCGAAGTCGGCCATCATCACACGGTCGCGGTTCCTGCGCGCGGCCAGCAGGGCGGCCTCGTTCACCATGTTGGCGATGTCGGCGCCCGAGAACCCGGGCGTGCTGCGGGCCAGCACCTTGAGGTCGACGTCGCCGCCCAACGGCTTGTTCTTGGTGTGGACCTTGAGGATCCCCTCGCGTCCCACCAGATCCGGCCGGTCGACCACGATCACCCGGTCGAACCGGCCCGGCCGCAACAGGGCCGGATCCAGCACGTCGGGCCGGTTGGTGGCGGCCACGATGATCACCCCTTCGTTGCCGGCGAAACCGTCCATCTCCACCAGCAGCGCGTTGAGGGTCTGCTCCCGCTCGTCGTGCCCGCCGCCGATGCCGGCGCCGCGGTGGCGGCCGACCGCGTCGATCTCGTCGATGAAGATGATGCACGGTGCGCTGCGCTTCCCCTGCTCGAACAGGTCCCGCACCCGGGCCGCGCCCACGCCCACGAACATCTCGACGAAGTCGGAGCCCGAGATCGAGAAGAACGGCACGCCGGCCTCGCCGGCCACCGCCCGTGCCAGCAGCGTCTTGCCGGTGCCGGGCGGGCCCAGCAGCAGCGCGCCCTTGGGGATCTTGCCGCCCAGCTTGGTGAATTTCTTGGGGTCCTTGAGGAACTCGATGATCTCGCGCAGGTCGGTCTTGGCCTCGTCGGCGCCGGCCACGTCGTCGAAGGTGATGCGGATCTTGTCCTGCGGCAGCAGGATGGCGCGGCTCTTGCCGAAACTGAAGACCCCCTTGTTCCCGCCTCCGCCCTGCATCTGGCGCAGGAAGAAGAACCACAGGGCGACCATGATGATGATGAACCCCCACTGCGACAGGAACGCCACCAGCGGGCTGGGAGCGGTGCTCTTGGCCTCGACCTGCACGTTGCGGGCTTCCAGCTCGGCCACCAGGTTGGGATCGTCCAGCGGCAGATAGGTCTTGAACTTGGCGTATTCGGTGCGGGCGCCGCCGTCGGCCTTGACCCGGGGCGACCGGAACCGTCCCCTGACCTCGCGATCGAGGAAGGTCACCTCCCGCACGTTGTCGTTGTTCAACTCCTCCTTGAACTGGCTGTAGGTGACCACCGCCTCGCGCTCCCGCTTGCCCGCCACCTGGTAGTACACCACAAAGAACAGCGCCAGCAGGGCCGCCCAGAACAGCGCGGTCTGGAGCCCCCCGCCGATGCCGCGGGGCGGGACCGGCTTGCCCGGTCGTCGCGGTTGGTTGGCCATTGGTGTCATCGCTCCTCGATCCAGCTGATGTGGGGGATGTTGCGGTGGAGCTGGGCGTGGTCCAGGCCGTAGCCCACCACGAACCGGTCGGGGATCACGAACCCCGCGTACTTGAGCGGCACCCTGACCCGGCGCTTGACGCGCTTGTCCAGCAGGGCGCACACCGCCAGGCTCCTGGGCTCGCGGGTCCGCAGATTGTCGATCAGGTAGTGCAGGGTCAGCCCTGTGTCGACGATGTCCTCCACCAGGATCACGTGCCGCCCCTTGATGCTGGTGCCCAGGTCCTGCAGCAAGCGCACCACGCCCGAGCTGGCCGTGGCATCGCCGTAGCTCCCGACCGAAATGAAGTCGACCTCCACCGGGGTGTCGATTGCGCGGATCAGGTCGGCCAAAAAGACGAACGATCCCCTCAGCACGCCCACCAGCACCGGGCGCTTGTCGCGGTAGTCCCGCGAGATCCGCTTCCCCAGGACCGCGATCCGCCGCTGCAGCCGGGAACGGCTGATCAGCGTCCTATGCGTTGCCTTCATCGATGCACACCACTTTGATTGCGTTCCTGCTGCGCGGCGTCACCGGCGCCTGTGACGAACGCCGCACGCCGGGGATCCAGGCCGCCGCACCCCGGCAGCGGACCACCGGCCAGCCGCCCCGGCGCCCGCGAGCGATCTTGGCGTCGACCATCAGCCGTGCGATCTGCGCCCGGTGGCTGGCGCGAAACGGGATGATCCGCTCGCCCGGCCGGCGGCTGCCGACGGTCAGGCCGTGCTTGTGTATTTCATCCCGGTCGAACCACGCGGTCATTTCATCCCGGTTTCCGGCGGCGGCGGGAAACCGTTCCCGTGTGGCCTGCAGCGCGAACCCGCCGAACCTGGTGACGCCGGGGATCCGCAGCGCGAGCTCCCTGCCCGCCGTGGCGGCCGGGCCAGCCGGCCCCGCCAGCCGGCCGATCGCCGCCGCGCGGTACCCGATCTCGATCCAGACCCGGTCGGCCAGCCGGAACCGCGCGCCGACCGACCGCTTTTCCATCAGGGCCAGCGCATCATCGACCTGTCCGCATTCCGGGGCCGCGCTGCAGCCGAGCCTCGCGGCGCACCATCGGAGCACCATGCGCCGCAAACCTTTATTATACCTGTTGAAGCGCCCCAAGTCAACAGCGATTTGGGACGAACGGACGGTTGCGCAGCGGCAGGCCGCGCGGTCGGCCGCCTCCCTGAGGACGGCCAGGTCCTCGGCGGAGGTGTCGGCCAGTCGCGCCAGGGTTTCCACGATCCGGGGATTGTACCCGGCCAGCTGCGGCAGCAGCCGGTGCCTGATCCGGTTCCTGGTGATGGCCGTGTCGAGATTCGAACGGTCGAGCCGGTGCGGCAGGCGACACTCGGCCAGGTAGGCCAGCACTTGCTCCCGCCGGACGCCGAGCAGCGGGCGGATGTACTGACCGTTGCACCGGGGTATCCCGGCCAGGCCTGACAGCCCGGTGCCGCGCAGCAGGCGCATCAGCACGGTCTCCGCCTGGTCGTCCCTGGTGTGCCCGGTCGCGATGGCGCCGCACGCCAGGCGCCGTGCGGCCCGGGCCAGGAACAGCTGCCGGGCCTCGCGGGCCGCCGTCTCCAACGAACGCTTGCCGCGCGCCGCCGCCAACCGCACGTCCGCGGCCCCGGACAGGAACCGCACGCCCAGCCGCCTTGCCAGGGAACGGGCGAAGGCGGCGTCGGCCGCGGACGCCCGGCCCCGCAGCCGGTGGTCCAGATGCGCGGCGCAGACCGTGATGCCGAGCTCTCCCGACAAAACCCACAGCGCGTGCAGCAGCGCCACGGAGTCGGGCCCGCCTGACAGGGCCACCAGCACCCGGTCGCCGCGCGCTGCCAGCCGGTGCCGCCGCAGGGCCTCCCTGACCGCTGCCTCCAAGCCAGACCGGGTGCCGGCCTCCCCCGGCCGGTTGCGCTGGAAAACACAAGGGCGATCGCGTCCGATCGCCCCGTTCCCGGCCGTCCGCCCGCTCGCACCGCCCCGGTGCCGGGCGGGCCGCGCCGGTGCCGGCCTGCTCACACCCATTTCAGGAGATATGCCGTCAGGATGACGCCCAGCACGGCAATGACGTTCAGCTTGAGCGTGAAGCCCAGCGTCAGCGTCGCCCACAGCAGGTTGATGGTCAGCGGGGGATCAATCCCCGGCCGCAGGGCAGCGGTGAAAAAATCGCGGACGACGCCGCTGGGAATCAGGTTCGCCAGCAGGTCGCCGCAGGCGCTGCCGACCAGCGCACCGACCAGCAGCAGCAGCAAGATGAACCCGGTCCCTTTCCGTTTCAGCATGGCCTCGCTCCCCGATCAATGCAATCCGGTGATGTCGGCCGTACGGCCGCATGTCGCGCACCTGGTGCCGTCGATCCCGACGACCCGGATCCGGTACCCGCGCCGGGCGATCAGGACGGCGCCGCACTGCGGGCAGCTGGTGTCCTCGCCGCCCGGTATGCTGCAGTTTCCCACGTAGACATACTTCAGCCTGGCGGCGGCGCGCAGCCGCAGGCGGTCAAGCGTTCGTTCGGGCGTCGCCGGCGCCTCCATCCGGTACTGCGGGAAGTAGCGCGACAGGTGGAGCGGGATCAGGGGGTCGACGCCGGCCAGCCAGCCGGACAGCTCGTCGATGTCGCGGTCCGCGTCGTTGGCGCCCGGGATCACCAGGTTGGTCACCTCGACCCGGCAGGCGGAGCGTGCCGTCTCGATGGTCCGCAGCACCGTGTCGCGGTCGCCGCCGCAAACCTCCCGGTAGAACGCCGTGTTCATGCTCTTGAGGTCGACGTTCATGGCGTCGACCAGCGGCAGCAGCTCGGCCAGCGGCCCGGGCTCGATGGTGCCGTTGGTCACCAGCACGTTGACCAGCCCCTGATCATGGGCCAGCGCGCAGGCGTCGAGCAGGAATTCGAACCAGACCAGGGGTTCGGTGTACGTGTAAGCGATGCCGATCGAGCCGTCGCGCGAGGCCAGGGCGACGAGGTCGCCCGGCGTGACCCGCTGGGTGGGCAGGTCGGTCTGCGAGATCTGCCAGTTCTGGCAGAACTTGCAGGACAGGTTGCAGCCGTTGGGGCCGGTCGAGAGCACCGTTGCTCCGGGGTGAAAATGGAACAGCGGCTTCTTCTCGATCGGATCGAGCGCCACCGCCACCGGCCGGCCGTAGCTGTCGGCCTCGAGGACCCCATCCCGATTCGACCTGACCCGGCACTGGCCGCGCTTGCCAGGCGCGATCAGGCAGCGGTGCGGGCACAGCAGGCAGCGGACGCGCCGGTCGTCAAGCTTCTCGTAGTGGCGGGCCTCCACGGCTCACCCTCCTGCCAGTTCCCGCAACCTGTCCCAGCGGTGATCGCCGCGGTCCTCCCGGCAGCCGCAATCCCCCTGGTTGCGGTCAGCGCCGCAGGCGGGGCACAGCCCCCGGCAGTCCTCGCGGCAGAGGGGCTTGAGCGGCAGCGCCAGCAGCACCGCCTCCCGCAGCTCCGGCCAGAGGTCGATCTCGCCCCTGTGGTACTCGCTGGCGGCCAGGTCGTCCGCCGACAGCTCCCGCTCCTTGCCGGGCGCTGCGGCTGCCGTGGCGGGCCGGTAGCAGAGGTCGAGTTCCTGGCGGAACGTCCCGGAGAAGGGCTGCAGGCAGCGGCTGCAGGACAGCTCGGCCGAGAACCGCAGCTCGCCGGTGACCAGCACCACGTCCCCGGTCCGTTCGGCGACCAGCTCGCCCCGCAGCGGCCCGCAGCCGGGCAGCTCCCGCTGCGCGGCCGGCTGGTCGATCCCAATGTCCTGCCGCCCCTCGCCTAGGTCCCGCAGTCTGATCTTCACGTGATGCCGGCCGGCGCTGCCGCCGCGCCGCTACTTCTTCTTCAACAGCTCGCGCTGGTAGGCCTCGTCCCGCATCCGGTTGACGTAGCCCGGGTCCTCGAACGAGTACTTGAATTTGGTGTGGACGTCGTAGTGTTTCTCGATGATGGCCACCACGTCCTCGGTGAACACCAGTTCCTCGTCGGTGGGGATCACGAAGATCCTCACCCGGGAGGATTCGGCCGAGATCTCGAACTCATGGTTGCGGCTGCGGGCCTCCTTGTTGCGCTCCGGCGCCAGCACGATGCCCATGTCCTCCATGCCGGACAGCACCCCCAGCCGCAGCCTCGGCCCCATCTCGCCGGCCCCGCCCGTGAACACCACGGCGTCCAGCCGGCCCAGGGCCGCGTAGTAGGCTCCGATGTACTTCTTCAGCCGGTAGCACTCGATCTCGAACGCCAGCCGGGCCCGCTCGTCGCCCTCGTCCATGGCGTTCTCGATGTCGCGGCGGTCGGTGTACTTGCCGGAGACGCCCAGCAGGCCGGATTTCTTCAGATAGACGGCCTCGACCTCCTTGGCCGTCTTGCCCTCCTTGTCGCAGATGTAGGGCATGATGGCCGGGTCGACGTCGCCGCAGCGGGTGCCCATCACCAGGCCCTCCATGGTGGCCATGCCCAGGCTGGTGTCGTGGCTGCAGCCGTTCTTGATGGCCGCCAGGCTGACCCCGTTGCCGATGTGGCAGGTGACCAGGTTGACGTCGAACGGGCTCTTCTTGAGCAGCACCGCCGCACGCTTGGCAACGTAGAGATGCGAGGTTCCGTGGAACCCGTAGCGCCGCACGCCGTACTTCTCGTACCATTCGTAGGGAACGGCGTAGACGAAGGACGTGGGCGGCATGGTCTGGTGGAACGCCGTGTCCATGACGGCGACGTGCGGGACGTCGGGCAGGATGGCCTGGGCGGCGCGGATGCCCAGCACGTTGGGCGGGTTGTGGAGGGGCGCCAGCGAGTACAGCTCCTCGAAGGCCTTGAGCACCTCGCCGGTGATCAGGGTCGACTTGGCGAATTTCTCGCCGCCGTGCACGACCCGGTGCCCGACGGCGGAGATCTCCGCCAGGTCCGAGATCACCGGGTGGTTCTCGTGGAGCATGGTGTCCATGATCAGCTTGATGGCCACCTGGTGGTCGGGGCAGTCGTGGGCGATCTTGACCGGGTCGCGGTGCGGCACCTCGTGCACGATGAACGAGCCGCCGACGGTCACCCGTTCCACCAGGCCCTTGGCCATGATCTCCTTGCGGGTCCAGTTGTACAACTGGTACTTGACCGACGAGCTGCCGCAGTTGAGCGACAGGACGGTGGTATCCGATGCCACGTATGCCCCCTTGATGATGTTAGCGCTTGACGAACGGCAGCCGGTAGATGCCCCTCAATCCATGCTTGATGCGCACCAGCGCCGTCGGCTTGAAGAAGAAACCGACCTCGCGGACGGCCGACTCCGGCGAATCCGAGGCGTGGACACAGTTCTGCCTGGTGTCGGTGGCGTAATCGTGCCGGATGGTGCCGAAGGCCGCATCCTTGGGATTGGTCTTGCCCACCAATTGGCGCAGGGAATCAATGGCCCCCTCCCGCTCCAGCACGCACAGCACGCACCGGCCGGAAATCATGAATTTGCACAGCGGATCGTAGAACGGCTTCCGCCGGTGGGCCAGGTAGAAGCGCCGGGCCTGGCGTTCGGTCAGGCGCAGCATCCGCATCGAGATGACCTGGAAGCCGTCGACCTCTACCCGGTGCAGGATCTCGCCGATCAGCCCCCGCCGCACCGCGTCGGGCTTGATGATCAGCAGGGTTCGCTGGACTGGCTGGTGCATCGCCGCCTGCGGGATCCGCGCCTAGCCCTTGGCGCCGCGCGCCAGGCGGTAGCCGATCTCCAGCGCCTTGCGGTTCTTGTCCTCGGTGCCCCTGGGGACCCGCGCCAGCATCGCCTTCTCCAGGGCCGCCTTGGAGACCACGCCGGTCAACTCGGCGATGGCCGCCAGGGCGATGAAATTCGCCACGATCTCGATCCCGACCTCCTCCCGCGCCGACTGCGACAGCGGCAGGGCATGGACGTTCGGGCGGCCGGCTGCCTTCACGTAGAACGAGTCGACGACGGCCAGCCCCCCCTCCCTGAGGTCATCGCTGTACCGGTCCCAAGCCTCCTGGGTCATGGCCAGCAGGATGTCGATGGCCGTGGCCTTGGGGAAGAAAATCTCCTGGTCGGAGATGATCACCTCGGCCTTGCTGGCGCCGCCCCGGGCCTCGGGGCCGTAGCTCTGCGACTGGACGACGTTCTTGCCGTCGTGCACGCCGGCCGCCTCGGCCAGGATCACCCCGGCGGTGATCATCCCCTGGCCGCCCGAGCCGGACAGGCGGATCTGGTGTTTGTCCTTCATTGCTATCCTCGCGTTGGGGCGACCGGCCGGTCGCCCTTACTGTTTCTGCCCCTGCGCCTTGTCGATGATGCCCTGGTAGACCTCGGTGTACGGCGTCACCTCCGCGTCGTGGAACACGCCGGTGATGATCTTGCCGGCGGTCTTCTCCGGCGGGAGCTTGGCCGCGGCCTTGGCGTTGATGGTGTTCTCCTTCTGCCACTGGATCATCTTGACGGCATTGCCTTCGCGGTTGAGCCGCCCGTACAGCGTGGGACATGGGCTGAGGGCCTCGACCAGGGCGAACCCCCTCTTGGCCAGGGCCTGCTGGATCATCTTCTCCAGCTCCACCACGCCGAACACCGTGCCCCGGGCGGCGAACACAGCGCCGGCCGCAACCGCCAGGGCGCAGGGGTCGAAGTCGCGCTCGGCGGTGCCGTAGGGCGCGGTGCTGGCCCGCTTGCCGATCGGCGTGGTCGGAGAGTACTGGCCGCCGGTCATGCCGTAGATGTTGTTGTTGAGCAGGATCACCGTCAGCTCGACGTTGCGGCGGGCGGCGTGGATGAAATGGTTGCCGCCGATGGCCAGGGCGTCGCCGTCGCCGGTGATCACGATCACATGGAGCTTGGGATTGTGCAGCTTGACCCCGGTGGCGAAGGCGATGGCCCGGCCGTGGGCGGTGTGCAGGCTGTTGAAGTCCACGTACACCGGCATCCGGGACGAGCAGCCGATGCCCGAGACCATCACCATTTGGTCGCGGGGGATGCCCAGCTTCTGCACGGCGCGGATGATTGCGCCCTGGACGATGCCGTGGCCGCAGCCCGGGCACCACACGGTGGGAAACTTCTTCCCGGGCCGCAGCATCTCGAACGATGGGTGCATGGTGATCATCGGTTGGCCTCCACTGCGGTCATCAGCTCGTCCGGGGTGATGATCTCGCCGTCGTAGCGCAGCACCGGAACCACCTTGGTCCCGCCCTGGTTGACACGCCGCACCTCGCCGATCAGCTGGCCCTGGTTGAGCTCGACCACCAGCATGGCCTTGGCCTTGGCCAGGGCATCGGCCACCGTCTGGTCGGGGAACGGCCAGACGATGCGGGGCCGCAGCAGGCCGGCCTTGATCCCCCGGGCCCGGGCCAGGCGGACCGCCTCCTGTGCGGTGCGGGCGCCGCCGCCGTAGGCGAACAGCACGACCTCTGCGTCGTCCAGGAACTCGCGCTCGACATCGACCAGCTCCGGCAGGTGGTCATCGGTCTTGGCCCGCAGCCGGTCCATCTTCCAACGGATCTCGTCGGTGCGGCCGGTGGGGAAGCCCATCGGGTCGTGGGTCAGTCCGGTGATGTTGAAGCGGTAGCCGGTTCCCATCGCGGCGTAGGCGCCGCCCACGCTGGTGCCGTCGCCGAAGTGCCGGTACTCCCCGGGCGCGACCGACGGCCGGGGATGGGTGTACACCTCCAGCTCGCCCGGCGCCGGGATGGTGACCTTCTCGCGCAAATGGCCGATGAATTCGTCCAGCATCAGCTGCACGGGCATCCGGAAGCGCTCGGCCAGGTTGAACGACTTGACCGTCAGGGAGAAGCTCTCGGCCACCGATGACGGGCACAGGGCGATCGCCGGGTGGTCGCCGTGGGTGCCCCACCGGGCTTGCATCATGTCGGCCTGGGCGCCCTTGGTCGGCAGGCCGGTCGACGGGCCGGCCCGCTGGACGTTGACGATCACCGCCGGGATCTCGGCCATGCAGCCGTAGCCCAGCAGCTCCATCATCAGCGAGAATCCCGGCCCCGAGGTGGCGGTCATCGCCTTGGCGCCGGCTGCGCCGGCCCCCAGCATCGTGGCGATGCCGGCGATCTCGTCCTCCATCTGGATGAACTTGCCCCCGTGCCGGGGCAGCAGCCGGGCCATCTCCTCGGCCACCTCGGTCGAGGGGGTGATGGGGTAGCCGCCGAAGAAGTCGCAGCCGGCGTAGATCGCCCCCTCGGCGCAGGCCTCGTTGCCCTGCAGCAGGCGGATATCGGCGCTCATCAGCCCTTCTCCTTGGTCACGAAGACGGCCAGGTCCGGGCAGTGCAGTTCGCACATCCGGCACTGGATGCAGTCGGCGGGCCGGGCCACGACCGGCTTGCGGTCCTCGCCCATCTCCAGCACCCGCTTGGGGCACAGCGCCACGCAGATCTCGCAGGACTTGCACCAGGGCTTGTAGACGTAGACCGGCAGGTCGTAGCCGGCCTGGAAGTCCCGCTCGATCTCGGCGCGCGCCGCTTCAACCGTGGTGTTCTTGGCCATACGGTCTCCGCTGTTAAGTGTCACGTGAAGTGGTGCCGGCGCTGGCGGCGGCCGGCGGTTGGACCCCGCCGGGCCGCGGCTACCAGCGCCGCCCGCCGCGGCTTTCGCCCTTGGGCCGGGCCTCGTTGACCATGATGATCCGCCCCTTCAGCATGTGGCGCCCCGACAGGGCGTCGATGGCCTTGGCCGCCTCGGCCTTGACCGGCATCTCCACGAAGCCGAAGCCCTTGGACTGGCCGGTCGACCGGTCCTTGATCACCATGGCCGATTCCACCGTGCCGTACGCCGCGAACGCGTCCCGCAGATCCTCGTCCACCACGTCCTTGGCGAGGCTGCCCACGAATAGGTTCATTGCCGCTCCGTTCTCTGTATATGATTGCGATTGTGTAGCGTTGTGTCGTCCTGGCTACGTGAGGGTATGAATTCCATTGAAATCCCAAATCCAAAATTCGAAACATAACCAACAGGTAAAAATCAAAACGGTTCCAGGGGATGCTACCCGGATGGACACGGGTTGCTCGATCAGCGGGGATCAGCGTCAATCAGCGTCCCGGTCATCCCGCTTACCCGCTGATGACCGTCCCGGCCTCGCCCCGCACCGCCTGGGCCGCCTTCTCCAGCGAGGTGATGATCACCCGCTCCCCGCCGTACTCCAGGAACTGGATGGCCGCCTCGATCTTGGGGCCCATGCTGCCGGCGGCGAAATGGCCCTGGGCCAGGTATTTCTTGGCGTCGGCCAGGGTGATGGCGTCGAGGTCCTTCTGGTCCGGCTGCTTGTAGTTGAGCGCGACCTTTTCGACCTGGGTCAGGATCAGCAGGGTCCCGGCGCCGATGTCGCGCGCCACCACGGCGCTGGCCCGGTCCTTGTCGATCACCGCGTCCACGCCCTCGTAACGGCCGTCGGGATCGGCGTAGACCGGCACCCCGCCGCCGCCGGCGGTGATCACCACCGTGCCCCGGGCCACCAGGTCACGGATGGTGGCCTTGTTGACCACCGCCCGCGGGATGGGCGACGGCACGAAGCGGCGGAAGCCGCGGCCGGCGTCGTCCCTGACGGTCCAGCCCCGGGCCTTCAGGCCGTCGACCTCCCCGGCCTGGTAGTACGGACCGATCGGCTTGGAGGGGTTCCGGATCGAGGGATCGTCCCGGTCGACCACCACCTGGGTGACGATGGTCACCACGTCGCGGGCGATCTTCTCCTGCAGCAGCCGGTTCTGCAGGCACTGCTCGATCATGTAGCCGATGCCGCCCTCGGTGTCTGCCACGATCACGCCCAGCGGCAGGGCCGGCAGTCCGGGGTAGGTGCGCTCCACCCGCAGCAGGGCGTTGCCCACCTGGGGCCCGTTGCCGTGGGTGATGGCGATGTTGTAGCCCTCGCGCAGCAGGGGCAGGATGCCGTCGATCGCCGTCCGGGTGTTGGCGAACTGCTGGTGGATGTCCTCTGTGCCGGTGGCGCCGATGGCGTTGCCGCCCAGGGCCACCACCGCGGTCTTGTTGTTGCTCATACCTATGGTCCGCCACAGAGGCGCAGAGACACAGAGATTCGTTTCAAACCAGGGACACTGTCGTCCCGTTCACGGGGTCTCCGGTGGAAAGCTCTCTGTGCCTCCGTGTCTCCGTGGCAAAATGGTTACTTCTTGAACTTGATCTTCTTCTTTATGACCTCGGCCAGGTCGGGCTTGCTGGTCTCTGCCAGCTCGTACTGCGCCTGCAGGGCGGGGCGGGGGAACCTGATCAGCCGCCGCAGGTCGATCGGCGTGCCGATGACGTAGAGGTCGCAGGGCGTGTTGTTGATGGTGGCCTGCAGGTCGGCGATCTGCTGCTTGGAGTAGCCCATGGCCGGGAGCAGCACGCCGATGCCGGGGTACTTCTTGAAGGTGCCGGCGATGGTGCCCACGGCGTGGGGCCGGGGATCGACCATCGCGGCCGCGCCGTACTTCCGGGCCACCACCACGCCGGCGCCGTACTTCATCTCGCCGTGGGTCAGGGTCGGGCCGTCCTCGATCACCAGCACCCGCTTGCCCCGGATGGTCTCGCCCTGCTCCACCGTCACCGGCGAGTCGGCGTCGATCACCACCGCGCCCGGGTTGGCCATGGCGATGTTGCGCTTGACCAGCGCGATGTTCTCCGCGGAGGCGCTGTCCTCCTTGTTGATCACCACCACGTGGGCCCGGCGCAGATTGACTTCGCCGGGGTAGTACGACAGCTCGTGTCCCGGCCGGTGCGGGTCGACCACCACGATCTCCAGGTCGGACTGGTAGAACGGGAAGTCGTTGTTGCCGCCGTCCCAGACGATGACGTCGGCCTCGCGCTCGGCCTGGCGCAGGATGGCCTCGTAGTCCACCCCGGCGTAGATGACGTTGCCGCGCGACACGTGCGGCTCGTACTCCTCCATCTCCTCGATGGTGCACTTGTGCTTCTTCAGGTCATCGATGGTGGCGAAGCGCTGGACCTTCTGCTTCACCAGGTCGCCGTAGGGCATGGGGTGGCGCACGGCCACCACCTTCTTGCCCATGGCCATCAGCACCTCGATCACCCGGCGGGTGGTCTGGCTCTTGCCGCAGCCGGTGCGCACCGCGCAGATGGAGATCACCGGCTTCTTGGACTTGATCATCGTGTCCTTGGGACCCAGCATCATGAAGTCGGCGCCGGCGGCGTTGACCACCGCGGACTTGCCCATCACGTAGGCGTAGGGCACGTCGGAGTACGAAAACACGGCGATGTCGACCTTGAGCCTGGCGATCAGCTTGCTCAGGTCCTTCTCGTCGTGGATCGGGATGCCCTTGGGGTACAGCTTGCCGGCCAGGGCCGCCGGGTACTTGCGGCCGGCGATGTCCGGGATCTGGGTGGCGGTGAAGGCGACGACGTTGTACGCCTTGTTGTTCCGGAAATAGACGTTGAAATTATGGAAGTCGCGCCCCGCGGCCCCCATGATCAGCACTCTTTTCTTGGCCATGGTCGGTTCCTCGGTAGGGAGGTTTACTGTTGGAAGGTGAAAAACGGAAAGCCGTTGACCGCTGGCCGAACGGCATGCGTGCGGTCAACAATCGACGGCCGAGCCGGGCGTGGTCAGTCGAAGGGGTCCTCGAGGATCCAGTCGATAATATAGTTCGTGTTGGAACGCATAATTTAATTGGTATTTTACCACTATACGCGTTATAAGTCAAGGACAATCGGTCCGCGCTTCTGCCCGGACAACCTTTTGCCCGGCAAGGAGCTAACGCGAACCGCCCGGGCATGATGCCCGGGCGGTCTGTTCGGCAGTGTGACGAAAGGTTCAATCGACGGTTCGTTGCTGGGAATTGCTGTCCCGCGCCGCCGTTTTCATCGCGTCCTCGACCTCCCGCGCCAGGTCGTGCTTGGTGGCGTACTTCCCCGGCCAGGCCTCGAACTGCACGGTGCCCGGGTACATCATCAGGTGCTTGCGGCCCAGCTCCTCGGTCGGCTCGCTGTGGTGGCGGATCACGCCGACGATGGCGCCGCGGTCGTTGACGACCACCGTGGACCGGCGAGGCGCGGTGTCCCGGTATTCGGCCTCGTGGTCCAGGTTGTTGATCAGCAGGAGGGCTTCTTCGGTAGTCATTAGCTCTGAGCCGTCAACGTTGGCTGATGATACTTTAAGGTACGACGCCCCAATGGGGAACGATGGATGAAGCTGATGGCTGAGTTGTCTGTAATCATTTCCCGTCCTTGTTTTGACGACGGAGACGATAACGCACGATGGCGACAGCGAGCAAAACGATTGCGGTGGCCAGCGAGTACTTGTCATGCCGCATTATGTACTTCATGAGCGCGACCGCCCAGAGTAGATCAATACAATAGTCAAGGCCGTTGCTCAACCATCGGTTCGCAACCGGATGCCCCGAAGGTGCATCGGGTTCTGTCATCATGTTCACGAACGAGATCACTTTTCGGTCATTGTCCGTCAATACGAACTTAACATCATGATCTATGTCCATGGCAGGTTGATGCTCTTGAATTGAATGCCATTCCCTCACAATGGCGGCGCTCTCCAAATCCAAGATCAATATCATCACCCCCCAATTTAGACAGCAACATGAGAACGCAATGATGATGAACCAATTCATCCCATTACCATCCGACCCCTCCCATCCGAGATACGGGGTGAAAGACAGTGCCACCATGATTGCCCAGGCACAGGCCAGGACCTTCAGTGCGATCGCGCAGAATGCCCGTTTCCCCTCATTGCTTCGCAGGTAGCTTAGTGCTTTTGTGATCTCCGGTGGATAACATTCACGTTGAAGATCGTAACCGAACTTTATCTTGTTCTCACGATACACGAACCCTGCGATGAGAATCCCGGGGACACATCCAATAATGGGGAATGTAATTGACAGATAGGCATCGTCTGCGATCGCCATGTAACCTATCAACCCAACGCACAGACAGAGAACGACGACGGCATAGGTCATGAACCGCGATCTAGCGAAAAAAACACGGGCAGGATCGATACCAGCGCAATCATCCTGCGGTTTATGATTATGCTGGTTCTTTTTCGTGGTCATACTATTTTTCGATGAATGACATTATAATTTGTGCGCATCCACCCCGAGCCATGTCGTGACTGATGTCACGCATGGCTCGGGATTATTGGCATTGGGTTTATTGTTTGGGTGACTGGTTAATCGACCGGCCTTCTGCCACCAACGTACTGCGATGGCGCCGCGCTCGTTGACGACCACCGTGGACCGCTGGGGCGCGGTGTCGCGGTATTCGGCCTCGTAGTCCAGGTCGATCGCATCATTAATGCTGGTGGGTATGATCCTCGCAATGACCCAACCCCACCCCGAAAGCGTTCGGGGAGGGGTTGGGGCTTGCGCTGAGCAAAGTCGAAGTGTGGGGTCAAGGTGCGCTCACTCCATGATGTTCCCCAGCAGCTCCTCCTCGTCCCGGCACACCACCACCGGGATCTTCGGCAGCGAGCGCAGGAACACCTGCCCGTAGTTCTGGCTGACGATCCGGCTGTCTCCCACGATCACCAGGCCCTTGTCCGTCCGGCTGCGGATCAGCCGGCCGAAGCCCTGGCGGAACCGGATCACGGCCTCGGGCAAAAGATATTGGTGGAACGAGCTGCCGCCCGCCTCCTCGATGGCCTCGCAGCGCGCGCTGACCAGCGGGTCGCTGGGCACGGCGAACGGCAGCCGGGCGATGACCAGCAGCTCGCAGGCCGCGCCCGGCAGGTCCACCCCCTCCCAGAAGCTGCTGGTGCCGAAGATCACCAGCTTTTCGGTCAGCGAGCGCTCGGCCAGCTGGGCCGGGTGGCCGTCCATCCCCTGGGCCGCCAGGTTGATCCCGCCCAGCCCCCGGATCTTGTGGTAGCTGCGGAACAGCTGGTCGAAGGCGGTGAACAGCACCAGCGTCCCGGCCTTGCGGGCCGACAGCGCGCGCCCCAGCATCTCGGTGAACTCCTCGTCGAACGCCCGGTCCTTGGGCGACGGCAGGTACTGCGGCACCAGGATGGCCGCCTGCGCGGCATAGTCGAACGGAGACGACAGCACCATGGTCTGCACCAGGTCGCCGTCCAGCAGCGACAGCCCGATGCGGCTCTTGAAGAAGTCAAACCTGCCGTCGACCGCCAGCGTGGCCGAGGTGAACACCGCGGTCTTGACCTTCTGGTACAGCCTGAGGTGCAGCACGCCCCCCACCTCCAGCGGCCCGGCCACCAGCCGGATGCTCTGGCTGCGCTCCACCGGCTCCATCCAGAAGATGTAGCCGTCCTCGTCCGCGGCGGCCAGCAGCCCCAGCGTCCGCGCCATGCCCCGGGCCTCCAGGCTGCGGCTGGAGAGCTCCTGCCGCAGGTTGTCGCGCTCGTCCGGGTCCGAGGTCTCGGCGCCGTCCAGCCATTCCCCCAGCAGCGCCAGCGACCGCGACAGCTGCTCGAGGCTTTCGCACAGCGGGTTGGCCGCCTCCAGCACCTGCTGCTGGAACCCGTCGCCGGCACGAAAGCGCCGCTTCTCCATCCGGCCCCGGCGGTCGGACAGGTCCCACTTGCGGTTGAAGAAGCGCTCGGCCTGCCTGGACGCCTCCACCACCAGCTGGGCCTGGGCCAGCGCCGAGCGCTCGATCAGGCCGGCGGCGTCGCGGTTCAGGCCGGCGCGCCGCAGCCAGCGGCTGACCGCTGTGATCAGCCCCCCCTCCACCGGGTGGCGGGTGAACAGCGTCGCCAGGAACTTCTGGGCGGCCCAGCGGTCCATCGCGTGCCCCAGGAAGTCCGTGGCGACCCGCTCCACGTTGTGGGCCTCGTCCACCACCAGCCGCCGGTACTCCGGGATGACGCGGCTGGGCGCGATCAGGTCCGAGAACAGCAGTGAGTGGTTGACGATCACCACGTCGGCGTCCTCGGCCCGGCGGCGGGCCTGCTGCAGGAAGCAGCGCCCGGCCTCGCGGCAGCGGCCGGCCTGGCAGGCCGTGTGGTCCGAGCAGACCTTGGACCAGAGCGAGCCCGCGCGCACGGTCGAGAAGCCCCGGTGCTCGGCGATGTCGCCGCTGGCGGTGGACCACGCCCACGGCGCCAGGATCAGCGCCTCGTCGCGCTCGCCGCCGGCCAGGAACAGCTCGGGATGGGTTGCCGCCTCCAGCCAGCGCCGCCGGCACAGGTAGTTGCCGCGTCCCTTCAGCACCGCCGCCCGGAAGTCGCCGATGGCCGCCCGCAGCAGCGGGACATCCTTGTTGAACAGCTGCTCCTGCAGGGTCTTGGTGTGGGTGGAGACGACCACCTTCTCCCGGCTGGCGCGCGACCAGATCACGGCCGGCGCCAGGTAGGCCAGGCTCTTGCCCGTGCCGGTGCCGGCCTCGACGCACAGGCAGTGGTCGCCGGCCAATGCCGCGTGCACCGCGGCCGCCATCCGGCGCTGCTCGTCCCGGTCCTCGAAACCGGCGGGCATGGCCCGCGACAGCGCCTGGCCCGGGCCGAACACCGCTGACAGGTCGTCCACCACGGGCCCCGCTGCCGGCGCGGGGACGGCGCCGCCGGCCGCGGCCGGCGGCGCGACATGGCTCGCGGCCAGCGCCCGCGCCAGCAGCGTACGGTAATCGGGTTGGGCCAGGTGGCGCGCCTGCTCGATCAGCGCCGGTTCCAACGCGGCCAGCCTGCGGTAGAGCAGGGCGAACACCCGGGCCGTCGCCGCGGCGTCGTCCTCTGCCCGGTGCGGACGCCCGGGGTCGATATCGAAATGGCGGCAGAGGCCGCGCAGGCTGTGGCCCCGGAGCTCCGGCAGCAGCGCCCGCGCCAGCGTCAAGCTGTCCCAGACGGGGTTGGCCAGCCGCAGATGGCTGCCGAGGAACGAGCGGTCGAATCCGGCGTTGTGCATCACCAGCGGCGCATCGCCCAGGAACTCCGTCAGCGAATCCAGGATCGACTCCATCGGCGGCGCGGCGTCGATGTCCTGCTGGCGGATGCCGGTCAGCTCGGTGACGAACGGCGGGACCTTCTTGGCAGCCTTGACCAGCGTCTGGTAGCGGCCGGTGATGGCCCCGTCCTCCCAGCGCACCGCGCCGATCTCGATGATCTCGTCGCTGTCCGCGTCCAGGCCGGTGGTCTCGGTGTCCAATGCCACGAAGGCGAGGGGCTGCGATTCCTCCCTCGCCTCGGCGGGTGCAATGCTGTGTTCTTTTTTCTTCTTCGGCATGTTTACTGTTTTAAGGGCAGGTCCGGACTCGCATGGCGCACTGATACCAAATAATCATAATTCTTGGACCAATCCGTATATGACTCAGCCAATCGCTCCGGCATGATAGTGTTCGGAAGATCTGTGATAAAAGCGATCCCCGATAATTCACGAATGGCGTTCCGGAGCTCTATTTGGTGGTCCTCTTGTCCCCATTCGTCGCAGTTTACCGATACTTTGACCAGCGTCTTGTTGCGATAATCTAACCTTGCGAATTCCCCACCAAGAACAGAGAACCGCACGCTGACCGGTTTTTCGTTGATGTATTCCGCAAGCCGCGTCATGACCGGTTTCACGAAGACATTGCCGAACGGGCACCCGCCCTGCTTGCTCACGTGGAAACTGCCCGCGAGCATAACGGTCACGTCCGGCTGAAAAGCCCGGCACGCTTCGATCGACTCTTGGAAAATGAACTGCTCCCTGGCCGCGGCGAACTGATCGAGTTTATTTTCTTTCTGCAGCTGTCTGATGCTGCGGCTGATATCCCATTTCCTCTGATCGATCGCTCGCACTCGCTCGGATCGTTCATCATTCAGGGGATTCATGAATAAATCGAAATGCCTGCATGACAGACGGTCCGGGAATGTTCCATTCAGCGTTCGCAGGTCACGATAGAACTGGTGCAATCCCACGCCATAGAAGACCCCGGCAACAGGATCACGGAAGGTGCATCCCACGAAATTGTCGGTTTTCCCATGAAGATCTTCGTCGAGTAACCGATTCAGCCAATATTCGTATTCAAGCAGGACCAGCACCCTGCGTCCGTTTCCGAGGAGATCCCGCACCACGTCCCGCACGATAGGGAAATATTCCTTGACCCCATGGGGACTCTCACCGAAACCGATCAGATGCGCATTCCTTATGACCTTCATCAGATCAGTATTCGTGATATCCTGGAAAGCCACGGTATTGCTGACAATTGATTTTTGGCTTTCAGACATTGTCCCTTGAGGAATTCAATTTTCTCCGTGCCTCTGTGGCAGCGGTTACTTCTTGTCCACCTCGCTCATCCGCTTCATGGCGCAGAAGTCGCCGCACATGGTGCACTCGCCGCCGGTCTTCTTGGGCGCGGAGTCGAACACCGCGCGGGCATGCGTGGGGTCGATCGCCAGCCCGATCTGCCTGTCCCAATCCAGCGCCTTGCGGGCCTGCGACATTTCGAGGTCCCACGCCGCGGCGCCGGGCACGCCCTTGGCGATGTCGGCCGCGTGCGCCGCGATCCGCAGCACGGTGACGCCCTGGCGCACGTCGTCGGCCGTGGGCAGGCGCAGGTGCTCGGACGGCGTGACGTAGCAGAGGAAGTCGGCCCCGTAGTAGGCGGCCCAGGCGCCGCCGATGGCCGCGGTGATATGATCGTAGCCCGGCGCGATGTCGGTCACCAGCGGCCCCAGCACGTAGAACGGCGCGCCGTGGCACAGCTCCTTCTGCAGCCGCATATTGAGCTCGATCTGATCGATCGGGACGTGCCCCGGCCCCTCCACCATNNGGCCCGGTCGGTGGCGTCGGCCAGGCAGCCGGGGCGCAGTCCGTCGCCCAGGCTGAGGGTGACATCGTGCTCCCTGGCGATTGCCAGCAGCCGGTCGTAGTGCTCGTACAGGGGGTTCTCGCGGTTATTGCGGCTCATCCATTCGATGGTGCAGGCGCCGCCCCGGCTGACCACCCCCGCCACCCGTCCCTGCTGCCTCAGCCGCGCCACCGATTCCCGCGTGACGCCGCAGTGCACGGTGATGAAGTCCACGCCGTCGCGCGCCTGGCGCTCGATCACGTCCAGGAACTCCTCCGCGGTCACCTCGACCAGCGACTTCCGCCTCTTGGCCGCCTCGACCGCGGCCTGGTAGATCGGGACGGTCCCCACCGGCACCGGGCAGCGCGCCAGGATCTCCCGCCGGATGGCGTCGATGTCGCCGCCGGTGGACAGGTCCATCACGGCGTCGGCCCCGGCCCCGAGCGCGGCGTCGAGCTTGGCGAGCTCCGCCGCCGGGTCGCACAGGTCGGGCGATGTCCCGATGTTGGCGTTGACCTTCACCCGCAGGCCGGCGCCCACGGCGCGGGGCCGGGCCAGGCGGCGGTGCCGGTTGGCGGGCACGACGATCGTCCCCCGTTCGATGCCGGCCTTCAGCGCCGCCAGCGGCACCTGCTCGTCCGCGGCTACCTGCCGCAGCGTCTCGTCAGGGATCGTGATCACGTCTCCTCCTTGTTCCAGCTCCCCGGGAAAAATGAAGGGGCGAGACTTTCGTGAAAAAGCCTCGCCCGGTCCGCAGGCCGGCCCGGTCAGGCCTGGGGCGCGGTCTTGGCGGCGTCCTTCTTGCCGTAGCGCTTTTTGAACAGCTCCACCCGGCCGGCGGTGTCCATCAGTTTCTCCTTGCCGGTGAAGTAGGGGTGGCAGGCGGCGCAGATCTCGACGTGGATGTCCTTGACCGTGGAGCGCGTCTTGATCACGTTGCCGCAGGCGCAGGTGATCGAGGTCTCGTGGTACTTGGGGTGGATGTCCTTCTTCATTGTGCCTCCATTATCGTAGTGCGTGTTTTTTGCATCGTGAGAGCGGGGTTCAGCCCCGCCCCTCGCCGGGCTTCAGCAGGTCGAGGAAATCCTTGTTGGTCTTGGCCGCCCGCATCCGCGACAGCAGCAGCTCCATGGCCTCCGCCGGGCCCAGCTGGGACAGCACCTTGCGCAGCACCCAGATCCGGTTGAGGGTCTCGGGGGGCCACAGCAGCTCCTCCTTGCGGGTGCCGGAACGGTTGATGTCCATGGCCGGGAATATCCGCCGGTCGGCCAGGGTCCGGTCCAGGATGATCTCCATGTTGCCGGTGCCTTTGAACTCCTCGAAGATGATGTCGTCCATCCGGCTGCCGGTCTCCACCAGCGCGGTGGCGATGATGGTCAGGCTGCCGCCGTCCTCGATGTTGCGGGCCGCGCCGAAGAAGTTCTTGGGGCGCTGCAGGGCGTTGGAGTCGACGCCGCCGGACAGGGTCTTGCCCGAATGGGGGATCACGGTGTTGTTGGCCCGGGCCAGCCGGGTGATCGAGTCCAGCAGTATCACCACGTCTCGCTTCTGCTCCACCAGGCGCTTGGCCCGCTCCAGCACCATGTCGGCCACCTGGATGTGCCGCTCCGGCGGCTCGTCGAAGGTGGAGCTCAGCACCTCGGCCTTGACCTGGCGCTGCATGTCGGTCACCTCCTCGGGGCGCTCGTCGATCAGCAGGATCAGCAGCGCCACCTCGGGATGGTTGGCCGTGATGCTCTTGGCCAGCCTCTGCAGCAGGATGGTCTTGCCCGCCCGGGGCGGCGAGACGATCAGGCCGCGCTGGCCCTTGCCGATCGGCGCCAGCAGGTCCATCACCCGCATCGAATAGTCGCCGGGCTCCAGCTCCAGCCGGATGCGCTCCTGGGGGTAGAGCGGGGTCAGGTTGTCGAAGAACACCCGTTCCCGGGCGGTCTCAGGGTCCCCGCCGTCGACCGCTTCGACCTTGAGCAGGGCGAAGTTCTTCTCGCCCTCCTTGGGCGGCCGCACCTGCCCGGTCACCTGGACGCCGGTGCGCAGGGCGAAACGCTTGACCTGGGTGGGGCCCACGTAGATGTCGTCCGGGCCCGGCAGGTAGCTGTAGTCCGGCGACCGCAGGAAACCGTAGCCGTCCGGGAGCACCTCCAGCACCCCGCCGCCCAGGATCAGGCCGTTCTGTCTGGCCTGGGCCTCCAGGATGGTGAAGATGGCCTCCTGCTTCTTCATGCCGCCGATGCCGACGATGCCCAGCCCCTTGGCCAGGGCGGACAGCTCGGCCACTGTCTTGGACTTGAGACCGACGATGTCCAGCTGATCCGGGTTCTTCATGCGGGGGAGCGGCGATCAGTTCTGGGCCGATGAGTCCTGGCGGGCCGTGTCGGGCTGGGGGCGCCCCTTGGTGCCGCGGACGCCGGCCACGGCGGTGGGCGCGGCCGTCTCGAAGCGGGGCGCGGCCTGGAGCTTCTCCAGGCTGGACAGTTTCTTGATCGGCGCCCGCGTCGGCGGCGCGCTCCGCGCGCCGGCCTGCAGCAGCGCTGAGACGGCGCCCCGGATTGCACCCTTCAGCGCCACATCCCGCTTGGCGGCGTCCCGCAGCTCGCATGAGCCCTGGGCGGGGACATCGATGCTGTCGGCCGCCAGCAGCACCCTGCCGACCACGGCGGCGGACCACTCCCCGTGCGAGAATGTCCGCACATCGCCGGTGAACGCCGTCACCTCGGCCGCGGGGTTCGGCTCCAGCGCCGGCGGTTGATCCCGCTTGGCGCAGGAGAGCAACGGGGCCGAGAAAAGCAAAAAAAGGGCTATGTTCCTCATGGAATAGCCTCCTTCACGTGGAATACGGCAAAGCATACTATATTTCCGAGCCAAAGTCAATCAATATCTGTATCCTCCTGCCCCGCGCACCCTTGAGCGGCCTCAGCAGGCCGCGGTTGACCTCGCGCACCGTCTCCGCCACGAACGGCTTGATCGGCAGGTCCCGCCCGTCGACCAGTACCCGGGCCGCGCCGGTCTTCCGGCCCGGCAGGATGAACGTCCGTTCCAGCCATCGCACCATCCTCCCGACCTCCGGGGGCTTGAAATGCGGCAG
>DDXR01000079.1 GCA_002347565.1 bacterium UBP2_UBA2255 | reverse complement strand
GATCGTCGACTCGTTCCTGGACGCGATCATGAAGACGCTCTCCGAAAACAGGAACATCGAGATCCGCGGGTTCGGCCGGTTCAAGGTCAAGGAGCGCAAGCCGCGGCTGGCGCGCAATCCCAAGAAGCCCGAGCAGACCGTGCAGATCCCGGCCCGGCTGACGCCGGTGTTCCAGGCGTCGAACGAGCTGAAGGCGCTGGTCTCGCAGAAGTGACCGTGCCCCACGAACGGACGACGTCGCGAAGGTGGGACGCCACGATTTTCTCATCTTCCCATCGTCGTAACACCGCAACATCAAGGAAAAAATAAAAGGAGTGACATCCGACATGCCCTGTGGACGTAAGCGCAAACGGCACAAGATCGCCACGCACAAGCGCAAGAAGCGCCTGAGAGCCAACCGGCACAAGAAGAAGATCCGGTAGCAGATGGAGCGGAGACCGCCCGGCGGGCGGCTCCGCTTCTCAAAATGGAACGGCGCGGAAAAAAAACGGGCACCCCCTTGACATCCGCGCCGGATTTCCCGTATCATTGTGTCAATCAACCACCACCCAACATCACATTAGTCACGGAGCGAACACCATGAAGAGACTGGCGGTCCTGGTCTGCCTGCTGGCGGTTGCCACGATGGCCTCGGCGCAGGGCAAGATGAGCCTGGGCGGGAACGTGGGCATCTATCTCCCGATGGGCGATTTCGGCGATGTCGCCAACACCGGCTTCGGCATCCTGCCGCAGTTCGAGTACCAGTGGAAGCCCAACGTCAACCTGACCGGCACCGTCGGCTACGTCTCCTTCGGCGGCGAGTCCGGCACGCTGTACGGCATGCAGTACGAATACAGCTACTCCGACATGCCGATCCTGGTCGGCGCCAAGTATTATTTCGGCGAGGGCAAGATGAAGCCCTACGCCATGGCCAAGACCGGCCTGCACATGTTCAAGGCCGAGGCGACGGTGGGGGGCTTCAGCGCGTCGGCGAGCGAGACCTACTTCGGCATCGACCTCGGTGCTGGTTTCGAAATACCGATGGGCGAGAAGATGAATTTTGACATCGCCGGCGGTTTCGAGAGCATCTTCTCCGAGGGCGAGAGCTCGAACAGCCTGGTGATATCGGCCGGCATCAAGTACTTCCTGAAGTGATCCGGACCGTGGGAAAGCGGGGGGTGACCCCCGCTTTTTTTCGTGCCCGAGGTTGAAGTAACGCAGGCCCTTGACGGGCCCGGCATTTCATGCTATCATTACCCGGCAACACCGCAGTGATGCAATACGATAGGGATGAGGTGCCCGCATGAAAAGGACCGCGTATCTATTATGCCTGATGATGTCCGCAACGCTCGCGTCTGCCACGGGGTACCGTGAACAGGAGAACATGATGGGGCCGCTGGTCGGGTTCGGGTACCACGATCTGATGCTGGGCGGGCAGTTCGAGCACGGGTTCCATAAGAACATCGGCGGCGGGGCGCTGGTGGGATGGTCCAGCGAATCGTTCGACTACTACTACGGCGACGTATCGTACAGCTTCATCGTGCTGGGGGGGCAGGCCAACTGGCATTTCATGCCCGCCGACAAGGTCGATCCCTTCGCCGGCCTGGTATTGGGATACGAACTCGTCTCCGGTTCGTGGCACTGGGCTCCGGGGTACGACAATTGGCACGGGGCGGCCACGTCGAGAAGCCGAATGGTATTGGGCCTGAGCGCGGGATGCAATTACTTCTTCAACCCCAAGACCTCCGGCACCTGCCGGGTCGGCTACCCGTATTACCTGTCCTTGGGCGTTTCCTTCAAGCTCTGATGCGGATCGTGCGAACGCCCCCGTCGCGGGGGCGTTTTTTTATCGCGGGCCGGTTAAACCATCGCGGCGGCCGCCCCGTCTAATCCAGTAAACGCCCTTCATGACCGAGCAGCTGCAGCACGCGGTCGAGCGTTTCCAGGCCGGTGACCGGTCGGCGTTCAACGAGATCGTCCGGGCCCACCAGCGCGAGATATACAACCTGGCGTACCGGCTCACCGGCAACGCGGAGGAGGCCAAGGACCTGACGCAGGACGCGTTCCTGAAGGCTTTCAAGGCCCTGCCCGGTTTCCGGGGCGACAGCAGCGTCAAGACCTGGCTGTACCGCATCACCATCAACCTGGGCAGCGACTGGCGCCGCAAGCTGTTCAAGGCGCCGCTCCAGCTGGACGAGGCGGCCGACCCTCCGGCGCCGGAACGGGACGCCGGGCTGGCCCTGGCAGTGAAGCGGGCGGTGGCCTCGCTGCCCTACAAGCAGCGCACGGTGTTCGTGATGCACCACTACCAGGGGTTCAGGCACGAGGAGATCGCCCGGATCACCAACCGGTCGGTGGGCAGCGTCAAGGCCAATTACTTCCAGGCGTCCGCCAAGCTGCGGAAACAACTCCAAGGATATCTCTGATGATGAAAGCCAAACACGACATAGAGCTCGACACCGGCGGGCCGGACCTGATGACGGCCGTCGGCGCCTGGCGGGTCGAGGACCCCGGCGAGGCGTTCTTCGCCACGCTGCCGGCGGTGGTCCAGCAGCGGGCAGCGGCCCGGCGGGCCCCGTGGGCCGTCGCCCCCGGACTGCTGGCGCACGGGGCGCTCGCCGCCGCAGCCATGGTGGTGATCGCCGTCGGCGCGGCGACCCTGCAGCGGCAGGCGGCCGACCAGCGGCTGGCCGTCGCCGCCGCGGAGTGGAGCGTGGAAGGGCGCAGCGCCGACGGCGGCGACGTCGCCGGGCAGCTGATCGGTTCGCAGGGTCAGGGCCTCGACGAGTCGCTGGGCGCTGCGGTCGAGCGGATGTCGGTCGAGGGCAAGCAAGGGTACCAGCTGCTGGACGGCCTGGATGACGACGAACTGAAGCTCCTGGCCGCGGCGCTGAAGGAAGGAAAGGGATGAGACCATGAAACCGATCCAGCTGGCAGCCGCCTGCCTGCTCTCCGCAGCCGCGGCGGGGCAGCCGTTGCCGGAACCTCACGGCTGGGGCGGCGGTCCGCCGCGCCCGGGCTCGTCATCCGAAATGATCATCGAGGAGCGGGTGATGATCGGCGATTGCGACAGCGCCTGCCCGCCGCTGCGCCTGGGACGCGAGCGGCGGATGCTGGAGGCGGTGCGCATCAGCCGGATGACCGAGGCGCTGGACCTGACCGACGACCAGGTCGCCAGGTTCTTCCCCCGGCTGCGGAAGATGGAGGAGGCGCTGCGGGCCCTCGACCGGCAGCGCGACAGCCTCACCGCCGAGATGGAGCGACTGCTGGCCGGCGCACCGCGGGAGGCCGAGCTGAAGGCCAGGCTGGGCCAGCTCGACAGGATCGAGGAGCATAAGCAGCGGCGGATGCTGTCGGACCGCGCCGAGCTGGACGCGCTGCTCAGCCTGTCCCAGCGCGCCAGGCTGCGGGTGTTCAACCAGCGGTTCGAGGACGAGGTGCGGACGATGGTGCGCACCATCCGCGAACGGCGGATGAAGCACCTCCGGCCGTAACGATAAGGAAACCATGAAGGACAGGAAGAGTTGTTCCCGTGGTCCGTAGGAAAATGCAATAGTTCGGAAACCTGACCCAGCCTGCACAGATCCTGCCGAAACGTTCCATTATATGAATGACGTGTTCCCCCGGTTTTCCCTTGATCCATCCTACCCGATGCGATAAACGATCAACCCACAACCAACAATACCACGAGGAGCAAACGATGAAACAGGTGTTCACACTGACGGCCGTGGCGGCGGTCGCCGCCGGGCTGTGCCTGGCGCAGATGCCTGGCCACGACTGCCACGAGGGCGGCCCGCGGACCGAGAAGCGCGAGATCCGCATGATCAAGGGCGGCGACGGCCCCGGCATGGGCATGGGAATGCGGGGCGAGTGGTGGGAAAACCCCGAGGTCGTCAAGGGCCTGGGCCTTTCCGACAAGCAGGCCAAGGACATCGACGCGCTGGCGATGCAGCACCGCAAGGAGATGATCAAGGCCGGGGCCGACCTCAAGATCAAGCGGATGGAGCTGCACGGCATGATCGGCGACAACGCCAAGGACGCCGAGATCAAGGCCAAGGCCAGGGAGGTATCCCAGCTGAAGCAGCGGCTGCACGACGCCCGGATCGACCACCTGCTTTCGGTGCGCAAGGTGCTGACCGCTGAGCAGCAGGCCAAGCTGAAGGAGATGAAGGGCTCGATGCGCGGCCACCGGGGCAGGGCGGGCTGCCACGGCGGCGGCGACTGCCGCTAGCAACAGGCTGGGACGCGCCCCCCGCGCCCCCCGCGCCATGCGCGGGGGGCGCCGCGCATGGCAGAAAAGCATTGACAGCCCGCTGCGGTTGTGATATTCTGCTGGCATGAGATCACCGTGGGGCCGCTACGAGGTCCAGGTCCGCCTTGCCGGGTTCCTGATACTGGTGGTGATGCTGGTCCAGAACCTGATGCTGACCTGGCTGTTCTTCCAGGCCAAGGACGAGTCCCGCCGCCAGTTCGAGTCCCGGCTGTACCTGGCCGCCGAGCAGTCGCGCCAGATCTGGGCCGCCAGCGGCGCGGCCCGGCCGGACTCGGCGCTGGCGCGCTGGCGCCGCCTGAACCAAAGCGCCGGCTGCCTGGCCACGGCCGTCATCAGCGGCGACGGCCGGGTGCTGGCCGCCACCGACACCACGGCGATCACGGCCCGCGGCGTTCTGGAGGGCATGGATCGCGTGCGCTACCGGGCATTGGAGGAAGCCGGCGGCATCGCCTCGGCGCCGTTCGTGCGCGGCCGCCGGCCGCTGATGCGGTACTACCTCAAGTCCGGGATGGGCGGCGGCCTGCTGGCGCTGGAGGCGCCGGCAGGAACCCTGCTGGCACTGGAGCGGGTGGCCCGCTTCGAATTGTGGTCATCGGCCGTGCTGCTGGCCCTGGTGCTGGCCCTGTCGGTCTGGTACCTGCGCAGCGTGCTGGCCCCGTTCCGCCAGATGGCCGAGGCCACCCGGCTGTCGCTGGGCGGCGGCAGGGCCCCGGACGTGGCGCTGGTGATGGATGTCTACCAGCGGGCGCTGGACGACCTGCGGGCCCAGGGCCGGACCATCAGGGAGCTGTACGACCGCACCAGGACCGAGGCCGAGCGCTCGCAGGCGATCCATCGCAGCGTGCTGGACAGCCTGGACAAGGGGGTGATCATCCTGGACCGTGACGGGGCGGTCGCGTCCCACAACGCCGCCGCGTCCCGGATGCTGGGGCGCGAATCGGCCGGGCAGATCGGGCAATGGGTGGCGGCCGGCGGCATCATGGAGCGGCTGGCGGGCCAGCCGACGGCCGACTGGGAACAGCCCGGCCCGGCGGGCGGCGCCCGCATCATCCTGGTCGAGACCGGCGAGCTGGCCGCGGGCGAGGGGAGGATCCTGATCCTGTCCGACGTCACGGCCCTGCGGGCGCTGGAGGCGCGGGCCGCGCTCTACGACCGGACGCGGTGGCTGAGCCAGGCGGCGGCACAGCTGGCCCGCAAGGTCGACCCGCTGATCGAGCGGCTGAGGCAGCAGTGCCGGCCGGGTGGCAGCGCCGCCGGCGTGGAGGGCAATGCCGCCGAGATCGGCCGGGCCATCGCAGATTTCAGCTCGAACCTGGGGTACTACACCGATGCCGCAGCGCCCGAGTTCTCCAGCGGCATCGTGCACCGGTCCGAAACCATGGGCGCGGTGCTGGGCCTGGCGGCGCGGGTGGCGCCGTCGGACAGCACCGTGCTGATCACCGGGGAGAGCGGCACCGGCAAGGAGCTGCTGGCGCGCGAGATCCACCGGCTCAGCCGCCGCAGCAAGGGGCCGTTCATCTCGCTCAACTGCGGGGCCCTGCCGGAATCGCTGCTGGAGTCCGAGCTGTTCGGCTACGTCAAGGGGGCGTTCACCGGGGCGCTGCGCGACAAGCCCGGGCTGCTGAAGGCGGCCCAGGGCGGCACGTTCTTCCTGGACGAGGTGGGAGACCTGTCGCCGGCGCTGCAGGTCAAGCTGCTGCGAGCGATCCAGGAGCGCGAGGTGACGCCGGTCGGCTCCACCGCGTCGACCCAGGTCGACATCAGGCTGGTGGCGGCCACCAACCAGGACCTGGAGCGTCTGGTCGGGGACGGCGGCTTCAGGCAGGATCTCTATTTCCGGCTGAACGTGTTCCCCATCCGCATACCGCCGCTGCGGGAGCGCCCCGAGGACATCCCGGCGCTGGCCGAGGCCATCCTGGAAAAGCTGGGCCGGCGGACCGGCAAGCGGGTGACCGTCATCTCGGACCAGGCCTACCAGCTGCTGGCTGCACACGCCTGGCCCGGGAACGTGCGCGAGCTGGAAAACCTTCTGGAGCGGGCGCTGCTGCTGGTCCAGGGGCCGGTGCTGGAGGCCCGCCACCTGCAGCCAAGGGAACCGCGAACAGACGCCAAGGGCGGCGCGGCCGACGGGGACGGACTGCTCGACGTTTCGGCCCGGGCGGCCGCCGAAGCCGAGACCAGGTTGATCCGGACCACATTGCTGGAGGTTCAGGGCAACAAGAGCGAGGCCGCCAGAAGGCTGAAGATCAGCTACAGGGTGATGCTGAAGAAAATAAAGGACTACGGCCTAGACCACTGAATGGAACTGAATATGAACAACTGTTACTTTTGGGTAATAGTTGTTCTTTCTGTTTATCCGGACCGTGGCAGCAGAAACATCAGTAAAGTATTGCAATACAATATGTTAAAAAATACTCTATAAAAGGATTGCTCAGGCATGCATATTGCAATATTTCTTATGCAGAGAAGAAGGAGCAAAGAAATGAAGAACAGGGGTTTTTCGCTGCTGGAACTGATGGTCGTGGTCCTGATCATCGGCATTCTCGTGACGATGTCAGCCGTGTCGTTCAACAACATGGTCGGCAGGGGCCGGATCAAGGGCGAGGCCGACCAGATATCGCGCGAAGTGCTCAATGCCAGGGAGCGTTCTATCGGGCAGGGCCGGACGATCGACCTGGTCTTCACGCCGAATGCAGGCAACAGGCTGGTAGTGACCATCAACGTCATCGACACGCTGGTGATCACAACCGTGCTGCCGGCGTTCAGCGCCTGTCAGGTCGGAGTGTTGCCGACGGTCAACCAGCGGGTGCCTGAATCAAGCCAGCTGGCCGGGCCGCCGCCGGCGGCCGTCGACTTCAACGGCGGCAACACCTGCCGGTTCCAGCCGCAGGGAACGGGAACGCCCGGGGCGGTCTACTTCGTCAGCCTCAACGGGCGCTACCAGTACGCGGTCGGGGTCAACGCCAACGGCCGGGTCCGCCGGTGGGAGTGGTCCGGCACCGCATGGAACTGAACAACCACCGCAAGCAGAAGGATGGATCGATGGGACACACACGAATCCGCGGCCGGCGCGGCGTGACGCTGGTCGAGCTGATGGTGGCGCTGACCATCTTCGCCGTGGTGCTGGTCGGCATCCTGCCGCTGTCGATCTACGTCATCGGCTACAACCAGGAGAACACCCAGCTGATGTCGGCCCGCAACGTGATGGCCAACATGGCCGAGCAGCTCAAGGTGCTGCCGCCGGCCGCCGCCTGGCGCACCAACGACGGCGACAACGCCGACCTGGCCGACAACATCGGCGGCGACCACAACACCACCAGCGGCCGCTACGGCCTGCGGTGGAACATCCGCGACAACCCGGACAACACGCAGGACATCCGGATCTTCGTCAACTGGAACGCGGGGAACAGGGACCGCACCATCAGCAGCACCCTCACCCTGCTGGTGATGTAGGAGGACGGCAATGAGAGCGACACCAAGGCATCCGCGCGGCTTCACCATGGTCGAGCTGCTGGTATCGGTCACCATCCTCGTCATGCTGGGGGCGTCGATCGCGGCCATCATGGTGGCCCAGGTCCGCAGCGCCACCACGACCCAGGGCCAGACCATGGTCCAGAGCGACGTCAACCTGGCGCTGTCGATGATCCGGGCCGACCTCAGCCACGCCGGCTTCGGCAACGCCAGCGGCGACACCGCCGCCATCACCACCGCGCCGGCCGGGACCGATCCCGACAACCTGGCCCTGATGGGCTCGAACGTGGGCGCCGGGGCCGGCCGCTGGACCGTGACCGAGCAGTCCAACTCGATGGGCAACCTGACCGAGCTGATCGTCCGGCTTTGGACGGCCGGGGCCGACACCATGAACAACATCCGGATCGGCGACTCGGTCAAGATCATGTCCGGCCTCAAGCAGTTCGTGGGCGCCACCCGGGTGCTGAACGTCGACGCCACCGTCCCCAACCCCGCCACCCAGCGCCGGCTGACCCTGCGGGCGGCCAGCCCCGCCGGCACCGGCTCGCTGGTGACCCAGGTCAACGAGGACCTGGGGCCGGGCGGCGGGCGGGTGGTGTACACCCTGAACACCGCCACCCGGCGGCTGATGCGCAACGGGCTGGCGTTCCTGGACAACGTCGAGGAGTTCCAGGTGCGCTACTTCTGGGACCGCAACGGCGACGGCACCATCGACAGCATCGCGGGCGAGACCGACGACGTGATGCTGGTCAACGTCAGCCCGTCGCAGTGGAACACCCGGCCGATCCTGATCGGCGTCTCCTTCGTGACGGCGTCGCCGGTGCTGGAGAACAAGGTGGTCGACTTCAGGCCCAACTACGCCATCTGGAACCGGGTCACCGCCATCAACCCGCCCAACAACCAGCGCTACCGCAATTTCTACAGCCTGTACGCCCGGCCGCGCAACATCGGCGGCTGAGGGCCGGACCCCACAACAGCGAGGTGCACGACATGAGACAACGAAACCGCAAGGGCTTCGCCCTGGTGATGGTGATGGGGGTGACCATCCTGTTCATGATCCTGGGCGCCACCACGGCCTACATGGTGTTCAAAGCCCAGCAGATGAGCGCCGGGCAGGCCCGCTTCACCACGGCCCTGATCGCCTCGGACGCGGCCCAGGAGCTGAACGCCCTGCGCATCCGCGACGCGGTCGAGGCCGGCGTGCCGGTCATCGACACCACGGTGGCCGTCGGGAGCTACGGCGTGCTGCTGCGCACCACCTTCCTCAGCACCAGCCCCCTGCCCAGCGGCTCCAGCGAAATGGCCGCCGCCTACGAGGGGATCGGGTCGGGCGCCGGGTCGCGGGGCGCGGCCAGCTATTTCCGGGTGGTCACCACCGCCTCCAAGCCCGGGGGGACCGAGTCCAGCCGGCTGGAGGTGATGCGGCGCAAACTGATCGGCGGCGAATAGCCGCGCGCGAAAGGAGCCAACATGAAGCGACACGTCCTGACCCTGGCGGCGCTGGCGGCCTGCGCCCTGACGGCCGCGGCCCAGATGCCGTGCGCGGCCCCGCCGTTCATGGCCAACACCGTCAACCCCAACCTGATGATCTCGCTGGACAACTCCGGCTCGATGGGGGGCCGGGCCTACGCCAAGTACAGCTGGCGGCCCAACACCAGCAACCCCTACGGCGACACCCTGTGGTACAAGGCGTCCGCCCCGTATCCCCGCTACTACGGCTACTTCAACAACGACAGCAGCTACAACTACGCCTCCAGCAAGTTCACGGCCGCGGCCGGCGGCACCTGGCCGGGCTGGCTGCTGAACTGGGCCTGCATGAGCCGCACCGACGTGATGCGCAAGGTGCTGATCGGCGGCAAGTACTCCAGCAGCCAGCTGTCGGCGCAGTGCAGCGGCACCTGGAGCAAGTACTACATCAGGAGCTCCACCTCCAACTACAACAAGTTCGACCTGTCGGTCAGCGGCGGGATCAGCCAGCTGACCGTCACCAAGGTGGGGATGACACCGCCGATCAACAGCACCCTGGCGTCGGCCACGCTCAGCATCACCGCGCCGTCGCCGTTCAAGGGCGTGCTGCACCAGATCGCCGACAAGGACAACGACGGCACCTGGGACGACAACGCGCCGCGCTTCGGCCTGTGGATCTACAACGACAACGAGGGCGGCCACATCAGCTCGTACATCAACGAGCCGACCCTGACCGACCTGGTCAACGCCATCCAGAACATCAACCCCACGACCTGGACGCCGCTGGCCGAGAACCACTTCGAGCTGCTGCACTACTTCGGGCAGACCGGCCGGCATTACTTCAACGCCGACTTCACGCCCGGCATCGGCGGGGTCAAGGACCCGTTCTACGACAAGCAGCTGAAGGTGATGATCCCCTGCGCCAGGAGCTTCGTGCTGCTGCTGACCGACGGCGAGCCCACCGAGGACAAGAACATTCCGGGCTACACCGGGGCTGCCACCTGCACCCACCTGCCCAACGCCACCAACGTGGGCAACTTCTACAACGGGCCGTCCCAGCCCAACCCGCCGGGCTCATGGGCGTCCAACGGCACCGGGATGCTGGACGACGTGGCCCTGTACGGCCACACCACCGACCTGCGGCCCGACCTGCCGGACAAGCAGAACGTCAGCCTGTGCGTGGTCTACTGCTTCGGAACGGGCAGCACGCTGCTGCAGTCGGCGGCCAAGGCCGGCGCCTTCCGCGACATCAACAACGACGGCCTGCCCGGGCCCGATCCCAAGGAGTGGGACGAGGACAACGACGGCGTGCCGGACTTCTTCTTCGAGGCCGAGAGCGGCTGGGAGCTGGAGGAGGCCATCATCAAGGCCATCCTGGCCATCATGTCGCGGGCGGCCGCGGCCTCGGCCGTGTCGGTGGTCAGCGGATCGGCCTCGGGCGAGGGCACGGTCCAGCAGGCCTACTTCCAGCAGGCCAAGTACCAGGGCGCCGACGAGGTCAAGTGGCTGGGCTTCCTGCGCGCGCTGTGGATCGACAAGTTCGGCAACCTGCGCGAGGACACCGACCTCAACAGGGTGCTGACCTACACCGGGACGCCCCACGACCGGATCGCCCGGTTCGACACCTCCTCCAGCGGCACCGACACGCGGATCGTGCTGTGGTCCGATCCCGACGGCTACGGCGGCACCCGGCTGCCCCTGGACTCGGTGACCACGGTCTACATCGACCAGATCCGCGACGTCTGGAACGCCGGGCAGCAGCTGTTCAACAACCCGGCCTCGGCCCGCAGCATCTACGCCTTCGCCGACGCCAACCACAACGGCATCGTCGAGACCGGCGAGAAGGTCGCGTTCGCCGCCGGCGCCGGCGCCGCGCTCCAGCCGTTCATGGGCTCGGCCTCGGCGGCCCAGGCCGAGAGCATCATCCAGTACGTCCGGGGCGTCGACTACCCCGGCTGGCGGCCCCGCAGCTTCAGCGGCACGGTCTGGAAGCTGGGCGACATCATCAACGCCACCCCGGCCTACGCCGGCAAGCCCACCGAGCGCTACGACCAGCTGTACGGGGACGCCAGCTACGCCCAGTTCTACGCCGCGCACCGCTACCGCCGCAACCTGGTGCTGGTGGGCGCCAACGACGGCATGATCCACGCCTTCAACGCCGGCCGGTTCGTGGCCAACACCAACCCGGCCGCGGCCGACAAGGGGTACATCGACGACATGCTGATGCCGCTGGGCAAGGAGCTGTGGGCCTACGTGCCGCTCAACCTGCTGCCGCACCTCAAGTGGCTCAAGGAGCTGCAGTACTGCCACGTCTACTACAACGACCAGAAGACCAAGATCACCGACGCCAAGATCTTCACGCCGGACTCGCTGCACCCCAACGGCTGGGGCACCATCGCCATCGTGGGCATGCGGCTGGGCGGCTACTCGGCCACGGTCGGGGCCTACACCTACCGCTCGGCGTTCGCCTGCTTCGACATCACCGACCCGACGCAGTGCAAGCCGCTGTGGGAGTTCACCCACCCCGATCTGGGCTACACCACGTCCTACCCGGCGGTGGCGGTGTTCGACCAGCCGGGCGGCGGCGCCGCCGCCCCCAAGTACTACGCCGTGTTCGGCAGCGGCCCGGGCAACTTCGCCGGCGTCAGCACCCAGACGCCCAAGGTGTTCGTGGTCAACATCGCCACCGGCGCGCTGGCGGCCAGCTTCACCGCCGCGGACGCCAACAGCTCGATCGGTGACGTCATCTCGGTCGACAGCGACCTCAACTACAAGTGCGACCAGCTGTACTTCGGCACCTACTCCACCTACGGCGCGGCGACCGGGCGCCTGTACCGGCTGGTGTGCCGCACCGGCGCCGGGTTCCCGGCCGGCTCCGAGAGCGACAACCCCGCCAGCTGGACGCTGAACCAGCTGATCAACGCCGGCCGGCCGATCTCGTCGGGCCCGGCGGCCTCGCAGGACGAGTTCGGCAACAACTGGGTGTACTTCGGCACCGGCCGCTACTTCAACGACATGGACGAAGTCGACGCCAGCCAGCAGTACCTGTTCGGCGTCAAGGACAACCGGCTGGACTCGACGCGCACCTTCGCCGACCTCAAGAACACCACCGGCATCGTGGTCAAGGGGCCGGACAGCGTCTTCGACGGCGGCTGGAAGACCTGGCGCCAGTTCAACATTGACATGGCGCCCTTCAAGGGCTGGTACCGGCTGATGGAGATCACCGGGTCCAACGCCGAGCGGTCGCTCAACAAGCCGGCCGTGATCGGCGGCGCCACGCTGTTCAGCACCTTCAAGCCGTCGGGCGACCCCTGCGCCCTGGGCGGCACCGGCTACCTGTACGCGCTGTACTACACCACCGGCACGGCCTACTACGACACCATCCTGCCGCGCAGCGGACTGACCTACAACCCGGTGCGGATATCAACCGGGTCGGGCCAGCCGTCGGCGCCGTCGCTGCACGTCGGCGCCAGCAACCAGGGCGCCTTCATCCAGACGCCCACCGGCGTGGTGATCCGCGTGGGGACGGTGCTGCCGTTCAACCCGCGCAGCGGCGCCATCTTCTGGAAACAGCAGTAACCCGGGCGAGCGAGAGGAGACCAACATGAAGCAGATGCTGATGCTGGCGGCGCTGGCGGCGGCCGTACTGGCCGCGCCGGCGCTGTCCCAGCCCGCCGCGCTGGACGAGGACGCGCTGGTGACCGAGCTGATCGTCAACGCGATCAGCGACCGCGAGATCGTGGTGGGCGAGCAGGTCCTGCCGTTCAACCGGGGGCAGGTCCGGATCCTCGACACCGACGGGTCGATGGTCGCCGACCTGCGGGCGCTGACCGGGCCGTTTCACGCCCAGGCCACCTATCGCGGCGTCGAAAGCGACGGCCGCCACCGCCTGGTCGAACTGGCGGTGCTGGTCCGGTACGAGATCGACGGGGACGGCCGGATGAGCCCGGTGCGGTGGGTGCCGGCGATGGAGGAGCGGGTCCGCCGTGAGGTGCGCTAGGGCGGCGGCCGGGCTGCTGGCGGCGCTGGCCGCGCTGTCGGCGTCCTGCGGCCGGGCGGGCGACCAGGCCCGGTTGGAGCCCGGCGCGCCGGTGATCAGGTCGGCGGCGATCGTGCCGGCCGAGCCGCTGGCCAACAGCGCCGTCAGCGTGCAGGTTGCCGCCGACAACCCGTCGGGGCGGCCGCTGCACTACCGGGCCGAGTGGTTCGTCGACGGCCGCCGGGCCGCCAGCGGCGACGGCCTGGAGTTCCAGACCCACGGCCTGGCGCCGGGGGCCAAGCTGATGGCGCGGGTCACCGCCAGCGACGGGACGCTGGACAGCCGGCCGTTCGAGACGCCGGAGGCCGTGATCGCGGAGAACCTGGCGGGGATCGACAGCCTGGCCATCGTCCCCAGCCCGGTGCGCACCGGCACCGGCACGGTCACGGCCCGGCCGTTCTTCGCGCCCGGCGCGCCGGCGAACATCGCCATGTCGTACCGCTGGAACGTCAACGGCAAGGACGCGCCCGCCACCGGCCCCGACCTGGCTCTGTCCGGAGTGCGGGCCGGCGACAAGATCACGGTCGAGGCCACGCCGCGGGTCGGCGGCCGCTCCGGCAACCCTTTCCGGCTGCATGCCATCGTGGTCAACGACGCGCCGGTGGTCAGCTCGATCACGCTGGCCTCGCAGGACCAGTCGCACTTCCATTACCGGATCGCCGCCAGCGATCCGGACAACGACCCGGTGTCGTTCCATCTGGTCAGCGGGCCGGCGGGCGTGTCGGTCGACGGGTCGTCCGGGACCATCACGGTCCCGATCGCCGTCGCCGGCCAGACCGTCCGCGTCAGGATCACGGACACGGCCGGCAACTGGATCGAGCGCGACATCGGCGCGGGCAAATGACCGCGGCCGCGGCGGCCGGCTCGCTCCTGCTGGCGGCGCTCGCGGCGCCGCCGGAGGGCAGGCCGGCCGTCATCGATTTCGGATCGGCGGCGCCCGGCCACGACTACCACTACGCGACCTGGTTCCGCAACAGCTCCGGCAGCGCTCTCAGCATCGTCAGCGAGGAGGGCCGCTGCGCCGGCTGCCCCGGGCTGCGGATGGGCTACCGCAGCCTGGGCCCGGGCGACTCGGCGCGGGTGACGCTGCACTACCACCTGCCGGCCGACGCGCCGGACACCGTCGACCAGGCGGTGACGATGACCGTCTACCAGTCGGGCTACCGCGATCACAGCTACCGGCTGCGGTTCCGCCTGCGGCCGCCGGCCATGGTGCGGCCCGGCTCGCGCACGGTGGGCCTGGCGGCGTCCGGCGACGGGTCGCTGCGCGGCGCGGTGACCCTGGCCAACCTGACGCGCCGCAGGCTGGAGGTGTCGGCCGAGGGGCTGCCCGATGGCATCGACTTCGGCGGCACCCTGCCCGCGCGGCTGGCGGGCGGGCGGGATGCGGTGATCTCTTTCAGCTGTCAGCCGGAGGTGCTGCTGCACCACCGGTCGATCACACTGCGGGTCGACCGCGCGGACCGCAAGGGAACGGAGCGGCTGTCGTTGCCGCTGGCGCCGGAGTAGGCGGCCTCACCCCCGGGCCCCTCTCCAGGGAATCTGGAGCGGGGCGTTGCTTTGCGGGGCCGGCGAACGCGCGCCAGTGACTGGCGCCCCGCTTCCCGATCACTTCCCTGCCGGGCACGCCGCTCGACCCCCTCTCCCCACCGGGGACAAAATCGAAAGCCCCCCTCCGATCGGAGGGGGGCTTCTGATCGGGCCGCGCCTACCGCAGCACGGTCAGCCGGCCGGTGACGTTATTGTCGCCGGCCGCCAGCCGGTAGAAGTACACGCCGCCGCCGACCCGGTTCCGCCCGTCGTCGCGCAGGTCCCAGTCCAGCTGGTGGCGGCCGGCCGGCAGCGTCCGGTCGACCGCGCAGGCCACGCGCTGGCCCAGCATGTTGTAGATGTCCAGCCGCACCCGGCGCGCGTCCGGCAGGCTCAGGGCCAGCGCAGCGCGGCCCGAGGCCGGGTTGGGATAGGGCCGGGACAGGGCGAACGCCCGCGGCAGCCCGGCCGCCGGGCGGGCGTCGCTTTCGGCGCCGGACCACGACGTGGCTGCCAGCACCCAGTACCCGGCGCCGAACAGGAAATCCGTGCCGGCGGCGGTGCGGCCGAACTTGTCGGAGGAGACGCTGGACAGCGTGACGGTGTTGTTCTCCTGGTCGCGCGTCACCGGGAAGAAGTCCCACCAGGTGCGCTTGGCCTGCCCGTCGTCGTAGCGGCAGCCGCAGCGCATGGTGTCCTCGGCGGCCAGGGTGAAGTTGGTGTTGAAGTCCGCGTCGTCGTAATGGAGCTCGACGGTGCAGGTGTCGAAGTCCATGGTGTCGCTGCCGCTGACGCCGCGGCGCAGGGTCCAGTAGCGCTTGGAGGCCGCCAGCGCGTCGCTGGCGTTGGGGTAGCCGCCGTCGTCGTGCCGGGCGGCGCAGGTCAGGTAGCCGGCCGTGGTGACGTTGTCGAACGTCAGCACCAGGGGCGAGTAGACGCCGTTGGCGCCGTTGTCGAAGCCCAGGATCACGCCGCCGCCGGCCGGCGCGTACAGCCGCAGGTTGCCGTCGACGTGGCCGGCGCCGGGGTTGACGGAGGCGTCCGGCGTCTCGACCGTTATGGTGTTGCCGCCGGTGCTGAACGCGCCCTGGCTGAGATCGAGCCCGTAGCCCAGGCCGGGGATGGTGCGGTCGGCGTGGAGCGTCACGCCGGCGGGGTTGTCGATCACCACGTAGGGCGGCCCGTCGCTGGCCGGCCACTCGGCGTCGGACGTGGCCTGGGCCGAGGTGCCGCAGTAGCAGAGCCCGGCGATGCCGTAGCGGATGCCGTGGCCGTTCCCGGTCACCGTCCCGTCGTACAGGTAGAACATGCCGTAGTTGTACAGCGTCAGGTCGCCGGCCAGGGCCACGCCGTTGGGGTTGTTCAGCACCAAGCCCTGGACGCTGTCGCAGGCCGCGGGAATGGTGATGCCCGAGCCGCTGCCCAGCACGTACAGCGACAGCGTGGAATCCGGCTGGAAATCGGCCGGCGTGCCGGCGATGGCGTTGTGGATCTCCAGCGTGCTGCCGTTGACCATCGCCAGGGTGCCGCCGCCCAGCGTCAGCGTGCCGTTGACCGTCAGGATGCCGCCGTCGACGACCACGCTGTCGGCGGACCCGCGGCCCAGGGTCAGGTCATTGAGCTCGACTCCGGGGAGGGCGGTGGTCCCGGCGCTGTCCAGTGTCAGGTTGGACGTCGCGCCGCCGGCCAGCGACCCGGAGCCGAGGGTGAGCGCGCCCTTCAGGGTCAGGGTGTTGGCGCCGATCGCCAGCTCGCCGTTGGTCAGGGACAGCCCGCCGCGGACGGTCAGGTCGCGCTGCAGCGACAGGCCGCCGGAGTTGTCCAGCACGACGCTCTGGTTGGGCTGCAGGGTCAGGGTGCCGGACCCGGCGACGGCCTGCGGCCCCGGGCCGTTGAAGGTGAGGGCGGCCGCGCTGGCCGGGTTGAAGTTGAGCGTGGCCCCGGTCGCGACATCGACGCTGCCCCGCAGATTGAAGGCGCCGGTCATCCCCAGGTTCAGCGCGCCCTGGCTGACCGACAGGTCGTCGATGGTCAGCGCCGCGCTGCCGGTGCCGCTGATGTTGGCGGCGGCCCAGTTCAGCTCGAAGTCGGCGTAGGTGCGGCCGGAGAGCGAAGGGACGCTGGTGGACTCGTGCCTGTAGCGGCTGCCGGTTTGGAACGCCACGACCGAGTTCGGCTGCCCGGCGCCGAACGGGTTGGAACCGGCGCGGAAGACGTAGTGCGCGCCGTCCGCGAAGATGACGGAGCCGAGGCTGGTCGTCCCGAAGGCGTTGCCGGTGAAGCCGGTGCCCGCCAGGAACACGCCGCCGCTGCCGAAGGTGATCCCCGCGGCGTCGGCCGCGAGCAGCCGGTGCCCGCCGCCGGCGAAGATGACGCTGTCGGCGATGGAGCCCGTTGCGCCGGTGGCCAGCGATATCGTCAGCGCGTTGGCCCCGCCGACCGCCAGCTTGGAGCCGGACTCGACCACCAGGTCGGTCCCGGCGTCACCGGCGATGGCCAGGGTGTTGGTGCCGCCGGCCTGGAGGGTGACCGAGGTGCCGCCGGTGACGGACAGCTGGCCGACGGTCTGGGCCGGGACGCTGGTGGCCGTGGTCGCCGCCCCGTTGCTGAACTGGAGGATGTCGACGGCCGAGGGCGTGGTGCGGGCGGGCGTCCAGTTGGCGGCCACGGTCCAGTCGGCGGTGCCGGTCTGGTTCCAGACGTAGGGCGCGGACAGCGTGGCCTGGCTGCCGGCCGCCGGCGACGCCGTGCGGTAGTTGGCGCTGGCGGGGCCGTCGCTGTTGTACTCGTAGATCGCCAGGTGGTAGGTGTTGCTGGGCGAGAGAGCGGTGACCTTGACCGACGCCCCGGCGCCCTTGTAGACCACGTAGTTGCCGGTGCCGATCTGCGAGCCCGCGCCGTAGGCGGCGTCGGCCGCGTAGTCCGCGCCGTCGACCGGATCGCTGTTCACCGCGCCGCCGTTGCGGATCAGCACGATGCAGGAGTCGCCGGTGCCGCGGGCCCAGCCCACGGTGAAGGTGTCGGCGCCGACGGCGGAGAAGCCCACCGAGCTGGCCTGGGTGCCGGGCTCGGCGCGGAGGCCGCTGCCCGAGACCGCCAGCTTCAGCGTCTCGGCCCCGGCGGACACGTGGATGACGTCGCCGGACTTGGTGCCGGTGCTCGCGGGCGAGAAGCGGGCGTAGAGCTGGGTGTGCGGCACCGAGTCGCCCTGCAAGGTCAGGGTGCGGGATGAGTAGTAGTTGAAGTCGTCGAACGAGAGCTCGAAGTGGGCCGGCGCGGTGACGACGATGTCCTCGGTCAGGTTGACGCCGTAGACGGTGTAGGACTGGCCCGGCGAGCTGCTGCCGGTCACCACGGGGGCGAAGGGGCTGACCGAGCCGACCTGGGTGATGGTGGGGGTGGAACTGCTGCCGGTGGCCTGGCTGCCGGTGGCGGGGGACATCATGTAATCCGTGCCGTTGTCTGCGCCGTTGTACTCGTATACCGCGTAGTGATACGTCGTGCTCGATGATAGGCCGGTGACCGTCACGCTAGTGCCAGTGCCTTTGTAGACTACATAGTTGCCCGTGCCGATCTGCGTTCCATTCCCAAAAGCAGCATCGGCCGTATAACTTGTTCCGTCCGCAGGATCGCCATCTACCGCGCTGCCCGCCTTGGCGACAACGATGCAGTTAGCGCCATTGCCTCTTGTCCAGGTCACGTTCATTTGGTTCGACTGGACTGCATTAAAACCTAC
>DDXR01000057.1 GCA_002347565.1 bacterium UBP2_UBA2255 | reverse complement strand
GACGATGCTGGCCACCACCCTGGGGATCCCGCTGGACCCCAACCTGGCGTGGGACGAGCGCAAGCAGGTGTACAAGGCGTCGGGGCACATCTTCCGCACCACCAACTGCGTGCAGTCGGCCGAGGGCAACAAGAACGGCCTGTGGACCACCGTCATCGCCGCGGCCATCTTCATCCTGTGACCGCCGCGACGGATCAGTTTTCATGAGCCATGCCGTGCCGGACAACTTCGGCGGACTGCCGAGGCGTTTTTGCGATTACCGCACCGCCAGGATCGCGGTGCTGCCGGTGCCGTTCGACAAGACCAGCACCTGGGGCAAGGGCGCCGACAAGGGCCCGGCCGCGCTGATCGCCGCGTCGCGGCAGGTCGAATGGTACGACTGCGAGACCGGCGTCGAGGCCCACCGCCACGGCATCGCCACGCTGGCGCCCGTCAGGGCGGCCACGCCGGAGGCGATGGTGCGCGCCGTGCGCGCGCGGACCGCGCGGCTGTTCGACGACGGCAAGTTCATGGTGCTGCTGGGCGGCGAGCACTCGGTGTCGGCGGGCGCGATCGAGGCCCATGCCGCGCGCTACCCGGGCCTTTCGGTGCTGCACCTGGACGCCCACAGCGACCGCCGCGACCGCTACGAGGGCAGCCGCTTCAACCACGCCTGCGTCATGGCCCGGGCGCAGCAGACCGTGGACGGCCGCGTGGTGTCGGTCGGCATCCGCAGCATGGACGCATCGGAACTGCCGTCGGTCGATCCCAAGCGGATGTTCTACGCCCACCGGCTGCGGCGCGACCCCGATTGGGTGCTCAAGGCCGTGCGGCTGCTGACCAAGGACGTCTACGTCACCGTCGACCTGGACGTGTTCGACAGCGGGCTGATGCCGTCGACCGGCACGCCCGAGCCCGGCGGGCTGGACTGGTACCAGGTGACGGACCTGCTGCGCGAGGCCTGCGCCCGGCGGAACGTGGTGGGCCTGGACGTGGTGGAGCTCTGCCCGAACAAGACGAACCGCGCCCCGGACTTCCTGGCGGCCAAGCTGGTGTTCAAGGTGCTGAGCTACAAGTTCAAATAGCTCAGCGCATATGTCATCTTGAGATTCCCCACCTGCCTTGCGTATTGAAAGATGACATTGTCGCCCTTCAATTTGTATAGCACGGAAGAATTCTCAGGATGACAATGTCTAGGGTTGATTACTGTTGATGATAATTTCTCTGTGTTCTCTGTGGTTTTCAAACCATGCTTCGTATAGATTCTCATCCGATACTGGAATTCGCCAAGGGGAGGAAGATCACCTTCCTCTTCGAGGGAGAACCCGTCGAGGGGTACGAGGGCGAGCCGATCGCCGCGGCCCTGCACGCCGCCGGGATCAAGGTGCTGCGCCACAGCCCCAAGCTGGGCCGGCCCCGCGGCTTCTTCTGCGCCATCGGCAAGTGCTCGTCCTGCCTGATGGAGGTGGACGGCGTGCCCAACGTCTTCTCCTGCATCACGCCGGTCAGGGAAGGCATGCAGGTGCGGCGGCAGGCAGGGCGGGGGAGGCTGAAGGCGCAATGACGCGCCATCCCGGCGTCATGCCCGCGCAGGCGGGCATCCAGGGAACCTGGATTCCCGCTCCCCGCTTTCGCGGGGACAAGTTTCGCGGGAATGACGAGGAGTGTGTCAGCGCGTGAATGATATCGACCTGCTGATCGTCGGCGGCGGGCCGGCCGGGCTGATGGCCGCGCTGTCGGCCTCCGAGTTCGGCCTCAAGCCGCTGGTCGTCGACGAGAACGAACGGCTGGGCGGCCAGCTGGTGAAGCAGACCCACATGTTCTTCGGCTCCAAGGCCGAGCGGGCCGGCGACCGGGGCTACGAGATCGGCATCGAACTGGAGAAGGAGATCGCCGCACGCGGCGTCGAGGTCTGGAGCAACGCCTCCTGCGTCGGCTACTACCCGGACGGCACGGTGGCAGTCGTGAAGGCCGGCAAGGTGCACGGGCTGAAACCGAAGTCGCTGCTGGTGGCCACCGGCGCCTCGGAGAATTTCGTGCCGTTCCCGGGCAACGACCTGCCGGGCGTCTACGGCGCCGGCGCGGTGCAGACCCTGATGAACGTCCACGGCATCCGGCCCGGCAAGTCCGTGCTGATGGTGGGCTCGGGCAACATCGGGCTGATCGTCTCCTACCAATTGCTGCAGGCCGGCGTGCCGGTGAAGGCCATCATCGAGGGCCTGCCATCGATCGGCGGATACCTGGTGCATGCGTCGAAAATCCAGCGTGCCGGCGTGCCGGTGCTGACCAGGCACACGATCCTCGAAGCGCACGGGAAAGAGGAAGTGACCGGCGCGACCATCGCGCGGATCGACGACAAGTGGCAGCCGGTGCCGGGCTCCGAGCGCGAGATCGACTGCGACACGATATGCCTCGCCGTCGGATTGGCGCCGCTGACCGAGGCGCTGTGGCAGGCCGGCTGCGAGATGTACTTCGTGCCCGAGCTGGGCGGCCACGTGGCCTGGCACGACGAGCTGATGATGACCACGGTGCCGGGCGTGTTCACGGCCGGCGATGTGACCGGGATCGAGGAGGCCTCGACCGCGATGCTGGAGGGCGAGCTGGCGGGGCTGGGCGCGGCACAGTTCATCAATGGCCAAACCCCAAATTTAAAATGCCGAATTGATGACGTACAGTGCAGGCTGGCGGGCCTGCGGGCCGGGCCGTTCGGTCAGAAGGCCAGGGAAGGCAAGTGCAGGCTGGCGGAGTGCCGGAGATCATGATCTCATCGGCAACAACAACGATGGACAAAACAACGATACGAAAAACGACGATCCGGGAACAAGGCACGGATCACCGGTTCTGGGCCGGCAAGACGCCGCAGGAACGCCTGGATGCCATTGAGTTTTTACGCAGCCAATATGAAGCCTTGAGTAAAAATGTTCCCCAACGATTTCAAAGAGTTTATCGGGTTACTGAACGCCGGGGGCGTTGAGTACCTCGTCGTCGGCGGTTATGCGGTCGGCGTGCACGGGCACCCCCGCTACACCGGCGATATCGACATCTGGGTGAACCCGACACCGGCCAATGCGGCGAAAGTGGTGCAGGCCATCCGTGATTTCGGGTTCGATTCCCTGGGCCTGTCGTCGGACGATTTCATCAAGCCGGATGCCGTCATTCAGCTGGGATTCCCGCCGCTGCGAATCGACCTGCTGACGACGCTGGCGGACGTGCCGTTCGACGCCTGCCATAAAGCGCGGGTTCCGATCGATGTCGAGGGAGTGACGATCGATTTCATCGGCAAGGAGGGGCTGCTGCAGACCAAGCGGGCGGCGGGCCGTCCCCGCGATCTGGACGATATCGAGCATTTACAGTGATGGCCGTCCTGCAGGCCGGGCCGTTCGGGCAGAAGGCCAGGGAAGGCAAGTGCAAACTGGCCGAGTGCAGGAATTTATAAATACTTGTATGACAAGCACAAATTACTTCTTAATGAATTTACCATAGCGTAATTATCTAACTTGTAACTAAAATATTGGTACTGTAAAATGCAAATTCATATTGAAAACTGTAATAACATTGATGATGGTAGTATCATTATCAGTGATAATTTGTTAAATATCAAATATGCGATTAATGGTACAGGTAAGAGTACAATATCAAAAGCAATTATCAGTTGCTTACAGGATAAATCCACTAATAGTGAAGAACTAAAAAAACTAAAACCATTTAAACATTTAAATTCGATTGGTTATGAACCAAAAGTAAGTGGTATAGATCATTTAAATATGGTAAAAGTATTTGATGAAGAATATGTTAATAAATACGTATTTCTGCCAGATGAATTAGTGCAAGGTAGTTTTGATATTTTTATTAGAGACGAAGAATATGAGAGAGGTTTGAAAGAGATCAACGAACTTACGAATGATATTCAAAAAGCGTTCATCGAAAATAAAGATATTGATGAGCTTATTAATGATTTCAATGAATTAAGTAGTAGTTTTGGTAAGCCTGTAAAAAACGGAATACATGGTGCAAGTAATCTTTCTAAAGCTTTTAAAGGGGGGAATAAGGTATTAAATGTGCCAACAGAAATCGAAGAATACAAAGATTACATTCAGTCTGATAACAATTTCAAATGGATCAAGTGGATTATTGATGGCAGAGTCTATATAGACCTGACAGATAATTGCCCATACTGTATTACCAATATAAGCAAGAAGAAAAGTAAAATATTAAAAATCAGCGAAATATATGAACCTAGGGTAATTGAATACCTGAATAAAATTGTAGCTGTCTTTACAAGGCTAGATAAATACTTTTCTAGTGATACAAGGAGTACTGTTCATAGTTTTATAGCCAGTGTAGAGGGTTATACGGATGATCAAGCGCATTTTTTACTTGAAGTGAAAGATCAGATTGATAGACTGAATGCTAAATTCATTGGATCTAAAAATATTGGTTTTAGCTCTTTTAAAGATGTTGACAAAGTAATTGATGTATTGCGAAACCAAAGAATTGAAGTAAGCTTATTCGGTCATCTAAATTCTGAGGCTACTAAAGAAAAAATCGAAATAATAAACAGGTCAATAGATTGTTTGCTAGAAAAAGCGAGTGTTTTACAAGGTAAAATCGCTATACAAAAAAGTCATATTGAAAAAATTATTCAGGAGAATCAGCAAGAAATAAATGCATTTTTAAAGAATGCTGGGTTTGACTATCATGTTAGTATTATGGAAGATCTAAAAAAGCAGTATTCGTTAAAGTTAATTCATAAAGATATTCCCGATACAGTGACAGATGTTAAGGAACACCTTAGCTTTGGCGAAAGGAATGCATTTTCAATCGTCCTCTTCATGTATGACGCACTTAAGAGTAATACTGATTTAGTTATTTTAGATGACCCGATCTCTTCTTTTGATAAGAATAAAAAATATGCGATTATTGATATGTTATTTAGAAGGGAGAAATGTCTTCGAAATAAAACAGTATTAATGCTCACACATGATTTTGAGCCAATAATTGATATGGTCTATCATCATAGAGATAGATTTGAAATACCAGCTGCAAGCTTTTTAGAAAATAACAACGGTAATCTTATCGAAAAAGTAATTGGTAAAGAGAAAATTAAAAACGTTCATAGAAATCTGTAATGAAAATATAATAACAACAGTCAATGAATTTACGAAATTGGTTTATTTAAGGAGATTATTTGAGATTATGGATGATAAATCTGGGGCTTATCAACTCATTTCTAATTTGCTACATAAAAGAGATCGGCCAATAAAATTAAGTGACACCGCAATAGTTATGTCGGAATCAGAAATTAATGACGCATCAAAACAAATTAAGGAAAGAATAAGTAGTTTTGATTATGTGGGGTTACTAAAGAAAATCCAAGATGATGCTTTTTTAAAAAAGCTTTACATTGAATCTGCATGCAACTATGAGAAATTACATATTTACCGAGTACTTTTTGATGATAAACCTGACAAGATTAATTCAAATGTAATTAGCAAATTCATAAATCAAGCATTTCATTTGGAGAATGACTATATTTACCAATTAAATCCATGTGAATACCAATTAGTGCCACAATATGTTATCGATGAATGCGACAAACATATAGCAGAATTGTAATACTAAAAGAAGACGAATAATAAAGTAAATGAATATAAAATACGATATATGTCTTTCTTTCGCAGGAGAGGATCGACCCTATGTAGAGAAAGTCGCATCAGCCCTGAGAGATAAGGGAATTAGCGTTTTCTTTGACCAATATGAAGAAGAAGATTTATGGGGCAAGGATCTTTATCAGCACCTAGATTATGTATATCAACACATGGCACTTTTTTGTATTGTATTTATTTCTAAATACTATGCAGAAAAATTATGGACTAAGCACGAACTAAAAAGCGCTCAAGCACGTGCTTTTAGGGAAAATAGTGAATATATTCTACCAGCAAGATTTGATTCAACAAAAATACCAGGATTACCTGATACTATATGTTATTTAGACCTACGAATATTGTCGCCTGAAAAATTTGCTCAAAAAATTATTACCAAATTAGAGCGAACAAAACAAAAAGATATACGCACCTACAATAATTGTCGTGTCAAATCAAAATCAAATATTCCAGATCCTTCCAGTATAGTGCTTGAAAAAATTGAGTTAGAAAAAGTGATTTTGAGCAAGCCAAAATAATGGTGATGAAAATGAAGCAAATGCTATTTTCCGTAAATTGTCCATACTGTGGTCACGTGGTAGAAGTAATATGCCCCTATCTAGACCGAGAAATAGTAGTGATATGGCCTAGAAAATTGAATACAGTAGCTATGAAAAATTATGACTTTAAGAAAAAATATGTATGTACTAAATGTAACTGTGAGATGATGGTGTATTGGAAAACGAAGTAAAATATATTCTGCGAATTGAAGGATCCTAAAATAGGATGCTTAGCGATAAACTGAAATCATCCGGCGTCGCCGACAAGGCAGATGTGCAATCCTGCTGGCCTTCTGAAGAACGCCTGAAGAAGGGCCCGGTGGTCATCGCGGAGTGTTTCCAGGAGATCCCCTGCAACCCCTGCGAGACGTCCTGCCCGCGCCAGGCCATCGTGGTCGGCGCGAATATCAATGACCTGCCGCAGGTGGACCACAACAAGTGCAACGGCTGCACCATCTGCGTGTCCCGCTGCCCGGGCCTGGCCATTTTCGTGATCGACCAGAACTATTCCCCGGCCGAGTCCGCGATCACCATGCCCTACGAGTTCCTGCCGCTGCCCCAGAAGGGCGAGACCGTCGAGGCGCTGGACCGCGAGGGCAACGTCCGCGGCGCCGCCACGGTGATCAGGGTCGTCAACACCAAGGCCCAGGGCAAGACCCCGCTGGTGACGCTGGCCGTGCCCAAGGGCCGGGAGAAGGACGTCCGCTTCTTCCGCCGACGGTAGTGATTTTTGGGACGCGGATGAACGCAGATATCCGCGGATCGGATACTCACCCTGGTGTCATTCCAGCGAAGCTTGTCCTCGCGAAAGCGGGGAGCTGGAATCCAGATCATTCTCCGGGGATCCAAGGCACGCAGCCGGTAAACAATCAAACAACCATGAGGGCGCTTATGCGCACAATCCTGCTCGGAATCGCATGTACGCTGGCGCTGGCGGCAGCGGCCGGCGCCGTGGCCCCGCCGGCCGACCTGCGCGCGGCCGACGTGCCGGACGACGAGGGCGGTAAGGTCCGGCTGACCTGGCGCCTGTCCCCGGACGACACCGGGATGCAGGTGCGGGGATACCTGATCTCGCGCGCGACGGCGGACGAGGGTCCGTTCCAGGACGTCTGCATCGCCGTCCGCGGCACCGCGTCCTACGAGGACCAGAAGCTGGCGAACCTGCGCGACCACCACTACCGGGTGCGGACGCTGGGCGCCGCCGGCGACACCTCGGAGCCCGTCGCGGCCGGGCCGGTCCAGGCGCGGGAGCAGTGGTTCAAGCGGGGCAAGGTCAACATCCTGCTGACCACGGTCATCTTCATCGCCATGGTGGTGTACTTCCTCAACAAGGCCAAGACCAGCACCATGTTCCTGCGGCGGCTGGCCGGGCTGGACGCGGTGGAGGAGGCCGTGGGGCGGGCCACCGAGATGGGCAAGCCGATCCTGTTCGTGCTGGGCACCAGCTCCATCAGCGACATCGCCACCATCGCCGGCCTCAACATCCTGGGGCAGGTGGCGCGCAAGACGGCGGAGTACGAGACCCCGCTGATCGTGCCCACCTACGACTACATCGTCCACGCGGTGGCCCGCGAGGTGGTGAAGGAGGGCTACGCCGCCCAGGGCCGGCCCGACCAGTTCTCCGAGGACATGGTGTTTTTCGTCACCGACACCCAGATGGCATACGCCGCCGCCATCTCCGGCATCATGAGCCGGCAGCTGCCCGCCACCAACCTGTTCATGGGCATGTTCTACGCCGAGTCTATGATCATGGCCGAGGCCGGCGCCGCCACCGGCGCCATCCAGATCGCCGGCACCGACGCCGTCAACCAGCTGCCGTTCTTCGTCACCGCCTGCGACTACACCCTGATGGGCGAGGAGCTGTACGCGGCCAGCGCCTACCTGTCACGCCAACCGCTGCTGGTGGGCACCATCAAGGCCCAGGACTTCGGCAAGGTGATCATCGTCTCGCTGCTGGCGCTGCTCAGCCTGCTGGGCCTGGCCCTGGGCACCGACCTGTTCGTCCGCTGGTTCAGCATCAATTGAGGCATGCCGACATGAAACGCAAGATACCGCTCACCATAGTCCTGGTGCTGGGGATCGTGTTCCTGGTGCAGTACTTCATCCCCAGCAAACCGTCCAAGGAGTTCTTCTCGCAGTACTTGCGCTGGGCGTTGATCATCGGCATCCCGGCGCTGTTCATCGCGGTGGACAGCCTGGTGCGGCACCACGTCAGCCGCATCAGCCGCCGCAAGGAGAACTGGCAATACAGCTACGTCTACCTGGGGTCGGCCCTGGCCATGGCGCTGATCGGCATCTTCGGCGGGATCAAGCAGGGCGGGCTGTTCATGAACCTGTTCAACTACGCCATGGCGCCGATGCAGGCCACGGTGTTCTCGCTGCTGGCGTTCTACATGACCTCGGCGGCCTACCGGGCCTTCCGGGCCCGAACGCCCGAGGCCACCGTGCTGCTGCTCTCGGCGTTCTTCCTGATGCTGGGGCTGATCCCGCTGGGCGCCGCCATCTGGAAGGGAATCCCGGCGGTCTCGGAGTGGCTGATGCTGGTGCCCAACATGGCCTCCAAGCGGGCCATCGGCTTCGGCGTGGGCCTGGGGATGGCGGCCACCAGCCTCAAGATCATGCTGGGGATCGAGCGCAACTGGCTGGGGAGGGAGTAGCATGGACTTCCTGAAAAAGCTGGGCGCGATCGACCGCCGCGTCGTCTACCTGGTGCTGGCCGTCTCGGTGATCGTGCCGCTGGTGTTCACCTTCAACCTGCGGCACTACGTGGACCGTAGCACCCAGCGGCTGTTCGACCACATCGATGCCATCCCGCCCGGGGGCAAGGCGGTGCTGGTCTCGTTCGACTACGACCCCCAGGTGGCCGCCGAGCTGGACCCGATGGCCGAGGCCGTGCTGCGGCACTGCTTCGCCCGGGGCGTGCCGGTGATCGGGATGTCGCTCTATGCCATCGGCGCCGCGCTGGGCGAACGGGCGTTCACCAGGGTGGCCCAGGAGTGCGGCAAGCAGTACGGGGTCGACTACTGCTATATGGGCTACCGGCCGGGATCAATGATCGTGGTGATGGGGCTGGGCGAGGACATGCGGGGCACCTTCCGCACCGACCACTACGGCACGCCGGCCGACAGCCTGCCGCTGCTGCGCAACGTCCGCAACTACGACGACGTCGCGCTGCTACTGGACCTGGCCGGCAGCCAGGTGATCAGCACCTGGATCGTCTACGCCGGCGTGCAGTACCACGCCGTCGTGGGAACGGGATTGACCGCGGTCACTGCGCCCGATTACTACCCCTACCTCCAGACCGGCCAGTTGGTGGGCATGCTTTCAGGGATGAAGGGCGCGGCCGAGTACGAGCAGCTGATCGTCGAGCGAGGCTACCATCCCCGGAAGGGGCTGGCCAGCCGGGCGATGAACGCCATCTCGGTGTCGCACATCGTCACCATGCTGCTGATCATCATGGGCAACATCGCCTTCCTGGCTGCGCGGCGCGCCGGCAAGCGGGACGGCGAGGGGAGGGCCATCCAATGACGACCAATCCCTGGGTGTGGCTGGCGGCCATCCTGACCCTGTGCATCTACACCTATCTCTACAAGGACAACCCGTTCTACAAGTTCGCCGAGCACCTGTTCACCGGCCTGGCCGTCGGCTTCACCATCGCCTTGACCTGGCACAATGCCGTCCAACCGCTGATCATCCAGGGCATTTTCCGGGCCCACGACTGGGTGCTGCTGGTCCCGCTGGGCCTGGGCCTGTTGTTCCTGGCGCGGTTCGTCCCCAAGGTCGGCTACCTGATGCTGATCCCGATCGCCATCAGCCTGGGCGCCAGCAGCGGCATCGGCCTGCCCCGCAGCCTGGAGGCCCACATCGTCAAGCAGATGCAGGGCACCCTGCTGACGCCGGCGATGCTGCAGCACCCGTTCGACCCCTACAACGGGCTGGTGGTCGGCCTGCTGGTGCTGGCCGGCGTGGTCTGCACCATCAGCTACTTCTTCTTCTCGCGGGAGCACACCGGCGCCCTGCGGGTCAGCTCCCGCATCGGCATCTGGTTCGTGATGATCGGCTTCGGCGCCAGCTTCGGCTACACCGTGATGGCCCGGCTGTCGCTGTTCATCAGCCGGATGCAGTTCCTGATGACCGACTGGATCCACATCATCAAATGACAACCGCGAGGTTCGCATGACGCGCGCCACCGGTCCCATCGCCCTGGCCCTGCTGCTGGCACTGGCCGGCCCGCTGGGGGCGGCGCCGGCCCCGCCCGGCGACGCCCGGGCCTACGACACGCCGGACGACCAGGGGGGCAGCATCACCGTCGAGTGGCGGCTGTCGCCGGACGACGCCGGGACCAGGCTGGCGGGCTACGAGGTCCACCGCGCGGCGGGGGACACGGGCCGGTTCCAGCCGGTCGGCCAGGTGCCGCGCGGCAACACCGCCTACAACGACGGCGAGGCGGCGGACGGGATCGACTACCGCTACCGGGTGGCGGCGGTCGACGCGGACGGCGCGGCCTCGGCCCCGGCCGAGGCCGGCCCGGCGCGCGCCAGGGAGCAGTGGTTCAAGGCCGGCAAGGCCAACGTGCTGGTCGCCACCGCGTTGTTCGTGGCGATGGTGCTGGTGTTCCTGGAGCGGGCCCGGCGCGGCCGCCTGTTCATCCGCCGCCTGGCCGGGCTGGACGCGGTGGAGGAGGCGGTGGGCCGCGCCACCGAGATGGGGCGGCCGATCCTGTACTGCCTGGGCATCGGGCTGCTCGACTACATCTCGACGCTGGCGGCGCTCAACATCCTGGGCCAGGTGGCCAGGAAGACCGCCGAGTACGGCACGCCGCTGGTGGTGCCCACCTGCGAGCCCATCGTCCACACCGTGGCCCGCGAGGTGGTCAAGGAGTCGTACGCCGCCAAGGGGCGGCCCGACCTGTTCTCGGACGACATGGTGTACTTCGTCACCTCCGACCAGATGGGGTACGCCGCCGCCCTCAGCGGCATCATGGCCCGGGAGCGGCCGGCCACCAACCTGTTCATGGGCTACTACGCGGCCGAGGCCCTGGTGCTGGCCGAGTCCGGCGCCGCCACCGGCGCCATCCAGATCGCCGGCACCGACCAGATCACCCAGCTGCCGTTCTTCATCACCGCCTGCGACTTCACCCTGATGGGCGAGGAGCTGTACGCGGCCAGCGCCTACCTGTCGCAGGAGCCGCTGCTGGTCGGCACCATCAAGGCCCAGGACTTCGGCAAGGTGCTGATCATCCTGCTGGTGGCGGTCGGCAGCCTGGCGGCGCTGGCGTTCCGCAGCGACGTCTTCTCCGGCTGGTTCGGCATCAAGTGAGGCCGCGATGAAGAAGAACGTGCCATTGGCGATCGTCCTGGTGCTGGGCGTGCTGTTCGCCGTCCAGTACTTCGTCCCCAGCCGGCTGTCCCAGCGGCTGTACGACACCACGCTGGAATGGGACATCATCATCAGCATCCCGGCCCTGGCCATCGCCGTCGACAGCCTGGTGCGGCACCACGTGGTGCGGATCCGGCAGCGCCGCAAGGGCTGGGGCTACAGCTGGGTGTACCTGGGAGCGGCCGCGGTGATGACGGCCATCGGCTTCTCCGGCGGTATCAGCGAGGGCGGGCTGTTCATGAACCTGTTCACCTTCGCCCTGGCGCCGATGCAGTCGACCATGTTCGCCATCCTGGCGTTCTACATGACGTCGGCCGCCTACCGCGCCTTCCGGGCCCGCTCGCCCGAGGCCACGGTGCTGCTGCTGTCGGCCTTCGTGGTGATGCTGGGGCTGATCCCGGTGGGGGCGGCGCTGTGGCGGGGCCTGCCCGGCCTCTCCGAGTGGATGATGCAGGTCCCCAACATGGCGTCCAAGCGGGGCATCACCTTCGGCATCGGCCTGGGCAGCGCCGCCACCATCCTCAAGATCATCCTCGGCCTGGAGCGCAGCTGGCTGGGAGGCAGCGAGTAGCATGAAGTTCCTGATCGCACTCAGCAAGATCGACCGCCGCGTGGTCTACCTGCTGCTGGCCCTGGCGGTGGTCGTCCCGATGATCGTCTCATTCAACGTCCGGTTCCACGTCGACCGCAGCACCCGCGACCTGTTCGAGGCGGTGGACCGCATCCCGCCGGGCGGCCAGCCGCTGATGCTGGTGTTCGACTACGACCCCCAGATCATGCCCGAGCTGGACCCGATGGCCACGGCCATCCTGCGGCACTGCTTCGCCCGCGGCATCCGGGTGGTCGGCGTCACCACCGGCGCCCAGGGCGCGGCGCTGGGGGAGCGGGCGATGGCGCGGGCCGCCGCCGAGCACGGCAAGCGGATCGGGGAGGACTACTGCTACTTCGGCTACAAGCTGTTCCTGTCGATGATCTACTTCGGCGAGAACGCGCGCCGGGCGCTGCCGGTCGACCACTACGGGCGGCCGTTCGACAGCCTGCCGATGATGCGGGGCATCCGCAACTACGACGACATCCCGCTGGTGATCGACCTGGCCGGCAGCAGCATCCTCAACAGCTGGATCGTCTACATGGGAGCCCGCTACCACGTCCGGCTGGGGGCCGGCGTGACCGCGGTGATGGCCCCGGATTTCTACCAGTTCCTCCAGACCGGGCAGCTGGCGGGCCAGCTCTCGGGGATGAAGGGTGCGGCCGAATACGAGCAGCTGGTGGTCGAGCGGGGCTACGCGCCGGCCAAGGGGCTGGCCAGCCGGGCGATGAACGCCATCTCGGCGTCGCACCTGCTGCTGATCGCCCTGATCGTGATGGGCAACGTCGGGTACTTCGCGGCCCGCCGCGCCAAACCGAAGAATCCGCAAGGGGGGGCATGACGATGTCGACCGATCCCTGGGTGTGGCTGGCCGCGCTGCTCAGCCTCTTCATCTTCTCCTACCTCTACAAGGACAACCCGCTGTTCAAGTTCGCCGAGCACCTGTTCACCGGGCTGTCGGTGGGGTACCTGATCGTCATCTACTACAACAACATCGTCCGGTCGTACCTGCTCAACCCGGTGCTGGCCGACCACCGCTGGGTGCTGCTGGTGCCGTTCGCCATCGGCCTGCTGTACCTGTTCCGGTTCATCCCCAAGCTCTCCCACCTGATGCTGATCCCCATCGCCATCACCCTGGGGATCTGGAACGGCATCGCCCTGCCGCTGACCATCGAGGCCGACATCATCAGGCAGATGCAGGGCACCATGATCAACACCTCGATGTTCCGCAACCCGTGGGATCCCTACACCGGGCTGGCCGTCGGCATCCTGATCGCCGTCGGCGTGATCTGCACCATCACCTACTTTTTCTTCTCCCGCGAGCACAAGGGCGCCCTCAAGGTCTCGGCCCACATCGGGATCTGGTTCGTGATGATCGGGTTCGGCGCCAGTTTCGGGTACACCGTGATGGCGCGGGTTTCGCTGCTGATCGGGCGGCTGCAGTTCATGTTCACGGAATGGATCCACTTGATCAAGTAACATCCTGTCGCGCAAAAGACTACAATGCACGCTGAATCGTCGATCATCAGCACAACCACCACAAGCATGGAGAGTCGCATGCGAACAATCGCACTGGCCGGTTTGGTCCTGCTGTGGACGGCCTGGGCCGCGGCCATCCCGGGCCCGGCGGCCGCGCCGCCGCCCCAGCCGGCGACCGTCGCTCCGCCGTCCGACCTGGCGGCCGGCGACACGCCGAACGACGCGGGACAGTCCATTTCGCTCACCTGGAGGCCGTCACCGGACGAGGCGCTGGGCGTCGAGGGGTACGAGATACTGCGGGCCGAGTCCGCCGAGGGGCCGTATGCCAAGGTCGGCTACGTGCCGTCCGGATTCGGCTCGTTCGACGACCAGGCGGTGCCCCGGGACGGCCGCGACTTCTTCTACCGGGTGCGGGCGGTGGGCGCCGGCATCGCGCCCAGCGAGGTCGCGGCGGCCGGACCGGCCCGGTCCAGCCAGCAGTGGTACAACGCGGCCCGCACCAACGCCCTGGTGGGCACCCTGCTGTTCACCCTGATCGTGATCTACTTCATCCAGGGGGCGCGGCGGGGGCGGCACCTGTTCATCCGCCGCATCGCCGGCCTGGCCGCGGTGGAGGAGGCGGTGGGCCGCGCCACCGAGATGGGCAAGCCGATCCTGTTCTGCCCGGGCATGGACCCCGTCACCAGCATCTCGACCCTGGCGGCGCTCAACATCCTGGGCCAGGTGGCCAAGAAGGCGGCCGAGTACGACACGCCGCTGGTGGTGCCCAACCGCGACCCCATCGTCTACACCGTGGCCGAGGCCATCGTCAAGGAGGCCTACGCCGAGATCGGCCGGCCCGACGCCTACAACCACGATTCGGTGTTCTACCTCACCGACAGCCAGATGGGCTACACCTCGGGCGTCAACGGCATCATGGCCCGGGAGCGTCCGGCCACCAACTTCTTCATGGGCTACTTTTACGCCGAGTCGCTGGTGCTGGCCGAGACCGGCGCCGCCACCGGCGCCATCCAGATCGCCGGCACCGACTCCATCACCCAGCTGCCGTTCTTCATCACGGCCTGCGACTACACCCTGATGGGCGAGGAGCTGTACGCGGCCAGCGCCTACCTGGGAAAGCAGCCGATGCTGATCGGCACCCTCAAGGCCCAGGACTGGAGCAAGGCCCTGGTCGGCCTGCTGCTGGTGGCGGGCGCCGCCCTGGCCCTGTCCGGCCCGGGCCTGCGGCAGTTCGTGCTCAGGCTGCTGTCCATCGACTGACGGAGGAAATGACATGAAGCAAAAACTGCCGCTGCTGATCGTGCTGGTGCTGGGCATCTTCTTCACCATCCAGTTCTTCGTGCCCAGCCGCGCCTCGGAGGTCACCTACCAGACCACCCTCCAGTGGTGGCTGGTGATGAGCAGCTTCGCCATGGTGCTGGCGCTGGGCAGCCTGATCAACCACCACGCCCTCAAGATCAAGCGCCGCAAGGAGGGGTGGTGGAACAGCTGGGTGACCCTGGCCGGCATCGCCGTGATGGGCGGGCTGGGGATCCTGGGCGGGCCCAGCTTCCGGATGGGGTGGGCCAACGACGCCTACACCCGCCTGTTCCTGTTCGTCCAGGCGCCGATGGACTCGGCCATGTTCGCCATCCTGGCCTTCTACATGGCCTCGGCGTCCTACCGCGCCTTCCGGGCCCGCTCCCGCGAGGCCACGGTGCTGCTGGTGTCCGGGTTCGTGGTGATGCTGGGGATCATCCCCTTCGGCGCCATGCTGTGGCACCGGATCCCGGACATCGCCGAGTGGGTGATGATGGTCCCCAACATGGCGTCCAAGCGCGGCATCCTGTTCGGCATCGGCCTGGGGGCCACCGCCACGGCGCTCAAGATCATCCTGGGCATCGAACGCAGCTGGCTGGGAGGAGGCGGAAAATGAAGTTCTTCGAGAAACTGTCGCAGATCGACCGCCGCTGGATCTTCCTGCTGGTGGCGCTGGCGGTGATCGTCCCGCTGCTGTCCCGGATGGGCCTGCCCGACAAGCCCGGCAAGTACAGCCTGCAGCTGTTCGAGGCCGTCGAGCGGATCCAGCCCAATTCCCAGCCGGTGCTGATCTCGGCCGACTACAGCCCGTCGATGATGCCCGAGCTGGACCCGATGTTCCGGGCGATGGTGCGGCACTGCCTGGCCCGCAAGGTGCGCCTGATCGTGATGACGCTGGACCCCACCGGGGCCGGACTGGCCGAGGACGCCCTGCGCCAGATCGCGCCGGAGTACGGCGCGGCCTATGGCCGGGACTACGTGTTCCTGGGCTACAAGGTCGGCGCCGCCATCGTCATCATGTCGATCGGCGAGAACATCCGCCAGGCCTACCCGACCGACGCCTACGGCACCCCGATCGACAGCCTGCCGATGATGGCCGACGTCCGCAACTACGCCGACATCCCGCTGGTGGTGGACATCGCCGGCAGCGCGGTCATCAACTCGTGGGTGATCTTCGCCGGGGCCCGCTACAAGGCCAGGGTAGGAGCCGGCTGCACCGCGGTCAGCTCGGCCGACTACTACCCATTCTTGCAGTCGGGCCAGATGGTCGGCCTGCTCAACGGCATGAAGGGCGCCAGCGACTACGAGTACCTCAACCAGCAGCGCGGCTACACCAGCGTGCCCCGGGTGGCCGGCAAGGGCATGGACGCGGTGTCGATCGTGCACCTGCTGATCATGGGGTTCATCGTGCTGGGCAACATCGGCTACTTCGTGGCCAAGAAGAACGCGCAGCCGAAATAGGAAGGAGGGCAACGAATCATGTTCTCGCACGACCCCTGGGTGTGGATCGCGGCCATCATGACCCTGGCCATCTTCTCCTTCCTCTACAAGGAGAACTGGTTCTACCGCATCGCCGAGCACCTGTTCGTCGGCATGTCGGCCGGCTACGCCATGGCCCGCGCCTGGAACAACGCCCTGGTCCCGAACCTCTTCAACCCGCTGTTCGCCGACTTCGGGCGCAACTGGCCGCTGCTGATACCGGCGCTGATCGGCCTGCTGTACATCTTCCGGTTCGTGCCCAAGTTCTCGCACCTGATCCTGATCCCGATCGCGGTCGGGCTGGGGCTGGGCAGCGGACTGTCGATCGCCCCCACCATCCAGACCGACATCATCAAGCAGATGCAGAGCGCCATCGCCGACGCCTCCAACGTCTCGGCCGGAGGCTGGGGGCTGGCCTGGGGCATCCTGTCGTTCATCGGCGTGCTGACCACGCTCAGCTACTTCTTCTTCTCGCGCGAGCACAAGGGCGCGCTCAAGGTCTCGGCCAGCATCGGCATCTGGTTCCTGATGGTCGGCTTCGGCGCCAGCTTCGGCAACACGGTGATGGGCCGCGTCTCGCTGCTGATCGGCCGGGTGCAGTTCTTGCTGACCGACTGGATCCACGTGATCAGGTGACCCCACCCCTTGTCCCTCCCCTCGAGGGGAGGGCAGGGCGGGGTTCAACAGAGCGTGTGTGATACTTATGCCTGACACCACCCGCCAGATCATCTGCCGCTGCGAGGACGTCACCGAGGAGGAGGTCCTGCAGGCCATCGCGCAGGGGGCGGCCACGGCCGACGAGGTCAAGCGGCTGACCCGGGCCGGCATGGGGCACTGCCAGGGCCGCACCTGCCGCCGGCTGGTCAACCAGCTGCTGGCGCGCCGGCTGGGGCAGAAACCAGCGGACCAGCGCCCGGTGACCCAGCGCTCGCCGCTGCAGCCGGTCAGTCTGAAAACGCTTGCAGATTCGCACTAACGGTGTCATTCCAGCGAAGGCTGGAATCCAGGGATCCTGGATCCCCGCTTGCGCGGGGATGACGCGATAGCATCATGGCCAACACTTCCGACGTCATCATCATCGGCGGCGGCATCGCCGGCACGGCCACGGGGTATTACCTGGCGAAGCACAGACTGTCCGTCGCGCTGTTCGAGCAGGGCCACCTCTGTTCCGGCTCCACCGGCCGCTGCATCGGCGGGGTGCGCCAGCAGTTCACGTCAGCCAGCTCGATCAAGCTGATGATGCGCAGCGTGGAATTGTTCGCCGGGATGGACCAGGAGCTGGACACCGAGGTCCACTGGCACCCGGGCGGCTACCTGTTCCTGGCGCACGACGAGTCGAATAAGCAGGCCTTCCTCGACAACATCAGGGTCCAGCGGGCGGCCGGCTTGACGGACGTGCGCTGGGTCGACGCCGCCGAGGCCAAGGAGATCGTGCCGCTGCTGGACACCGCCGGCCTGCTGGGCGGGTCGTACTGCCCGACCGACGGCCAGGCCTACCCCTTCGCGGTGGTCAACGGTTACGCGCAGCAGATCAAACAACTGGGCGGCAGCATCCACCCGTTCAGCGAAGTGACGGGGATCCTCAGCCAGGGCGGGCGTGCCACGGGGATCAAGCTGGCGAACGGGGAGGAGCACCACGCGCCGGTTGTGGTCAACTGCGCCGGGCCGTGGGCCAAGGAGGTCGGCGCCCTGGCCGGCATCGACGTTCCAGTCGAGCCGGAGCGCCACGAGGCGCTGATCACCGAGGGGGTGGAGTACCTGGGCATCCCGATGCTGGTGGACTACCGGGCCGACGGCGGCTACTTCCAGCAGTTCCGGCACAACGGCCAGTTCATCGGCTGCTACTCGCCCTCGCCGCGGGTGCCCGGCCGTTCGGCCGACTCGACGTTCGAGTTCCTGGCCGAGATGCCGCGACGGATGCTGAAGCTGGTGCCGGCGCTGGCCCAGGTCAAGGTGATCCGCCAGTGGGCCGGCAGCTACGAGATGACGCCCGACGGCAACCCGGTGCTGGACCGCGCCGAGCTGGGAGGGTTCTACGTGCTGGGCGGGATGTGCGGCCACGGCTTCATGCTGGGCCCGGCGATGGGCGAGGCCATGGCGGAGTTCGTCCGCTCCGGGGAAAAGCAGCCGCCGTTCCCAGAGTTCGCGCTGCGCCGGCGGTTCGGCCAGGCCGAGGCGATGAAGTGAGCGACGGCCATCGCGATCACTCGGTGGAGACTGACTGATGCGACTGAAGGAGGCGGCGGACCGGCTGAAGCAGCTTGAGCTTAAGATGTCCGAGGTGTACCTGTGGTGCTCGATCAACTTCGAGGACCTTGAGATCAGGCAGTTCTTCAGCGACATGTCGGACCAGGAGCTGGCGCATGCCCGGCGTCTCGACGAGATCAGGACCTCGCCGTACGCCGCGGATATCGCAATCGGCATCACCGACGAGATGATCCAGGATGAGCGAAAACGGCTGGATTCGATCGTGTCGTTCGTCAAAACGGGGCCGGGGCTCGATGAGACGATGCTGAAGATCGTAGACATGGAGTCGGGGGAGCTCAACCTGATCTTTGAGAGCATCTGCCAATCGCCGCTGGTCGGGCAGAAGCTCGTCAACGCCGTGTGCATCAACACCAAGTTCCACATCAACCTGCTGAAAAAGGCGGCGGAGCAATTCCCATTGCGAGATGACACGAAAAGGAAAATATACGGCCTCCAGGTCCGTGATAAAAACTACTACAAGGTATTCTCTGATTAAATCTCCGATTTCGACATGCGCGGTTGCCGCCTGGTCGCGCCACGATTAAGCAAACAATGAAGAACATTAAAAAGATCGCCTTCATCGGCAACTACCTGCCCCGGCAGTGCGGCATCGCCACGTTCACGACGGACATCTGCGAGTCGTTCGCGGCCAACAATCCCGGCGTCCAGTGCTTCGCCGTGCCCATCACCGACATCGAGGAGGGCTACCATTACCCGGAACGCGTCCGGTTCGAGATCCGGGAGCAGGACCTGGATGATTACCGGGCCGCCGCCGACTTCCTCAATCTCAACAATGTCGACATCGTCTGCCTGCAGCACGAATACGGGATCTTCGGCGGCAAGGCGGGCGGCCATGTCCTGTCGCTGCTGCGTAATCTGCGGATGCCCCTGGTCACGACCCTGCACACGGTGCTGGAGAACCCCAGCGTCCAGCAGCGCCGGGTGATGGACGAACTGCTGGCGCTGTCCGATTACGTGGTCACCATGTCCCACAAGGGCGCCGAAATCCTGGACCGCGTGTATCATACGCCCCAGGACAAGGTCCGCCTGATCCCGCACGGCATCCCCGACGTGCCGTTCATCGACCCCAGCTTCTACAAGGACAAGTACGACGTCGAGGGCAAGATCGTCCTGTTGACGTTCGGCCTGCTGGCGCCCAACAAAGGCATCGAGGTCGTGCTGCGGGCGCTGCCGGCGATCATCAAGGAACATCCCAACGCGGTGTACCTGGTGGCCGGCGTCACCCATCCCAATTTGCTGCGGACCGAGGGCGAGAAGTACCGGCTGTCGCTGCAGCTGCTGGCGGACGAGCTGGGCGTGGCCGGGAACGTCATCTTCCACGACCGGTTCGTCTCGATCGAGGAGCTGAAGGAGCTGATCGTGCTGGCCGACGTCTACCTGACCCCGTACCTGGTGGAGTCGCAGATCACCTCGGGAACGCTGGCCTATTCGTTCGGGTCGGGCAAGGCGGTGGTCTCGACGCCGTTCTGGCACGCCCGGGAACTGCTGGCCGACGGCAGGGGGGTGCTGGTGCCGTTCGGCGATTCCGGGGCCATCGCCCGGGCGACCGCCCGGCTGCTGGGCAACGACGTCGAGCGCCACGCCATGCGCAAGCAGGCCTACCTGATCGGCCGCGACATGACCTGGGACAAGGTGGTGCTGCAGTACGCCGGCCTGTTCGAGGAGGCCCGCCAGAAGCGGCCGGGGGTGATGCAACGGAATAAATCATTCCGGCCGCTCAACGCCCAGCCGGCCATCCTGCCCGAGATCAAGCTGGACCACTTCCTGCGGATGACCGATTCCATCGGCATCTTCCAGCACGCCCGGCACAACGTCCCCAACTTCGCCGAGGGCTACTGCACCGACGACAACGCCCGGGCGCTGATCCTGACCGTGCTGCTGGAAAACCTGGGCACGATCAACCCCCGGCGGCTGGACGACCTGGCCAGCCGGTACCTCGGCTTCATCCGCTACGCCTGGGACGGCGCGGCCGCGCGGTTCGGCAACTTCCTCAGCTTCCAGCGGACCTGGGTGGATGCCGGCTTCTCCGAGGACAGCCACGGCCGGGCGGTGTGGGCCCTGGGGACCTGCATCAGCCGCTCGGCCAACCAGGGCTTCTCGCAGATGGCGGCCGAGATCTTCGAGCAGGCGCTGACCCCGGCGTCGACGTTCTCCTCGCCCCGGGCCTGGGCCTTCGCCCTGATCGGCGCCTACGCCTACCAGCAGCGGTTCCCGGGCGACCGCTCGTCCCGCAGCCGGCTGGAGACGCTGGCCACGCAGCTGCTGCGGCTGTACCGCGAGAACAGCGGCCCCGATTGGGGCTGGTTCGAGCAGAGCCTGAGCTACGACAATGCCGCGCTGTCCCATGCCCTGATCCTCGGCGGGCGGGCCCTGGCCGACGACGCGATGCTGGGCAGCGGGATCGACTCGCTGCGGTGGCTGGCCGCCGCCCAGACGTCGTCCCGTGGCCATTTCCAGCCGGTGGGCACGGACCGGATCTACCAGCGCGGCACGGCCAAGCCGGTCTTCGACCAGCAGCCGATCGAGGCCTATTCCACCGTCTCCGCCTGCCTGGAGGCCTACCGCACGACCAAGGACCGGCGTTGGTACGATGAGGCCAAGAAGGCGTTCCAATGGTTCCTGGGGGCCAACGACCTGGGGATCCCGCTGTACGAGCCCTCCAACGGCGGCTGCTACGACGGCCTGCACGTCGACCGGGTCAACCGCAACCAGGGCGCCGAGTCGACCATCGCGTTCCTGCTGTCCCTGTGCGAGATGACCGACACCGCGAACGTCATCGAGAGCTTCAAGGAGCCGATACCGGAATAGCAAATTCGAAATACGAATTTCGAAACTCGAAGCAAATGCAAAAACTCAATGCGAAAGACCGGCAGAACTTTGGCAATAAACTGGCATAATGTCGTTCCGGAATACTCCAAACCCCATCGGATGAAGGACAACAGCACCCATCCATTTAACTGGTCGGGCAAGGAGTATGTCTCAGGTTGACCACGCTCGTTGGTTCAGTGGATTCGCTCTTGTTCGGCAACCTAAACAGTATTGTTTTGCATTTGTAATATTTGGTCATTTGATATTGTTTAGTTCTTCCGATTTCGAGATTCGAATCTGGGTTTATACCTAACAACATTTCATGATGAATCGAAAAGGCAGTACATAATGGAATATTTCACCCATGTTGGTTACGGACACTAGTATCACCCTGGCGCCCGATGCCCGGCGGGTCATCGCCCGCGCCCATGTCCCTTTCAGCGAGTCCCGGGTGGAGCGGATCATCGCCAGGGTGCTGTCGCTCGACGAGGCGTCGGCGCAGCGCGAGCTGGGGGATGTCCGCGCCAAGTTCGAGGGGCGCCACCGGGGCTTCGAGGCGCTGCTGGAGCGCCAGTTCGAGGCGGTGCGCCGGCACCTGCCGTCCGACGTGCTGCCGTCCCCGGACCGGCGGCTGCTGATCGGATCGCTGTTCGTGGCCGAATACGCGTTCGAGGCGGCGGCCCTGTTCAACCCCTCGATCGTCCCGCATCCCGACCAGTCGGGGCTGGCCCCGGGTGCGCTCCGCGTCATCCTCAGCCTGCGGGCGACCGGCGAGGGCCACATCTCGTCGCTGACGTTCCGGTCCGGCACCATCGCCGCTGACCATGCGGTCACCGTCGACGCCCCCGGCGTCCATGCAGTCGCAGCCGTAGCGACGCCGAGCACCGTGTACGACAAGGCCACGTTCGCCCGCAAGCTCCGGGAGATGGACGCCTGGAACGAATGCTCGAAGTCAGTCATCGGCTCGCTGCCGGACGAGTTCACGCTCGACGATCTGCTGGAGCTGATCAGGTCGTACTTCTTCGTCCACAAACCGGTAGCGCAGGCGGACCGGCTCACCAGCGACAAGCTGCTGTGGCTGGCCCGCTGTAACTACGAGGCCCGGTTCGATCCGTCCGTACCGTTGCCCGAGCGGGTGCTGTTCCCGATGTCGCCCAGCGAGCAGAACGGGATCGAGGACGCGCGGTTCGTCCTGTTCACACATGACGACGGCAGCCGGAGCTATTATGCCACCTACACGGCATATGACGGCAAGGCGATCCTGCCGCAGCTGATGGAAACGGGGGATTTCCGGCACTTCAAGATGCTGACCCTCAACGGGGACGCCGCCGCCAACAAGGGGATGGCGCTGTTCCCCCGGAAGATCCGCGGGCGGTACGCCGTGGTCTCCCGCCAGGACAATGAAAATCTGTATGTGATGTACTCCGACAACATCCATTTCTGGCACGAATCCGTCCCGCTGATGCGGCCCTCGTTCCCCTGGGAATTCGTCCAGATCGGGAACTGCGGCTCGCCGATCGAGACCGAGCACGGCTGGCTGCTGCTCACCCACGGCGTCGGCCCGTTCCGGCAATACGCCATCGGCGCCGCACTGCTGGACAGGGATGACCCGTCGCGGGTGCTGGGCCGCCTGCGGGAGCCGCTGATCCGGTGGACGGACGCCACGCGGTCGGGGTACGTCCCGAACGTCGTCTACACCTGCGGCGCGCTGGCGCACAACGGGATGCTGGTCGTGCCCTATGCGACGTCCGATCAGCGGTGCACCATCGCCCTGGTCCCGCTCCGGGCCCTTATCGAAAAGCTGGTGTCCGGAGCGGAATGATCGCCACCCCCGCGCGGTCAATGATCCGGCAGTGAGACCGTACCCATCGCAGCATCCGGAGCCGCAATGCCCGAGCGCAAGATCGTCACCCTGACCACCGACTTCGGCCTGCGCGACCACTACGTGGCCTCGCTCAAGGGCACCATGCTGGCCATCAACCCGGCGCTGGACATCGTGGATGCGGTCCACGACATCGCCGGCATGGACGTGCTGGAGGCCGCCTTCATCCTGTGCGGGTTCTACCGCAGCTTCCCCAAGGGCACGGTCCACCTGGCGGTGGTCGACCCCGGCGTGGGCGGCGCCCGCCGGCCGATCCTGGTCGAGTCCAAGGACTACTACTTCGTCGGCCCCGACAACGGCATTTTCAGCTACATCTACCGCGACGAAAACCCGCAGCGGGTGATCCACCTGACCGCATCCCAGCATTTCGCCGCAGCGGTCAGCGACACCTTCCACGGCCGGGACATCTTCGGCCCGGTGGCGGCCCACCTGCTCGACGGCCTGGACCCGCGCTGGCTGGGGCCGGCCATCGACGACTTCGTCCGCCTGCCCCTGCCCGAGCCCAAGGCCGGCGCCGCTGCCATCGCCGGCCAGGTGGTCCACGTCGACCGTTTCGGCAACCTGGTGACCAACATCGGCGCCGGCCTGCTGGCGGCGGCCGCGGGCAGGAAGCTGCGGGTCCGGGCCGGCGCCGCAGTGATCGAGGGCCTGGCGCACGGCTACGACGGCGCAGCACCGGGGGCGGCGCTGGCCCTGATCGGCAGCGTGGGGACGTTGGAGGTGTCGGTCAACCGGGGCAGCGCCGCCGCGGCGCTGAAACTGGCCCGGGGCGCGGCGGTGACGATCGAAATCATTACGTGAGGCGACGGACATGGCAACCGAGGATCCCCGGCGGCTGGGCGGCCGGGTGCGCAGCGACCTGGGGCGGCTGTTCCACGACCTGACCGAGATCGTCCAGCCGGTGTACTCGCTGGACGACGAGTCGGTATGGCACCCCTACGGCGACATCTATGAGACCGAGGCCGACCTGGTGATCAAGCTGGAGCTGGCCGGCGTGTCCAAGCGGGACCTGGCCATCAGCGTCAGCGGCGACCAGCTGACGGTGACCGGCGTCCGCCGCGACCTGGGCGAGGACGACGCCAAGCGCATCTATCTCAAGATGGAGATCAGCCACGGGCGGTTCTCCAAGGAGATCGTGCTGCCGGACCACGTCTCGCGCGAGGACATCCGCTCGGTGTACAAGGACGGGATACTGGAGATCCGGCTGGCCAAGGCGGCCAAGAAGGTGGTCGAGGTCAAGATCGACTGACGAAACCGCCAAGACGCCAAGGTCGCCAAGGGTTCCCGGATAGGTCTTCGCGGGCTTCGCGTCTTCGCGGTTCTCTGCATTCCCGTGACATTGATGAGGGATTATGTCTGAAGAAGTCAAGGACATCAAGATACCGGCAGAGCTGCCGATCCTGCCGATCAAGGGGCAGGTGGTCTACCCCTACCTGATCATCCCGCTGGTGATCTCCAACGAACGGATGATCAAGCTGACCGACGAAACGCTGGTGGGCAGCAAGATCGTGGGCCTGTGCACCCAGGTGCGGCAGGACACCGACGATCCGACCACCGACGAGATCTACCATTTCGGCACCGCGGCCCTGATCGTCAAGATGCTGCGCTTCCCGGACGGCACCATCCGGCTGCTGGTGCAGGGGCTGAACCGGATCCGGGTGCAGAAGTTCCTGCAGACCGAGCCCTACTTCACGGCCCGGGTCGAGGTCATCCGGGAGAAGCCGCGCAAGGGAATCGAGGTCGAGGCCATCATGCGCAACGTCTCGTCGCTGTTCCAGCGGGTGATCTCGCTGGCGCCCTACCTGCCCGATGAGCTGCAGGCCGTGGCCATGAACATGGACGATCCCAACAAGCTGGCCGACCTGATCGCCTCCAACCTCAACCTGGGCATCGCCGACAAGCAGGCGGTGCTGGAGACGGTCGACGCCAAATCCCGGCTGGAGAAGCTGATCCCGCACCTCACCAAGGAGCTGTCGATCCTGGAGCTGTCCGACAAGATCAGGGGGCAGGTCAAGGTGGAGATGGACCGCGACCAGCGCGACTACTTCCTGCGGGAGCAGCTCAAGGCCATCCAGAAGGAGCTGGGCGAGGCCGACGAGCACACCGCGGAGATCAACGAGCTCAAGGGGCGGATCGCCAAGGCGTCGCTCAGCCCCGAGGCCCGCAAGGCGGCCGGCGAGGAGGTCGACCGGCTGGCCCGGATGCCGATCCATGCCGCCGAGTACACCGTCACCCGCACCTACATCGACTGGCTGCTCAACCTGCCGTGGAACGCGGCCACGCCCGACAACCTGGACGTGGCCCAGGCGCGAACCATCCTGGACGAGGACCACTACGACCTGGCCAAGGTCAAGGACCGGATCGTCGAGTACCTGGCGGTGCGCAAGCTCAAGGGCGACGCCAAGGGCCCGATCCTGTGCTTCGTGGGGCCGCCGGGCGTGGGCAAGACCAGCCTGGGGCGCTCCATCGCCCGGGCCATGGGGCGCAAGTTCTACCGGATGTCGCTGGGCGGGGTGCGGGACGAGGCCGAGATCCGGGGCTTCCGCCGCACCTACATCGGCTCGATGCCGGGCCGGGTGATCCAGGGCCTCAAGCAGTGCGGCACCAACAACCCGGTGTTCATGCTGGACGAGGTCGACAAGATCGGCCAGGACTTCCGGGGAGACCCGGCGGCGGCCCTGCTGGAGGTGCTGGACCCGGAGCAGAACTTCTCGTTCTCCGACCACTACCTGGACGTGCCCTTCGACCTGTCCAAGGTGATGTTCATCACCACCGCCAACGTCACCGACACCATCCCGTCGGCCCTGCGCGACCGGATGGAGGTGCTGGAGCTGCCGGGCTACATCGACGAGGAGAAGCTGCGGATCGCCGTGTCCTACCTGGTGCCGCGCCAGGTGAAGGAGAACGGCCTGACGCCATCGCAGATCGAGTTCAAGGAGGAGGCGATCACCGCCATCACCGGGCAGTACACCCGCGAGTCCGGGGTCCGCAATCTGGAGCGGGAGATCGCGTCCGTCTGCCGCAAGGTCGCAAAGGACGTGGCGTCGGGCAATGACCGGAAGAGGGTGGTCACCGCCGCCCTGCTGCGCCGGTACCTGGGGCCGCAGAAGTTCTTTCCCGAGCTGGCGGAGCGGGCCGGCGAGGTCGGCGTGGCCACCGGCCTGGCCTGGACGCCGGTCGGCGGCGAGATCCTGTTCGTCGAGTCCACCAAGATGCCCGGCAAGAAGGGCCTGCAGCTCACCGGACTGCTGGGCGAAGTGATGAAGGAATCGGCCCAGGCGGCGCTGTCCCACATCCGAGCCCGGGCCCGCCAGTACAAGGTCGACCCCAAGTTCTTCGACCGCCACGACATCCACATCCACGTCCCGTCCGGCGCCATCCCCAAGGACGGGCCCTCGGCCGGCGTCACCATGGTGGTCAGCCTGGTGTCGCTGCTGTCGGGCCGTCCGGTCAGGCCGTTCCTGGCCATGACCGGCGAGGTCACCCTGCGCGGCAAGGTGATGCCGGTGGGCGGCATCAAGGAGAAGGTGATCGCCGCGCACCGCGCCGGCATCAGGGAGATCATACTGCCGACCCAGAACCGCAAGGACCTGGAGGAGGTCCCGGCCCACGTCCAGAAGAAGCTGAAGTTCCATCACATCGACAGCGTCGACCAGGCGGTCAAGCTGGCTTTCGCCGCCGCCCGGGGCGCGGTCTGATGGGCGCGCTCACCGACCTGCGGATCGACTGGAGCCGCCGCTTCGGCAGGCGCGAGCAGCTGCCGTTCTCCCGCCTGCTGCGGGCGCCGCAGCGCGTGCTGTGCGTGCCGGCCCAGGCCGACGGCGAGCTGCTGATGGCCCTGCCGGCCATCAGGGCCCTGCGCCGCCGCTTCGACGGCAGCCTGCTGGCACTGCTGGTGGACGACCGCAAGCGCGGCCTGTGGTGGTTCGACGACGAGGTGGACGAGGTCATCGACTTCCGCCCGGACCAGCTGCGGACCGTCCGCGGCCGCGAGTTCCGGCGCCTGCAGCGCCTGATCGGCCGCAAGCAGTTCGACCTGCTGGTCGACCTCGACCACCGGCACCACCAGCTGCGCAGCTTCCTGCTGTACCGGTCCGGCATCGCCGTCCGCTACGGCGTCCAGTTCCCGGGCGACGAGCCGTTCAAGAACTGCGCCATCCGCGCCGCCGGCCTGCCCGCCGACGAGATCGAGCGCAACAACGCCGTGGTCGCCCAGCTGGGCGCGCGCCGCGCCGAGCACTTCATCCACTGGCCGCGGCCGATGATCAGCGAGGGCAAGCGCGAATTCCGGGAGCGGTTCCAGGCCGACCTGGGCGGACGGCTGGCGGTGGCGGTCGAGGCCGGTGCGTGGCGGGAGCGCGAACTGCGTGCGTTCCTGCGCGCGGCCGAGCCGTTCGCCGGCATCCAGCTGATTCTGCTCAACCGGTCCGGCGCCGCCGATCCGGGGGCCGGCCCCCGGACGGTGTCATATAATTCCCTCTCCACCGTCGAGCTGGCCGAGATCCTGCGCCACTGCCAGGCGTTCATCGGCGCCAAGAGCGACGAGTTCAGCATCGCCTACTTCCTGAAGCTGCCGACGCTGCTCGCCGCCGCCGGCGACGAGCGCGGCCTGCCGTCGCCGGACGAGCGCCTGACGATCGTCCGCAGCCGCGGCCGGCGCGAATTCCCGCTGGCCCAGGCTGCGCAGCTGCTGGCCGAGCTGTCGGCGCGGGCCAAGCCCCGGGGCGGGCACTGATCGGGCGGAGCGCCGCACGGCGCCAACGGACAGCGGCGACGGCCGCAGCGCGTTTTTTTGAAAATAGGTATTGACAAATATCGTAATTCTTTGTAAGATAACGGTATGCCGATATACGAATTCGAATGCCGCGGTTGCTCGGCCAGGTTCGAGCTGCTGATGGCGTCTACATCGGCGGTGCCCAGGTGCCCGGCATGCAGCAGCCGGGAGGTCGACAAGCTGTTCTCGACCTTCGGGTGCAAGACCGGCGACGGCTTCACCGCAGCGGGCGGGGGAAAAGGCTGCGGCAGTTGCTCATCGCACAACTGCGCCAGCTGCCACTGACATCAAGGCGGTCGCATCTCTGCATACAGCCAAAGCACTCTTATGGAGGCCCTATGACCAAGGCTGACCTCGTCAAGATGGTTTGCGACAAGACCGGGTTCACCCAGCGCGACTGCAAGGTGATCGTCGACTCGTTCCTGGACGC
>DDXR01000072.1 GCA_002347565.1 bacterium UBP2_UBA2255 | reverse complement strand
TTCGTCAAGGGGGTGGGCGTGCACCGGGAGAAGCTGTCGAGCTTCGAGGCGGCGCTGCGCAACGCCGGCATCCAGATGTGCAACCTGGTGTACGTCTCCAGCATCTTCCCGCCCAACTGCCGGATCATCCCCCGCGGCGACGGGCTGAAGCAGATCAAGCCGGGGCAGATCGTGTACACGGTGCTGGCGCGCAACGAGACCAACGAGCCCAACCGGCTGATCTCGGCGGCGATCGGGCTGGCGATCCCGGTGGACAAGCAGCACTACGGCTACCTGTCGGAGCACCACGCCTTCGGGGAGAAGGGGGACTTCTCGGGGGACTACGCCGAGGACCTGGCGGCGACGATGCTGGCCACCACCCTGGGGATCCCGCTGGACCCCAACCTGGCGTGGGACGAGCGCAAGCAGGTGTACAAGGCGTCGGGGCACATCTTCCGCACCACCAACTGCGTGCAGTCGGCCGAGGGCAACAAGAACGGCCTGTGGACCACCGTCATCGCCGCGGCCATGATGCTTTTGTGACAAGATCGTACAGTGAAATCGGCGACGTGCAGGGAATCGATCCGAAACCCTTCAACAAGGAGACGACCATGGAAACGATGACCCAGAGCGCGACCACCATGCCCCGCATCGGCGACAAGGCCCCCGCCTTCAAGGCGGTGACCACCCAGGGCGAGATCAATTTCCCCGACCAGTTCGCCGGCAGCTGGGTGATCCTGTTCTCCCATCCGGCCGACTTCACCCCGGTCTGCACCTCGGAGTTCATGACCTTTGCCACCATGGAGCAGAAGTTCGCCGAGGTCAACTGCAAGGTGGTCGGTCTGTCGATCGACGGGCTGTACAGCCACATCGCCTGGCTGCGCACCATCAAGGAGAAGATCGAGTACAAGGGAATGAAAAACGTCGAGGTCAAGTTTCCCCTGATCGAGGACATCACCATGGAGGTGGCCAAGAAGTACGGTATGATCCAGCCCGGGGAGAGCAGCACCAAGGCGGTACGGGCGGTGTTCTTCATCGATCCCCAGGGGATCATCCGCACCATCATTTACTATCCGCTGAGCCTGGGCCGGAACTTTAACGAGCTGTACCGGGTGGTGGTGGCCCTGCAGACGGCTGACACGTATTCGGTGGCGATGCCGGCCGACTGGCAGCCGGGGGACGACGTCATCGTGCCCACGGCCGGGTCCTGCGGGGTGGCCAAGGAGCGGATGGAGGGCAAGGGCGACCTCAAGTGCTACGATTGGTTCTTCTGCACCAAGAAACTGCCCCTGGAGAAGGTGACGGAAGCCCTCAAGAAAAGCGGGAAGAAGTAGCCGGTATCGCCGTGCTATCGGGAAGCCCGACATTCGCCGTGCCCGACTGCCATGTCAGCGGAGCGGTCCTCATCGCGGCCATCGCTGCGATCACGCTCGACAGCTGCGCTCTGAACGTTGGCGCTCCCCATGCCAGCACCGCAGCCGGCCTGGACCCCGGGCAATGGCGCGACATCGATGCCCGATGCAAGATTCGGCGATGCTAGCATCGGGATGTTCGGTCTGCCAGGGCGAGTTGTATTCATAAATCAAGGGCTTCCCAATATATATATGGGAAGCCCTTTCTGATGCTGGTGGGCCCTGAAGGATTTGAACCTTCAGCCAACGGATTATGAGTCCGCTGCTCTAACCATTGAGCTAAGGGCCCGTCATCGCCGCTATCATACCACAACAGGTTGTGGTCAGTCAAGTAACGGACGGCCGGTTTTGCCGCTTGACAGTCCCGGGGGCGGCTGATATAATCTCCAATCGCGTCGGCCGAGACGGCGGATGAAGATCAGAACGTCCCAATCGAGAAAGGCCCATATGAAGCGGTTTTTCCCAGTTCTCCTGTCCCTGCTCGCCGCATGGATTCCACTGCACGCCCAGCCAACCGGAACGGCCTTCGACCCCGCCGCGCCGCTGCCGGCCGACACCGCGGTGGCCAGCGGGATACTGCCCAACGGCCTGCGCTACTACGTCCGGGCCAACCGCAAGCCCGAGAAGCGGGCCGAGCTGCGGCTGGCGACGCGGGTGGGCTCGATCCTGGAACGGGACGACGAGCACGGCCTGTCGCACTTCCTGGAGCACATGGCCTTCAACGGCACCAAGAACTTCCCCCACCAGGCGCTGATCGACTACACCGAGTCCATCGGCATGCGGTTCGGCGCCAACATGAACGCCGGCACCGGCTTCGACCAGACGGTCTACATGCTGACCGTGCCGACCGACTCGGCGCCGCTGTTCCGCAAGGGGCTGCAGGTGCTGGAGGACTGGGCGCACCAGATCACCTTCGAACCGGCCGAGATCGACAAGGAGCGGGGGGTGATCGTCGAGGAGTGGCGGCTGGGCCGGACCGCGCGCACCAGGATTTGGGAGCAGCAGTCCCGGGTGCTGTTCGCCGGCTCCCCGTACCCGGCGCGCAGGCCGATCGGCGACACGGCGGTCATCAAGAATTTCCCCCACAAGCGGATCGTCGACTACTACCGCCGCTGGTACCGACCCGACCTGATGGCGGTGGTCGCCGTAGGCGACTTCGACCGCGACTCGGTGGCGGCGATGATCCGGGCCCAGTTCGGGAAGATCAAGCGGGCGGCCAACCCGGCCAAGCGGCAGCTGTACCCAGTGCCCTTCCAGGCAGAACCGCGGTTTTCGTTGGCCGCCGACCCGGAGGAGAGCAACGCCTCGGTCAGCGTCAACTTTCTGCGGCGGCCCGACACCGTGCTGACCGCCGGCCAGGCCCGCGGGGAGATGGCGGCGGAGCTGGTCTCGGCCATGCTCAACCAGCGCCTGGCCGAGCTGGCGCGCCTGCCGCGGCCGCCGTTCCTGTCGGCCTACGCCGCCAAGCACGAGATCGTCGACCCGCTGGCGACGTTCTCGCTGGGCGCTGGCGTGGCGGACACCGGGATCACCGCCGGGCTGGCCGCCCTGCTGACCGAGGCCCGGCGCGTCCGGCTCCACGGCTTCACCGTCACCGAGCTGGCCCGGGCCAAGGCCGAGCTGCTGCGGCAGGCCGAGCAGGCGTACCAGGAGCGCGACAAGACCGAGTCGCGGCGACTGGTCTGGCGATATGTCCAGAGCTACCTGGGCGGGGGGACGCACCTCAGCGCTGAAACCGAATACCGGCTGGCGCTGGCGCTGTTGCCGGCGATCACACTGGACGAGGTCAACAGCGCGGCCCGGCGGCTGATCACGGACGAAAACCGGGTGATCCTGGCCAGCGGTCCCCAACGGCCCGGGCTGGAGCTGCCGACCGAGCCCGGGCTGCGGCTGACCATGGAGCGGATCGAGTCCCAGCCGGCCGAGCCCTACGTCGACGCCTTCGCCGGGCAGGAGCTGATGCCCAGGAAGCCGAAACCGGGCGGGATCGTCTCCCGCAAGCTCCACCGGGAACTGGGGCTGCACGAGTGGAAGCTTTCCAACGGCGCCAGGGTGCTGCTCAAACCGACCGATTTCAAGAACGACGAGATCCTGCTGCGCGCCTTCGCGCCGGGCGGCACGTCGCTGGCCGACTCGGCCGGCTTCATGTCGGCGCGTTACGCCGCCGCCATCGCCGAGGAGGGCGGACTGGGGCCCTTCGATCGGACGCAGCTGGAGAAGTACCTGGCCGGAAGGATCGTCTCGCTGTCGCCGTCGATCGGGAGGCTCGAGCAGGGGCTGTCGGGTTCGGCCTCGCCGGCGGACCTGCCGGTCATGCTGCAGATGGCCCACCTCTACTTCACCGCGCCGCGCCGCGACACCGCCGCCGCCCGCTCGTTCCTGGGCCGGACGGCCGCCGGACTCCGCAACCGCAACGCCCGGCCCGAGACCGCGCTGGCCGACTCGTTCCAGCTGATCATCGGCCGCCGCCGCTACCCCTACCGGCCGGTGAACGAGGAGCTGCTGGCCGCGGTCGACCCCGACAAGGCGCTGTCGTTCTTCCGCAAGCGCTTCGGCGAGGCGGGCGGATTCACCTTCATCCTGGTCGGGAGCTTTGACCCGGACAGCATCCGGCCGCTGGTTGAGACCTACCTGGCGAGCCTGCCGGCAGCCAAGACCCTGCCGCGCTGGCGCGACGACGGAGTCCGGCATCCGGACAGCATCATCGAGCGCTCCATCGCCAAGGGGGTCGAAGCCAAGAGCACCGTGCGGCTGGCGTTCCCGGCCGGATTCGCATGGAACCAACGCGAGCGGCTGCTGGCCGACGCGGTGGGCGATTACCTCGACATCAAGCTGCGCGAGGTGGTGCGGGAGGACAAGGGCGGCACATACTCGATCTGGTCGTACTCCCAGCCCAGCGCCGAGCCGGTCCCGCAATGCCTGGTCCATATCGGCTTCGGCTGCGACCCGGAACGGGTGGGAGAGCTGTCCGGCGCCGTGTTCGCCGTGATCGACACCATGCGGCAAATCGGCATCCCGGATTCCTACCTGGCGAAGATCAGGGAGATGAACCTCAAGGAATGGGAGACCAACAGCAAGCAGAACGGCTTCTGGACAGGGACGCTCTACCAATATGCCAGATACAGCGAGGATCCTGCCAAAATCCCCGGCTACCCGGAACTGGTGCGCTCGCTGACGGCCGAGGACATTCGGCAGGCGGCGCTGCGGTACCTCGACCCGGAACGCTACGTCAAAGTGGCGCTGTATCCGGAGCAGAGGGCGGCCGCGCCGCCGGCGCCCGGGGGCCGGGGGCGATAGGCGGCTCGCCGAACGGAACGGATCCCGCCGAGCTGGCGGCTGCGGGCATGAGGGGCTCCCCGCTCGACTACCTGTTCGTGCTGCGGCCGATCCTGATGGCCCCGGTATGGACGATGTTGCTGGCCGGGCAGTACCGGGCGTCGGGAACGCCGTTGCTTACCTGGCGACTGCCGCCGGAGCTGTGGCTGATGATCGCACTCTACAGCGGGCTGATGGGCGCGGCCTACATCGTCAACCAGATCTTCGACGTCGAGACCGACCGGCTCAACAAGAAGCTGTTCCTGGTGGCCGAGGGGCACGTCAGCAAACCGGCCATCATCGCCGAGGCCGCGCTGCTGTCCGCCGCCGCGGTCCTGCTCGGTTTCCTGAAATTCCCGCCGCCCGTCGGCTGGCTGGTGCTGGCGTCGGGGGCCCTCGGCCTGCTGTACTCGGTGCCGCCGTTCAAGTTCAAGGCCAAGCCGTTCCTGGACATGCTGGCCAACGGCGCCGGCTACGGCGGACTGGCCTTCGCCACCGGCTGGACGGCGACCGGCGCCCCGGCGGGGGCGGTCTGGGTCGCCGCGCTGCCGTACGTGCTGTCGGTCTCGGCGGTGTACCTCAACACCACGCTGCCGGACTACCGGTCCGACAAGGCCACGGGCAACGTCACCACCGGCGTGCTGCTTGGAGTCAGAGCGACGACCTGGCTGGCGCTGGCCCTGATGGCGGCGTCCGCGGCGCTTGCTTGGCGGCTGGGCGACAACTTGTGCCTGGTGGCGGCGGCCTGCTCGCTGCCGCTGTTCCTGCTGGCCGTGATCACGCAGAAGATGCGGTGGGTGATGCTGTCCTATCAGGGAGGCTCGCTGCTGTTCGCGTTTCTGGTGGGCCTGGCATACCCGTCGCTGTTCGTGCTGCTGGCCGCCACCTACGCCGCGCTGAAGTACTACCACAAATGGCGGTTCAGCATGGATTACCCGCGCCTCGCGGACCGGGGCTAGGTTTGCCACGGAGGCCCAGAGACACAGAGGGGATCATGGCGTTCACTGGGTGTAACGCAGTAGGGATTATCAATGTCTTCGCCATTGTCTTCTGCTGCGCGTCGAGCCAGGCGCAGCCCAGGAAGGAGGGTGCGGTCATGAACGTCCGCAAGTCGATCATCGCCGGCTCGTGGTACCCCGGCGACAAGGCCAGGCTGGCGGCCGATCTCGGGAAATACCTGGACGCGGCCAAAGCGCAACCCGGGAAGGCGGAGCTGCTGGGCGTCGTCGTGCCGCACGCGGGCTACCAGTACTCCGGCCCGGTGGCCGCTTCCGCCTACAAGAACCTGATCGGGAGAAAGATCAGGACCGTGGTGATGGTCGGCCCCAGCCACCGCGCCTACTTCTCCGGCGCCGCGGTCTATGCGTCCGGCGCCTGGGAGACGCCGCTGGGCAGGGTCCCGGTCGATACGGCGCTGGCGCAGAAGATCATCGGCCGCGACACGGCCTACATCCACGACCTGCCGGCGGCCCACGCCGAGGAGCACTCGCTGGAGATCCATCTGCCGTTCCTGCAGGCGGTGCTGGCTCCGGGCTTCTCGATCGTCCCCGTGATGCTGTTCGACCACTCGCTGGCCGCCTGCGAGCGGCTGGCGCAGGCCGTGGCCGAGGCGGTCAAGGGGCGGGACGACGTGCTGCTTCTGGCATCCAGCGATCTGTCGCACTACCACCCGGACGCGCAGGCCAAGAAACTCGACAAGCTGGTGGTAGACGCGGTGGCGGCCTACGACCCGGAAAAGCTGGCGGCCGACCTGGCCTTCGAGAAGTGCGAGGCCTGCGGCGGCGGGCCGATCGTGGCGGTGATGCAGGCCTGCCGGTTCTTGGGCGCCGACACGGCCGCGGTCTACGACTACCGCACCTCGGGCGACGTGGTGGGTGACCGGGGCCAGGTGGTGGGATATCTTGCCGCCGGACTCTACGCGTCGCAAGGCAAAATGAAAAATGTAAAATTGAAAATGCAGGATNNAAGGAGCTGTTTCGCATCGCGCATGCCGCGATCGAGGCCGAGGTCAAGGGCCAGCCGAAACCGAGGAACAAGTCGCTGACCCCGGTGCTGTCCGAGCTGCGCGGCGTGTTCGTGACGCTGAAGAAGGGCGGGCACCTGCGGGGTTGCATCGGCTACATCGAGGGCGTCAAGCCGCTGTACGCGGCCGTGGCCGAGATGGCGGTGGCCGCGGCCACCGGCGACCCGCGCTTCCCGCAGGTCACCGCGGCGGAATTGCCGGAGCTGGAGTACGAGATCTCGGTGCTGACGCCCAAGCGCCAGATCGGCGCGCCCGAGGAGTTCATCGTGGGAAAGCACGGCATCATCGTGCAGGCCGGCGGCCGCAGCGGCGTGTTCCTGCCGCAGGTGGCGCCCGAGGAGGGCTGGGACCGCGAGACCACGCTGACCTACCTCTGCGCGCACAAGGCCGGCCTGCCCGGCGACGCCTGGAAGGACAAGCGGACGAAGCTGTTCGTGTTCGAGGCGGAGGTGCTCGAAGAACATAGACTCGACTGATGTTATTGGTTGTTTGTTGTTCGTCGTTGGAGGGGAGAGATGACAGGATATAGGTTCGAGAAGTTGAATGTATGGCAGTTAGCGATGGAGTTCTGCATCGAAGTGTATCGCATCACCCGAGCCTTTCCGGATGAGGAGCGATATGGACTCACATCGCAGTTGAGGCGCGCAGCCACAGCAATGCCGCTCAACATCGCCGAGGGTTCGGGATGCAGAACAAAGAAAGAATTCATCCAGTTTCTCTTCATTGCATTGCGTTCTGTATACGAAATCGTCACTATTCTCAAGCTTGTTCAGCGATTGTCCTACGTCGATGAGCAAACGCATGAGATAATGCAGATCAAGATCGCTGAGATCGGCAGGAAGTTGCAGGCGCTGATCAACTCATTGCAAGGATCTGCAAACAACAAGTAGCTAACAACCAACAACTGTAAATGCGCGATAAACAGATCATCGACGACATGACCACACTGGCCGCGCGGTTCAATCAGCCATACATCGCCTAGCTCTTTGGACCCTTGCATAAAATGCGGGCTGCCCGCCCACCCGCTGATCGCGCCGCAGGACGGCCGGGGCGTCTGCCGGCAATGCCGCGATTACCGCAAGATCGAGTACCTCGGCCGGGACCGGCTGCTGGCGCTGCTCGATGCGTCCCGCAACCCTCGCGGGAAGTACGACTGCATCGTCAACGTCAGCGGCGGCCGGGACAGCGCCTACACGCTGCTGGCCCTGGTCAGGGACTACGGGATGCGGGCGCTGGCGGTCAACTACGCCAACCCCTTCACCCACGAGCAGGCCAAGCGCAACATCACGGACATGGTGTCGGCGCTGGCCGTCGACCTGGTGCAGTTCAGCTTCCCGGGCCGGCTGCACGAGCGGATCCTGGCGCATAACATCCGGACCTGGTTCCAGCGGCCCGATCCCGCCATGGTGCCGGTGATCTGCATCGGGTGCAAGATCATCTGGCCGGAGATCGTCAAGATCGCCAACACGCACGGCGTGACCTGCATCATCAACGGCGGGAACCCCTACGAGTACACGTCGTTCAAGAAGCTGCTGCTGGGCGTGCCCGAGGGCGCCGGTCTGGCCGAGACCTACCTGAAGAACGTCCGGGGCCTGCTGGCCGGCGCGCTGGGGAACCTCGCCTACCTCGACCCGCGCTACCTGGCGACGACGGCCAAGGCGTACCTGTTCAACAACCAGTACGCCCTGGGTTCCCGGCTGACGGGGAAGCGGCTGCGGGCCATCGACCTGTTCCATTACGTCCCATGGGACGAGGCCACCGTGCTGCACCGCATCCGGCGCGAGCTGGGCTGGGACCACCCGCGCGGGTCCGGCTCGTCCTGGCGGTTCGACTGCGCCATCGGCCATCTCAAGGACTATATGTACCTGACGACGCTGGGGCTGACCGAGAAAAACGATTTCTACGCCAAGACCGTCCGCGAGGGAGTGATGACCCGCCGGCAGGCGCTGGCGCGGCTGCGGACGGAGAACCGGGTCCAGTGCGACCGCATCCGGGAGCTGCTTTCGTCGGTCGGCATCAGCGACATCACCATCGCCCAACCATAGTGCACGCACATGCGAGACAAGCAGATCATCGACGACATGACCGCGCTGGCCGGGCGGTTCGGCCAGAAGATCGAGTTCGACGAGTTCGACGGCCGGGGCGGCTGGTGCCGGGTCAAGGGCACGGACCGAGTGATCATCAACAAGCGGCTCTCCCCCAAGGAGCAGGTCCGGATCCTGGCGCAGATCCTGGCGCGCTTCCCGGTGGAGGAGCACGCCATGGCGCCCCGGGTGCGGCAGCTGATCGAGGACGCCCGCCAGGAACTGATCCCTGAGCCGGAGCCACCGGTGAACAATGAACAGGGGACAATGAACAATGATGGGCCGCCTGAGAACCGTGAATCGTGATCCGTGAAACGTGAACCGACAACGGTGAACGGGGAACGGTAGATATGCCGCGGACCGACAACGGCCACGGGTTCGAGTGGCGGACGGATTCCGAATGGTACGGTTACCCGCTGGTCTGCGTCGCCGCCGGCAGGGACGAGCACGGCCGCCTGCGCGTGGCCAAGGGCTGGCTGGCCGTCGGCCAGTTCGCCATCGGGCTGGTCACCTTCGCCCAGGTGGGCATCGGCCTGCTGTTCGGATTCGGCCAGTGTATCTTCGGCATCACCGCGGTGGCGCAGGCCGCCATCGCGCTGCTGTTCGGCGCCGGTCAGCTGGCCACCGGGTACGTGGCCATCGGCCAGCTGGCGGTCGGCTACTACGTGATCGCCCAGATGGGCCTGGGCTGGCACGTCTGGATGCCCAAGCACGCCGACCCGGCAGCGGTGGAGTTCTTCCGGCAACTGTGGCAGTGGGTCCGGCAGGCGGCCGGCAACTGAGGAGGATCGATGAAGGCAGCGGGGTACGTGGCGACGTTCGTGCTGGCGGTATTCGGCATCCTGTTCCTGATGTCGGCCCGCGCCGAATACACGGCGAACCCGGGGTCGCGCATCATCACCGGGCTGGCGCTGATCGGCGTCGCCGCCGGCATCGTGGTCGCCATCAAGCGGTCCGGGCCCAAGCCCGGGCAGAAGATCGAGGTGGTGCAGAAGATCGACCTCACCGGCGGGATCAAGGCCGACCAGCTGAAATGCCAGCAGTGCGCCGCGCCGTTGTCGAAGGACTCGGTATCGGTGAGGGAGGGCGCGGTGTTCATCAACTGCCCGTACTGCAAGAGCACCTACCAGATCACCGAGCAGCCCAAGTGGTAGCGGACGGCGGGTCCGACATCCACGCGATGCTGACGCGGACCTCGGTGCGGTCGTTTCAACCCGGGGCGATTGAACCGGCGACCTTGGCCGAGCTGCGAGGAATTGCAGAAACCGCCCGGGTCGGTCCGTTCGGCAACAGGGTACGCTTCGCGCTGCTGTCCCCGGACGCGGCGGAGCGGGCCGAGGTTGCTCGTCTCGGCACCTACGGTGTGATCCGGGGCGCATCACTCTACATCGCGGCCGCAGTGGCGGCCGCGCCGCGTGCCATGGAGGATTTCGGCTGCTGCTTTGAACAGGCCGTGATCCGCTGCACCAAACTCGGCCTGGGCACCTGCTGGCTGGGCGGCTCGTTCGATCGCGCCGGTTTTGCCCGGCGCGTCGAACTGCAGCAGGGAGGGGTCCTCCCTTGCGTGACGCCGGTGGGATACCCAGCCGAACGCCGGCATCTTGTTGGCCGGGCGCTGCGGGCTTTTGCCGGATCAGATGGCCGAAAACCGTGGGGTCAACTGTTCTTTGACGGCGATTTCTCCCGCCCGATGGCCGAGGATGCGAGCGATCCGATCCACGACATCCTGAGGTGCGTGCGCGCCGCCCCGTCGGCCTCGAACAGGCAGCCCTGGCGGATCATGCGGGACGAATCAGGCGCGCTCCATCTCTTCCTGGCCAGGACCACGGGCTACGGCCGCTGGTTCGCCGGCGTCGACCTGCAGCTGATCGACATGGGCATCGCGATGTGCCACATATCCCTCGCTGCCGCGGAACTGGGACAGCACGGCAGTTGGACGGTCGCGGACCCGGGCATCGGCGTCAAGGGTCTGGAGCACATCGCCAGCTGGACACCGACGCGCTGATCGTGCAGTGACCGCGGAAGCGCCGCGGCCAGCGCCAGCCAAGCCGCCTTTTCCGAGGCGGCTTTATATGTTGCATCAGCGCGGGAAACATGGTACACTGCACGTGACAAAGAAAACCAGAGGAATAGTTCGATGGCGTTCCTGCCGATGACTGCGGAAGAGATGCGGGCCCGGGGCTGGGACCAGTGCGACGTGGTCCTGGTCACCGGCGACGCCTACGTGGACCACCCGTCGTTCGGCGCCGCGGTGATCGGCCGGGTGCTGGAGGCCGACGGCCACCGCGTGGGCATCATCGCCCAGCCCGACTGGCGCGGCACGGCCGACTTTATGCGGCTGGGCCGGCCGCGGCTGTTCTTCGGCGTCACCTCTGGCAACATCGACAGCATGCTGCATCACTACACCGCGGCCAAGAAGCTGCGGCGCGACGATCCCTATTCGCCCGGGGGCCGGCACGGGCTGCGCCCCAACCGTGCCCTGATCGTCTACGCCAACCGGCTGCGCCAGGCGTTCCCCGGCGTCCCGATCGTGCTGGGAGGGATCGAGGCCAGCTTGCGGCGGCTGGCCCACTACGACTACTGGGACGACGCGGTGCGGCGCCCGGTGCTGTTCGACGCCAAGGCCGACATCCTGGTCCACGGCATGGGCGAGGCAGCGGTCCGCGAGATCGCCCGCCGACTGGACGCGGGCCGCCGGATCGACGATGCCGGTTTCCGGGGCATCCCGGGTACTGCGGTGGTGGTCCCGGGCGCGGCGGCCGGGCCCGCGGGGTCCGCGGTGCCGGTGGAGCTGCCGAGTTTCGAGGAGGTGCGGGACTCGGCCGGTGCCTTCAACCGGGCGTTCGCCGTGGCCTGCCGCGAAGCCAACGCCAGCGTCGGCCGCCCCCTGTCGCAGCGTTGCGGCGGCCGGCAACTGCTGGTCAACCCCCCGGCGCCGCCGCTTTGCTCCGCTGCGCTGGACCGCATCCACGAGCTGCCGTTCAGGAGGGCTGCGCACCCCTCCTATCGGGAAGCTGTGCCGGCGCTGGAGACGGTTCGGTGGTCGATGATTTCCCACCGGGGCTGCTACGGCGGCTGCAGTTTCTGCGCGCTGTACTTCCACCAGGGGCCGGTGATCCAGTCGCGCAGCATCGACTCCCTGGTGCGGGAAGCGGCCGCGCTGGCGGCGCGAAACGATTTCAGGGGGACCATTACCGACGTCGGCGGGCCCACCGCCAACATGTACGGAACCAACTGCCGGTCGGACCGGCGTGACCGCGATTGCCGGCGCCGCAGCTGCCTGGCGCCGCGGGTGTGCCCGGGGCTGAAGACCGACCAGTTCGAAAGCATCCGCATGTGGCGCGCCGTGGCGTCAGTGCCCGGCGTCAAGCGGCTGTTCGTGGCCTCGGGCGTGCGCCACGACCTGGCGCTGCGGGACCGGCGTTACCTGGCCGAGCTGGTGCGCAGCCATATCGGCGGGCACCTCAAGGTCGCACCCGAGCACTGCAGCCCGCGGGTGCTGACGGCCATGAACAAGCCCGAGGTCGGGACGTTCCTCGAGTTCCTGGAGGCCTTCCGGCAGTGCCGCGCCCAGGAGCAGTACCTGGTGCCCTACCTGATATCCAGCCACCCCGGGTGCGGGTACGGCGACATGCTGGCGCTCCGCGAGTTCCTCCGCCGGCACCGCCTGCGCGTCGAGCAGGTGCAGGACTTCATCCCGCTGCCGATGACCGCCTCGGCCGCAATGTACCATACGCGGCGCGACCCGTTCACCGGCGAGAAGGTATACGTGGAGCGCGATCCGGCGGGCAAACAGCGCCAGTGGCGGCTGCTGGCCACGGCCGGCGACGGCCTCCCCCGGGAGGACGGGCAGCGGCCCGTGCGAAAGGGGAAACGGCCCCCGGGGGGTGCATGATCCGGCCGGATGGCGCCCGGCGGTCCCGCCGCATGCCGAGATTGTGGTTCGAGGGCCCCGGCGCTGGTGCCTTCCCGTTCATGCTGTGGGAGCGCGTCGGGGAGATCTGCGAGCTTACCGGGCGCTGGCAGCGGGCCGAGGCCGTGTATCGGCGCAATCTGGAAGCATCGATGGGCGCAGGGCTGGCCGGACTTGCAGCCGCGTCTAGCAATTCGCTTGGCTGGGTGCTGCACCGGCGGGGGAGGGATGCGGAAGCCCAGTCGCTCTATCAGCGGTCGCGGCAGCTCTACCGGGAGCTGGGCGACGTCAAGGGGCTCTCCAAGACCCTGGGGTTGCTGGGGGGAGTCTGCTATTTCGGGGGCCGGTACGCCCAGGCCGCGCGGCTCTACCTGAGGCGGCTGGCGCTGTCCCGCAGGATCGGGGATATCCGAGGGATCTGCGCCGCCTGCAACAACCTCGGCAACGTCGCCGGCGAGCAGGGCCGGCACGACGCATCGTACGGATACTACCGCAGGGCGCTCGATCTGGCCAAGCAGAGCGGCGACCTCTGCGGCCAGGCGAACATCCTCGGCAACATCGGGGTGGTACACTGGTCGAAGGGCGATTATCCAGCAGCCCTGGAGTGGTTCGGCAGGCAGGCGGCGCTGGCCGGGCGGGTCGGGGACAAGCACACCCTGTGCTCGGCGATCGCCAACACCGCCAGCGTCTGGGTGCAGACCGGCGACTTTGACCGGGCGCTGGAGTGCATCGAGCGAAGGACCGAGCTGGCCCGCGAACTGGACGACAGCAAGGGCCTGAGCATCGTGCTCGACTACAGGGCCCAGATCTGCAGGAACCGCGGGCTATACCCCGAAGCGGAACGGTGGCACCGGGAAGCGATCATGCTGGGCGAGCGGTGCGGCGCCAAGTATCATCTGTGCGGGTATCTGCTCGGCCTGGCAACGCTCTATGAGGAAACGGGGCGGCTCGAGGAAGCCCGGGAACATAACCGCCAAGCGCTGGCGATGGCCGATGGGATAGAGGAGCGGCAGGTTGCCGGCGACTGCCGCCTGCTGGCGCTGAGGATCGACGCCCATCAGGACCGGCTCGGGGCGGTGCGGGCGATGCGGAGGATGCTGGCGAAGGAGCCGGACCAGGCGCGGCGGGCCGAGATCAACTACTGGCTGTACCGGCTGGCCGGCGACGGGACATGCCGGGCCGAGGCCCTGCGCCTTTTCCAACAGCTCGTTGCCCTCACGCCGAATCATGAGTACCGGTCGAGAATCGGGGAGCTGGAGCGGGGCCAGCCCGACAGTGCCGGACCGGCGCCTGTCCCCGTACGTTGAACGGCGGTATGCAGGGGCGATAATCCAGTGGCGGCGCGCATTTACAAGCGGCACCATCTATCCGTGCCCGGCCCGGACGGGGGATGCTACCCGATCCGTGTCGCCGAGCGCAGGGCCAAGGCGCTCACCGCCGTGGGCGAACTGCTGCCGGCGCTGGATGCCTATTCCCTGAACGCGCAGTGGGCAGATCGTTCGGGCGATCCCCGGCAGGCGGCGGAGGCTCAACTGGCGCTGGCAATACACCTGGTGATGCTGTCCCGGTACGATAACGCCCTGGAGCACCTGGACCGGGCCGAAGAGCTGTTCCAGGCCGCCGGCGCCGGTTCCACGGCCGGGACGGTGATGCTGTGGCGGGCCAAGGTGCTCAGTTCCCGGGGGCATTTCGACCGGGCGCTGGAACTGCTGGACGGGCTGGAGCGGGGGTTGTCACCCGGGGACGATGGGCTGGCGATGTCCATCGACGCCCTCCGGGGCAACATCAATTTCTGGAGGGGCGACATCGGCAGCGCCCTGGAGGCGTTCGAGCGGCAGCATGCCCACGCCGTCTCGCGCGGGGTGAAGGAGACCGAGCTGAGCGCGCTGATCAACATCGGGCTGGCGCTCCGGGAGCAGGGGGCGCTGGACCGGGCTGCGGAACTCCTCGAGCGGGCCATGGCCGTCGCGCGGCGCTTCGGCTATGCGGCGTACTACGCCATAGCGCTGGGGAGCCTAGGGGGCGTGCACCTCTACCGCAGGCGGCCGCGAATGGCCCGGGACTGCTATCTGGAGCAATTGCGGTTGACCGAACGGATGGGCGATGCCTACAGCGCCTGCTGCGCCACCGGCGACCTGGGGGGCGTGTACATCGAACTGGGCGAGCTTGACGACGCCCGGCACTTGATCCGGCGGGAGCTGGCGCTGTGCCGGGAGATGCAGGACGACCTGGGCGTCACCTTCGCCCGCTTCAAGCTGGGCGTCGTCGAAACGGACGACGGGAGGCTGGATGATGCCCTGGAGCTGGTGCGGGAGAGCGTTGCCGGCGTCCGGGGTCTGAATACCGAGCGCTTTCTCGGCATGTACCTGGTCCAGCTGGCCGAGATCCACTGCCGCCGGGGCGAACACGCAGAGGCGTGGGCGGCGCTCCGGGAGGCGCTGCCGCTCCGCCAGGGCGGGTCGGAGACCGACCGGGCGAAGGCGCTGCTGCGGGAGAGGCTGCGGGCCCGGAGCGATCCCGCAGCGGCCGAGGCCGACCTGCTGCGGCTGCTCGACGCCTGCCCGGAAGACCGGGCCGCCGCCTACCGGGCGCTGCACGAGGCGACGGGCAAGGAGGAGTATCGGCAGCGCGCGCTGGAGCTGCTGGAGGAGCAGCAGCGACGCGAGCCCACGCGCAAAGCGGAACGGGAGATCGCTGCGCTGCGCGGCGGTGCTGGATCATCGAATGATGCTGCCCGCTGACGTGATTCGGGCGATCAACGTCCGGGGCCGGCTGTACGAGGTGGGCGGCGCGGTGCGCGACCGCTTGCGCTACGCCATGTCGCTGGACACGGGCGCGGTCGACCCGGCGCGTTTCTGGCGCTACCGGCCCGAGGAGACCGACTACCTGGTCACCGGCACGCCCATGGACGAACTGACCGGGACGCTGCGGGGGTTCGGCCATGTCGAGCTGGTGGGGAAGGCCTTCGGCGTCCTCAAGTTCAAGCTCCAGATCGAGGACCGGCAATCGAAGACCGTCGATGTCGCCCTGCCCCGGCGCGAGAAAAGCACTGGGCACGGCCACCGCGACTTCGAGATCGAGTACGACCCGGACCTGCCGGTGGCGGAGGACCTGCGGCGGCGGGATTTCACCATCAACGCCATCGCCCTGCGACTTGCGAATGACAAATTACGAATTACGGAACCAGAATTGGTCGATCCCTTCGGCGGGGTCCGGGACATCCGGGACAACCTGATCCGCATGGTCGATCCCGGCGCCTTCGCGCAGGACCCGCTGCGGATGCTGCGTGCCTGCCAGTTCGCGGCCCGGTTCGAGTACGCGGTCGAGCGGGACACGTTCCGGGCGATCAAGAAAAACGCGGCCCTGATCGCGACCATCGCGCCCGAGCGCGTCCAGCAGGAGCTGAACAAGCTGCTGGCCAAGGCCGAGCGGCCGTCGATCGGCCTGTGGCTGATGCAGCGGGCCGGGCTGCTCCAGCATGTCCTGCCGGAGCTCGAGTCCGGCGTGGGGGTCACCCAGCCCGGGGAGTTCCACCGCCATGACGTGTTCCAGCACTCGATGAAAGCCGTCGATCACGTCCCCCGCGACAAGGGTCTGGAGCTGCGTCTGGCCGCTCTGCTGCACGACATCGCCAAGCCGAGATGCCGGGAGCTGTCCGGCGGCCGTGTCCATTTTTACGGGCACGACAAGGAGGGCGAGCTCCTGGCCACGGAGGTCCTGGAGCGGCTGCGGTACTCGCGGGACACCATCCTGGCGGTCTCGTCCCTGGTGCGGAGGCACATGTTCGCCTATCCCGAGACCGAAAAGGGCCTGCGCCGGCTGATCGCAAAGACCGGCCGCGACGGCCTGTACCGGTTGATCGACCTGCGCCGGGCCGACATCCTGGCCCAGGGCGCCGCGGGCGACGACGCCACGGAAACGCTCGACCGGTTCCGGCAGCTGGCCACCGAGGAGATCCGGCGCGACCGCCCCTTCGCGCTGGCCGACCTGGCGGTCGGCGGCGACGACCTGATGCGCGAGTTCGGGCTGCGGCCCGGCCCGGCCCTGGGCGCGCTGCTGGGCCACCTGCTGGACTACGTGCTGGAGCACCCGTCCCGCAACGCCCGGGGGCCGTTGCTGGACGAGGCGGCGCAATGGCTGGCCCGCCGCTGACCGCTCGCCTTGACGCTCGGCGCGATATCTGGTATAATGGGCGCCGTCCGGGTCCGGCGAGGATGGCGGAACTGGCAGACGCGCCAGACTTAGGATCTGGTGCCGCAAGGCATGGGGGTTCGACTCCCCCTCCTCGCACCACGCCGTCGATAGTGAACGCGCTCTCGACGGCATCCGTGATTCGGCACACCCAATCTCAGCACCGACGCGAGGAGTCCAATTGAAGGTCGAGATCAAGGAACCGAAGGCATGGCAGCGGGTGTTCGAGATCGAAGTGCCGGGGCCGCAGGTCCGGGCCGCGATCGAGGACCTGTACCGCCAGTACAACCGCAAGGCCCGGATCCCGGGCTTCCGCCCCGGCAAGGTGCCGCGCTCGATCCTGGAGTCGTGGTACGGCAAGGGCATCGAGGCCGAGGCCGTGGAGCAGCTGGTGCCGGAGAGCTACGAGAAGGCCCTGATCGAGCACCGGGTGATGCCGGTCAACCGGGCGGTGATCTCGGACCTCAACCTGGGCCCGGACAAGGACCTGAAGTTCACCGCCACCTGCGAGGTGCTGCCGCAGGTATCGCTGGTCCGCTACAAGGGAGTCAAGGCGGTCAAGCGGGTGGCCAGGATCAGCGACGCCGAGGTGGACCGCGAGCTGGAGTACCTGCGCGACATCTACGCCGAGTTCGTCCCGGTGGAGCGCGGCGCCCGGGCGACCGACAAGCTGACCGTCGACTACGTGCCGGCCGCGGGGCTGGACCAGCCGGAAAAGTTCAAGGGCGTCGATTACGTGCTGGAGCTGGGCGGGGCCCAGGTGCTGCCCGAGTTCAACCGCGAGCTGCTGGGCGCCACGACCGGCGAGGTGCGGCAGATCCCGGTCAGCTACCCGGCCGGCTACAAGGTCAAGGACCTGGCCGGGAGGGCGGTGACGTTCTCGGTGACCGTCAAGAGCGTCCAGGAAAAGACGCTGCCGCCGCTGGACGACGGGCTGGCCCGGAAGATCAGCGAGTACCAAACGCTGGCGGAGCTGCGCGGCAAGATCAGGGCGGGCATGGAGGCGCGGGCCGAGGAGGAGGCGATGGAGGGCGTGCGGCTGCAGGTGCTGGAGGCGCTGATGCGCGAACACCCGCTGGAGCTGCCACAGTCGCTGGTGGCCGAGGAGCTGGAGGGAATGCTGGCCGAGGCCAAGAAACGGCACCACTACCAGCACCAGGCCAAGGACGGCAAGGAATGCCCGGAGTGCGCGGCCGAGGAACCCAGGCTGCGCGAACAGTACCTCCCGGCGGCGGAGTGGAAGATCCGGGAGGAGCTGCTGCTGTCCGAGGTCGTCCGGCAGGAGAAGATCGAGGTCTCCGACCAGGAGCTGGAGCAGGCGGTGGAGGAGTGGGCCCGCTACAACCGGCAGGACCCGGCCGCCCTGCGGACGGCCTTCGCCAAGGACCCGGACCGGCGCGACGATTTCCGGTCGCGCATCGCCGTCGGCAAGGCGAGGCGCGGGCTGGGGGAGTGGGCCGAGGCGACGGTGGAGACGGCCGACCTGGGGAAATGAAAAATGCAATATGAAAATATGGAGAACGCATGAGCCTGGTACCGATCGTTGTGGAGCAGAGCGGGCGCGGGGAACGGGCCTACGACATATACTCGCGGCTGCTGAAGGACCGGATCATCTTCATCGGCTCGCCGGTGGACGACGTGATCGCCAACCTGATCATCGCCCAGATGCTGTTCCTGGAGGCCGAGGATCCGGAGAAGGACATCTACCTCTACATCAACTCACCCGGCGGCTCGGTGTCCTCGGGGCTGGCCATCTACGACACCATCCAGTACATCAAGTCGGACGTGGTCACCATCTGCATGGGGATGGCGGCGTCGCTGGGGGCGCTGCTGCTGGCCTGCGGCACCAAGGGCAAGCGCTTCTGCCTGCCCAACGCCAGGGTGATGATCCACCAGCCGCTGGGCGGCGTGCAGGGCCAGGCCACCGACATCGAGATCCACGCCAAGGAGATCCTGCTGATCAGGGAGAAGCTCAGCCACATTCTGTCCACCCACACCGGCCAGCCGGTGGACAAGATCGCCCGTGACACCGACCGCAATTTCTGGATGTCGGCCGAGGAAGCCCGCGAATACGGCCTGATCGACGACATCATGGTGACGAGGCGGGCGCTGCCCGGGGCCGGCAAGCCTGAAAAAAGTTGACAATCCCGCAGTGGAATTGCTATAATTACTGTTTCCCCGGCCGAACGCAAGGGACGACACGCCAGGTCGCCGTGCCGCCGGCAGGTCGGATGACGCAAGGCCACGGTAGCTCAGTTGGTAGAG
>DDXR01000012.1 GCA_002347565.1 bacterium UBP2_UBA2255 | reverse complement strand
GGTGCCCGGTTCGTCAAAGCTCTGGGTCAGGTTGCCGTTGGCGTCGTAGCTGTATTCGTACGGGTCCGGCAGGGACGGGCTCTGGTCCTGGCAGGTCATCTGGTTGTTGGCCGCATTATAGGTGTAGATCTTATATGACGAGGGCCCTTTTATTCTCTTCAGCCGGTTGCCGGCAGCGTCGTAGGTAAAACGGATCGAGTCCCCGCCATCGATCCCGGCTGGGTTTATCACCTTCTTCAGCCTGCGAAGGCCGTCGTAATAGTAATTGATCGTTCCGGTGAGAGCCGAGGTGCCGGGCCGGGATAAATGCACATACTGGCTGGTCCGGTCGCCCAGGCCGTTGTAAGAATACATCTTCAGATGAATCTTGTCAATCGTTTAATAGTGCAGCCGACCGGGTGTGGCGAATTCGCGGGCGTGTATCACGCTTTTTCCTATAGGCACCCCACTGGCTCGAAACGTTGCCGCAGGCCGCTCTACCAAGCATATAGGGTTTGAGGAAATCCCGGCAGCCTGGGTTTTGCCAATAGCGGTTAAATAGAAATACCCCGCTGGTGAGGCGGGGCCTCGTCGTTGGTAAAGGGCTATACCTTAAGCTTCTCCAGATCAAGATACAAATCAGTGAGCTTCTCCTTCGTCCAGGCATTACCGCCACCGGTCATGCCCTCCTCAACGGCAATATCTGTCAGCCATTTATCGAAGAAGGCCTTGTTAGCCTCCTTTGTCAGACACTCCGGGTGCCGGAGGAAAAACCTGCGGAGCAACGACAGATAGTAATACTTATTGCCAACATTACAGCTGTAGTATACTGTACTGTAGGCCTCTGTGAACTCTGCTTTGATCGCCTTCTGTTCGTTGGACACCTCCGTCCAGCGCTGCAAAAAATAGCCCAAGGCAACGCCCACCAGGCCTACCACACCACTGATGATTTCACTCATTTCTTTCACCCCCACTTCCTGTATTACACCACTGATATAATATAAAGCAAAGCAGATTACGCCTATTATAAAAGCATTAAGCCATTTCCATTGTTTTATTATCAACCAGGAACCTACTAAATATATTATGGTCGGCAATAATGTAGTTGCTGCGACCGGCAGCACAAATTGTCGGATAACAATACTGAGGTAATGTAGGCCGCTTAATATCGTTAGGCTACAAAAGAGATATGACCAATACAGATAAAAACATATTATACCTATTATTATACTTATTTCTACTTGCCATCTCTTTTTATATAAGCGAGAAATAACTAAATATATTACGGCTGGGATTAGAGTCATTAATACAAGACTCCAAATCTCAGTTGCTTTTTGAAACGAATACAGCATTGTCAGTGACTCCTCGCTTCGACTAAAGCCGCCTGTAAACATTTCAATGATGCCGAATAAGCCTCTTTTTCACCGGCTGGTGATGCATTGTATATATTACCCCACCAACCGAATATTCCACAGTTCTTCAAATGAACATCTTCATGAGCTTTAACACACTTACCAAGACAGGATGTTATATCGATCCCGTTAAAGTTAGTGTGTGGCCGTGGGTAACAGCTTGTGTAAGCAATAACAGTTCCTGTGATTGGCCCAGTATTTGACCAAGTGTTATTACCAGAACGTAAGTTAGTGTTAATAATATTCAGTGCATTGGTTTGAAAACTAATCGTACTATTTATTGCAGATACATCAGACGGACAACATGTCAATCCGGTGATGTCATTACCATTAACCGGATTATTTGCCACATATACATACCAATTCAAGCACCCGCCCTTATCCCCTATCGGGTCATTCTGCATGAACCGCCCCAACTTGGGGTAGTACTCCCTGGCCCGCAGGTTGTAGGCGTTTACTGGCGTTCAGTCGTATTCCTGCCCGGTGTAGCGGTAGTTGTTGATGCTGGTAGCGCCCCAGGCGCCCAAGCTGTCGCCGAACTCGTCGTACAGGAAGCTCTTCCACACGGCATACGTACTGTCGCTAACACCCACGATGGAACCCAAGGCATCATGGTGGCAGTAAAACTTCCGCCCGGTGCTGTCTATCCTGGCTAAAAGCATGCCGTTGGCGTAAACGTACTTGTATTTGAGATTGCCGTTGGTCCGGCGCTCCACCGCTGTGTACATGCCGTCAGGGATGTATTGGATGCTGCCGCCCTTGGCCCCCAGCTTTAAATTTGGTGGCTCGTATGCGACTTTATCCATGATATTTTACATCTTAACTAATTTTAACCAAAGAAAGATTTTGTAAACCAACCAACCCATAAAATACCCAACAATAATTGTAATTGTTTCATAGAAAGGAATAAACAAATATGCGATTGAAGCCGTTGAAGATTTCGATATGGCTACAATAATATTTATGCAAAGACTAAAACTAAAAACAAATACATAAGCACTGATTATTGAAAAAATAAATTGACCACTAGGAACATTTGACGTATTACTTTTCTTCGTTATTTTTATCTTACCCTTTGCTAATAAGGCCAACAGGGTAAAAGGAACACCATAATAAACTACCCAAAATCCAATGTTAAATAACATATTACCTTCAAAAAAAAACTTTATTGTTTTATTAATAGCCCCTGTATTGATAGATAATAGATTAATTGTTATTTTTACTACAAAAGGGATCATTAAGCCAATTACAACGGTGATAACACCTGTAAATATGCTATTTTTTCTATGATTAGACATAATGCCCCCTTTCCTTATTTACAACATTTTTGGGCTTCATCATAACTACCTTGTCCATATTTTCTTACTGCCAAGTAGTAAATGGATGCCATTTCTCTACAATGCCTATAACTTAGTGATGATCTACCAAGTGTGTTATCACAAATCCACCACATAAAATCAAGAAACTCATTATCACATTGGCTTCTTTTCTTGCCACAGGTTCCATAACACTTATCATGCATATCACATGCTGGTTCAAAACTATATGTAATCCAACTATCTGGGACAAAGTAATCACCTAACTTACCAGGTCCACACGATAACCCTGTTATATCCGTCATATTAATCGGATTATTTGCCACATACCCATACCAGTTTAAGCTACCACCCTTATCTCCTATCGGATCATTTTGCATGAACCTGCCCAGCTTGGGGTAGTACTCCCGCGCCCGCAGGTTGTAGGCGTTTACTGGCGTCCAGTCGTATTCCTGCCCGGTGTAGCGGTAGTTGTTGATGCTGGTCGCGCCCCAGGCGCCCAAGCTGTCGCCGAACTCGTCGTACAGGAAGCTCTTGTAGACCGCACCGTCGGCGTTCGCCCCGATGATGCTGCCCAGGGCGTCATGGCTGTAGTAGTACGTCGTCCCTGCGCTGTCGATTCGGGCCAACAGCAGGCCATTGGCGTAGACGTACTTGTATCTGAGATTGCCGTTGGTCCTCCGCTCCACCGCTGTGTACATGCCGTCAGGGATGTACTGCAACGAGCTGTCCTTGGTCCCCAGCTTCTTCAACCTTACCCCGACCCCGTTATAGAAGAACACCGTGCTGTCCGAGCCCTGCTTCACCTTGGTCAGCCGGTTCTCAAAGTCGTAGGCGTACGTCCGGGTGCCCGGTTCGTCAAAGCTCTGGGTCAGGTTGCCGTTGGCGTCGTATTCGTAGGCGTACTGGTCTTCCAGGTACGGTATCTTATCGCGGTATAATAGCTCGTTGTCGCTCTGGCGATAGATGTTGATCTGGTCGGTCCCGCTGGCCCCGCGGTACTTCCGGGTCCGGTTCCCCGCCTTGTCGTACACGTAGCGTATCGAATCCCCGCCGTTGAACCCGGCCGGGTTCTTCACCTTGGTCAGCCGCCGCAGGCCGTCGTGACAACCATTATGTCAAAACCGCCACTCCCAGTCCGCCTTGAATCCCTTGAACGACGGCTCGTAGCGGCAGAAACCGTTGGAACACACCAGCCCCCCCTTGCTCTTGCCGAACGACAGGTTGAGCGTCTGGTTGTCCGCCGGCTGGATCCTCACCGCGGCCCGTCCCCAGTCCCGCTGGTCGTCGTACTCAGACAGCCGCTTGTCCGCCCTGTCCGCCGACAGGCTGAGGCCGGCCCAGGGCAGCGGCGCCCAGACGATCTCGCCGTGCAGCTCCCGGTACGCCAGCGGCCCGTCCAGGTAGGCGTTGTCGAAGATATCGGCGCCGAACGTCGCGCCGGCCGACCGCCCCGGCCGGTAGCGCCAGGTGGCGCCCAGCGTCGCGCCCTTGTACTTCTTGAGCGGGATGTCCGGCTGCAGCCACTGCTCGGTGCGGGCCCGGGCCTCGGCGGTGAGCACGACCGTCCGGGCGGCATCCCACCGCAGCTCGGCGAAGTTGTCCTCCCAGCGGCGCAACCCTGCGCTGTCGCGGGCCCACGAGTAGTTCCCGTGGAGTTCCAGCCCGTCCAGCGGGGCCGAGGTGCCGTCGATCCCGAACCCGTACTCGTCGTCACCGTCGCCGATCAGCCGGCCGTCGCGGTTGCAGGCCGGCGGCGCGTTGACCGCCGAGGCCAGCCGCCGGTACCGCTTGCCCTCCGCCACCAGCCCCAGGCCGGCCAGCGCCAGAGAGGCGCTGCCGTAGAGGCCGTCGCCCTTGGGATCATCCATCCCGACCCAGCCCAGACTGGGGTCGAGGTAGCCGTACCGGTGGCGGCGGGCGTACTCGCCATAGAGGTCGACCGGCCCCAGCGACAGCGCCAGGTTCGGCCCGAAGGTCTCCTCCACCGGCTGGCCGAACGAGGGGTCGGACAGCCGGCCGCCGGCGTTGGCCCGCAGGTAGCCGGCGCCCACGGCCAGGAACGGGACGGGGGTCAGCCTCACCTGGCCGCCGGAGAACGTCCGGGTGGTGTCCAGCGGCCGCGAATTCTGCCGCGCCTGCCCGGTCAGCAGCCGCCCCTCCAGCAGGCCGCCCCAGGCGGCGTCGACCAGCAGCCCGTCCAGGTCGCGGTCGACCTTGACCCGCGGCTCGTCCACGCAGTTCAGCAGCAGCCCGCGGCCCAGCGCGGCGTGGTAGGTGCCGATCCGCGCCGAGACCTCCTTGCGCCGCACCGCGGCGTAGCGCTTGGCGATGCCGTGCATGATGGTGGGGTCGTCCCACTGCTCCTGGTCGGCCAGGTAGCGCAGTCCCAGGTCGACGGACAGCCCGCCCGGCAGGTCCCCGGCGGCGCGCAGGTCGAACCGGTCGAGGTACGCCAGGCCGGTGCCGTGCTCGGTCGCCGCCCACAGCGACGCCCGGTTGGACCCGGAGACGTCCCAGCCGGCGGCCGGCGCCGCGGCGCACGCCGCCAGGATACAGGCGATCAGCGCGCGCATCATTGCACCTCGATGTGGAAGTTGATGGCCCGGGTCAGCGCCGGGTCGCTGACCGAGCGCAGAGACAATCCGCCGCGGTAATGCCCGGCCGCCATGGCCGACATGTGCACCACCAGGTTCGTGGCCGAGTCGCCCGGGGCCAGGTACACCTGGTGCGGCACCGGGAAGCACATGCCGCGGACATCGCACAGCGCCCGGTCGGACAGCGGCACCGACGCCAGCGAGTCGGGCAGATCCAGCCACACGGCGTCCGCCATCAGGCCGGCGTTCCTGAGGACGAAGCCGAACTCGGCGATGGCCGCGACGGCCACCGTGTCGATCGTGTCCGGCGCGGACAGTCCGAACTGGTACGCGGGGATCGACAGATCGATCCGCGCCGATTGCAGCACCTCCCTGGTGTCCCAGTCCTGGACCAGCGCCGCCAGGTGCAGGCGGTCCTGCCGCCAAGCGGGATCGAATGCCAGCGAACCACTGCGGGTCGCGGTGCCGCCGGCGGTGATCGACAGCGCCGTCCCCTGGGCGTCCGGCAGCAACTTTCGCACCACCCAGCGCTGCAGGGTCGTGCCGTTGGGCGCCGGGTACGCGATCGAGTCCTCGATCCCCAGCACCAGCAGCCGCAGGTCGCCCGGCCGCAGCGAGGTGTCGGCCTGGACCGACGCCTGGTAATCGAACTGGCCGCCGTTCACCTGCCCGGTCAGGGCCAGCTTGATCGGGCTCTTCACCAGCAGGCGGTTGTCGGCCTTGGTCCGGTAGGTCTGGTACAATCCCGCGGTCGAGCCGACGGCGCTGTCGATGCCGTCGACCCGCAGGGTCGGCCAGGCCGCCACGCCGTAGAAATCGGCGCGGCTGTTCGACGCCGGGAAGCCGAAAGGGTCGCCCCCCGACGTCGGATGGTACTCCACTAATACCGCATCGTCGCCCAGCTCGTGGGCCAGCCGCTCGATGTCGGCGTCGGCCACCGGGCAGTTGGTGCACCAGGTGGCGGTGAACATCTCCAGCAGCACGGCCCGCGGATAGGTCCCGGTGCCGCCGGGCCCCCCGGGCTGGCTGGGCAGGCGGCGGCCGCAGGAGGACGCCAGCAGCAACGCCGCCATCGCGATCAGGAGCCGCTTCATCGTCCCGCCCCCGCGCTGTCGCAGGCCGGCTGCGGCGGCCGCAGCGCCGCCTTGACCGCCTCCTCCAGCGCGACCTCGTCGCCCGGCTTGTAACCGGTGTGCTGGTACAGCCGCGTCCCGTCCTGGGCGAGCAGGATCACGCCCGGCACCTCGGACAGCCCGAAGGCCTTCATCGCGGCCTGCTCCGGGTCCAGCAGGACGGTGAGCGTGTACTTCCTCCCCTTGACCAGCGCCTTGACCTTGCCGGTGGTCTTGGCGTCGTCGATGCTGACCGCCACGAACGCGGCGCCGTCCCCGCCGTAGGTCTCGTGCAGCCGCTGCATGGCCTTGAGCTCCTCCTGGCAGGGGTGGCACCAGGTGGCCCAGAAAGAGACCACGGCCGGCCCGGCGGCCAGGACATCCTTGAGCGCCACCCGCCTGCCGCCGAGGTCCTTGAGGGCGACGTTCGGGACCTGGGCCTCCGGCGCAGCGGCCAGCGCCGCCAGGGCCAGGATGCCCGCGATGAGATGCCGTTTCATCTGGCCTCCCGTAGGTATGTGGGGCGGCGCGCCGCGGTCTGCGGCGCGCCGCCGGTCTGTCTACCTGATCACCGTCAGCCGACGGGTCTGGGAAATGCCCTCCGTGTCCAGCCGCACGAAGTACACGCCGTTGGCGACACGCCGGCCGCCGCGGTCCGTGCCGTTCCAGCTGACCGAGTGGCTGCCGGCCGGCATCGTCCCGTCCACTACCCTCGCCACCAACCGCCCGGCGACATCGTAGATGCCCAATGACACCACGCCCTGCGCTGCCAGGTCGAATGAGAATCTGGCTTTGCCCGACACCGGGTTGGGGCTGACCGGGAGCAGGCAGGTCCTCCCGGCTGCCGTGGGGGCACCTGTTCCCGCAGCAACCCCGGTCGCTGGTTTGAAACCGTGGATGATCACGTCATCGACGTACCAGCCGTCGGCGACCACGGCGACGTCGCTGGTCAACCTGAACCGCAGGCGGAAATCGGCGATCGTCCCGCAGTACTGCGAAATGTCGAACGTCCGTTGCTGCCAATCCGGCCCCAGCCCCGAGTAGGCGGTGACCAGCGCGATCCAGCTGCTGCCACCGTTCGTCGAGATCTCAGGGCGGCAGTAATCGTACCCGCCCTCTGTCGCGAATTTCTCCCACCATGTAACGGTCGCCCCGGTGTACGTTTGCAGGTTGACTCCAACCGCCATCTGCGCGTACCGGTTGACGCTGTTGACGTAATTGCCGACCCGACTGTCGGTCAGGCAGTGTGTTGCCGAGTGGTACTGTCCGCTGGTCGTGTCCCAGTTGACCGAGCCGCCAGATCCGCTGCGTGTCCATTGGGAATAGCCCGATTCGAAATCGTCAGTGAACAACTGGGTCGGCGTGCCGACCAAGAACCAGATCGTGTCGACCTTGTCGACGGCGTGCGCCGTCAAAGCGCTGACGATGTGCTTGGTAACGATCAGGTTGACGCGATGCCCGATCGGCGCGTCCGTGTTCACCGACAACGTGAACGGAGCACCGCTGTTGTCGAGCGAATCGCCGAAGGCCATCGCGCCGATGTTCCAGCTTGTCGTCCCTAGGGTGATGTACGGGTCGGTGCAGGACAGCGTCACTGCGGCCCCAGTGCCTGCGCCGCCGACGTTCTGGACCGTGACCGCGAGGTTTACGTTCTCGTTCGGATCGAAGTAACCATTGCAGTTGCCGCCGTTCTCCGCCAGATCCTTGGCACGTTGTACCAGCGTTGCGTTCAACGCATACTTCGTGCCCTGGTAGATGCTGGGGCTGTTCTTGGCAATGGCATCGCTCTGCACGAACGCGACGATCTCGCAGTTGTCGGCGTTCCATGTGCCGCCCAACGTGTAGCCGACGCTCTGGGTGACACTGTCGCCCGGGTTGACCAACGTGATGCTGGTTCCCAAAGCGTCCGGCACCATATCGCGCGTGACCTGGTTGAACCAATGCTCGCCGTTGGTCCCCGCCGAGGCGTAATAAATGTTGGTTTCAGTGATCACGATCCGCAGCCGCAGGCTAGCAGCCGGGACCGCCGCCGTCGCTTTGGCGGTCCAGGTTATCATACCGGTGCGGGCCAGCGTATCATATGTGACGACCATGCTGAGATCGATCGGCGAAGTGCGGGCCAGCGCTTGGATGACGCGGGTCTCGTCGACCTGGAAGTCGGCGGTATCGCCATCGACCACGTGGGCCGGAACGCCGTAGCTGGCGACACTGTAGTAGTTGATGCGGGCCTTGCACTCGACGGAATCCGCCAAGTACATCGGGTCGTTGTTCGTGCCCGGCCACCAGCCATGGTACCTGACCGCCGCCAGGTTGGTGGGGTATTTTTGCACCAAAGCGTCCAATGCGGCGTTCGGACCCGGGCAGTAGCCGCAGTTCCACTGCGTGAAATGCTCCGCCACCACGACCCGCGGACCCGCCCCCGCGGTCGCGCCGATCAACCCGATCAGCAACAGGACGATCAGACTGGTTCTCGCCATGGTCGGTCTCCGTTTTGTGATTATTGGTTATGGGACCGGCATGCCCGCCGCTCCCGACCGTTCAAGGGGACCAGCATCTTATTTTACGACCGTCACCCGCGCCGTGGCGACATGACCATTCGATTCCGCGCGGATGAAGTAAGTCCCGCTCGGTGTACCGCCGGCC
>DDXR01000069.1 GCA_002347565.1 bacterium UBP2_UBA2255 | reverse complement strand
CACGACAACCAGATCTACGGCCTGACCAAGGGCCAGGCGTCGCCCACCTCCGAGCCGGGCTTCGTCACGGCGACCACGCCCTACGGCAGCTACAACGCGCCGGAGCACCCGCTGGCCCTGGCCGTGGCCTGCGACTGCCCGTTCGTGGCCCGGGGCTTCGCCGGCGACGCCGAGCACCTGGCCGGGCTGATCGCGCAGGCCGTTCGCCACCCGGGGTTCGCGCTGGTGGACATCCTCCAGCCCTGCGTCACCTTCAACGCGGTCAACACCCACCAGTGGTACAAGCAGCGGGTATACCGGCTGGCGGATGACTATGACCCGGCCGACCGCCAGGCCGCCTTCGCCAAGGCGATGGAATGGGGAGACCGGATCCCGATCGGGGTGATCTACACCAACGACCGGCCGCCGCTGGAGGCTCAGCTGCCGCAGCTGGCCAGGGGGCCGCTGATCGACCAGGACGCCGCCGCCGCCGCCCGCGAGGACCTGATCGCCCGGTTCCGCTGAGCCGGCGCCTGCCGCACCGCGCACCCGACAACGAGGGAGGAGGCCCATGGAGCGAGTCTACTTCACCGAACGGAACGGCAGGCGGATCCTGGTGCAGGACCTGACCGATTCCAAGAGCGTCGAGGAGAGCATCGCGACCTTCGACCGCACCGAGGCGCTGATCCGGCAGGAGCCGCCCCAATCGGTGCGGCTCCTGACCAACGTCACCAACGCCCACTACACCACCGAGGCGGTGGACCGGCTGAAGCGGTTTTCGCGCGACGTCACGCCGTGGATCCATGTCAGCGCGACCGTGGGGATCTCCGGCATCAAGCGGATCATCGTGCAGTCGCTGAACCGCCTGACGGGCCGGCAGATCAAGATCTGCGACACCGCGGACCAGGCCCTGGACTGGCTGGCCCGGCAGGAATGAGCCGGCATCGCCGAGAGGAGGATGACATGGAACGGGTGCGCCTGATCAAACACCGGGGCAGGGATATCGTATGCGTCGATCTCTCGAACTCGAGGAGCGAACAGGAGAACATCGACGCCCTCGGCAGGGCCAGGGTGCTGATCGATGCCCAGAATCCGCAATCCATCCTGCTGCTGACGAATGTCGAAAACGCCCACTACGGCCCGAAGGGGGCCGAGGCGATGAAGGCCTACTCCAAGGCCAACACCCGGTTCGTCAAGGCCAGCGCGGTGGTGGGGGTCACCGGCATCAAGCGGATCATCTACCAGGCCATCGTCAAGATGACCGGGCGGAACATAGTCACCTTCGACACCGCGGACCAGGCCCTGGACTGGCTGGCGCAGCAATAGCGAGGCGCGGGGCCCGCCCTCCCCCGCGGGCCGCCCAACAGAATTTTGGAGACGAACAGCATGGCAGCCGCGCTGCGAAAGATCGACCCCGGGAGCATCCCGGGCAACGTCGTCCGGCTGATGGGCGACGACTGGTTCCTGCTGACCGCCGGGACGTTACGGTCGTGGAACACCATGACCGCGGCGTGGGGCGGGCTGGGTTACCTGTGGGAACGGCCGGTGGCATTCGGTTTCGTGCGGCCGCAGCGCCACACCTTCAAGTTCGCGGAAACGAACCGCCACTTCACGCTGTGCTTCTTCGACCGGCGCTATCGGAAAGCGCTCCGGTTCTGCGGCTCGCACTCCGGCCGCGACTGCGACAAGGCCGAAGCGACCGGGCTGACCCCTCGCGCCACGAGACGGGGTAACGTCTATTTTGCGCAGGCCCGGCTGGTGATCGAATGCCGCAAGATCTATGCCCAGGACATCGATCCGGCGTCGTTTCTCGACCGGGCGATCGAGCGCAGGATCTACCCCGAACGAGATTACCACCGGATGTACGTCGGCGAGATCGTGGGCTGCTGGAGCCGGCGCTGACCGCCCGGCGTCCGGCCGGCGGAGGGACCTGCGCAACTGCGAGGAGGGACCGATGAGGCATATCATCGTCTTGCTGCTGCTGGCGGCAGCCGCCGCGCCGCTGGGCGCGGACGGGGCCCCGCCGATCGTCGTCCCGCTGGCGGCCGGACCGGCGCCGCAGGCCGACGGCGCCATCGGCGAGGCCGAGTACCGCGGCCTGTATGCGGACGCCGCCACCGGGATCGCGGTGCACTGGCAGGCCGACAGCGCCAGGCTCCACTGCGGGCTGGTCAGCCCGGGGCGCGGCTGGCTGGCGATCGGCTTCGGGTCGTCCGGCATGAACGGATCGGTGATGGCCTTCGCGCTGGCCGGTCGCGACGGCAAGTGGTCGGTCGAGGAGCATGCCGGGAAGGCGTTCTACCGCCATGCCCGGGCCGGCAGCCAGCGGTTGTCCGGGGCGGCCGGCCTGTCAGGAGGCCGGACCGTAATGGAGTTCTCGATTCCCCTGGCGCTGGGAAGCGGCAAGGTCATTTCGGCCGATGCCGCGCTGCCGTTCATCCTGGCGTTCCACAAGGACCGGACCGCCGGCGGCAAGCACAGCAAGCGGTCGTCGGGGACGATGGTGCTCGAGCCCGGCGTCAAACCGTGATCATCCACCCGCAACGAACGGAGCGGCCATGGCCGAAGCGACCCACGTGAAGGGCACGCGCGCCGAGCACGACGTGATGCTCTACGCCCTGTCGACCTGCATCTGGTGCAAGAAGACCAAGAAGCTGCTGGACGCGCTGGGCGTCGAATACCGCTACTACTTCGTCGACCAGCTGACGGGCGCGGAGGAGGACGAGGTGATGGCCCAGGTCAAGCGGCACAATCCGGAGTGCACCTTCCCCACGCTGGTGATCGACGGGAAGCGCTGCATCGTCGGGTTCAAGGACCCGGAGCTCAGGAAGGCGCTGGGCTGACCATGGGCTTCCGGCCGCTGCTGTCGCTTCTGGCTGTCGGAGCGCTGTCGGTGATTCTGTCCGCCGGCATGGAGGGAAGGCCGCTGGGAGTGGCAACCACGGTCCGGCTCTATGACGGCGGGCTGTCGCGGGAGTCATCGCTGGAGTGGCGCATCGCCCCGCGAGCCGGAGCGCTCCTCTGCCTGGACAGCTACAGCTCTCCGGGCTGGGGCGACGACTGGCGGATCGGGGCGGTCCTGCTGTGCCGGCCGATCACGCGGCGCTTCACGCTCGAGGTCGGGGCCGGGGCCGGGATCAATGCTGCGCCCGGTTTGGCTGGACAGCTTTCACTGGATGCGCTGATCCGCGCCCGTTACGGCATCCTGTTCGCCGAGGGAACCGGCCTGTTCTTCCGCGACGGGCTGTTCTGCCCGTCGCTGGCCGGCGTCCGGGTGCGGGTGTGGCGGGGCCTGCGTCTCCATCTGGGCGGCGGCGGCTACTATGTCACCGATTACCATGCGGCGGGGTTCACGCCGACTGCAGCCGCGGGAGTCTCCTATGGGTTCTAGCGCCCGTTGCGCCTTGATGATCCTTGGCTTCGTCGCGGTAGCCGGCTGCGGCCGCAACCCGTACGCCACCGACCCGCTGTTCCGTCCGGACATCCCGAAGCTCACCGTCCTGCCCTGCGACACGGCGGTCGTCACCATCATGCAGCCCTACGGCACGCTGCGCCGCGACGACGGGACGACGTTCTTCCACAACGGCGTCGACATCACCACCGCCGACGGCGGGAGGTTCTACTCCTGCGCCGACGGCGTGGTCAGCAAGGTCGAGCTCAACACCGGGGCCGGCTATCCCGGCACCAACTACCGGATCTGGGTCAAGATCTCGGCCCGGGCCACCATCGACTACCATTTCGAGATCGGCGGGACCGTGCCGGAACAGCGCCGCCGCGACAACATCCTCGTGGCCGAGGGCCAGCGGGTGCGGGCCGGGCAGCACATCGGCAACCTCATCTATGCCGGGGACGGCTGCCATGTCCATTTCTGGGTGATGGAGGATCGGAGCGATCCCCGCTGCCCGACGGCCTATTTCACGCAAACGGTTGCCGCTCAGTTCGAGCGCCTGTTCGACTCGCCATGGGTGGAGAAGCGGCCGGCCGACCGGGCCGACCTGTGCCAATAAATACGAGACGCGCCATGCGCAGCAGCAAGCAGATCGAAGACGAGATCCGCGCCGTGGCGGACGCCGACGGCTACACCCTCAACCCGGACCGCGAGGTCACCGGGGGCATCATCGAGGGCATCGCCGCCAACGAGGAGAAACTGGGCTACTGGCGCTGCCCCTGCCGGATGTCGGCCGGCGACCGCGTCCAGGACCTGGACATCATCTGCCCCTGCCAGTACCGCGACGCCGACCTGCGCGACTACGGCCGCTGTTACTGCGCCCTGTACGTCGATCAGAAATATCTCGACGCGGGATCGCCCGGCGACCCGATCCCGGAGCGGCGGCCGGCGGCGAAGCTCGCCAAACGACAACCGACGGGGGACGATGAGATGACCGAGCAACAGGGGACCGGGCCGATCACGGTCTGGCGCTGCACGGTGTGCGGCTACCTGTGCGCCCGCGCCGACGCGCCGCACGTCTGCCCGATCTGTCGGGCCAAGCAGGATAAGTTCGAACGGTTCTTCCACGGGGATCTTTGAACCACAAAGACACCAAGACACGAAGAACGCACGGCTGGTGGGCATGAGCAACACCGACCAGGCAGTCTACCTGTTCAAGAAGGGGTTTTCCTGCTCCCAGGCCGTGTGCGCGGCCTTCGCGCCGGAGTTCGACCTCGACGCCGAGACCGCGCTCAGGCTGTCCGGCCCGTTCGGCGGCGGCTGCGGCCGCCAGGGCGAGCTGTGCGGCGCGGTGGCCGGCGCCATGATGGTGCTGGGGCTGAAGCACGGCCGCATCCGGGCCGATGACACCGCCACCCGCGACGCTTGCTACGCCTCGGTGCAGGAACTGTGGCGGGAGTTCGCGGCCCGCAACGGGGGAAAGGTCGACTGCCGCGACCTGCTGGGCTGCGACCTGGGTACGCCGGAGGGCAGGGAACGGGCAAAACAGCTGGAGTTCCACACCAGGGTCTGCCCCAAATTCATCCGCGACGCCGGGGAGATACTGGAGCAATTGCTGGAGGCATGACGACCCCTCTCCCAACGGGGGAGGGGCAGGGGAGGGGTCATGAGGGATGCCGGGCGTGATCCTTCAACCTGTCGGGCACGATGCGATCTCAGGATGACATTATACGAGACGACATGACATGATCCAGGTCCACGAATACAGGGAATCCAAACGTCAGCAGTGGGAGGACTTCGTCCTTTCCGCCGACAACGGCACGCTGTTCCACCGCCAGCGGTTCATCGACTATCATCCCAGGGGCCGGTTCGACAACCGCCACCTGATGCTCTACCAGGGCGGGACACTGGCCGCGGTGCTGCCGGGGCTGGTCCGGGACGAACAGGGGTCCCCGACCCTCGTTTCCTACGGCGGCGCGTCCTACGGCGGGCTGGTGATCGCGCCCGGGCTGGGCATCGCGGACATCAGCAAGATCTGCGAGGCGGCGGTCGATCATTGGGCCAGGCAGGGCGTCACGCGGATGCTGGTGACCCAGCCGCCCCTGATCTACATGGCCCGGCCCAACCAGTACGTCGATTTCTGCTGGGCCAGGCTGGGGGCGACCTATCTCAAGCGCGAGATCACCGCGGTGATCCCGCTGCGGTTCCGCGACGACCAGGCGGTCATCGCCAGCTTCCGGTCGGAGACCCGCACCGCGCTGCGCAAGGGACAGAAGGCCGGCATCGAGGTCAGGCAATCAGACGATCTGGACGAATTCTACCACATCCTGGAGAAGAACCTGTCGCAGCGCCACAACGTCAAGCCGACGCACACCGCCGAGGAACTCAAAAAACTGAAGAAGCTGCTGCCGGACGAGATCATCCAGTTCACGGCGTACCTCAGGAACAAGCCGCTGGCCGGGATCACGGTGTTCGTCTGCAACCCGCGGGTGATCCTGGCGTTCTACATCTCGCACGACCAGAAATACCAGGAGCTGCGGCCGGTCAACACCGTGTACCACGAGGTGATCCGCTGGGGCTGGCAGAGCGGCTACCAGCACCTCGACCTCGGCACGTTCACGCTGAACATGCAGCCCAACTGGGGGCTGGGCAAGTTCAAGGAGAACTTCGGGGCCAGGGGGTTCTTGCGGGAAACGTTCGAGCTGAGGATGTGATCGCAGTGGATAAGGACCAGGTATATCGTTTGGCAGTTTTCAAGTGGCTGCAGCTTCAAACGGAATTGTATGGGAACATTCTGCCCTTTACTCTACTTGCCAAAGGTTTGAACATCGACGATCAGCATATCACATTGGTCAGCCGTAGGGGCATATGGAAACCGCGGGTTTTTTGTTATCCAATATCGATACGGACATCGTACAATAACCCATATCGAGATGATTCGAGTGGTCGCTATATAGTATATAAGTATTTCCAGAATGATCCGAATTGCGCTGATAATGTGGGCTTACGAAATGCGATGAAGGATCAAGTGCCACTAGTCTACTTCCATGCGATTTCCGAAGGCAAGTATGAAGTTATCTGGCCCGTATTCATTTCACACGATAATCCACGGACGCACGAATTTGGTGTCACCGTTGATGATAGTAGGTATATCGATACGAAGGGAGCGAACGAAGAAACCGTAAAAATTCGTAGAGAGTATTTGACGACAGTGACACAAGTCAGACTATTTCAAAGTTTGTTCAGAGAGCAAGTGCTTCATGCCTATCGAGAACATTGTGCGTTCTGCAGCCTGCATCACGTAGAATTGCTCGACGCTGCGCATATTATTCCCGATCGAGAAGAGAAAGGAGACCCCTGCATTTCAAATGGCTTGGCGTTATGCAAAATCCATCATGCCGCGTTCGATAGGAACATTCTCGGCGTCAGGCCGGATTTCAAGATCGAGGTCAGAAGCGATATTCTTCGTGAGAAGGATGGCCCCATGCTGCAACACGTGCTGCAGGGCTTGCACCAGAAAGAGATCATCCTTCCATTCCGCAAGATTGATCATCCCGATCGGGCATTGCTCGAGATGCGATGGGAGCAGTTCAAGAGTGCGGTCTAACGCTGGATTCCCGCTCCCCGCTTTCGCGGGGACAAGCTTCGCGGAAATGACGATACCGCATGAGGATCCTCCACATCGCACCGCTCAGCACCGCCGGCGTGCCGGTCACCGTTCGGTAATTCAATGATCCATCGCGCTCCTCGTCAGTTCTGGCTCAAACAGCAGGGCATCCCCGCGTACTACCCCTTCCCCGTTCACATCAAAAAGGCCGAGGTGCTGGAGCTGCAGGGGCGATGGGAAGAGGCGCTGGCGATCTTCCGGGAGGCCACAGTCCGGGCCGAGCGCGCCGGCGACGCCGAATGCATCGCAACGGGGCGGCTGAACTGCGGGTGGATGCTCCACAAGACCGGCGAACGCGAAGGGGCCATGGAGCTGCTGCTGCTGGCGCTGCGGCATTACCAGGACGCAGGGGGGGACCTGTCGACGGCCGTGGCGCTGAGCAAGATCGGCAACGTCCATTACGCCCGCTGCGAGTACGACCGGGCGCTGGAATGCTTCCAGCGAAGCCTGGACTTGTCCCGGTCCCTGGATGACAGCACCGGCGTCAGCCGGGCGCTGACCAACCTCGGCAACGTCCATGGCGATCTGGGCCACAATCGGGAGGCGCTGGAGCACTACCGGCAAAGCCGGGACATCGACGAGGCCGCGGGCGACCGGTACCACGCCAGCCTGGGCACCGGCAACATGGGCTGGGTCCATTTCGCGGCCGGCCAGTACGACCAGGCGATGCAATGCTGGGGCGTCCAGGCCCGCTGGGCCGAGGTCTTCGGGGACAAGCACGCGCTGGGCATCGCACTGGGCAACATGGTCAGCGTTTACATCAGCCGGGGCGAGTACGAACAGGCCCTGGACAACATCATGCGGCGGCTGCGGATCGCCGGGGAGATGGGCGACCGCAAGGGCCAGAGCGTCAGCCTCAGCCACCTGGCAAACTACCACCGCTTGACGGGCGACAACCGGCGGGCGATCGAGGCCTTTGAACGGGCCATCCAGCTGGCCCGCGAGCTGGACTTGAAGTTCTACCTGGCCATCTATCTCCAGGAGCTGGCCGAGCTGCGCTGGGAGATGGGGGAGGAGGCCCCGGCGCTCGAGGCGGGCCGGCAGGCCCGGGCGCTGGCCGAGCGGATCGGCAAGCGCGACACCGTGTTTTCCTGCCGGATGCTGGAGGCGAGGATCGCCGGCAGATCGGATGCGGCGGAAGGCGCACGCCATCTCACCGAACTCCTGATCCAGGCCGAGGGCAACAGCCAGCGGGCGTCGGCGCTGTACGAGCTGTTCAGGCTGACCGGATCCGCCGCTCACAAGGCCGAAGCCAGGCTGCTCTACGAGCAGCTGTGCGCCGGAACGCCGGACGTCTGCTACCGCGACCGCCTGGCCGAGCTGAGCCGGAACTGACCGCGCCATGAGGATCCTCCACATCGCCCCGCTCAACACCGCCGGCGTGCCGATCGCCCTGGTCAAGGCCGAGCGGGCGCTGGGCCACGACAGCCGGCTGGTGACGCTGGCGCGCGACCCGCGGGGCTACCCGGAGGACCTCTGCCTGGACCTGCCGCTGTCGGACCCGGTCCTGGCCGGCATGTTCAAGCGCGCGCTCTGCCCCCGGCGGTCGCTGGCCCAGGACACGGCACTGGCGAAGCCCGGGCCGCGGCCGCTCCGCTGGCGCCCGGCCCAACCGCTGGCCGCGGCCCTGTTCCGGCTGCGCGACAAGCTGCAGCGGCCGCTGGTGGAGCAGGCGATCCGCCGCGACCGGCTGGATGAGTTCGACGTCTACCAGCTGGACGGCGGCCACGGGTTCCTCAAGTACGACCCGTTCATCCCGGCGTGGCATGCCCGGGGGAAGAAGGTCGTCTGCTGCTACCTGGGCAGCGACCTGCGCCGCCGCGGCGTGATGCCCGGCATCGACGAGATCGCGGACCGGAGCGTCACCGTGGAGTGGGACCACCTCGACCTGCATTCCACTATCCAGCACGTGTTTTTCCCCTTTGATTGTTCCGCATTTCCCGTTCGGGCGCGGGAAAACAGCGGCAAGCTCCGGATCGGGCACTCGCCCTCCAGCCGCGCCGCCAAGGGGTCGGACGCCATCATCGCCGCGGTCAGGGTCCTGGAAAAGACGCACCCGGTGGAGCTGGTGCTGATCGAAAACCTGCCCCACGCCGACGCCCTGGCGGTCAAGGCCACCTGCGACATCGGCGTCGACCAGATCGGAGACCTGGGTTACGGCATCAGCGCGCTGGAGTGGCTGGCGATGGGCGTGCCGGTGGCCACCTGCGTCGCCGCGAACATGAGGAAGGCGGGGATCGGGCACCCCTTCGTCGAGATCGACCGGGATTCGATCGTCCCGCAGCTGGCCACGCTGATCACCGACCAGGCGCTGCGGCAGCGGCTCGGCGCCGAGGGCCGGGCCTGGCTGGAACGGACCCACGACGCCCAGGCCACGGTGCGGCGGATCCACCAGCTGGCGGGGATCAAGTGAACGATCAACTCCCTGACCCCTCCCTTGCCCCTTCCCCTTCGGGAGAAGGGAGGGGTCAGGGGTGGGTCTGCGAAGGCGTGAGAGACAAGATACTCAATTACGGAAAATGAGAACTATTGCCGTTTACATATCGCTGCTGCTTACGATCGCAGTATCGGCCGCGCTGTCCCAGGACCGGCAGCTGACGCTGATCGACGCCGCCGGAAATTCGCGGATCGTCCAGGTGCTGGTGTTTGACAAGGAGGACTATCTGCCGCTGGCCGAGGTGGCGCAGGCCTGGGGCGCGGAGGCCCGCTGGTCGGCGCTGGAGGGGGCGGCCGACATCCGGCTGCCGGGCCACACCCTGCGGCTGGCGGCCGACAACACCTTCTTCGTGTGCGACAGCAGGTCGTGCAACCTCTACAACCCGGTGCGGCAGTACCAGGGCGAGCTGTGGGTGCCGCTGGAGCTGTTCCAGCGCTTCCTGGTACCGCAGTGGGGGCGCAGCATCATCTGGGACGAGGCCGGCCGGCGCCTCAGCCTGGGGGGCGTCCAGCCGGACCAGGTGCGCTCACCGGTGCTGCGTCCGCGGCGGACGGACGATGGCAGGCGCGGCGTCAGGAAGGTGGTGCTCGACCCCGGCCACGGCGGCAAGGATCCCGGGGCCGTGGGCCCCCGCGGGACCTGCGAGAAGGACGTCAACCTGGACATCGTCCTCAAGCTCAAGACCATCCTCGAGGACGAGCTGGGGCTGCTGGTGGTGCTGACCCGGGGCGACGACAGCTTCGTCGCGCTGTCCGAGCGCACCGCGCTGGCCAACAAGGAGGGCGCCGACCTGTTCATCAGCGTCCACTGCAACGCCGCGCCCAAGAAGAAGCGGGCCCTGGCGACGATGCGGGGCGTCGAGACCTACTTCCTGTCGGTGGCCAAGACCGACGAGGCCCGGGCCACGGCCGCCATGGAGAACGCCGCGGTGGAGTTCGAGCGGCCCGACCGCAGGGCGCGCGACCAGGACGAGGTCCAGTTCATCCTGTGGGACATGATCCAGAACGAGTTCCTGATCGAGTCGTCCGACCTGGCCGAGCTGGTCCAGGAATCGATCCGGAGCCGGGTGCGGATCCCGTCCCGCGGCATCAACCAGGCGGGGTTCTACGTGCTCAACGGCGCCTACATGCCGGCCATCCTGGTGGAGAGCGCGTTCATCTCGCACAAGGACGAGGAGAAGCTGCTGAAGACCGACGCCTTCCGCGAGCAGATCGCCCGGGGCATCGCCGGCGGCATCGCCTCCTTCGCCCGCAAGCACCAGCGGCCGCTGGGCGGAGGCGGGAGGTGATCTGGTGCCCGGGGCTTGGCTGATGGCGGCCGGCGAGATCCTCGCCCGCTGCGGCTACCGCTGCGACCTGTGCCTGGCGTACCGCCCGAACGTGGAGCGGGACGACCGGCGCCAGCTGCTGAGCGACGGCTGGTCCAGGTACTTCGGGTTCCGCATCCCGGCGGAGCGGATCGTCTGCGACGGCTGCGTCTCGCCGGGAGAGCCGCGGCTGGTGGACACGGACTGCCCGGTGCGGCCCTGCGTCATCGCCAGGGGGATCGCGAACTGCGCGTCCTGCGGCGAGTACGTCTGCGGCAAGCTGCGGGAGCGCATCGTCGACCGGGCAGAGATCGAGCGGCGCTGCGGCGGGCCGGTCCCGGAGACCGACTACCAGCTGTTCGTTAGGCCCTACGAGTCGCGCGCCCGGCTGGGCGCCCTGCGGGACGGCACGGGCACGGCGTCCGGCGCCTCGTAACACGATTTTTAAAATCGTAGCACTTTCCATCGCATCGAACATCAGACCATGACCAGACCGCGGATCAAGATCTGCTGCATCGCTTCGGTCGGGGAGGCGTGGATGGCGATCGACGCCGGCGCCTCGGCGCTGGGGCTGGTGGGCAGCATGCCCAGCGGTCCCGGGGTGATCGAGGACGAGACGATCGCACGGATCGCCCAGGCGGTGCCGCCGCCGGTGGCCACCTTCCTGCTGACCAGCGAGACCGCGGTCGACCTGATCGTCGAGCATCACCGGCGGACGCTGACCAGCACCATCCAGCTGGTCGACGCGCTGGCCGACGGCTGGTACTCCGAGCTGAAGCGCAAGCTGCCGGCCATCAAGATCGTCCAGGCGGTCCATGTCCGCGACGACAAGACGGTCGAGGAGGCGGTGCGGGTGTCGGAGCACGCCGACGCCCTGCTGCTGGACAGCGGCGACCCCGGCCGGGAGGTCAAGGTGCTGGGCGGCACCGGCCGCACCCACGACTGGTCGCTGAGCCGGGCCATCGTCGAGCGGTCGCGGGTGCCGGTGTACCTGGCCGGCGGGCTCAACGCCGGCAACGTCCGCGAGGCGCTGGACGCGGTGCGGCCGTTCGGGCTGGACGTCTGCAGCGGGGTGCGCACCGACGGCAAGCTCGACCCGGCCAAGCTGGCGGCGTTCATGGCGGCCGCCGGGGCCTGATCCCGCGTACCGGGTCGCTGTCCTGTCCCCGCGGAAAACCTCGACTTCATTCTGATCGCATCTGATGTCTAATCCTGCACCCATCGGCGTCTTCGACTCCGGCTTCGGCGGGCTGACGGTCTTCCGCAAGGTCCTCGAGCAGCTGCCGCAGTACGACTACGTCTACTTGGGCGACAACGCCCGCACGCCCTACGGCAACCGCTCATTCGAGGCGGTGCTGCGCTTCGCCACCGCCGGCGTCGGCCACCTGTTCGGGCTGGGCTGCCCGCTGGTGGTGATCGCCTGCAACACGGCGTCGGCCAAGGCGCTGCGCACCATCCAGCAGACGTATCTCCCCGCCCATCATCCGGACCGCCGGGTGCTGGGCGTGATCCGGCCCACGGTCGAGGCCATCCATCGATACACCAAGACCAACGCGGTGGCCCTGTGGGCCACGGCCGGAACGGTCAGGTCCGACAGCTTCGCTCTGGAGATTGCCCACCACGCGCCGCAGGTCAAACTGGTGCAGCAGGCCTGTCCGCTGCTGGTGCCGCTGGTGGAGGCCGGGGAACTGGAAGGGCCGGGGCTGGACCACTTCATCACCAAGTATTGGGATCAAACCAAATCCCAAATCGAAGGTATCGATACCCTGTTATTGGCCTGCACCCACTACCCGCTGATCCTGCCGCGGATCCGCGCCCTGCTGCCGCCGGCGGTGACCATCGTCTCCCAGGACCAGCTGGTGGCGCCCAGCCTGGCCGGCTACCTGGCCCGGCATCCCGAGCACGAGTCCAGGGTGTCGCGCGGCGGCGCCTGCCGCTACCTGACCACGGACTCCTGCCGGCATTTCGACCACCTGGCCGAGGTGTTCATGGGCCGGCCCATCGCCTCGGAACAAGCCGAATTGAACTGCTGACACGCGCATGAGAGCATCAGACCTGCTCGCCGGCCTGTTCCGGCGCCAACGCCCGGCCCCGGCCCCGCAGCGACAGCCGGAGGAGCCGCCCAGCGGCAGCCTGCCAGCGGCCGAGCTGGCATCCTATCTGGCGCAGGCGGGCCGATTCACCGGGCTGCTGCCGGCCATCATGCAGGGCGTGGACGCGCTCAACCAGGCGGGGAAGCGCCATCTGGCGAACATCAGCTCCTTCGGCGCCGGGACGGCCGGGCTGTTTTCCGGCATGGATCAGGTGGTCAACTACTCGGTGATGGTGCTGGACACCAGCGCCGACTACAAGAAGATCATCATCGGCACCGAGGGCATCCTGCAGCAGATGCTGTCCTCGGTCGATCGGACCATCGACCTCAACCGGCAGGCCGAGGACCGCCTGCGGCAGCTGTCCGAGATCACGGTCCGGCTGCAATCGCTGGTGGGCGTGCTGGCCGACCTGTCGATCGGCATCAAGCAGCTTTCCCGCAACGCCGAGATCAAGGCCTATCACGCCGGCGGCGCCGGCCGCGGCTTCTCGGTGATCGCCGAGAACATGAACCGGCTGGCGACGCAGATGGAGGCCAAGGCCGGCCAGATCCCGGCCGAGGCCGGGCGGATCCGGGACCGGCTGGAACAGTCGCTGGGCGGCATCGGCCGGGCCCGGGAGACGGCGCTGGCGCTCAAGGAGCGGGCGGACCTGATGCGGCGGGGCATCGCCGCCGTCAACCAGCAGAACCAGAAGCTGATCGCCGAGTTCGACGCCATCCAGTCCGCCGCCCGGAACCAGATGCAGATCAAGGACCGCCTGCTGGCCGGCACCGGCCAGATCGCGACCGCGGCCGGGCGCCTGGGCGTCGCCCAGGAGCTGGTGGCGTCGGTGCTGTCGACCGAGACCGCGGAGGTCGGGCAGATCGACTTCGTCCGCAAGCAGGAGGAGACCGTGCTGCGCCGGCTGGCCCGGTCGGCGGCCCCGTGGATCGGGCGCGAACTGGCTGCCAAAAACGAGCTGCTGCGGGCGCGGGTGCTCGAGGCCGAGGACCGGTGGCGCTCGCTCCAGGGGTCGATGGCCGAGCTGACCACGACCGCCGGCGAGGAGGAGGCGGCCTCGGGCGCGGTGTGGGGGGAGCTGGAGGAGCTGTTCGCCAACAACAGCGCCATCAGCGCCAACTTGGAGGCGACCGGCGCCCTGCTGGCGGCCAACATGAAGCAGACGGCCGAGATCGCCGGACTGCTGGACCAGTCGGACCGCGACCTGCGCGCCCTGCAGGACACCTGGGATCAATTCCGGCAGCAGCTGACCGCCGTGGCAGCCGCGGCCGACAGCCTGATCGCCTCGGCCGGATACCTCAACAGCTTCACCGACGAGATCAAGCTGCTGTCGTTCTACGAATCCATCGAGGTGGCCGACATGGGCGACGCCGGCGCCGAGTTCACGTCGTTCGTCGACCAGACGCGGGCCCTGGCGTTGCAGGCCAAGCAGGACACCGGCCGGCTGGCCCCGCTGTTCGAGGACGTCCGCAAGACCTTCGGCGAAACCGAGCTGATCGGGGGGCAGATCCTTGCGCTCACCGGCGACAACCTCCGGAACATCAGCCAGGCCCGCTGGTCGCTGGAGCGGTCGGGGGAGGCGGCCGGCCAGTTCGAGCTGATCGGGCAGGAGGCGGGCGCGACCATCGCCGCCCAGCAGGGACGCCGCCAGGAGATCTACGGCGTCTACACCGCATACGCGGGGACCTACAAGCAGGTGGGGCAGTATCTGTCGCGCCTGGCCGGCCTGCTGAACCAGGGTTTTTCCGTGCTGGCCGACCTGAACAGGACCCCGCCGCCGCTGGATGGACACCCGCTGCAGGGGGCGGCCGCGGCCGGGGGCACCCTGCAGCTGGACCTGATGTCCGATCCCATCACCCTGGACCCGGCCTTCCTGACCGATTCAACGTCGAACGAGGTGGCGGGCCAGATCCACGCCGGGCTGGTACAGTTCGACGACGGCGCCCGGGTGATGCCGGCCATCGCCCGATCCTGGGCCGTCTCGCCAGACGGGCTGACATGGACCTTCCACCTGCGCAAGGGGGTGCGCTTCCACAACGGCCGCGAGCTCACCGGCGGCGACGTCAAGTACTCGCTGGAGCGACTGCTGGACCCCAAGGTGAAGTCGCCCAACGCCTACTTTGTGGACATGGTCCGGGGCGGCGCCGAGTTCGCAGCCGGCAGGAGCCGGGGTGTCGACGGGATCAGGGTTGTCGATGATCACTGCGTCCAGATTGCTCTGGTGCGCCCCTACATGCCGTTCCTGGCCAACCTGGCGGTCAACGCCACGGCCGTCGTCCCGCGGGAGGCAGTGGCCTCGCCCGATTTCGCCACCCGCCCCGTCGGCGCCGGGGCGTTCATGCTGGCCTCCTGGCAGCCGGGAGCGGCGATCGAGGTCGCCCGGTTCGACGGCTACTACGAACAGCGGGTCTCGCTGGGGGGCATCCGCTGGGTGATCGGGCTGGACAACCAGAAGCGGCTGGAGCTGTTCACCGCCGGCAGCCTGCATGCGGCCAGCCTGCATCAGCGCGACCGGGGGGCGCTGGAGGAGCAGGGCGGCGTGGTCGTCAAGAGCGCGGCATCGCTCAATGTCCAGTACCTGTGCATCAACGTCGCCCAGGACACGCCATTCCGCGACAAGCTGGTGCGGCAGGCCCTGAACTGCGCGATCGACAAGCAGGAGCTGGTCGACTCCTCAGAGCTCAAGGGGGAGGCCGTGATCGCCAGGGGCGTGTTCCCGCCCCGGATGGAAGTGTTCAACCCGGAACTGGTGGGCTACCCGCACGACCCCAGCAGGGCCCAGCAGCTGTTGGCGCAGGCCGGCTATCCCGGCGGGCTTCCCGGCGAGTATCTGCTGGACGTGCGCGATATCGCCGCCCAGATGGAGCGGGGCGAGCTGGTCAAGCGGCAGTGCCAGGAGGTGGGGATCAGGCTCCGGATCAACCCCCTGAGCTGGAAGGAGCTGCTGGACCGCGCCTATGGCGGGCACGCCCTGCTTTCGTTCCGGGGCTGGTCCACCGACAACGGAGATCCCGACAACTTCCTGACCCCGCTGTTCCACACGCGCTCCTTCGGCAAACCGGGCAACACTTCCTTCCTGTCGTCCCCCAGGATCGACGCCATGCTGGAGCGGGCCCTGGCCATCCGCAATCCAGTGGAACGGCAGTCGTTCTACCGCGAGATCGAGGCGGCAGTGGTGGACGAGGCGCCGTGGGTGTTCCTGTACCACTCCATGAGGTTCGTGGCCATGCGGCCCCAGCTGCACGGCTACCGGGTGCGGCCGTTCGGCGCGCCTCGCCTGAAGGACTGCTGGCTGGAGGAATGAGCCGGCAGTTGATGACGGGGGAAAGCGCCAAGCCCGGCACCTGGGGCATGGCAGAGCCGAACGGAACGTTGCGAAGGCGCCCACAACAGCGGTTCAGGGGGGCGATGCCGAGGGCCGATGGAAACAAACCTTGACATGAAGGTCTCGCCGGCACAGTCCCGCATCCGGCTGGACCGCTACCTTTCCTGCCAGGGCGTCTGCCTGTCCCGCACCAAGATCCAGGAGATGATCGCCGCCAGGCTGGTGCTGGTCAACGGCCGGGCTGCCGTCCCCGGCTATCTTGTCAAGCCAGGCGACCGGGTGCAGGTCACGCCGCGGCCGGAAGCTCGGGAACGTCCCGGCCTGGAGGCCGAGGACATTCCGTTGAAAATAGTCTTCGAGGACGAGCACCTGCTGGTGGTCGACAAGCCGGCTGGTTTGGTGGTGCACCCGGCGCCGGGCAACTACACCGGGACGCTGGTCAACGCCCTGCTGCACCACAGCCGGCAGTTGTCCGGGGGGTCGGGCAAGGAGCGGCCCGGCATCCTGCACCGGCTGGACAAGAACACATCCGGCCTGCTGATCGTCGCCAAGACCGATCGGGCGCATGCCGTCCTGGCGGCGCAGCTGGAGGCGCGGAGGATCGAGCGCACCTACCTGGCCGTGGTGTGGGGGCGCCTGCCGCAGCGCTCAGGCACGGTCGACGCGCCGGTGGGGCGCTCGGCCTTCGACCGCAAGAGGATGGATGTCACGGCGTTGCGGGGCCGGCAGGCCGTGACCCACTACGCGGTGGAACGGGAATTCGAATTCGCTTCCCTGGTCCGGCTGAAACTGGGAACCGGCAGGACCCACCAGATCCGGGTCCATTTGGCGCACCTGGGACACCCGGTGCTGGGCGATCCCGAGTACGGAGGGAGGGGGCGGCAGGTGGTTCGTCAGTTCGCAATCGGCCGCCAGGTGCAGGCCGAGCGGGCGTTGGATCTGATCGACCGCCAGGCGCTGCATGCCCGAAACCTGGAGTTTCGGCATCCGGTATCCGGCCGGACGATGGCCTTCGAAGCCGGGTTGCCGGACGACATGGTGAGGCTGGTGGCCCACCTGTCGGAAAAGCCTTGACAAATAGCGGCGTGTGCTATAAGATTGAACCTGACAATCCACAGCGGGAGAATCATTCATGATGAGCATGATCCGTTCGTTGACGCTGGTCGCGATTATGGCTGCCACCTCCGTCTGGGCGGCCGAACCCTATTCGCCGCCGGCGTATGACGGCGGCTGCGGCCTGTTCAAGGTCTCATCAGCCCGGACCCTGGGCTGGGGCAAGCTCGGCATAGGTTTCCTGCAGAGCGATTACCATTCTTTGAACAGCGTCAAGGGCGACAGCGCCAGCCCCAACATTTTCTTCCAGGGCGACTCGTCCGGCCTGGCCGACAAGATGCATCGGGGCCATACCCGGCTCTCGCTGACCTACGCGCTGGATTACTTTGAGTTCTCGACTGCGGCCCGGATGTACGCCGTCTACGACCAGCATTCGGACGGCGTCAACCGCTACGACCGGCAGAACTACGATCTGGCCTACCTGTGGCTCAGGGATCTCGCCATCCGGACCAAGGCGAGCTACCCGTCCCGCCCATATGGGGTGTTTTCATACGCGGTCGGTTTGGAGCCGTTCGTCAACCTGGGGATGCCCAGCAGGGTGTCCTACCTGTATACCAGCAATCCCAAGCCGCCCAGCCCGGCCGATTCGGTGCTGATGACCCATGGTTTCCTGGAACTGGTGCCCTACCACACCGATTACGGCGCCAAGTTCCTGGCCACGATCAAGGTCGGACCGGCCCAGCTGCACGGCAACATCGGCTATCTCAAGGCCGGCAAGTCGAGGGGCGCGTTCGGCATCGACTACGGCTCCCGGGCGCCGGCCTGCGACACCACGCAGGCGGGATGGGACGGCGATTCAACCAGCCGGCGGAGCTTCATCGACTCGATCGAGCTGCACAAGAACGATCCGTCATCGCCGTATTACGATTACTGGGTGCACCCCGCGACGAGGCAGGACGTGCCGCGCAGCGACCAGATCCTGTGGGGAGCCGGGCTCGAGGTCGCGGCCGGCCCCTACGTCACGTTCCTGGTCGAGGCTCACGGCGAGAAGAGCAAGAGCGGCGGCTCCTATCTCTGGGGCAACCCGGCGGTGGTCACCCCGGGCATCCGCTTCAACACGCCCGGCGGCTTCACCATGGACGGCGGCTGCGAGTTCAAGCTGGGCAGCCACGCCGCCTCGCCCGATTGGAACGCGGTATTCGGGCTCTCGGTCACGGCCGGCACCCTTCCCAAGAAGGTCAAGGTCATCACCGAGGGCACGCTGGCCGGGACCGTGGTCGACAAGGAGACCGGCAAGCCGCTGCCCGGCGCAGCCATCGCGATGATCGACACCACGGGCAAGGCCATGGGAACGGTCAAGGTCGGCGGCAAGCAGCGGCCGGCGACGGCGGTCGCCGACTCCTCGGGGGCCTTCAGCCTGGTGCTGCCGGCGCGGCGCGTGAAGGCGCTGCGTGCCGAGCTCAAGGGCTACGTCACCAAGGAGATCAAAGTGGCGATGCAGCCGGCCCAGGTCAACCCGATCGTGGTCGAACTGGTCAAGGTCGAGGTCCCGCGCGGGTTCATCGCCGGCCGGGTGGCCGACTCCAAGACCAACCTGCCGGTGCGGGCGCTGTTCGGCTTTGCCGGCACGGACTTCCAGCCCATTCCCAACGACACCGGCAACGGCACCTACAACATCGGGATGTCGCCCGGCACCTACAAGGTGATTGTCACCGCCGAGGGGTACAACCCGGACAGCTGTGAGTTCGTCGTCGAGAACAAGAAGACGACGCCCAAGGACTTCGCCCTGCGGCTGATCCCCCGCAAGGGCGAGAAGTTCATCATCCGGGGCGTCAACTTCGCGCCCAACAAGGCCGACATCGTCGACGGTTCGGCCCTGTTCTCCGACAAGGAGCTGATCAACCTTCCGGCGCTGGTGGTCAAGCTGATCGATCCCCGGAACCCGGTCTCGGCCTTCCTGCGGCAGCAGTTCTCGCCGCGCACCAACCGGCTGCTCGACAACTACTCCCCCGGACGGGGCAACCTGTTGCTGGGCAAGTCCCTGGCCCGCGACCTCAACCGGCTGATCAAGGCTGGCGCCCTGATCTATACGGCCGACCGGTTCAAGGAGGCCAAGCTGACCGAGCGCACCGTCAGGATGATGGCCCAGAACCCCACCGGCGACCGTCTGGTGCGGCTCAACCGGATGCTGATCGACGACTGCTATCCGACGGAGATCGTCCGGGCCAAGCCCGGCACCTACGAGGTGCTGGCCGAGGCCGCCAGGATCCTGACCGACAACCCGACCATCAAGGTCGAGATCGGCGGTCATACCAGCAGGATCGGCACCCTCAAGAAGAACCTGATCCTTTCCCAGGCGCGGGCCGAGGGGGTCAAGACCATCCTGGCGGGCTGGGGCATCGATCCGTTGCGGATGAGCACCCGCGGCTACGGGCCGGCGCTGCCGATCGCCGACAACAAGACCCGGCAGGGCCGGCTGGACAACCAGCGGATCGAGTTCATCGTCACCGAATAACGGCCGGGTGTCGCGTGGCGTGCATGAATTCCGCCGCGCGCATCAGGACGAGACGCAAGGAGGGATCCCGACATGAGCAACAGCAAGCTCGCTGTGCTATTGGCGCTGGCCTGCGCCGCGGCTCCGGCCGCGTCCGACGATTTGGAGACCACCCTGGGCAAACTGTCCCGCGACGCCGGCTCGGCCTACGTCGGTCCCGTGGTCTCCGCCTTCGGGGCCGGTCTCAACGGCGGATGGTTCCACGAATCGCCCCGGCCCAAGGGATTCGGGTTCGACATCGAGATCGGGGTGGTCTACATGGGCGCGCTGTTCGGCGACGCCCACGGCAGCTTCGCGGTCAGCGGGACGTTCCGCTTCAACCGCGACCAGGCCGACCGGCTGATCTCGAGCGTGCCGCAGAGCGACACTCTCAGCCCGGCGCACCGGCAGGAGCTGATCGACTCGCTGATCGCCCGCGACTTCATCCTCGACATCAGCGGCCCCACAGTGGTCGGCAGCGAGTCCGACAGCGTCAAACTGGCGATCATCGCAGGGATGTTGAGCGGCTATCCGATCCCGCCCCAGTCCTTCGCCCTGCCGGTGGTGGGACTGCTGGAGGGCCAGAGCATGCTTCCTGTCGCCGCGCCCCAGGTGACGGTGGGGACGGTGCTCGGCACCATGGCCACCGTCCGGTACTACCCGGGCCAGACCATCAAGTCGGTCGGCAAGGTCAAGTACTTCGGCCTGGGCGTCCAGCACAACCCGATGTTCTGGATCCCGCCGCTGCGCAAGTTCCCGTTCAACCTTTCTCTGTACGCCACGACCCAGACCCTCAGCGCCGGAACACTGATCAAGTGCCGCACCTCGTCGGCCGGCCTGCAGGCCAGCAAACGCCTGGGTTTTTACCTGCTGAACCTGACGCCGTATCTCGGCGTGGGGTATGAGAAATCGACAATCGACATCGCCTACCAGTACGCCATCGACCGGCCGGGGCTGCCCGCCACCACCCAGGACATCCGCTTCACCCTCGACGGCGAGAACACCACCCGGGTCACGGCCGGGCTCAACGTCAAGGTCCTGATCGTCAACATCAACGCCGATTACAATTTCGGGAAGTACGATTCCTTCACGGCCGGCGCGATGGTGAAGTTCTGATCGGAGCGGCTGCTGGGGGCCGGTGCCGAGCGGGCGGTGGGGGCGTCTCCACCGCCCGCTGGCCTGCACTCCGCCGCCGTCTTTGCCGTTGTCTTTCCCGGCCGGCTGTGGTACAATCACCCCTCGGACGCGGCACCGCCAGATAAACACAAGCGAACGGACAGACCACCATGAGCCATGGCAAGGTGCATTTCAACACCATCGCGGTGCACGGCGCCGGCAAGCCGGACCTGTCCCGGGTCAAGCCGGTGTCCGTGCCAATCTACCAGTCCGCCGAATTCACCTTCGACTCGGCCGAGCATTTCGCCGACGTGATGGCCGGCAAGGAATCGGGCTACGTCTACACCCGGCTGGGCAATCCCACTTCGCAGGAGTTCGAGCGGCGAATGGCGCTGCTGGAGGGCGCGGACGACGGCGTGTCGTTCGCCTCGGGCATGGCGGCCATCTCGGCCGTCATCCTGTCGTACTGCGGGCCCGGCGACGAGCTGATCTCCTCGGCGCCGGTCTACGGCGGGACCTTCGGGCTGTTCAAGGACCTGCTGCCCAAGCTGGACATCCGGATCGTCTACCTGCCGGCGGAGACGATCCACGCCGAGCTGGACCGGCACGTCACGTCCAGGACCAAGCTGGTCTATCTGGAGACGCCGGCCAACCCCACGCTGGACATCGTCGACCTGGCGGAGACCATCAAGGCCGCCAAGCGGCACAACCTCAAGGTGGCCGTCGACAACACGTTCGCCACCCCCTGCCTGCAGCGGCCGATGGAGCACGGGGCCGACGTGGTGATGCACTCGGCCACCAAGTACATCTGCGGACACGGCGACACCATCGGCGGCGTGGCGGTGGCGAACAAGGCCGACATCGACCGCATCAGGACCGTGGCCTTCAAGAATCTGGGCGGCACCATCGCGCCCATCACGGCCTGGCTGCTGGCCCGCGGCCTGCAAACCCTGCCGCTGCGGGTGGAGCGTCACAGCCGCAACGCCCAGGTCGTAGCCGAGTTCCTGGAGAAGCATGCCAGGGTGGAGCGCGTCTGCTACCCCGGGCTGTCCGGCTGTTGCGGCCACGACATCGCAAAGAAACAAATGTGCGGCGGTTTCGGCGGCGTGATCGGCATCGATGTCCGGGGCGGGCGCGCGGGGGGCAAAAGCTTCCAGAACAGCCTCAAGCTGTGCACCCTGGCCGTCAGCCTGGGCAGCGTGGAGACGCTGGTCTCGCATCCGGCGTCGACCACGCACCTGGCGTACAACGAAGCCGAGTTGAAGGAAGTCGGCATCACTCCGGGCTACGTCCGCATCGCGGTCGGCCTGGAGGAGCCGGAGGACGTGATCGCCGACCTGGATCAGGCGCTGAACCGGATCTGATCAACCGCCCGCGGCGGCCGGCAACCGCGCGAACCGAACCCGTTTCCGATCCGCGTCACCGGACCAGCGAAACGCGCCTGTAGCTCAGTTTGGATAGAGCAACGGACTTCGAATCCGTTGGCCGCCCGTTCGAGTCGGGCCAGGCGCGCCACGTCAGCGAAAAAAAGCTTGACACGGCGGCCGGTTTTGGTTTACAATGTCGCATCAACGAAAACCGCAACCGTCCAACGTGCCGAAAGGGCATTGATCGACATGGAGAAAATCCTGCTCATCGTGCGATCGACCGATCCCACCAACGGTGGGACTGGTGCGCCCGTCGGCCAATGCTCGTAACTCCTTGATACGCTGAGTTCCGCGAGGCCACGGGTCCACTGAAACCTGTGGCCCTTTTCTTTTCCCGGCGAACGCCGAGGCCACAGGTGCGATCGAGCGACCTGTGGTTTTTCCATGCCCGGGAGGCGCCCGCAGCAGCCGGGGCCGGCCGCTGCCGGAGGAAAGGAGTGATGAGCGATGACGATAGACGTCAGTACGATCCTCAGCGGCGAGCAACTGATGCTCGACGCGCTGAAGACCATCGCCCGCGAGAACGGTTCCCCGCTGAAGGGGCTGTTCCCCAGGGAGAGACCGATCCAGCGATGAACGGCCGATCCACGGTCGCAACGACAACCCAACCCTGCGGCGCCCCCGGGCCCATCCCCGACCCCGCCCTCCGCCGGATCGACCGCCGGGCGGACGGCACCAACCGACACGATGTGATGCAGCGATACCATGTGGCATGACGATTCAATAGAGGATCTCCCGGTCGGCAAGCTCTACGACGGCAGGATGCTGAAACGCCTGCTGCCGCTGGTCGCGCCGTTCCGGGCGCGGATCCTGGCGGCGGGGCTGGTGCTGCTGGCCTCGTCGGGGCTGGCGCTGCTGCCGCCCCTGCTGCTGCGGCGGGCGATCGACGTCGACATCGCGGGACGCGATTTCCACGGCCTGCTGTTCACCGCGGCCGCGTTCGTGCTGCTGCAGGCCGGCACCGCCGGGGTGGGGTTCCTGCTGCAGGTGGCGCTGGAATCGCTGGGCGTGCGGATGGTCAGCGCGCTCAAGCAGCGGCTGTTCGGGCACATGCTGGGCCTGGACGCGGCCTACTTCGACAGGTTCGCGACCGGCAAGCTGATCGCCCGGGTGGAGAGCGACACCGAGGCCATCCGCCGCCTGTTCACCTCGACCATGTTCACGCTGCTGGGCTCGCTGGTCAGCCTGATCGGCATGGTGGCCGTGATGGCGTCTGTCAGCTGGCGGCTGTTCCAGGCGGTGGCGGCGATCCTGCCGGTGATCGTGCTGCTGACGGTGCTGTACCAGCGCAAGGTGCGGCCGCTGTTCGCCGTGGTGCGGCGCAAGTACGCCGGGATCGTCGGCTTCCTCACCGAGATGGTCCAGGGGGTGCGGGTGGTGCAGGCCTTCTCGCGCGAGCCGGCCGTGGACCGGCGGCTGCGGGAGCTCAACGCCTCGATGCTGAAGACCCAGCTGCCGTCCGAGATCCTGTCGATGGGGTTCTTCTCGCTGATGGGCGTGTTCGAGATCATCGGCCTGGCGGTGATATTGTTCGCCGGCGGCGGCATGGTCGCGGCCGGTGCGCTGACCATCGGCTCGCTGGTGCTGTTCCTGGGCTACCTGCGGCAGTTCTTCGGGCCGGTCTACGCCTTCTCCGAGCAGGTCAACGTGATGCAGCGGGCCTTCGCCGCGGCCGACCGGGTGTTCCAGATCCTCGACCTGCGGCCGCAGGTGGTCGACAAGCCCGGCGCCGCAGCGTGGCCGGCGTTCGCCGAGGCGATCGAGTTCCGCAACGTGTTCTTCAGCTACGGCGAGCGGGCTGGCCAGCAGGAGCGCGACTGGGTGCTGAAGGACATCTGCTTCAGGGTCGGCAAGGGACAGAAGGTGGCGCTGGTGGGCGCCACCGGCGGCGGCAAGACCTCGGTGATCAACCTGCTGCTGCGGTTCTACGACGCCCAGCAGGGGGCGATCACGGTCGATGGCCGCGACATCCGGGACATCGCCATCGCCGACCTGCGGCGCAAGTTCGGGCTGGTGCTGCAGGACGTCTTCCTGTTCCCGGGCACGGTGCGGGAGAACCTGACCCTGGGAACGGAGATCGCGGAGGACAGGCTGCTCAAGGCCGCGGAGATCCTGGGCCTAAAGCGGATCCTGCGCAAGCTGCCCCAGGGCCTGGAGTCGGAGCTGGCCGAGCGCGGCGCCAACCTCTCGCAGGGCGAGCGCCAGCTGATGTCCTTCGCCCGCGCTCTGGCCTTCGATCCCCAGATCCTGATCCTGGACGAGGCCACCTCGTCGGTCGATCCCCGTTCCGAGCGGCTGATCCAGGCCGGAATCAGGCGGCTGCTGAAGGGCCGCACGGCGATCATCATCGCCCACCGGCTGTCGACCATCCTGGACGCCGACCGCATCCTGGTGGTCCACAAGGGCCGGATCGCGGAATCGGGCACGCACGAGGAGTTGATGGAGAAGAACGGCTACTACGCCAAGCTGTACCGGATCCAATTCACCTGACGGCGGAATGACGATGTCGAATGAGATAATGAAAAATGACTCGGGCAGCCTGCGGCTGATCTTCGGCTGGGTGCGGGAGTACTGGGGCCGGCACCAGCCGCGGATGCTGGCGCTGGTCCTGATGACCGCGCTCTACACCGCGCTAGCCATCAGCTACCCGGTGTTCTTCAAGCTGGTGGTGGACGGCCTGCGCAGCGGCGCGCCGGCCTCGGATCTGCACCGCAACGTGCTGTTCCTGCTGGCGCTGGGCGTGGGGGCGGCGGTCACCAACTGGGCGCTGATGTCCACCCGGGGCTGGACCAACCTGCTGATCGAGATCGAGCTGCGCGAGCGGATCTTTGGCCACATCATCCGGCTGGGGCCGTCGTTCTTCACCGGGCAGCGCACCGGCGACCTGATCACCCGGATGACCGACGACGTGGCCGAGAAGCTGTCGTGGTACACCTGCTCGGGAGTGTTCCGGGCGGTGCAGGGTTTCGTGCTGTTCTGCTTCGTGATGGCCGTGATGGCCCGGATGAACGCGACGCTGGCGCTGCTGACGCTGGTGCCGGTGCCGTTCATCCTGGCCGTGTTCTTCGCCGGCGAGCGGGGGTTCGAGAAGCGGTACCACAAGCTGCAGAAGGCGATCTCCGCGGTCAACGACTACCTCGAGGCCTGCTTCTCGGGGATCAGGGTGCTCAAGGTCTACAACCGGATCGGACACCAGAAGCAGGGTTTCTCCGCGGTGATGGCCGACCGCATCAGGGCGGAGGTCAGGAGCATCAAGGCCGAGGGATTCTTCAACAATTCCGACATCTTCATCAACCAGGTCGGCGTGATGGTGGTGCTGCTGGCCGGCGGCTACCTGACAATCAAGGGCGACCTTTCGCTCGGCAGCTTCGTGGCCTTCACCACCTACTCGCAGATGCTGGTGGAGCCGTTCTGGAACATGGGCAACTTCTTCATGTCCGGCAAGCGGGCGGCGGTGTCCTACTCCCGGGTGCAGGAGCTGCTGGCCGTCCCGCCGGAGGTGGATGACCCGGTTGACCCGGCGCCCGCCCGCTTCGAACGGGCCATCGCCTTCGAGAACGTCTCGTATGCCTACGCCGGCGGCACGCAGCCGGTGCTGGCGGGGATCGACTTCGCCGCGGCCGCCGGCCAGAAGGTGGCGGTGATGGGCGAGGTGGGCTGCGGCAAGAGCACCCTGGTCAACCTGCTGCTGCGTTTCCACGATCCGACCGCGGGGCGGATCACCATTGACGGCACGGACATCCGGCAATACGGCCTGCGGGACCTGCGCGGCCTGTTCGGCTACGCGCCGCAGGAGGCGCTGCTGTTCTCGGAGACCATCCTCAACAACGTGATCTTCCACCGCGACGACGTGGACGGCGACCGGGCGCTGGCCGCCAGCCGGATCTCCCAGCTGGACAAGGAGGTCGGGGGCTTCGCCAAGGGATTCGACACCCTGGTCGGCCAGCGGGGCCTGTCGCTGTCGGGCGGACAGAAACAGCGGGCCTCGCTGGCCAGGGCCATCGTGGAGCGGATCGCCGCCGGCCATCCCAGGATCCTGATCCTGGACGACATCACCTCGGCGCTGGACGCGACCACGGAAGCCCTGGTCTGGAAGGAGCTGGAGGAAAAGCTGCCCGGCGTCACCTGCTTCATCGTGTCGCACCGCACCTCCACCATCGAGCGGGCCGGCCTGATCGTGGTGCTGAAGGACGGGCGGATCGAGGAGCTGGGCTCCCACGCCGAGCTGATGGCGCGGAACGGCTACTACGTCACCCTGCGGGAGCGGGAAAAGCTACAGGAGAACGGCAACGGGACGGCGATGCCGTCCCCGTGAAACGGAAAACGTGAAACGTGAGATGATATAATATACGGTCAGTATCACTCATGTACAAATGATGAATGCACCGATGAACGCGATACATTGCCGGAACATTAACAAGCATTTCAAGCAGAAGAAGGTGATCGCCCTCAGGGAGATCGATTTCACGGTCCCCAAGGGCGAGACTTTCGGCATCATCGGCCCCAATGGCTCGGGCAAGAGCACGCTGGTGCGAATCCTGTCGACCCTGCTGATCCCCGACACCGGGTCGGCCACGGTGTTCACCCACGACGTGGTGCGCTCGCCGATGGCGGTGCGGCGGATGATCAACCGGGTGAGCGTGGACGCGGCCTTCTTCAAGAAGCTGTCCGCCTGGGAGAACCTCAGATACGCGGCGCGGCTGTATGGCGTGCCCAAAAAGCAGGCCCGCGAGAAGACGCTGGCCATCCTGGACTCGATGGGCTTCCCCAAGAAGCGCTTCGACGAGCCGCTGGAGGAGCTGTCGCGGGGCATGCAGCAGAAGGTGGCCATCGCGCGGTCGCTGTTCACGTCGCCGATCCTGCTGCTGCTGGACGAGCCCACCACCGGGCTGGACCCGCGCTCCAAGAAGGAGGTCCAGGACTTCATCTTCGGGCTGAAGCGGCAGACCGACATCACGGTGCTGCTGACCACCCACGACATGGCCGAGGCCGAGACGCTGTGCGACCGCATCGCCATCATCAACGGCGGAGGCTTCATCGCCGTGGACAAGGCGGAGCGGCTCAAGGACCGGTTCGGGGTCAACGACCTGGAGGCCGTGTTCATGCGGAGCACCGGCAAGGAGTGGGAGGAGTCGGAGCAGGACGCCGAGGGCCGGGACTGAGACCGCCCCGGCCCCCGGCAGGGTTCTCCCCTTCACGTGACCGCGGGGTCCCCCCGCAGAAAGGAGATGGCCAATGAAGCAACGGAACGCATCGGTGAAACCACAGCGTGACAGCGGCCCGGCGCTGAGCGCCAGGGCCCGGACCAAGCATGAACATCATTCGCGCCATCACCTTCCCGGACCGTGCCGAAACACGGCAGGGGCGGCCTGGTGCAGGAAAGGCAACAATGGAGTATCTGCCAGAGGAACTGGCGACCTATATCGAACAGGGAACAATCGATGACTGGCTGGGGGTGATCTCCAGCGGCAAGGAGGCCAGGGTGCACCTTGCCGCCAAGGGCGACGGCCTGCTGGCCGTCAAGGTATTCAAAGAGCGGAACGACCGGTCGTTCAAGAACCGGGCCGACTATCACATGGCGATGATGCCGTTGCATACCCGTGCGGCCCGGGCCATGGCGAACCGGTCCGGGTACGGCAAGGCGCTGGAGGATGGTCTGTGGTGCCAGCGCGAGGCGGAGACCCTCGGCATCCTGGCGGCGGCGGGCGCCGACGTGCCGAGGGTGGTCGCGCACGGGTGCCGGTCGATCGTGATGGAGTACTTCGGGACGGCGGAGTCCGGCGCATCGCGGCTGTCCGACCTCAGGCAGTGGCTGCCCGATGCCCGGGGATGCTTCGCGGCGGTGCTGCGCAATCTGGGATTGTTCTTGGAGTGCGGGATCGTGCACGGCGACCTGTCGCCGTACAACATCCTGTACCACGACGGCCGGCCCGTCATCATCGATTTCCCGCAGGCGGTGCTGATCGCCGCCAGCAGCGCCGCCGAGGCGCTGTTCGAACGGGATGTCTGCGTTATCTGCGAGTATTTCCGCAGGCAGGGAGTGGCAAGCGATGCCGGCCGGGTCGCGCATCAGCTCTGGTCGCGCCACGCGCTGCGACGGACGCTGCGCGAGCGCACGACCGAAGGAACTGGAGAAGGACCATGAGAGTAAAGACCGAGATCGTCTCGACCCTCGGCTTCCTGGAGCGCAACCTGTCGCTGGTCAGGCGCTACCTGGGCTGGGAGATCGTGTTCATGACCTACAACATCGTCAACGCCCTGACCATCGGGTTCATCGGCGTGACGCAGGGCAAGCAGTTCGTGATGTACCTGACCATCGGCGCGCTGGTGTGGGGCTTCCTGTCGGTGCTGTTCCACGAGATCTCGGAGTCGGTGGCCTGGGAGCGCTGGGAGGGCACCATCGAGTACACCTTCATGGCGCCGATCCACCGCTTCACCCAGCTTTTCGGCTCGTGCCTGTTCGCCATCGTCTACGGGCTGATCCGCACGGTGCTGATCCTGTTCTTCGTGGCCCTGTTCCTGGGTTTGTCGCTCAAACAAGCCAACCTGGGCGCGGCCTTGGTGGTGTTGGTGGTGTCGGGGCTGTCCTTCATCGGGCTGGGGCTGGTGGCGGCCATCCTGCCCCTGATGTCCACCGAGAAGGGCGCCCAGGCCACGCACATCATGGAGGCGGTGATCCTGCTGGTGTCGGGCGTGTACTACGACGTGTCGGTGCTGCCCAAGTGGCTGCAGCCGCTGTCGGCGTTCTCGCCGGCCACCTACTCGTTGCGGGCGCTGCGGGGCGCGCTGCTGGAGGGCAAGTCGCTGACCGAGCTGTGGCCCACGGTGCTGCTGCTCTTGGCCATCGGCGTGCTGCTGATCCCGCTGGGGCTGATCGCCTTCAACCAGGCCGAGATCTACGCCAAGCGGACGGGGAAACTCAAACGCAACGGGTGAACGATGCGTTCTGAAGCGAAGAAGCCGTGGACGTATCGCATCACGGCCGTGGGTGACGCGATGGAATTCCCGGCTCCGGCCGGAGAAAGATGGTATAATCATGGGTCATCTGACAAGTTCAACGCCGAGAAATCCTGCTGACGCATGCGGAACGGGTGAACCGAAAAAGCGATCGATATGCAATCCGCGGCGCATCGTCAGTGATATGCGGACAGCGAAGATCGCGAAGCTCGCTCGGCCAGGCAACGAGAGGAATATGCGATGACGACCAAGAACGAAACGACGGTGACCCTGCGCGAGATCACCAAGGAGACCTACCGCAGCATCCTGCGGTTGGAGGTGGCCGAGGGCCAGCGCAAGTTCGTCGCGGCCAACGCCGTGTCGATCGCCGAGGCCCATTTCTCCGAGCAGGCCTGGTTCCGCGCCATCTACGCCGGCGAGACGCCGGTCGGGTTCGTGATGTTGGCCCTGGAGCCGGAGTACGCCAAGTACACCCTGTGGCGCCTGATGATCGACCGCAACCACCAGGGGAAGGGCTACGGCCGGCGGGCGATGGGTCTGGTGATCGAGCACGTCAAGCGGCAGTACTGCGCCTCAGAGCTGACGCTCAGCTACGTGCCGGGCGAGGGCGACCCGTCGGCTTTCTACCGGAAGCTGGGCTTCGTGGAGACGGGCGAGTGGGACGACGACGAGCGGGTGATGAAGCTGGTGTTCTAGGAGAACGAAAAAGCGGTGCCAGGGCACCGCTTTTTCCGCTCTCCCGGGGATCGCTACCTGACCAGGGTCATCCGCCTGGTAGCGACGACCGCGCCGTCGACCGTCAGCCGGTAGAAATAGACGCCCTGCGGCACCGCGCGCGCGTCCCAGACAAGGGTGTGCGGCCCCGCGGCTTCTGACATCGGCCGGGTGGCGAGGACCGGCTGACCGAGCACGGTGTAAATGCCGATCTGGACGGCCGCCGGCCGGGTCAGCGTGTACCTGATGCGGGTGGCGCCGGCGAAAGGATTGGGCGAGTTCTGCGCCAGCGCGGCCGGCGCTGTACCCACGGCGGGGGAGCCCGCGACGCCCATGGTCGGGAAGTATGCCCGGCGGATCAGCGTGCTGTCCAGCACGAAGGGATTGACCTTGTTCTGCTGGTAAGCGGCGATCGCCCTCGTCCTGGAGATTTCCCGCGTGTCGGCAGGGTCGAGTGAATGCCATAAATAGAGATTATCCCGTTGTCCGGTCCACCAGGTGGCTGTCGTATCACCCAATTGGTACATGGTCAACACGTAGTACATGGCGCGTGCGGTGTTGCCCTTCTGGACCTCGCGGGGTTCGAATTTCGTGTTGGAGAGGTACTCGGCATACCAATCGATATTGGACCCGGGAATCGATGTCGTTCGATTGTTATTGTAATACCAGTAGGTGGTCTGGACGTCGGGGATATCGCCGAAGGGATAATTGCCCCTATCAGAATTGACAAGCATCTCTGTTGGAAACAGATGGTGCATGTCCGATTCCGACTTCGACGAATCGAGAAGGCTCTGCGGCCAGGTATGCTCGCAGTTGATATCGTTGTTGTTCGTCCAGGTGCGGGGCGCGGCCGTCGGCCCGCCATGGATCGTCCAGCCGGAATAGACGCAGGTCAGGCTGTCTGCCGTGATGTCGATCTCCCCGTACATTTTATCGCGGGCATTGTCGTACCCAAGCACCGTGACCGTTTTGTAATACTTCCGTAGTGA
>DDXR01000009.1 GCA_002347565.1 bacterium UBP2_UBA2255 | reverse complement strand
TCTATCTTAAAGAGCTAAATTAAACTTAATATACAGGGAGGTAGTTTTACCCTACCTCCCTATGTATTCTTACTTAAGAATCTCGGTAACTATTCCCTTACCTACTGTTGAACCACCCTCTCTAATTGCAAATCCTTGCCCTTTTTCTATTACCACTGGAGCTACTAGCTTTACAGTAAATTCTGTATTATCTCCAGGAGCTACCATCTCTACTCCTTCTGAGAGTGTTACCTCTCCTGTTACATCAGCCGTTCTTACATAGAACTGTGGCTTATATCCAGTTATAAACGGAGTGTGTCTTCCACCTTCCTCCTTACTTAAGATATATACCTCTGCTTTAAACTCGGTGTGTGTTTCTACTGAACCTGGTGCAGAAAGTGTTTGACCTCTCTCTACATCTGTTCTCTTCAAACCTCTTAACAAAATACCAACATTATCTCCTGCCTGACACTCTTTCATAGATTTGTTGAACATCTCTATTCCAGTAGCTGCAGTCTTTTGTGGTTTCCTTCCCATACCTAATATCTCTACATCACCGTTTAGTTTCAATACTCCCCTTTCAATTCTTCCTGTTACTACTGTTCCTCTTCCTGTTATGGAGAAGATGTCTTCAATAGGCATTAAGAATGGTTTGTCGATATCACGGACAGGATCAGGGAAGTAGCTGTCTACTGCATTCATTAGTTCTATGATTGAGCCGCATGCAGGACATTCTGACTTGCCGCAGCCGCATTCAAGAGCTTTAAGAGCTGAGCCTTTAATGATGGGGATGTCATCTCCTGGGAACTCGTATGAAGAAAGAAGTTCACGTACTTCCATTTCAACAAGTTCTATTAGTTCGGGATCATCTACCATGTCTGTCTTGTTTAGATATACTACTATGTATGGAACACCTACCTGACGTGCAAGAAGGATGTGCTCTCTTGTCTGTGGCATGGGGCCGTCTGCTGCTGATACTACAAGTATAGCTCCGTCCATCTGTGCTGCACCTGTAATCATGTTCTTTACGTAGTCAGCATGTCCAGGGCAGTCCACGTGGGCGTAGTGACGGTTATCGGTTTCATACTCCACGTGCGCCGTTGCGATCGTGATGCCCCTCTCTTTCTCTTCCGGGGCCTTATCGATCTGGTCAAAGGGGATCCATTCCGCGAACCCCTTGTTGGCAAGACACCTCGTGATGGCAGACGTCAGGGTCGTCTTCCCGTGATCGATATGTCCGATCGTTCCGATGTTCACGTGGGGTTTTGTCCTCTCAAACTTTTTCTTAGCCATAGAGAACCTCCGTTTTTATATTTATGGAGCCTACGAGCGGGATTGAACCGCTGGCCTCGTCCTTACCAAGGACGTGCTCTACCGACTGAGCTAGGTGGGCCCGGGGTCCTGCCGGAAAAAAGACGCAACACCCCGCCTCCCGGAAAAACCCTTTTCCGGGCGAGGTGGAGCAAAGAAAGGTAATTATATCAAATATTCCCGAAATGTCAACTACAATTTGGAGAAAAAAATCGACCCGGGCACTGGTCTGCCCGCCCGGATCAAGGACCGGCCCCTCCTCCCGAGCGGGGACGAAGGGCCATGTTCCAGATGACGTGGAGCGGGCAGGTGCGCAACGATAGAACCGGTCTAGCCGTAGCACTCTATATACTGTATGCCCGCAAGTCAGACAATTCTATACAAAACGAGTAGTTTGTTCGGCCAAGGCGACATGGTTAACATCCAAGGCCGGTTCATTTCAGATTCATCAGCATGAATGTTTGGATTAGGGACTGATATGCTGCAATCCGATCATTGCTAGTGGTGCCGGAATGTCCGCCTTCCGTCGTCTCATAGAACGATGCATTGTACCCCATCGCTTCCATTTTCGCGGCCATCTTGCGGGCATGGGCCGGATGAACCCGGTCATCGTTTGTTGATGTCATGAACAGAACCGCCGGGTACTTCGCGTCCATATTCAGATTATGATAAGGCGAGTACTTGGAAATATACGTCCATTCCTCGGGATTATCGGGGTCCCCATACTCGCCCACCCAACTGGCACCCGCGCCAAGTTTATTGTACCGTTGCATGTCGAGCAATGGCACCATGCATACGGCGGCGTGGAAGAGCTCCGGCCGCTGCGTGAATGCTGCGCCGACCAACAGCGCGCCACCACTGCCGCCGACGATGCCGAGATGACGTGGCGAGGTTATCTTCCTTGCGATCAGGTCCTCGGAAATGGCGATAAAGTCATCGTTCACATTCTGGTGCTTCTCTTTAATACCGGCTTGGTGCCACGCTGGTCCGAATTCACCCCCACCCCTGATATTGCCCAGCACGAAGACGCAGCCCCGGTCCAGCCACGTTGGCCCGTATGTGCTCAGATAATAGGGCGTCATCGATCCGCCGAATCCTCCATACGCAGTAAGCATTGTAGGATTGTTACCGTCGAGTTTCATCTCCTTCGCGCCGACAACAAAGTAAGGCACCAAAGTGCCGTCCTTCGAACGTGCCTGGTATTGCCATGTTCGATACCTGTTCCCGTCGAACAGCGACGGTGCTGACTGTAGCAACCGGATCCCATCCTGGGATGCATTGGCAAAGTACAACGAGGTTGGCGTGATGAAATCGGAGTAATAGAAAAAGTAATCGTTGTTGACGATACTGCACGTCCGTAGACGTACTGTCCCGAATTCCGGGATCGGGACTTGCGTCCTTGACCAACGCTTCCTGTTATACGCAAAGACGAAGAGCTTGCTCTTGACGTCCTTTAGCATATTCACGATCAGCCCATCGCGCGTCGCAGCGACCTCAGCCACCGAAGACCTCGCATCCGGTTCGACAATCAGCTCGGGCTGGCCTTTCCCGCCGAGCAAGGATGTATAATCAATACCGACAATAGACCCTTGGCGGAATGTGCTGTTACCGGTTTGCCAATCAGACTGAAGCTTGATTATCAGCTTGCCATGCAGGGCATCTTGGATCGCGGCATCCTCGGGTATTGCTAGCTTGATGAGCTTCCCGCCCTCATAGGCGTATGCTGTCTGGGTGAAAAAGGTGCGTCGTTGAATAATGAATACGTACTGCCGATCGACCGTGTTGATGACGCGCGGCCAGACCATTACATCGCTCGCATCGGCCTGGTGGATCACGGGCGCGTCCTTGACTTCCGTGCCCCGCTTCCAAAGGCGCGCCTGCCGGGGATAACCGGATGTTGTCATCGTGCCCTCACCGAAGTTGTACGCGACCAACAGGGTGTTCAGGTCAAGGTAACAGGCAAACCCCTTCCCTTCCGGGAGTGAAAAACCATCCTTCACGAATGCCTTGCTTGCTGGGTTATATTCGCGGATGACTTTGGCATCGCCGCCGCCACGTGACAGCGAAACCAGGAACCGGGAGTAATCTGGGAACACGCCTTCGACGCTGGTAAAATCCCAGTTCTCCCCCTCTTCCTGCGACAGCTTGCCGATGTCGATCAGGTTCTCCCATTGTGGCGCGCCGTCAATATAACCTTGCTTTGCCGTCCGTCGCCATAATCCCTTTGGATAGTTCTCGTCCATCCAGTAATTGTAGATGTATTCTCCAAAAATACGGGGATATACGATGTTGTCCTTTGAATTCATCGCCGCGAGAAAGATATCGTAGGTCGACTGATAGTCCGTCTGCGCTGTCAGCAGACCAACGGTTTGTGCATTGTGCTGTTTGACCCAGTCCATGGACGGTTTGCCATGGATGTCTTCGAGCCAGAGGAATGGATCGTCAGTTTGAGCGGCGATACAGTTCGTGGCCATGAGCGTCACTCCAATAACAATCGTTAGAAGGCCCTTGCGGTTAATCGGCAGATGCGTCAACCTCTGGTCGTAACATTCACCATGAACGTTTTGCGTCATATCTACCTCATATCGTCTTGCTTCTGTTTGCATGTGCGATTGCCGCATCATAACACTCGACTTTTATCCCGTCAATAACATAAGGCAGTCACTCGGATTCGAGGTCCTGCCTTTTCGGTTTTACTGGAGCGGGTGAACGGAATCGAGCCGCCGGTCCTATGCGCAAGCGATCTGGCGCTCAGTTCTTCGCCCGGACCGCCCAGGTGTAGGCCCCAAAATACCGCCGCCATAATTCATCGGACGACCGGTACTGGTTTTCACCGAAAAAGGAATCAACCAGAACCTCGTACAGTCTGGTCAGCTCCCGCAGCCGCCCGCGGTTGCGGGGGTCGTCGATCGTCAGCCACAGCAGCTCCAGCCCGCGCTCGGCTGCCGTCAGCGCATACGCCTGGTTGCGCCCCTGCCAGTTGATGGCCCGCTCCACCTCGCTGCCGACATTTGCCAGCTGTTCCATCAGGCCCATCGCGCGCCAACGTCCGGAGGCCAGTTCCCGGTGCTGCACCGTCACGGCGGCGCCAGCCTGGCCACGATCCCGGCGATCCGTTCCCGCAGCGCCGCGTCGTCCACGGCCCGGCTGCGGTTGCCCTGTGACGGCCGGAGATTGATCATCGAGTCGTACTCGATCCATTCCGGGCCGCCCAGCTCCGGATACAGGTTGATCCCCCACAGGTCCTGCTGGCGCGACCCGTTCTCCAGCAGCAGCGCCTCTTCGTCGGAATGCAGTTCGCCGTCGACCGCCATCACGTTTCGTTCGACGTCAACCACGGCCTTGACCATGTTGCCGAACCGGCCGTGTGCCAGTTCCACCAGGCGCGCCCGGCTGACCGGCGCTTCGATGATCATCATCTCGATACTGTCCTCCGGGTGGGTGCGTCGGGCCGGCCGGCACTCCGGGTGCGAAACGTGGAGCGGGTGAACGGAATCGAACCGTCGTATCCTGCTTGGAAGGCAGGAGCACTAGCCGTTGTGCTACACCCGCACGCGATAAATGCGAAATCCCAAATCCGAAATTCTAAACGCGGTTTAGGATCTAGAATTTTGAATTTAGGATTTCCAGAAAGCAGTGGTGGTGAGGGGAGGATTCGAACCTCCGAAGGCGGAGCCGACAGATTTACAGTCTGTTCCCTTTGACCGCTCGGGAACCTCACCATATACGTTTGACGTTACTACGTTGAACGTTTAACGTTTTGGAGCCACCGAAGGGATTTGAACCCCCGACCCGCGGTTTACAAAACCGCTGCTCTGCCAGCTGAGCTACGGTGGCGTTTCCGGCTGCCCCAGCTGACCGCGGGAAATCCCGGCATCCCGCTGCCGGGCCGCTATTGTATCAGATTTCGGCCGCCGAAGTCAAGGGAAACCGTCGCCGGCTCAGTTGCGGTCGATGATGAACTCCGTCACCGCGTCGCCCTGCGACAGGGAGCGCCCCACCGAGATCCGGTGGCCGGCGCTGCCGCAGACCCTCAGGGCGCCGTCCAGCCAGCCGCAGATCCTCACCTCCAGCAGACGGTCGCGCTCGTCGGCGTCCCGCATCGCCAGCACGATGCGGCGGGCGCCGCTCTCGGCCACTTCCATCCGGCCCGGCTGGTAGTAGGCGTGGAAGATGCCGGCGGTCTTCTGCAGCAGCTTCTCGACGGTGGCTATCCGGGCGAAGAAGCGATAGATGCCCCGCAGGCCGTCGTCGGCGCTGAAGATGCCAGCCTCCCACGCCCCCCGTTCCTCGCCGCCGTAGAACAGGCTGCACAGCGTCCGGCTGGGCTCGATCAGGCCGGGCCCGGCCGGGTACCAGCCGTTCGCCAGCACGCCATCGGTGAACAGCCGCCGGGATTCGGGCGGCAGCGCTGCCGTGAAGCTGTCCAGGCCTCCCTGACCGAACTGCTGCAGCACGAATTTCCTGGTGGCTATCAGCGAGGTGCCCTTGATCTGCATCGTCGGGTGCCCTTCTGGTTGTTGTTCGAGAGCTCCGCGATCCCCGTCATCTCTGCTGGCCGGCTGGCGGCTGGCTGGTCTTGAGCGCAGCCCGCCGGGTCAGCATCCGCAGGCCGTCGTTGGCCACGGCCAGCGCCATCACGGTGATCAGCAGCGCCACCCCGAACGTATGGATCGCGGACTGGGCCCTGGCGGGGAGCGCCCGCCCGCGGACGCCTTCCAGCAGCGCGAAGAAGATGCCGCCGCCGTCCAGCACCGGCAGCGGCAGCAGGTTCATAACGAACAGCATCACCGACAGCGAGGCCATCAGCAGGAACAGGTCCGAGGCCCCCCGGCGCGCCGACTCGCCGGCCATCTGGCCGATCATCAGGATGCTGCCCAGCTGCTTGGCCGTCGACGGCTTGGTGATCAGACGGAACAGCGTCTGGTAGATCCGGACCGCCAGGGCGCCTGCTGACAGCGCGCCGTTGGCCAGCGCCCGGGCCGGCCCCAGCCGCAGGACATAGCTGCCGTGCTCAGGGGCGGTGATCCCGATGATGCCCGCCCGGCCCTGGCCGGTCTGCTGCTCGACCGGACGCAGGGCCACCACCAGGGTGTCGGCGCCGCGCAGGACGATGAGGGCGACTTCCTGATCGATCCTGGTCACGATCCGGGCGCGCATCTCATCCCAGGTCCGCACCGGCTGCCCGTCCACCGAGAGCACCAGGTCCCCTTTCATCAGCCCGGCCTGGTATGCCGGATAGCCCGGCGCGATGTCGCCCAGCCGCGCCGGCACCAGCGGGGTCATCCCGCCGAGCCACTCGCTCCGGCTGCCGCGCATCGCCCTGACCGTGTCGACCCTGCCGCCGCGTTCCAGCGCCAGTGCGATCCGGTCGCTGGTCCCCTGCTCGGCTCGTCCCCAAGCGAGGTCGGCGCCGTGCCAGCTTTCGACCGGGAATCCGCCGATCGATACGATCCGGTCGCCCGGCGCCACACCGGCCTGCTCGGCCGCGCCGCCGGCGGCGACCGTTCCCACCACGGGCCCGTAGTCGGGCGCCTTGATCCCGATCATGCCGACCAGGAAGAAGATCAGCACGGCGGTGGCCAGGTTGGCGGCCGGGCCGGCCAGCGACACCAGCACCCGGCCCCACCAGGGGCAGGCCATGAAGTCCCCGGGCTTGGGGTCGGCGGCCTTGTCGAACGATGTCTCCCCGGCCATCTCGACATACCCGCCCACCGGGATCGCCTGGACAGCGTACTCGGTGTCGCCGCGCCGGAAGCCGAAGAGCTTCGGGGGGAATCCGAACGAGAACTTGAGCACCCTGATCCCGGCCCGCCGGGCCGCCCAGAAATGGCCCAGCTCGTGCACCAGGATCATCACGCCAAGGAGGAAGACGGTCGCCAGAACTGTGATCATGTCGTGCCTTCGCGATTGTGGTCGTCAGAGAGATGCCTGCAGCGCCAGTCCGGCCTCGGTCTGGCGCCGGTCCGCGCCCTGGTACCGCCGCTGCTGTCGGGCGACCTTGGCCTGCAGTGACAATAGCGAACGGATCTGGTATGAGAACATCACCGCGTCGCGCCGGCCCTGGCCGTACAGCGGATGGAACGACCCGGCGCCGGGCAGCTCCGGTTCGACGCCGTACAGGCGGGCGTCGTAGCTGTCCGTCGCGAACAATGCCGTGCTGGCGGTGACCTTCCAGCCGCGGCGGGGTACCGCCGTCACCCTGGCCGCCAGCAGGTCACCCCGTGACGAGCCGGCCCGGTCCTCGCGCCGCCAGCGGCAGGTTTCGAACGACGCCGCCAGCGACAGCCGCCGGCCGGCCTCCCAGCGCAGGCCGATCCGGCTGGCATTGCGGCTCGCCCGCGCGAAACGGAACAGGGTGTCGCCGGTGACATCCTCCTGCCGCCGCGACCTCCAGCGCCACTCCAGGCGCACACCGGGTATCGACCGGTTGACCACGACCGTCTCCATCAAGTAGCCGCCGTGGCCCCGCGCCAGCGCGCCTGCCGGCGACACCGGCTGGTCGAGGTCGAATACGGCCGACAGCTGTGACGCATGCGGCGCCCGCAGGCTGGACCCGATGGTGATCCCGCGCTCGTCCTGCGACGCCCTGCCGGGAGCGTTGGAGCGCGGGGCGGCATAGCCCGGACCGTAGTGGCGCGCCGTCAGGAACGTCCGCAGGGCGCCGGGCCCGAACCGCACACCAGCGACCAGTGCCGGCCTGCTTCGCAACGGCGCGGCCGCCTCCCAGAAGAACTGGCCCTCGGCGAAATCGAGCGCGCCGTCAACGCCGCCGCCTGGCATGACGCGCCTTCCCGGCGAAAGCCCGGGCTGATACCAGGCGCCGTACCCGTACAGCCCGATCCGCAGTCTGGGGTGCGCCTGGCGCTCGATGCGCACGCCGCCCAGCCGCTCGGCAACAGCGGCCCGCCGCCGCAGCTCGGCGTTGGTGCGGTGATAGCCGCTGTTTTCCATCGACCGCACCAGGCCCGTTGAGTCGAGGCTGCCGTCCCGCCGCTTGCGGGAGGCGAAAGCCGCCAGCGTCCATCCGTCACCGACGCCGGCTTGGATCGCCCCTCCCCGCAGCAAGCTCCATTCGTCGAGCGAGGAGTTGGGCCGCAGCGCCAGAGATCCGCCTCCCGACGGGCCGCCGGAAAGCGCGCTGAGGAACTTCGGGCCGGCGCCGCCGAAGACCAGGCCCTGGCCGAAGCAGAGCTGGTAGTCGCCGGCCACGGCGCGCAGGGCGCCGGACCGGGACGAGAACGACACGGCGGCCGACAGGAAGTCGTGGTGGCTGCGCTCGCCCGCATCCTTCTGCGACAGGGCCGCAGCCTCGAACGGTCCGTGGCGCGCCGAAAGCTTCAGCCGGTGGGCAACCGGCGAGCCTTGATAGGGATCGCCGCCGCCGCTGTCGGGCCATCGCCGCTGCGCCGCCGAGCGCAACCCGGCCGCCGGCAGGGCCCGCCCGTCTGGCGCCGACAGGCAGATGTACGGCATGATAGCGTCCAGCGTCTCCTCACTGAGCACGGAATCGCGCACCAGCCGCGCCGGGTCGGCCAGTCCGGGATGCCGCCTCAGGTAGCGGGCCAGAGCCAGGGCCTCCAGCGGGTACAGCAGCGGGATGGCGGCGATCTCGTCGGGCGTGGCGCGGTTGAGATTCACCGGCCGGCTTTGGAAATGCTCCAGCGACTGGGCCAGCGCCTCCGAAGCCTCCTCGTCGTCGATATCGGGCAGCTCCTGCGCCCTGCCGGCCGCAGCCAGCAGGGTTGCCGTCAAACAGGCGCGGATCCAGCCGTTCACTGTCCGGCGGTGACCAGTTCCCTGATCCGCTCCAGCCTGGCCCGGCCGATGCCCGGAACATCGGCCAGAGCGTCGACCGAGCGGAACGGCCCGTGCTGCGTCCGGTGGTCGATGATGCCGCGGGCGGTGCCGGGGCCGATCCCCGGCAGCGTGCACAATTCCTCGGCGGTGGCCGTGTTGATGTCCACCACGCGCGGAGCCGAGACGGCCGGCCGGAGTTCCTGCACGGTGTAGGGCGCGATCCGCTCCAGATCGCGCTGGGTGATCCCGGGAACGGCCAGCAGGTCGTTGAGGCTGCCCAGGCCGCCCAGGCTGTCGCGCAGGGCGGCAATGCGGTCCGCCGTCGCCCCCCCGATCCCGGGCAGCAACAGCAGGTCCGCCCGACCGGCCGTGTTGAGGTCCAACCTCGCCAGCGTCCGGGGGTCGGTGCGGACGCCGATTTCAGGGACGGCGCCGGCAACGCGCGACGAGCGGCCTGTCCGGCACTGGAGGGACAGGCAGTGCGAAAGGTCGAGCACCGGATGCGTCCGGGCGGCGTAGTCGATCCGCCATCGGCCCCAGGCCAGCCCGGCCCCGATGCTTGCCTGGTCGGGGCGGTCGCAGAACCCGGCCCGCAGGGCCAGGATGCCCCGCCAGCGGTATTCCTGACCGATCCGGATCTGGGCGGGCCAGCCCTTTTGCGACTGCACCTGCACCGACAGCGTCAACGGCGCTGCCGGCGCGAAGGCCGCGCCCCACGACAGGATCTGGGCGATCTCCTCCCCGCCGGCGCCGATCGCCGGGCGGTTGATGTTCCGCGCCGCTACGGCCAGGGTCAGGTTGTCGATGGGCGACCCGGCCAAACCTGCGTCCAGGCCAGCCGTCGCGGCCGAACCGAAACGTTCGATGCCGAGGTGGTGGCCGTTGACCGCGATACCGGCCGCGATCCGGCCGTAGCACAACCGGCTGACGGACAAACCGGCGGTCGATTCTCGGTACAGCGCATTGCCGGCCGTGACCAGTAACGCGCCGACGCCCCAATCGCCGCGCTGGCAGCTGGCCGCCGCCGCGGTCGCGGCCAGGTCGCCGATCCCGAAGGGCAGCGCCGCGCCGGCGGCTGCGCCCTGCAGGGCGCACCATGCCGGCAGGGCCGGGTTGTGCCAGCCGGCCTGGGGATGGTCGGCCAGCGCGACGCCGGCCCCTCCCATCCCAAAGCAGCGGGCGTCGGTCGCGGCCTCCTCGAACGCGGCCCCCGCCGGCCCGGCGCCGGCCAGCAGGGCCATGATCAAAGCGAAACGGAGCATGGAATTGTAATTATACAGGATAACCAGCGCGCCGGTCAAGGATAATGGGAACAGAAAAAGGGCGACCGCCGTCGCCCTCGCCACACGACCGTGCCTGGGATCACATCTCCTGCCGCCCGGCCAGGGCCCGGGACAGCGTCACCTCGTCCGAGAACTCCAGGTCGCTGCCCACCGGCAGGCCGCGGGCGATCCGGGTGACCCTGATCCCCAGCGGCTTGACCAGCTTCATCAGGTAGAGCGCCGTGGCCTCGCCCTCGGCGTTGGGGTTGGTGGCCACGATCATCTCCCGGACATCGGTCTGCTCCAGCCGCAGCATCAGCTCCTGGATCCGCAGGTCGTCCGGGCCGATGCCGTCCAGCGGCGACAGGTGCCCCTGCAGCACGTGGTACAGCCCCTTGAACTCGGCGGTACGCTCGATCGCCAGCAGGTCATTGGTCTCTTCGACGATGCACAGCAGCGACGGGTCGCGGCCGGGATTGGCGCAGACCGAGCACAGCTCGTTCTCGCTGGCGTTGAAGCAGCGCGAACAGAACCGGACCTTGTCCTTGAGGTCGATGATGGCGTCGGCCAGAGCCCGGGCCTCCTCCTTCGGCGCCTTGAGCAGGTGGAACGCCAGCCGCTGCGCGGTCTTGCGGCCGATGCCCGGCAGCCTCATCAGCTCGTCGACGGTGCGGGCCAGTATTTCGGAGCCGTAGTTCATCGTTCCTTTCGACCTCACCCCTGCCCCTCCCCTCGAGGGGAGGGACGGGGGTGGGGTCAGAACAGCCCCGGCAGGCTCATCCCGCCGGTGAGCTTCGCCATCTCCTGCGCGGCCAGATCGCGGGACTTCTTCAGCGCCTCGTTGACGCCCGTCAGCACCAGCTCCTGCAGCATCTCGGCATCCCCGGAGGCCGCGGCCTCCGGGCTGATGCGGACCTCGACGACGTTCTGCGCCCCGTCCGCGACCACCCGCACCGCGCCGCCGCCCACCGTCGCCTCCACCCGCCGGCCGGCCAGATCCTGCTGGATCCGCGCCATTCCGGCCTGCATCTGCTGGGCCTGCTTCATGATGTCGCCGAGCCCTTTACTCACAGCCCGCTCCGCGAATTTTCATCCTGCATTTTTGCCCCGAGCGTGGCCATCGAGCGAAGCCGAGATGCAGTCGAGAGGTTGCATCTTGCATCTTGCATTTTTCATCTTGCATTTTGGATTTCAGATGATCTCTCCGTCCACGGTGTCCAACAGGCCCCTGATGGCCGGGTCCTGCAGCGCCTCGTTCTTGACCCGCTCGGCCTCGTCCCGCCGGGTAAGCCTGGCGGCCGCCGTTTGCGCCGCGTCGGCCGGCGCCGTCTCCATCCGGCAGGAGACCTTGATGCGCCTTCCCCACAGCCGGGCCGTCTCCTCGTCCAGCAGCGCCTGATGGTCGCGGTGCTCGATCAGGTCGCCGACGAACGTGTTGGGGATCTCCAGCACCAGCCTGCCGTCGACGATGCCCACCGGCCGTGACTGTGACAGCGACGAGAACAGCCGCATGTTGCGCTGGTTGACCGCTGACAGCAGCATCCGCCACAGGGCCTCGAAGTCGTCCCCGGGCTTCGCGGCCGCATAGCCGGCCCCGCCCTCGCGGACCTGGCCGGGCGCCGGGGCCGGAACCGCCTGCGGCTGCGACTGGCTGGCGGACGCCGGCCCCTTGGCCGGTGCGTCCTTCCCGGCGCCGCGCTCCGAACCCGGCCCGGCACCGCCGGTCCCGCCGTCCATTGCGGCCAGCACTTGCTCGATGCTGACCGTGGCGTCCAGCGCGCACAGGCGGACGCAGGCAATCTCCAGCACCAGCCGGGGCTGGCTGCTGCGCTTCATGGCGGCCTCGGCGTCGATCAGCAGGCGGATGATGCGGGCCAGGTCCCGGCCGTCCCAGGCCTTGGCCTGCGACAGGTATCTGTCCCGCAGTTCGCCCGGCATGCCGGACAACCCGGCGTCGGCCGCGCCGCCGGCGACCAGCAGCAGTATCCGCAGGTGCCCCAGCCACCCGGCGGTGAACTCCTGCAGGTCGAGGCCGCCGGCGGAGGCCTCGGCCACCAGGTCCAGGGCCGCGGCCTGGTCGCGCGCCCGCACCAGGTCCATGGCCCGGAAGTAGGCCGATTCGTCCACCAGGCCCAGCACCTGGCGCGCGTCGGCCGCGGTCAGGGCGCCGCCGCCGAAGGCGATCAGCTGGTCCAGCAGGCTGATGGCGTCCCGCAGCGAACCCTCGGACTTCCGGGCCAGGATGTACAGGCACTCGTCGTCGGCCGTCACCGATTCGCCTTCCAGCATGGTTCGCAGGTGGGCCACGATCGCCGCCGTGTCGATCCGCCGGAAATCGAAACGCTGGCAGCGCGACAGGATGGTCATCGGCACCTTGTGGGACTCCGTGGTGGCGAAGATGAACACCACGTGGGCCGGCGGCTCCTCCAGCGTCTTCAGCAGGGCGTTGAAGGCCTCCTTGGTCAGCATGTGGACTTCGTCGATGATGTAGACCTTGCGCCGCCCCTGGGTGGGGGTGTACTTGACGTTCTCGCGCAGGTCGCGGATCTCGTCGATGCCGCGGTTGGACGCGCCGTCGATCTCCAGCACGTCCATGCTGTTGGAGGCGGTGATCTCCAGGCAGGAGGAGCACTTGTTGCAGGGCGTGACGGTCGGGCCCTGCTCGCAGTTGAGCGCCTTGGCCAGGATCCGGGCGGTGGTGGTCTTGCCCACGCCCCGCGACCCGGTGAACAGGTAGGCGTGCGCCACCCGGCCGGTGCGGATGGCGTTGGACAGCGTGGTGGTGACGTGCGACTGGCCGACGATGTCCTCGAACCGCTGCGGCCGCCACTTGCGTGCCAGGACTAAGTAGGACATTCTATCCGATCGGTTGCTGCTTGGTTGGCCTGGTGTCATTCCTGCGAAAGCAAGAATCCAGGATAAAACTGGATTCCCGCCTGCGCGGGAATGACAAAGGAGTGAAAAGGCAGGCAGGGAAGGAAGAAGACCGGGTGATCCGATAACATGGAGAGGTTCTGCGTACCGTTGCTACCTTCCGGTCCTGGCGGGGTTGGCAAACATCGCATCCATCGGGCCCGGCCTTCTCGAGTATTTTTTGTGACGCTGATTTTCGCAGATCAAATCGATGCAACTGGTTGGCTGGAATCCCTGCGATTGATCAGCGGGAATCCGCGTCCGCACATCATGATTGTATCAAAGCATGGCTGGTTTGTCAACTCTTGGGGTCAAGCATCTTGTGCACGGCTGTCTTGACCACCTCCAGCTCGGCGCTGGCGCGGGTCTTGTCCTGTCCGCGCACGCCGTAGAACCCCTTGTTGAGCGGCCGCCACAGCTCGGGCTCGCTGCGTCCGAAGATGGCGAAGGTCGGCGCGCCGGCCGCGGCCGCCAGGTGCATGATGCCGGTGTCGTTGCAGATCATCAGCCGCAGGTGCGACATCACCGCGGCCAGCTGGCGGATGGAAAGGCCCTTGATCGTGGCCGTCTCGGTTTTGACCGCTCCCAGGAACCGTTCGCCGAGTTCCTCCTCCCTCGGCCCCCACAGCGCCAGCACCTTGTAGCCCAGGTCGCGCGACAGCCAGTCGGCCAGCGCCGCGTAGCGATCGTGCGGCCAGCGGTTCTCGATGTTGGCCGCGCCCAGGTGGATGCCGACGGTCTTGGCCGGGTCGAGGTGGGACCGGTACAGCGCCTGCCGCCCCTCCTCCCGCTCCGCGTCGCGCAAAAAGACCTGCTCGTCCGTTTCCTCGCATTTGACCCCGATGGATTCCAGGATGCGCAGGTTGCGCCGGGTCTCGTGCAGCGGCCCCTCCGCCGCCGGCGCCAGCACGTTGTAAAATAGGTTTTTCCTGCGGCCGGGGAACGGCAGCTCTGCGGACCCTAGGCGGTACCTGGCGTTCGACAGCCAGCACAGGATGTCGCTGGACAGCGAGTGCGAAACGGTGTCGAGCACGACGCACAGGTCGTAGCCCAGCTTTAGTCCCCGCCACAGTCGCCACAGGCAGGCCGGCGTGGCCAGCCGCAGCTTCTCGGGATAGACCAGCACCCGGTCGATGTTGGGGTTGTAGTCCAGCACCGCGCTGGTGTAGTGCCGGGCCACGGCCACGATCCGCGCGCCGGGGAAGGCCTCGCGCAGGGCGGCGAAGGCCGGGGTGGACAGCAGCAGGTCGCCCAGCTGGTCGTGCTGGCGGACCACCAGGATGCTGCGGACCGCCTTGCGGTCGATCGCGGCCGGGTCGAACGTCTCATCGGGGATGATCCGCTCGAACAGCCACAGGAGGAATCGCTTGAACAGCTTTTCGGTCTTGGGAACTCTCATGCGATGGGGTCGATATCGACAGCCACAAAAAGCACAAAACTCACAGAACCAATTTCCTGAACTGGGTTTTCTGCGCTCCGAAGTTGATCAAGAGCGCATGCCGATGCCGGGATGCGCGGAGATAACCGAGCGTTTGAGCGATGTGCTCATCAGCTATCGCCCTGCATGCCTTCAATTCGACGATCAATTCCGATTCGACGAGCAGGTCCGCATAGTAATCACCCAGCAACGTGCCGTCTGCATCATTGACTTTGAGGGGATATTGTTGTTCTACTTTCAGGCCTGCCTTGCGCAACCTGTGCACCAGTCCGTTCTCATAGACCTTCTCCATATGCCCGTGTCGCAGATACGAATGCAGGTCGAAAGCGATCTGCCGTACTTGGTCGCACAGTTCGAGAATCTCAGCCTCGTCCATTTTGTGTCTTCTGTGCCTTTTGTGGCGAAACAATCATGTCCTGAACTGCAGATTGCACGGCTTCCAGTAGGTTCCCGTTTTACCACACAATGCACAAAATCCACAAAACGTGTTTCTTGTTCATACCAAGTTCTGTGACTTCTGTGCTTTTTGTGGCGAAACAATCATGTCCTGAACTGTAGATTATACAGCTTCCAGTAGTTCCCGTTTTACCACATGACGCACAAAGCCCACAAATGTGCTTCTTGGTTAAACCCAGTTCTGTGTATTCTGTGCCTTTTGTGGCGAAACAATCATGTCCTGAACTGTAGATTATACAGCTTCCAGTACGTCCCTTCCCTTTCCAGCAGCTCCTGGTGCTTCCCGCTTTCCGTGATCCGGCCGGCCTCCAGCACGATGATGCGGTCGGCCTTCTGCACGGTGGACAGCCGGTGGGCGATGATGATCGAGGTGCGGTTGGCCATCAGGTGGTCGATGGCCTCCTGCACCAGGATCTCGGACTGGGTGTCCAGCGCCGAGGTGGCCTCGTCCAGGATCAGGATGGCCGGGTTCTTGAGGATGGCCCGGGCGATCGACAGCCGCTGGCGCTGGCCGCCGGACATCTTCAGACCCCGCTCGCCGATCACGGTCCGGTAGCCCAGCGGCATCTCCAGGATGAAATCGTGGGCGTTGGCCGCGCGGGCCGCGGCCTCGACCTCGGCCTGGGTCGCGGTCTGCTTGCCGTAGGCGATGTTGTTGAACACCGTGTCGTGGAACAGGATGGTCTCCTGGCCCACGATGCCCATCATCCGCCGCAGGGACTTCGAGTCCAGGTCGCGCAGGTCGCGGCCGTCCAGCAGGATCCTGCCCCGGGTGGGGTCGTAGAACCGCGGGATCAGGTCGGCGATGGTCGACTTGCCGGCGCCCGAGGGCCCGACCAGCGCCAGCATCTCGCCCCGCCGCACGCTGAGGTCGATGCCGTGCAACACCAGGTCGCCGTCATGGCCGTGCCGGGCGTGGTAGCCGAAGCTGACCTGTTCGAACACCAGCGCGTCCCGGAACCCGTCGACCGGGGCGGCGCCGGGCTTGTCCAGCACCTCGGGTTTCGTGTCCAGCAGGCCGAAGATCCGCTCGGCCGCGGCGATGCCCTGCTGCACCTTGGAGTTGACGTTGGACAGACCGTTGAGCGGCTGGATCATCGAGAAGGCGGCGCCCAGGAACACGAAGAACCGCTCCGGCGAGATGGCGCTGGATCCGGCCACCTGGTCGCGCGCCACCCAGATGATGGCCACGCCGGCCACGGCGCCCAGGAACTCGGTGAGCGGCGGGGTCAGCCCGGCCAGCGCCTCGAAGCGGAAGATCGACCGCAGGTAGGAGCGGTTGTGCCGGGCGAAGCGGGCCTGCTCGTACCCCTCGGCCGCGAAGGTCTTGACCACCCGGATGCCGGACACCGTCTCGGTCAGCGCGGCGTGGACGTCGGCCACCGCCTCCTGCAGCCGCCGGCCGCGCTTGCGCAGCTTGCGGCCGATCAGGGCCACCACGCCGATGGTCACCGGCAGGATCAGCAGCGCCACCAGCGCCAGCTTCCAGGCCGCCCACACCACCAGCGTGGCGTAGACCAGCACCTGGGCGCCCTGGCGCACCACCGACAGCGAGCCCTCGGTGACGGCCGCCTGCACCGTGGTGACATCGTTGGTCAGCCGAGAGACGATCTGCCCCGCCTTGTGGCGCTGGAAGTAGCCCAAGCCCAGCGACTGGAGGTGGCCGTACAGCCGCTCGCGCAGGTCGGCCGCCACCCGCTGCTCGATGGAGACGGTCAGCAGCCGCTGCAGGTAGGCGAACAGGTTCTTGACGAGGAAGATGCCGACGATGATCCAGCACAGCTTGTAGACGCCCAGGATCCGGCCGTCCTTCAGCAGCCACCAGAAGGCCAGGTCCTTCAGCTGGACGACGTCGGTCCAGTGGCCGACCGCGGGCATGGCCTGGGGCGTCGCGGTCTCGGGCGCGAACAGCACCCGCACGAACGGGATGATCATCCCCAGCGAGAACCCGGAGAACACCGCCAGCAGCACCATGCACAGCGCCGCCAGCGCCAGCCGGCCCCGGTGGGGCCGCAGGCAGGACAGCAGTCGGAGGTAGAGCTTCATATTTGGGGCTTGACGGAGGGAATGAATTGTGATATCGTCATGGCATGAGCCCGTGGAAGACCAACGAAAAGCTGAAGCAGCGGGTGCAGCGGCACTTCTTCACCGGCTTCGTGGTGCTGCTGCCGGTGGTGCTGACCGCCTATGTCTGCTGGCTGCTGTTCACCTGGAGCGGCCAACTGCTGGGCCAGCTGATGAAGTACCTGCCCTACCTGGAGCGGCTGCCCTACCAGGCCCACCTGGCGCTGGGGTTCCTGCTGCTGATGGTCTTCGTCTACCTGGTGGGGTTCTTCGCCTCGCACCTGTTCGGCCGGCGCCTGCTCAAGCTGTGGGAACAGGCCCTGGTGCACATCCCGTTCGTCAAGATCGTCTACCTCACCACCAAGAAGTTCACCGACACCTTCTTCACCAGCAAGTACGCCTTCCGCCAGGTGGTGGCGGTCGAGTACCCCCGGCCCGGCAGCTATGCCCTGGGGTTCCTGACCTCGGAGCGCACCTGGACCGTCGGCCGCGGCAAGACAGCCCACACCGTCTACCTGCCCAACACGCCCAACCCCACCGGCGGCCGGATCATGGTGGTCCCGCCCGACCGGCTGTTCATCGTCGACATGACCGTCGAGGAGGCGATCCAGCTGATCGTTTCGGGCGGCATGGTGACGCCCGAACGCCTTTCCATCTCCCGACCGCTTGTCCGCCGATGATCGAACTGCTCGCACGGCTGCGCCGCGCCGCGTCAAGGGATCCTGAGCCGACCCTCGACTCCCTGCACCTCCTGATCTCGCGGGCGGCGGTCCAGGGCGTGATCGGAGGGGACGAGGGGCGGATGTTGCAGCGCATCCTGTCGCTGTCGGACCGGCCGCTTGCGGCGGTGATGATCCCCAAGGCAGCGGTGGTCGCGGTCGAGGCCTCGGCCCCGATCTCCCGCATCGTCGACTGCTACCTGCGGGCCGGGTTCTCCCGGCTGCCGGTGTACGAGGACGACCCCGACAACATCGTCGGTATCATCCACGTCAAGGAGCTGCTGCGCCTGTGGCACAAGCCGGCGAAGAACCTGCGGGCGGTGGAGTTCATCCGCCTGCCCCATTTCTTCCCCGGCACGATGAGCGTCACCGCCGCCCTGACCGAGTTCCGCAAGCGCAAGATCTCGGTAGCGGTGGTGATCGACGAGTACGGCGCACCCGGCGGGCTGGTGACCGCCGAGGACTTGGTGGAGGAGATCGTCGGCGAGATGCGCGATGAGCTCGACCGGGAACGGCGCTATCACCGCCCTGCCGGCGGCAGGGCGGTGATAGTCGACGCCGACATGCCGCTGGACAAGTTCCGGGAGCTGACCGGATGCACCGCGCCCTCCAAGGCGCGGACCGTGGCCGGCCTGGTGCTGGAGCGGCTGCAACGCATCCCGACCCCCGGGGAGCGCTTCCGCTTGGGGAGCGTCTCCTGCGAGGTGGCCGAGGGCACGCCGGCCAGGATGATCCGGCTCAAGGTCCATCCCCTGGGCTGATCGTTCCTGGCCGCTGGGTTTCGACCTGGCCGCGGGCAGGGACGGTCGGCGCCCCCTCAGGCGTCCCCGGTCGCGCTATCGGCCGGGCCGGACTGGTCCGCGTCCCAGTTGCCGTCAGGTTCCCCCGGCCCGTCCGCCCCGGGATCGGCCCCGACAAACGGAACCTCCTCCTGCGAGCCGTAGTGCTGCGCCTGGTACTGTTTCAGCTCCTGGTCGATCTCGGCGTCCATCCGTTCGCGTTCCGCCTCCTTGGCCTTCAGGTACTCCTCCAGCTCCTCGATCTTCGGCAGGTCGGACAGGGACGTCAGGCCGAAATAGCGCAAGAATTCGGGCGTGGTGCCGTACAGCAGGGGCCGCCCCGGCCTGGCGTCGCGGCCCACCACCTGGACGAGGTTGCGCTCCAGCAGCGTGGCCACCACGCCCTCCACGTTGACGCCCCGGATCACCTCGATGTCGGCCTTGATGATCGGCTGCTTGTAGGCCACGATGGCCAGAGATTCCAACGCCGCTGCCGTCAGCTTGGCGGCCCGCTTGCCCCGGAACAGCTCCTGCACCCACTTGGCGTAGTCGGGCCTGGTGTAGATCTGGAACCCTCCCCCGACTTCGACCAGGGCGAAACTGTGCCCGTCGCGCTCGTACTCCTGCTGCAGCTCAGCCGCCAGCTGGCGCAGGATCTTCCCGTCGATGTGGCCCACGATGGCGCGCAGCTTCTGGACCGACAGCGGCGCGTCGGTGGCGAACAGCAGGGCCTCGATGATCCGTTTGGCTTCGGCTCTATCCATCAATCGCTCGGTCTCCATTGGTCAGGGATTGGTCGCGAACGCCCGCCGACGGCGAACATTCATCTTGACTTTGGGTGTATGATATGATATTTTTAGTTGTTTTGTAAAGCACAAAATACAGATTCGCAATAGTGTGGAGGTATCCCCGTGGCTGAACTCAAGAAGAAATCCGTCTCCAAGCGCAACCGGTCGGCCCAGAAGCAGGCCCGGCAGGCGGTCCGCCGGCGCTCCCGCAACCGCGCCGCCAAGTCGTCCATCGGGTCGACCGTCAAGAAGATGCAGGCGGCGGCCGGGCAGGGCGCCGCCATGCTACCCGACGCCTACCGCCAGATCGACCGGGCCGCCAAGAAGGGCGTGCTCCACAAGCGGGCGGCCGCCCGCCGCAAGTCGCGGCTGGCCCGGCTGGCCAACAAAAGCCGCGCCTGAGACGCCTCCCCGCGAAATAGAATCGTCCCGAACCGATGTTCGGGACGATCTTTTTTGGGGCGGCCCGGCCGCTCGGTCAGGAATTCCTGATCAGGTGCGGCGTCAGGAAGATCAGGATCTCGCGCTTGGCGGTCGAGGTGGTGGTGGTGCGGAACAGCGCGCCGATGAACGGGATGTTCATCAGGATCGGGACCCCCTTCATCGACTTGCCGGTCTTGGTCTGGACGAGCCCGCCGATCACCGCAGTCTCGCCGTCGTTGAGGACGATCTGGGTGGTGGCCTCGTTGGTCAGGATCACGATCCCGCCCAGGGCCGAGGAGGTCGGGTCGATGTCGGAGATCTCGGTCTTGACCTCGAGGGTGATGTTGTTGGCCGAGTTAATGTGCGGCGTGGTGGTCAGGATCATGCCGATGGTATAGAGCTGGGTGACGGCGTTGCCGCTCTGGTCGCGCAGCGAGATCGGGATTTTCTTGCCGCCGATGATCTTGGCTTCCTTGTTGTTGACAGCGGTGATCCGCGGGTTGGAGATGGTGTTGGCCTTGCGACTGGTCTCCAGGGCGGTGATGGTGGCGTCCAGCATGGCAAAGGAACGGATGGTGCCCACCTGCACCGTCGGCCGGTCGCCGGTCGGCAGCAGCTGGGGCACCGACACCTTGTCCATCCTGGCATTGTAGTCGTAGTTGGCCACGTTGCTGACCGACCAGTTGATGCCCAGGTCCTTGGAGGCGTCGATGTCGATGTCGACGATCCGGGCCATGATCTCCACCTGCGGCGTCGGGGTGTCGAGGATCCGGATCAGCTGCAGCACCTCGTCGTGCTTGTAGGAGACGTCGGTGACCACCAGCGAGTTGGACCGGGTGTCGATCAGCACCGAGCCGCGCTCCGACAGCTGCTTGGCCAGCGATCCGGTCAGTTCGCTGGCGATGGCGTACTCGATGCGGTAGACCTGGGTCATCAGGTCCTGGCTCTGCGCCCGGTTCTTCACCTCGTCGATCATCTTGGCAGCGGTGCCGACCCTGATGATCCCGCTCTCCTCGGCGTACCCCAGGCCGGCGGCCCGCACCAGCTCCTCGAAGGCCCGCCCCCAGGAAACGTTGTGCAGGGTCATGCTGACCGAGCCCTTGACGTCGACGCCGACGATCAGGTTGCGCCTGCTGTACTGGGCCATGGCCCGCAGCACCGTCACGATGTCCGCGTTCTCCAAGTCCATCGACACCAGGCCGCCGCCGGCCAGGCCCCGGGGACGGGTGGTGGCCGCCTGGTAGGCCGGCTTGGGCGTCTCGGCATAGGCCGGGGCCGGCGTGGCCGCGGCCATCACCGGACGCTCCTCGATCACGGGCGGCGGGGTGGGTCGCGTGGGTGCCGGTGCGGGAGCCGCCGGAGCCGCGATCGCCGGCGCGCTGGGCGCCGCCGGAAGCTCCTCGACCACCGGGGCCGGCGCCGGAGCGGCCGGCGCTGCCGTCGCCGGCGCGCTGGGCGCCGCGGGCCGCTCCTCGACCGGCGGCGGGACCACCGGCTGGGACGGAGCGGGCGCGGCCGGCGGCGGTGTGGCCACGGCCACCGCCACCTCGGCCGACGCCGCTTTCCATTCGGCGAACGGCGAGGTGTCCTTGGTGGTCAGGGCCACGATCAGGTCGTTCTCCTCCTGCATCGTCAGGTAGGAGGGCTTGACCGCCATCTCGATCACGATCCGGGCGATGCCTCCCTCGCGGTCGAACTGGGTGGTGCTGATCGCGGTGATGCCGCCGCGGTTGAGAGCGAACGTCTTGTTGCCGAAGGCGAAGGTCGCTCCCTTGACGTCCAGCACCAGGCGGTCGGGCTTCGACAGGACGTAGTCGCTGTAGTTGAGGATGTCATCCCCGTAAATCAGGACCTGGGTGACCCCCTCGGCCTTCTTGACCACGATGTCGGAGATCTTGGCGGCCGTCAGGGGCTGGCACAGCATGACCAAGGCCAGCGCCAGGCACGCGCTGCTGATACGGGATCGCATTTCACTTCCTCCGGCTGTCTTTTTTAGTTAGCGGTACGATGAACTTGACGGTGTTCCCGGGGTCGCCCTGCTCGAAAACGACCGAGGTGTCGGTGATGGCGTAGACGGCGCCCCCGATGATCTTGTCGCCGGCTTTCAGCACGTAGCCCACGCCCTGGGTGTCGTGCACCAGCGCCAGCTTGCCGGCCGGGCCCCAGATGATGCCGGTGAGGGTGACGTTGCTGGCGTCAAGCGTGCTGACATCGGTCTCCCCGCTGCCCTCTCCCTTCTTCGAAACCAACGAGCGGAACGGGTCGCGCCGGCCCAGCGAGCGGTAGCTATAGCTCTCCTTGCGGAACAGGGTGTCCGACTCGGCGGGCTGGGCGGCCGAGCCCGCGGCGGGCACCGGGGCGGTCTCGGCCCCGTGGCAGACGCCGGCCAACAGCAGGGCGGCCAGGATGGCGCCCAGGCTACTGGACGCGACGGGTGGTCGTCGGTTGCGCACTCTGAGCACCTCCTGATTTGAAGACGTAGGTGGTCGCCACCAGGTCGGCCTTGATGATCCGGGCCGGATCCTCGGTCGTGGGGACCAGTTTCAGGTTTGACGGGATGACGATCCGGGGCAGGTTCCCCAGGTTGTTGAGGAACACCGCGATCTGCTGGTAATTGCCGATCACGGTGATGTTCACCGGGATCGACTGCGACAGCGCGGTGGCGTTGGCCGGCTGTCCCGGCTTGAAGATGACGAACTTGATCTGGGCCTCGATCCCGGCGTTGGTGATCTGCTTCAGCAGGCTGGGGATCTCCTTGTCGGTGGGCAGCAGCTTCTGGGCCTGGGCCCATTTCTTCTCCAGATTCCGGTACTGCTGCTCCAGTTCCTGCAGCTTGGCCACCGCGGTCCGCACCTGGTCCAGCTCCTGGCGCAGCCGGCTCTCGTCGGCGGACAGTTGGGCGATGCGCTGGCTGGCCGGCTGATAGCTGAACTTGAAGAACAGCCCCAGCAGGGCGAGCGTCAGCACCACCAGCCCGATGCTGATCTGGATCTTGGGGTCTTTGAAGTTCATCGTTGTGCCCTCCCGGCGGCGGCCGTCTGGTTGGTGGTAAGGCTGTCGGGCGGGTTGGGGTTGATGCCGGCGGTCAGGCTGAACTTGACCACCTCCCGCCCCTCGACCAGCGTCTTCTCGGTCTGGGACAGCTCCACGCTGGTGAAATACCCGGTGGCTTTCATCTTTTCCATCAGATCGGCCACGATCAGGTTGGAGAACGTCAGGCAGTCAATCTTGAGGGTCGACCCGTCCTCGTTGAACGAGGTCAGCCACACGTTGTCCACCAAGGACTGCGACAGCCCGTCCATCAGACGCACCAGTTTGTACCGTCCCTGGTCGACCGAGCTGATCTCGGAAAGCTTGGTGTTGAGGTCGGCCTGCTTCTGGATGAACTCGTCGACCAGGCGCTTGGGCCCGGCCAGCTTGGCCAGCTCGGCGTTGTACTGGTCGATCTTGCCCCGCAGCTGGCCGATGGTGGCCCGCTGGGTGGTGAATGCCACGATCACCACCACCGCGGCGACCAGGAACGCCAGCGACGAGAACACCAGGCCCAGGTGCAGCCCGGGGATGCTGGGGATGGGGATGCGGAAGCCGCCGCCGGCCGCCCCCTTGGGCGCGGCCACCTTGGCGATCTTGCGGTCGCGGATGAGGTTGATCTGCAGCATTATTTGACCTCCCGTATGCCCAGCCCAACGGCTAAGGTGAGGATCGGGGCCACCTTCTCGGGGCCGGCGGCGCCGAACAGGTTGGGATCGTACGCCAGTTTCTGGAGCGGGTTGAACAGCTCGACCGGGATCTGGAACTTGTCGGCCAGGTGCTGCTGCAGGGACGGGATCAGGGCGCCGCCCCCCGACAGGTACATCCGGTTCATTTTCTCGCCGCCGCCCGACATGGCCAGGAAGGACAGGGTGCGTTCGATCTGGGAGGCGAAATCACCGGCGAATCCGTTGAAGGCCTCGGCGGCGGACTCGGCCGAGACGTCCTGCACCTGCTCGCCGCGCACCAGCTCGGAGGCCTGGTCGTAGGACAGCCCCAAGTTCTTCTGAATCAGCTGCAGGCAGGCGTTGCCTGCCACCGGCAGGTCGCGGGTGAAGAAGGGGATCGCGCCCTTGACGAAGTTGATGTTCGTGATGTCGGCGCCGATGTGCACCAGGGCGATGATCTCGTCCGGGGCGGCGGCGTAGTTCAGCTCGAAGGCGTTCTGCACCGCGAAGGCGCCGTAGTCCAGCACCGCCGGGTTGAGCCCGGCGCCCGCCAGCAGGTCCAAGTGGGCGTTAATGGTCTCGTTCTTGGCCGCCACCAGCGACACTTCCATCTGGTTGTTGCCGGTGTCCGGGTTGAGTATCTGGAAGTCGAGCACCACGTCGGCGATGTCGAACGGGATGTGCTGCTCGGCCTCCCATTTGATCCGCTCGCGGGCCTCCTGCTCCTTCATCTTATCCATCGGGATCCGCTTGACGATCACGCCTCGTCCCGACACCGACGAGACCACCTCGTTGCTCTTGATCTTGCGGGTCTCGAACAGGGTCTTTATGGTGTCGATCACCAGCCCCCGGTCCATGATCTCGCCTTCGACGATGGCCTCGGGCAGCAGGGGCGCGATGCCGTAGTTCACCAGGGCGTGGCCCTTGCCCCCCTTCTGGACCTCCACCACTTTGATCTGGTGGCTCCCGATGTCCAGACCGACGGTGGCCGCTTTCTTGCCGAAGAGCATGTTCGCTGCACCTCGTTATAGTGATTGTCGCTGAATTATTCCCCGATGAACTTCTGGATCTCGCTGCCCTTCAGCATCCAGCGCCGGCCCACCTTCTTGCCGATCAGGCGCCGCTGGGCCAGGTGCTTGCGCACCGTCTGTTCTGTGATGGCCAGCAAGCGGCAGGTCTCCGCCACCGTATACAACTTGGCGGAATCAATTTCCTTTGTAGATATCGGCATATGTTCCTCGCTTAAAAGAGTACGATAACGATGATTACCGATAGTTAGCGATGTTAAGCGATGTTTGCCTGCTTTTGCATATTGTATATTTTTCCACATGGCTTGTCAAGCATTATTTACATTTATTTTATTTTTTTTAAGATTTTACTTGACAATTCCCTTAACCTAAAATATACTAACATTATATCGGATTTTCTTCTACCAACGAATCAATTCCATATCCACACAGGCCATCATCCATACTTAATGGAGGGTCCGTTCCGATGAAAAGCAAGCACATCCTCGTCCTGCTGGCGGTCATCGCCGTCGCATTGGTCGGGTGCAGTTCGCTGACCCAGGCGCCGCAGGTTATCGTAACCAGGGTCAGCCCGTTTTGGATCAGCTCGGACAGCGCCGACATCGCGATCACCATGAAGAACATCAACCATGTCGACGCCATCATAACGACCAGCAGGTTCACCTTTCGCGGCGCCTACGGCACAGACCAGTCCCCAGTATACAACCACAGCGCCTTCATCCCGGGTGACGTCGATTCGGTCGTTCTCACGTTCAGCGTCACTGGCCTGACTTCAGTTCGGACCACCTTGGGCTCGCCGGTCACCATGTGGATGAAATTCTGGGGTACCGACGCCTACGGCTACAATAAAACCTTCGCTGTCGATTCGATCGCGGTCAACTGCAACTGATCGATCGGGGTCGCAGCAAAAGCCGAAGGCCCGGACCATCTGGTCCGGGCCTTCGGCTTTTCTTCAGCAAATGATCAGGGGATCTGGAACCAGACGTCCTTGGCCTTGAGGATGTCCCCGTCCTTGATCCGCACGGTGAACCGCAGGTTGGTGCCCGAAGGCGGCGGGTTGCCCTGGGCGTCCCTGACCGTGCAGGTATAGACGTTGTACCCCTGGGTCAGGCTGGCGGCGATCACCGCAAAGATGCCTTTCAGGTCGTTGGCGACGCTGGCCGAGGCGAAGACCCCGCCCGAGTAGCTGGCCAGCCGGATCATCGAAGCGACGTCGACCGGGCCCAAGCCGACCACGAACACCGGGATGCCCCGGGCCTGCGCCAGGGCCGCGACCGCCCCCAGCGAGTCGGCGGCGTAGCTGTCGTTCTCCCAGCCGTCGGTGAACGAGATCACCGTGCGGTTGAACTGGGCGGCCGAGACGGCGGAGTCGATGTGCTGGATCCCCCGCCGGGTCGCCGTGTACAGCGGGGTCAGGCCGTCGTTGTCCAGCGAGTCGAAGGCGGCGAACAGCGGCAGGCTGTCGGACACCGCCGTGAAGTCGCGCCACAGGTTGAAATAGTAGTCGCCGGTGTTGCCGGCGAACTCCGCCACCGCCACCCGGTGCGCCAGGTTGCGTTGGGCCAGCTTGCGGATGAAGATCCTGCCGGCCTCGCGCCGTACGTAGCTGGGATCGCTGCCCGACATGCTGCCGCTGCCGTCGAACACGATCTGGACGGCGATCTGGCTGAGGCTGGGCACGCGCTGGTTGATGGCCTCGATCACCGGCGTGTAGGTCCCGGTGGAGCAGTACACCGACATGGTCGAGTTGGCCGATGTCCCCCAGAACACGTTCTCGTTGAACGTCAGCCCGATCACCGACAGGTCAAACCGCCCGGTGCCGGCGAAGTCGGAGCGCAGCATCGGCACGCCCATGATGTACACCATGAACAGGGCGTCCGGGTCGTTGATCCCCTGAAGCGGGATCACGGGATTCTTGCCCTTGCACGCGATGCCGGCGGCCACCAAGGCGCACAGCACGGCGACAAGGACGATGCGGTTCAAGCGTTTCATGGCCGTCCCCCTCTACTGGTTGTCAGTATCATAAATGAAACGCGCCCGTTTGTCAATAGGGTCATCCCTTTTTATACCGCGGTTCACAACGGCTCACCGCCGGTCATTCCCCCGCCACCGTCACCACCCCCCGCGCCACGCACTGCTCCACGTACGCCGCCCCCTCCTCCCGCATCGTCAGCAGGATCTCGTCGCTGTAGGGCCACAGCCGGCGCGCCGCCTCCGCGTCGGCGTGCCCCGGCAGGTACTGCTGCAGCACCCACCGCCGCGCGCCCCTGATCTCAAGGCCGATCGACCCGACGTCGCCCCGCTTCATGAAGAGCGGCAGCACGGTGGTGCGGAACTCGTAGTCGGGCGCCCGGGACATGAGCAGCCCGATGCTCCTGCGGATGGCCCCCAGGTCCGCCCTGGCGCCCGCGGCCTTGGCGTAACGCTCGTCCAGCGGCGCCTTGATGTCCATGGCCGCATAATCGACCAGCCGGTCCTCGAACAGGTGCTCCAGCACGTCCGGCAGGGCGCCGTTGGTGTCCAGTTTGACCCCCAGCCCCAGCTGCTTGATCCATCGCAGCAGCGCCGGCAGCTCGGCGTGGATGGTGGGCTCGCCCCCGGTGACCACCACGCCGTCGATCCAGCCCCGGTGGCGTGTCAGCGCCGCCGTCACCGTCTCCCAGGCCACCGTCGGCAGGATGTCCGGCTGCTGCACCATCTGGTGGTTGTGGCACATTGGGCAGCGGAAGTTGCAGCCGGGAAGGAAGATGACCGCGGCCAGCCTGCCGTCCCAGTCGATCAGCGACGTCTCGATGAAGCCCTTGATCTCCATTCCGGCTCCCGGCGCGGCCGTTCCCCTATTGCGACAGCCGGAACGGCGGGTACTGGTCGGTCACCAGCAGGAAGGCGTAGGCGCCCACCCGCAGCCCCCAGCGCATCGTCCCCGTCACCAGGTCGAACATCGCCCGCGGGTACGTCCCGGTGAACAGGATGGCGAACCACGATACCACGGTGAAGACCGCCACCGCCACGCCCAGCCCGGCCAGGCAGACGTAGTGCGGGAAGGCCAGCAGCCACTTGACCAGCGGCAGCCAGCGGTCGAGGCCGCCGCGGGCGTCGGGGTAGGCGAAGTCGACCTTGACCGCCTGCTCCTCGTCGGTCGACGGGTACTCGTCGCGCAGCAGCAGGACGAAGGCGGTGACCCGCGTCCCGAACCTCACCAGGTTCAGGTTCCAATCGTACCACCATCTGGGGTATTTCTGCCGGAAGACGATCATCAGCAGGGCCGGCAGGAAGATGACGCCGGCGCCCCAGGCCGCGTTCGACCCGGAGCCGTGATCGGACGACCCGCCGCCGTGGGCGAACAGCAGGGCCCAGACGATCAGGATGGGTACGGCGTAGAAGATCCGGAAGAAAACGGTCCAGCGGTCATGCACCGGGGTGTATTCGACCTCGAGCCTGGCCGGGTACGGCGCCTTGATCTCATCCGTCATGGTCCAGCTCCTTGATGCAGATGTATTGATGGTATTGCTGCCGGTTCCTTCACCGCCAGCACAGAACGCCATGTCCGCATATCGGCGATATGCGGACATGGCGCGAACCGCGGATCCGCCCTATTCTTCCTCGTCCGGGCCGGCCTCGCCCTTGAACGCCTTGTCCAGGTGCGGCTTCAGCTCCTTGGAGAGCGGCGGCCGCTTCACCCAGCGGTCCAGCTCCTGCTTCTTGTACTGCAGGACGACCGTGGGGATGTCGGACACCTCGTGGAAGGCGCCCTCGGCCAGGCCGTCCACCGTGTCCATGTCGAAGTAGTTGATGGGGACCTGCTTGGCGTAGTCCCACTTGTTGAGGAAATAGCCGACCTTCTCGATGGCCTGCTTGCACACCTGGCAGCTGGGCCGGCCGAAGACGAGCACTTGCATGCGGTGAGTTCCTTCGCTTGCGCTGTTGACCTAACCCCTGCCCCTTCCCGCAGCGGGAAGGGGTTCGGGGTTAGGTCCCCTCCCCGAACGCGTTCGGGGAGGGCCATGGGAGGGGTATCCGAGGGCCCCGCTACTTTATCGTCGCCCGGTTGCGGTCGCGCAGCTCGCCGATCTTGCCCTTGTTCCAGCCCTCGACGATGGTGAAGTAACCGGTGACGCGGGTGATGTGCGAGACGTCGCGGCCGCCCACGGTCACCGCCTTGATGGCCGGCCAGTCGTGCTTGGCGATGGCCTCGTAGCTGGCGTGGACCTTGGTGTCGTAGCGCTTGTTGCGGATGTAGACGCCCTCGTCGCCCTCGGAGAACTCGAACGTGCCCTTTTCCGAGGCCAGCTTGTCCTTCAGCTCCTGCAGTTCCATGGCTCGCTCCTTTCGTTGGGGCAATTCATGAATTGCCCTTACCTATCGTTATCGGTTGATCTGCCTCGTTGGGACATGGCGCGCCATGTCCTTGCTTTTTATGTCCCCGCCATCGAACCCATTCCTTGCTCCCTTCTCTTTGAAAGGGAAGGGACGGGGTTGAGTTCAGAACTACTGGATTCCTGCTTTCGCAGGAATCACGCTCGTGTCGGGCAATCCGGTGACGGCCCCTTCCCGCAGCGGGAAGGGGTTGGGGTTAGGTCTTGCTGGCAAACTGCCGCTCCCAGTCGATCCGGGCCGTGAACTGCATCACCACGAACAGCGTCGCGATGCAGCAGACGGTGATGGCCAGCCCGGTGTAGCCCTCCCAGAAGAAGGCGTAGGAGAAGAACACCAGGTAGACCAGCTGGGCGATGGCCGTCTCGATGAAGGCGAACTTGGCCCCGGCCACGATCCGCATGTAGGAGACCGTCAGGAACAGCGAGACCGCGGTGCAGATGAAGAACGCCGCCGTGATGTCCACGTGGTCGGCCAGGTAGGCCATCAGCAGGTGGAAGGCGAAGAACGACGCGGCCACGAAGAAGTAGTGCATCGGGTGCAGCCTTTTGCCGCGGATGGCCGTGATGATGAACAGCAGAAAGAAGAACAGGAACAGCGACACCGGCGCGAAGAATGTGATCTTGCTGACGAACGGGCCGGGGTTGACCTTTTTGGGCATCGCCATGCCGATCTGGATGCCGGAGATCAGGTTGGCGTACTGCCACACCAGATTCCAGCCGTTGGCTTGTTGGCTTTTGGCTGTTGGTGAAATGCTGTTTTCGGGGAAATCTATTCTGTTGAAGTCCGTGGTCATGTCCAGCTTGAAGTTGCGGACCTGGGACACGTCCGAGCCGAACACGTACCACCACTCGTCCAGGCCCTGCGAGCGGTAGGCCACGCGCACCTGCGCGCCCTGCCCCGGGGCCAGCCGCAGCGGCTTGTAGACCTTGCCGCCGCTGGGCGAGACCTCCTTCTCGGCGACGCCGTCGACCGACAGCGTGAAGTCGTCGTAGATGCCGTCCGAGGACGGGAACGAGTACTCGAACCAGACGTCGCGGGCCTGGCCGGTGCTGTTCACGACCCCGTACGTCGCATTGAACCCTACGTTATACGTGGAGTACCACAGCAGGCCCTTCTTGCGGTGGGCCAGCCGCAAGTCGGCCTTGATGTCGCTGGATTCCAGGTTGAGGTGGTGGCTGACGGTGTTGGTGCGGGTCTCGGTGACGGTCTTGCCCTCGTCCGTGGTGCGGACGACCTTCTGCTCTTCCTTGGTCTGGTAGTAGACCCGCGGCGCGGCCTGGCGCTGGGGCGCGCCCCACAGCTGGCCCACGGCGCTCTTCAGCTTCTTGTCCTGCGAGTTGGTGCGGTCGACCGTGACCCCGCCCAGAATCACCCAGGCCACGCAGGTGCAGAAGAACACGAAGACGATGGCGGCGATCTTTTTGGCCATGGCTGGTAACCTTTAACTTGAAAACAAGTGATTAGCAATTTATATGTTGCTTTATTGAGGCAACAAGCAAATTAACATGATCTATATTCTGAGTCAGTTTTATCCTATTCTGGTCCTTAAACAGGATAGTGAATTTATACATTGTGCCTACAGGTATTAGATTTAAAATGTGTTTTGTACCACCACCATCTAAACTAACGATATCAGACCAAACGTACCTATCTATACGACTCGCTCTTTTAAAAGTTACTCCATTGTCGTAAACAATAATCTTCAACCTGATGTTGACTAATGCATATATACATAGTATAACACCACCAATGAATAATGGTATTGTATAGAATAATGCTGATAGGTCAAAAAACAATAAAGAGGTAAACGAACATACACAAAATAGAAATCCCAGGAAGAGAAGAATAAAAATACTAGAACTTGGTTTGTAGATTCTTTGTAACTTACCTAATTCATTTTCAGGATGATATATCTTCATATTAGAGCTACCTATCTTTCGGACTGGGCGGGCATTACACCCGCCCAGCACCATTTGATTAGATTCTACTACTTCACAAACAGTTTCACAATACTTGCAAGTATCATTATAAAACCAGCTGTCAATATATATACATTTCTATTAGATAACTAGAAGGATACTTTACTACTTGAAATATTTATAAACGCAAAAATATTCATCAAAAATCCCAATATAACATAACAATTATTACTATTGCTAATCAACAATATACAGTCCAGAAATTTTTGTATCTGTCCCATCTTTGTTCCTTTGTTGTTGTTTCTTCATATTCTCGCTTATCATAATAAATACATCAATTAATTGACTTCCCCTAAAATGTTACGCTATCCCGTAATCATGCTCGTTCCTCCTTGTTAATGTTGCTGGTTATCAGCACACCCCCGGCACCAGCCGCTTGGTCCGCTTTATGTACTCCTTATACCGCTCCCCGAACGTGGCCAGCAGCGTCCGCCCCCCCCCCCCCCG
>DDXR01000011.1 GCA_002347565.1 bacterium UBP2_UBA2255 | reverse complement strand
ACGGCGCCGGCAAGACCACCACCTTCAACATCATCACCGGCCTGCTGGGGCCCGACTCCGGCCTGGTGCTGCTGGACGGCACCGACATCACCGGCCTGCCCATGTACCGGCGGGCCCGGCTGGGGCTGGGGTACCTCACCCAGGAGCCGTCGGTGTTCCGCAAGCTGACGGTGGCGGAGAACATCCTGGCGATACTGGAGACGATGGGCCTGACCCGGCAAGAGCAGCGGTTGCGGCTGGCCGGGCTGCTGGACGAGCTCAACATCGCCCATCTGGCGCAGAAGCGGGCCCACGCCATCTCCGGCGGCGAGCGGCGGCGGGTCGAGGTCACCCGGGCCCTGGTCACCAAGCCGGCGTTCCTGCTGCTGGACGAGCCCTTCACGGGCATCGATCCGATCGCCCGGGCCGACATCCAGCAGGTGGTGGTCAAGCTCAAGCAGCGCGGCATCGGGGTGCTGATCACCGACCACAACGTGCGCGAGACCATGGAGATCACCGACCGGGCCTACGTGGTGTACGAAGGCCGGGTGTTCGCGCAGGGCACCCCGGCGGAGATCGTGGCCCACGAGGGCGCCCGCGAGAAGTTCCTGGGCGAGAACTTCACGATGTGAGGGCCGGCCATGCACCCGACGTCCATCACCTGTGTCGCCCTGGCCGCGTTCACCGCCGCCGTCGGAGCGTTCTACCTGTACCTCTACCGCCGCCGGCCGGCCTCCCGGGAGTACCTGCCGTTCGCCCTGCTGTGCCTGTGCGTGGCCTGCTACGATGCCTTCGCCGCCGGGCTGTACGACAGCGAATCGCTGGCCGAGGGCATCGTCTGGCAGCGGATGCAGTTGGGCGCGATGACGGCGCTGGCCGCGCTGCTTTCCTGGTTCATCGGGGTGTTCACCGGGCGGCCGCGGGACCCGGTGATCCGCGGCGCCATCGTCTGGTTCGGGCTGCTGCTGGCCGCGTCGCTGTTCGCCGGGCCGGCGCTGACCCTGTCGGCGGCCAACCCCATCGTGCTGCAGGTGGACGTGCCATTCCTGCCGACCGTGACCTACTACGAGGCGGCGATGGGGCCGATCTACCAGCTGGCCGGCCTGTCCGCCCTGCTGCTCTTTCCCTACTTACTGTGGTGCCTGTACGATCGCTGGCGCCGCACCCGCGACCGGCTGATGCTGCCGGCCCTGACCGGGCTGGTCATCTACTTCATGGGCGTGGTCAGCGACCTGCTGGTGTCGCTGCGGGTCTACGAGTTCGTCTACGTCAGCGAGTACGCCTTCCTGGGAATCACGGTGGCCATGACCTACGCCCTACTGGAGAACTACGTGGCCGTCCAGGCGGCCTACGAGCGCCTCAACGCCGGGCTGGAGCTGCAGGTGCGGGAGCGCACGGCCGAGATCGCCGAGACCCTGGCCCGGGTCAAGAAGCTGGAGGGCATCGTCCCGATCTGCATGAGCTGCAAGCGCATCCGCGACGACCAGTCCAGCTGGCACCTGCTGGAGACCTACCTCTCGGAGCACACCGACGCCATGTTCAGCCACGGCGTCTGCCCGCAGTGCAAGGAGAAGTTCATCCGGGAGTTCGAGCAGAAGAAAAAGAAGCTGGAGGCCTGACCCCGATCCCCTTCCCGCAGCGGGAAGGGGCAGGGATGCACTGAGCAAGGTCGAAGTGGGTTAGGTCAAATGCGGACGGATATGATCGATATGACCACTCATGCGACGTTGTGAATGCCGCTTAGCTGAAATGATCCACCATGAAGAAGGTCCACGAGACGCACAACCGGGCGGAGGCCCTGCGTCGACCTGCGGTGCGCCCGTGACCCCGCTCCGGCCGGGCCGGGCGTAGCACGAATTTGAAAATCGTAACACGAATCACCCATTCGCAACATCATCACTACCGGAGCGACGCCATGATCAAGGACCTGTCCTCGTTCTACTCCAAGAACGCGCTGGCCATGAAGCGCTCGGAGATCCGCGAACTGCTGAAGTTCACCCGCAAGCCGGAGATCATCAGCTTCGCCGGCGGCCTGCCGGCCCCGGCCACCTTCCCGGTGAAGGAGCTGGAGGAGATCGCCGTCCAGGTGCTGCGCGAGAAGGGCGCCATGGCGCTGCAGTACGGCACCACCGAGGGCGAGGCCCCGCTGCGCGAGGCCATCGCCGGCTGGATGACCCACGAGAAGGCCACCATCAAGCCGGACAACATCCTGGTGACCGCCGGCTCCCAGCAGGGGCTGGACCTGGTGGCCAAGGTGTTCGTCGACCCGGGCGACATCCTGATCGTGGAGCTGCCCAGCTACATCGGCGGGCTGCAGGCCTTCACCTCGTACCGCGCCAAGATGGTGGGGATCCCGATGGACGACCAGGGCATGCGGATGGACAAGCTGGAGAAGGTACTGGCCAAGCTGGCCCAGCGCGGCAAGAAGCCCAAGTTCATCTACACCGTGCCGGACTTCCAGAACCCCTCGGGCGTCACCATGTCGCTGGAGCGGCGCAAGCAGCTGCTGGCGCTGGCCTACCGGTACGGGGTGCCGATCCTGGAGGACAGCCCCTACCGCGACCTGCGCTTCACCGGCGAGCCCGTGCCCGCCATCTACTCGCTGGACGACCAGGACCAGGTGATCGTGCTGGGGACGTTCTCCAAGATCTTCTGCCCCGGGCTGCGGCTGGCGTGGATCATGGCCCCGGCCGAGTGGCTGGACAAGATGATCGTGGCCAAGCAGGGGATGGACCTGTGCTGCCCCACCTACAACCAGCTGATCGCCGCGGAGTACCTCCGGCGGGGCCTGCTGCCCAGGCAGATCGAGGCGATCCGCGAGCTGTACGGCCGCAAGCGCACCCTGATGCTCAAGGCGCTGAAGCAGCACATGCCCAAGGGCGTGCGGTGGACCAAGCCGGAGGGCGGGCTGTTCCTGTGGGTCAGGCTGCCCAAGACCATGAACGCCTCGGAGCTGTTCCCCAAGGCCATCGAGGAAAAGGTGGCCTACGTCAAGGGCTCGGCCTTCCACTGCGACGGCAAGGGGCTCAACACCATGCGGCTGAACTTCTCCTACGCCTCGGACGAGCAGATCGCGGAGGGCATCCAGCGGCTGGCGGCGATGGTGAAGAAGAACCTTTGCTAGGTGTGAAAACGTCGCACCGGTGGAAAACGTAAAAAACGCGAACAGCGGTGGCCAAGAAGTTTGAAGAACTGATCATTTGGCAACAGGCCAGGGACCTTGCCAATCAGGTGTTTCTCGTGACCGGCGACGCGAGGTTCCAACGGTACCCGTCGCTTGCCAGTCAAATGCAGCGTGCTGCGGTATCGGTCATGGCGAACATCGCGGAGGGGTTTGAACGTGGCAGCCGGGCGGAATTCGCACGATTTCTTTTCATCGCCAAAGGATCTTGCGGCGAACTGCGCAGCCACCTTGTCATCGCACACGATCAGAAAATGATCGACACCGATCGGCACGGAATACTCTCCACCACGGCGTTCGGACTTTCTGCGATGATCAGCCGGATGATCACGTCGATCAAAGCGAAACGTCCGCGATAAGCCGCGTTTTCATCGTTTGGCTCATTTTTCACATTAGTTGCGCAGGTGAAGCATGGCTGAAAAACGCGAACAGTGGGGTTCCAAGCTGGGCGTGATCCTGGCCGTGGCCGGCAGCGCCGTGGGGCTGGGGAACTTCCTGCGGTTCCCGGCCAAGGCGGTGCAGAACGGCGGCGGGGCCTTCATGATCCCGTACTTCGCGGCCTTCCTGCTGCTGGGCATCCCCCTGATGTGGGTGGAGTGGACCCTGGGGCGGATGGGCGGCCAGCGCGGCCACGGCACGGCGCCCGGCATCTTCGACCGGCTGGATGGCGCCGGGCGCTGGGCCAAGTACCTGGGGGTGATCGGCGTGCTGGGGCCGTTCGTGATCCTGATCTACTACATGTACATCGAGTCGTGGACCCTGGCCTACGCCTGGTACTCGTTCACGGGCCATCTGCCGTTCGGCGCCGGCCAGGCGGAGATGAAGGCCTTCCTGGCGGGCTACCAGGGGCTGGCCGGCAACCAGTACTTTTCCTCGCTGGGGCCGGCGCTGCTGTTCTTCGCCCTGACCTTCCTGGTCAATTTCTACTTCATCTACAAGGGGGTGCGGGGCGGGATAGAAAAGCTCTCCAAGTACGGCATGCCGGTGCTGCTGGGGCTGGGCGTGCTGCTGGCGGCGCGGGTGCTGACCCTGGGGACGCCGGACCCGGCGCTGCCGGAGCTTTCGGTGGGGAACGCGCTGGGGTTCATCTGGAACCCCGACTTCTCCCAGCTGCTGAACGCCAAGGTGTGGATCGAGGCCGCCGGGCAGATCTTCTTCACCCTGTCGGTGGGGATCGGCGTGATCCTGACCTACGCCAGCTACCTGAGGAGGCAGGACGACATCGCCCTGTCGGGACTGTCGGCGTCGGCCACCAACGAGTTCTGCGAGGTGATCCTGGGCGGGTCGATCGTGATCCCGGCGGCCTTCCTGTTCCTGGGCGGCGCCGCGGGCGCGCTGGACGCGGCCAGCAGCGGCACCTTCAACCTCGGCTTCGTCACCATGCCGATGATCTTCGGGAAGATCCCGGCCGGGTTCCTGTTTTCGGGCCTGTGGTTCTCGCTGCTGTTCATCGCCGGCATCACCTCGTCGGTGTCGCTGATCCAGCCGGCGGTCTCCTTCCTGGAGGACGAGCTGGGCTGGCCGCGGCGGCGTTCGGTGCTGATCCTGGCAGCGGTCTCGCTGCTGGCCTGCCTGCCGGCCATCCTCTTCCTGGGGCACGGCTTCGTGGACGAGCTGGACTTCTGGGGCGGCACCTTCTTCCTGGTGGTCTTCGCCGCCATCGAGGTCATCCTGTTCGCCTGGGTCTACGGCATCGACCGGGGCTGGCAGGAGATGCACCAGGGGGCCAGGATCCGGATCCCCATATTCTACAAGCATGTCATCAAGTACGTCACCCCGCTCTTCCTGCTGGGGCTGCTGGGCGTCTGGTCCTACCAGCAGTTCTGGCCGTTCATCGCCATGCAGGGGGTCAGCCCGGCGGACCGGCCCTACCAGTGGGCCGCCCGGGCGCTGGTGTTCGGATTGGGCGCGGCCATCGCCGCAATGGTGGCCTGGGTGTGGCGGCGAAGAGGCGCCACGGCTGCCCGGTAGCAGCGCGCGTCCGGAACCCGAACCGCGTTTTCGCCGGGCGGCAATCGCAGGTATCCCGACTTCGAAAGAACGACGCCATTCGCACAACAGCGGTCTTTTCTCCGGCTATCGAGACATGCCACATCGAAAGGAGTTCGTATGACCAGGCATTGCCCAACAGTTCTCCTGACGCTGACCGGTGTACTGCTCATCGCCGCCGCCGCCCGGGCCGATAGCAACGGCGATCTATTCACCGCAATCAGCAACCTCAATGTTGTCCAAACAAAAGCGTGCCTGGCCAAGGGCGCCGACCCGCTGGCCAGGGATCCCAGCGGCAATACCACGCTGATCGCCGCCTGCCTGAACGGCGAGAAGATGGAGCTGGTGCAGCTGCTGCTCGACAAGGGCGTTCCGGTCAACGCCAACAACACCAACGGCTATACGGCCCTGATCTTGGCTTCCGAGCGGGGCAACCCGGAGATCGTAAAGCTGCTGGTGCAGAAGAAGGCGGACGTCAACGCCCAGTCCAATTCCGGCATGAGCGCCCTGATGATGGCGGCCATGCGCAACCGCCTGGAGGCGCTGCGTCTGCTGCTGGACGGCGGCGCCGACGTGCATCTTGCCAGCAAGGAGGGATTTCCCGCCATCTCCTACGCAGCGGAGAACAGCCATATTAGTGCGGTGAAGCTGCTGCTGCAGCATGGGGCGGATCCCAAGTCGAGATCGCATGACGGCACCCTGCTGGTGCGGGCGGCTGCCAACGGCTATGCCGCACTGGTGAAACTTTTGTTGGATAGCGGATCGGATGTCAACGAACAGGATGTCCTTGGCAACACCGCTCTTTTCAAGGTCGCGGAAACCGGGAAGCTTGCCGGATTGAAGAAAACCGAATTGGCGAAACAGCTGATAGAAAAAGGCGCCAAGGCCGATGCTCCCACCATCACGGGGATGACACCGCTGATGGCCGCGGCGGGCGCCGGGTCGCCCGAGGTCGTCAAGCTCCTCCTGGCCAGCGGCGCCGATCCCAACGCCAGGACCAAGACCAACCAGACCGCGTTGTATTACGCCGCGGCGCGAGGCAACATCGAAACCGTGAAAGCTCTGTTGGCAAAAGGCGCAGACGTCAACGTGAAGACTACCGGCTCCTTCAGCGGTGAAACAGCCCTGAAGAATGCCATTGCGGCCCGCCATCAGACGGTCGTGCAACTGCTCAAGAATGCGGGGGCCAAAGAATAGCGTCGGGGGAAACCCTGCGGTTGTCTCCGTCCGCAGCGGGAGGTTCCCGGCCCGATGTGAGACAAACGCGGTCCGCGGCGATCGGAACCCGCCCCGGACCCATACGTTCCGCGATCAATGTTCCTGTCGCGGATATGGTGGAGAAACGTCAAGGACATCACGGGCGAGCGAGCATCGCTGCTTTCCAGCGCTCTCTTCGCCGCAACAAACCCATTAAAAACGAGAAGCATCATCGCGCAAGAAAGGTTGATGAAGCCATGACCAGCAAGCGATCCCTGACACATCTTTTCTTTGTATTGGTGTCGATAGCCGCTGCGACGACCATTTACTCTCCCCCCTGCCTGGCCGACGGCGGGGAAGAGGGCCCGGACGAGATGACCACCAAGAGCTCCCTGCTCTACCCCAGCAGCCAGGCCGCCCCGGACAAGCCGCTGGACCGGGTGACTAACGACGGTTTGGACAAGATCAAGGCTTTCTACCGGAAGACCCTGGGTCCTTACGACCTGATCCGGGATTTCGAAAGCGGCGGGGAATTCCGCAAAGGGTTCACCGTGGTCTATCGCTACCGGGCCAAGGGACAGAGCGGCGGCCAGCCGTCCGAGTTCGCCACGGTGGAGGTGTCCATGCCGGACTCGCTGGGCTTCAAGACCAAGGTGATGGGGGCGGAATACATTCTGCCGGAGCCGTTCACCGCCCTGCAGAGGTTGATCGATCGGTACGATCACACCCAGGAGGATTACGACAAGATCTTCAGTCAATACCAGTGGCTCAGATATGTTCAATACTGGGACCCTGTCTCCGACGGCCCGATGATCGCCCATACATACCATGAGAGGGTCTTTGGCCCAACGCCCAAACAGGCCCCCAAAAAGAAAGAGGGCGACGCCGCCACCAAGGCCGACCTGAAGAGGAAGCAGAAGGAGATGCAGGCCCTCAAGGAGTCGGGCGATCTGGCCGCCATGATGGCCCTGGCCCAGCAGATGCAGGAACAGGCGGGCCAGACCGGAGCCGGCCAGGAGGCCAATGAAATCCTGGAAAGGCAGACGGCCGGCATGCAGAAGGACAGCTGGGATGACTGGGTGGCCTGCCTCAAGGAGATGGCCGGCGCCGCCCGCTGGGTCCGGCTGGAGTACAGCGTCACCAGCGGCGCCTGGTGGCTGGGCGGGGAGTTCTGGAAGTAGCTGAGAATACAGGACCGCTCTCGAGCGAGCGGCGAGCCACTACCGCATGGGAGAGAGAACATGAACGCCTGGGGCATGCTTTTCATGGCCCTGTCATGGGGCCTGATCCTGTCGCTGACGGCCTGTTCGTTCGCCAGGGTGCTGCGCGACAGGCACCACAACAACCGCGGGGAGGATCGATAGATGTTACGGACGATGATCTCATTGGCGGCCATTGCCTGCTCGCTGCTGGCCGCGGGCTGCAACCTGGGCCCCAAGACCGTCAAGATCGGCGTGGCCGGCCCGATGACCGGCCCCAACGCCAAACAGGGGAACGATTTCCTCAACGGCGTCCAGCTGGCGGCCGACGAGTGGAACGCCAAGGGCGGCGTGCTGGGACGGAAGATCGAGGTCATCCCGGTGGACGACCGCTCCGACCCCAAGGAGGCGGTGATGGCCGCCAACAAGCTGGTCAATCTGGGCGCCGCCGGGGTGATCGGGCACTACGAGTCGTCGTGCACCATCCCGGCGTCGATGATCTACGCGGAGGCCGGCGTCGTCCAGATCACGCCCTCGTCGACCAACCCGGCGCTGACCCTGGATCAGCGCCGCAGCACCGTGTTCCGGGCCTGCGGCCGCGATGACCAGCAGGGCTCGATGGCGGCCACCTTCGTGCGCGACAGGCTGAAGCTCAGGAAGGTGGCGGTGATAGACGACAAGACCACCTACGGCCAGGGGCTGGCCCGGGAGTTCGAGCGCAACCTCGGCCAGGGGATCGCGGTCGTCGCCTATGAGAACATCCAGCGCGGCGACAAGGATTTCTCGGCCATCCTCACCAAGATCAAGCCCCTCGCCCCCGAGGCGGTGTATTTCGGCGGCTACTACACCGAGGCCGGCCTGCTGGCGACCCAGATGCGGCGGCAGGGTGTGCGGGCGGCCTTCATCTCGGGCGACGCCACCATCGACCAGGAGTTCCTGAACATCGCCGGAAGGGACGCCGAGGGCGCGTACCTGTCCTACGGGCCGGACGTCAGGAAGCTGGAGAGCGCCAAGGGCTTCGTGGCCGCTTACACCGCCAAGTTCGGCCCGCTGGGCCCGTACTCGCTGTACGCGTACGACGCGGCCAACGTCCTGCTGCGGGGGATCGAGGCAGCCCAGACGGCCGAGGGCGCCAAGGTGGCGGCGGCCATCCATGGCCTGTCGTTCAACGGCGCCCGGGGCGAGCTGTCGTTCGATGAGAACGGCGATCTGCGGAATATCCCCTACGTGATGTGGGTCGTCAGGAATGGCGCGTTCGAGGTGGCGAATTAGGGACGCGGCTTGCGCCGCACCCCGGCCCCCGATCGGCAGCCGGCAGGGGGGCGCCCGGAACAGCGACCCACCGCGCTGGCATCGGCGCCTCTGGCTGACGGCCGGGCGGGGCGGCCCGCCCCGGCACTATCCCTACGAGTTGCAGGTGCAGCGGTCCGAGCTGCTGGACAAGCTTGGGGAGTGGGCGGCTTCCGAGGAGGTCTGCCGTCGCAGCGCCGAATGGTGCCGGTCGGCCGGATTCCGGGCCGAACAGGCCGAGGCCGTCGTGGCCCATTGCCGCATCCGCAGGAACATGGGGCGGCCCGGTGGGCAGCGGGACGAGGTCACGGAGGCGCTGGGGATCTGGGAATCGCTGGGGGACCGGCCGGGCGTGATCAAGGGGCACGTCAACCTGGGCCTGGTGCACGCGCTGGAGGGGCGGCTGGAAGAAGCGGCAGCCGAGTACCGGACCGCCATCGAGCTGGCCGGGCGGGACGGCCTCGAGCAGCTGACCATCGCCGCCACCGGCAACCTGGCGCAGGTGCTGATGCTGCAGGGGAAATACGAGGAGTCGATCGCCGCCAACCTGCAGGTGATCGATCTGGCGCGGTCCCACGGCGACGACCATAGCGTGGCCAACGCCCACTGCAACCTGGGCAACGTCTACTTCTACCAGAGCCGCTACCAGCGGGCGATGGAATGCTACCGGTTCCAGGCGGCGCTGTCCCGGAAATTCGGAGACACCCACTCCTACAGCGTGGCCGTGGGCAACATCGGCAACGTCCTCTACCAGACCGGCGACCGGCAGGGGTCGCTGGCCTGCTACCGCGAGAAGCTGGCGCTATCGGAGCGGCTGGGGTTCGCCGCCGGCATCGGGCAGGCGCTGGGCAACATAGCGAACGTGCTGCTGGACGAGGGCGACGTCGAGGGCGCCATCGACTGCGACGCCCGGGTGATGGACATCGCCGAGCGCAGCGGCGACGCCGAGCTGCGGGCCTCGGGCTGCATCGACCTGGGCTGCCTGCTGCAGGTCAAGGGCGACCACCAGGAGGCGCTGCGCCACCTGGACCGCGCGGTGGACATCTCGCGCCGGGCCGGCGTGGCCTACGACCTGGCGATGGCGCTGGTCAAGCGGGCCGAGTCGCTGCTGCGGACCGGCGCGGCGGCGGCCGCGCGCCGCGACGCCGAGGAGGGGGCGGCGCTGGCGGAGCGGATCGCCGACCGCGGCCTGGCCCTGGAGGGCTCCTTGGTCGCGGCCCGGGCCGACCCCGGCCGCGGGGAGCGGGAACTGGCCTCGCTGCTGGCGCGGGCGGAGGGCGACGAACAGCGGGCCGCCGTCTGCCACGCGCTGCACGAGGTGACCGGCGACGAGCGGCGCCGGTCGGAGGCGCTGGAACTGTACCGCGGGCTGGAAGCCCGGTCGCGAAGCTTTCCGATTCGGCAGAAAATCGAACAGCTGGAGCGGCGATGCGGCGGTTGAGCGCGGCGGTCCCGCTGCTGCTGCCGCTGCTGCTGGCCTCCTGCGCGCCGCGGCCGGACCTGCGCACCGACATCGGCGAGGGCGAGGCCGCCGAGCGGCGGGCGATCATGGCCTACGCCGCGACGCTGGTCGGCCGGGCCGACCTCCGCCCCTTGGGCGGCACGTACAAGAACGACTGCTCGGGTTTCGTCAACGGCGTCTACGCCGCCAGCGGCCGGAGGATCGCCCATGCCAAGCTGCGGCGCGACCGCAGCCTGGCGGAGTCGCTGTACCTGACCCTGGAGGACCGGGGCCTGGCGCAGCGGGAGCGCCCACCCAACCTGGCCGATGCGGTGTTCTTCCGCAACACCTACGACACGCCCTACAACGGCGTCACCCACGTCGGCCTGGTCGAGCGGGTGGACGGCGACGGCACGGTCACGGTCATCCACTACGGCTCGGGGCGGGTCGGCCGGATCGTGATGAACCTGCGGCATCCCGACCTGCGCGTCGACGGCCGGGGGAAGGTGATCAACGACTACGTGCGCCGCGGCGGCGGCGGACGGCCGCGCAAGGACTTCCTGGCGGGGCGGCTGTTCCACTCATACGGCGACCTCTACCGCCATACCGGCCGTTAACGGCGGCGCAACGCAACACCAGAAGGATGGACAGCCATGCCGGCGACATCGGACAAGAAACGGGCCTGGGTGGTCTCGGTGGACATGGGGTACGGCCACCAGCGGGCGGCCTATCCCCTCAACGAGATCGCCAACGAGCGGATCATCACCGCCAACAACGACCAGATGGTGTCCTCGCGGGAGCGGGCCATCTGGCACTGGACGCGGATCGGCTATGAGACCGTCTCCCGCCTCAAGGCGATCCCGGGAATCGGGCCGTTCGTCTTCGGGGCCTACGACCGGCTGCAGGCCATCGCGCCGTTCTACCCCTTCAAGGTCGACGCCCGGCCCAACATGACGGTGATGCAGACCAAGCACCTGATCACCAGGATGGGCCTGTGCGGCGGGCTGATCGACTATGTGAAAAGGGAAAAGCTGCCGTTCATCGCCACCCACTTCATCCCGGCCCTGGCCGCCGACTACCTGGGGCTGGACGACGCCTTCTGCGTGGTCACCGATACCGACCTCAACCGGGTGTGGGCCATCGACCAGCCCCAGCGCACCCGGCTGACCTACCTGACGCCGTCGCGCCACGCCACCATGCGGCTGGTGCAGTACGGCGTGCCCGAGCAGCGGATCGTGTTCACCGGGTTCCCGCTGCCGCGCGAGAACATCGGCGGCCGCGGCCGGGAGATCCTCAAACGGGACCTGGCCGAGCGCCTGCCGGCGCTGGACCCCGGCCTCAAGTTCATCCGGCCCTACGAGGACACCATCCGCAGGCACCTGGGGACGGTGCAGCTCCAGTCCAAGCGGCCGCTGACGCTGAGCTTCATGATCGGCGGCGCCGGCGCCCAGCTGGACATCGGGATCACCATCGCCCGGTCGCTGAAGAAGCGGATCCAAGAGGGCAAGATCATCCTGCACCTGGTGGCCGGCACCCGGCTGGACGTGGCCGCGCACTTCAAGAAGGAGCTGGCGCTGCTGGGGCTGGATCCTGACGGCAACTCGGGCGTCAAGATCATCCACGCCCTGGACAAGCGGGCTTATTTCCAGGCGCTCAACCGGGAGCTGCACGACACCGACATCCTGTGGTCCAAGCCGTCGGAGATCTCGTTCTACACCGCGCTGGGTTTCCCGATCATCATCGCGCCGCCCGTCGGCGCCCACGAGAAGTTCAACCAGGAGTGGCTGGAGCACATCGGATCGGGCTTCGTTCAGGACGACCCGCGCTACGTGGACCAGTGGCTGTTCTACGTGCTGGAGAGCGGCAAGTACGCCGAGGCGGCCTGGCATGGGTTCATGAACGCGCCGTCCCTTGGCACGTATAACATTGAAGACGCGCTGTTCGGGAAAGAAACACCAGGCGCGTCGTAACCCACAAACGATACTACGTTGATGCGTCGAACGTGTAACGGGGAAAAGCATGCCTGAAAACGGGAAAAACGGCGTCTCCCTCTCCGCCAGCCGGCAGGGGATGGACAAGCACGCGCTGAAGCGGTCGTTCACCGACAACCTGACCTTCACCATCGCCAAGGACCGCTACTCGGCCACCCTGCGCGATTACTTCAACGCGCTGGCGCTGAGCGTGCGCGACCGGCTGGTGGCCCGCTGGATGAAGACCCAGCAGACCTACTACAAGAGCGAGGCCAAGCGGGTCTACTACCTCTCGATGGAGTTCCTGATCGGCCGGCTGCTGCACAACAACCTGCTCAACCTGCAGCTGGAGGAGGCCTGCCAGGACGCCATGGACGACCTGGGCCTGGACCTGGAGGAGCTGGAGTGGCAGGAGTGGGACGCCGGGCTGGGCAACGGCGGCCTGGGGCGGCTGGCGGCCTGCTTCATGAACTCGATGGCCACCCGGGGCCTGCCGGCCTACGGCTACGGCATCCGCTACGATTACGGCATCTTCTTCCAGCGGATCGTGGGCGGCCAGCAGGTGGAAACGCCGGACAACTGGCTGCGTTACGGCAATCCCTGGGAACTGCCGCGGCCCGAGTTCCTGTACACCGTCAAGTACTACGGCCGCGTCGAGGAAACGGCCGGGCCGGACGGGCGGCCGCGGTTCCAGTGGAAGGACACCGCCGACGTGCTGGCGATGGCCTACGACATCCCGGTGCCGGGCTACGGCAACAACACGGTCAACACCCTGCGCCTGTGGTCGGCCAAGGCCACCCGCGAATTCGAGCTGGCCTACTTCAACAGCGGCGATTATGTGGCCGCGGTGGAGAACAAGAACCAGAACGAGAACATCACGAGGGTGCTCTACCCCAGCGACAACTTCTACCAGGGACGCGAGCTGCGGCTGAAGCAGGAGTACTTCTTCGTCTCGGCCACGCTGCAGGACGCCATCCGCCGCTACCGCAAGACCCACGACGACTTCGCCGAGTTCGCCGACAAGACCTTCTTCCAGCTCAACGACACCCACCCGGCCATCGCCATCCCCGAGCTGATGCGCCTGCTGATGGAGGAGGGGCTGGAATGGGAGGCGGCCTGGGGCGTCGTCACCCGGGTGTTCGGGTACACCAACCACACGGTGATGCCCGAGGCGCTGGAACACTGGCCGGTGGGGATGCTGGAGCACCTGCTGCCGCGCCACATGCAGATCATCCGCGAGATCAACCGCCGGTTCCTGACCGAGGTCGCGCAGCGGCACCCCGGCGACGGCCGGCGCCTGCACGCCATGACCATCATCACCGAGGGGGACGATCCCCAGGTGCGGATGGCCCACCTGGCCATCGTCGGCAGCAGCTCGGTCAACGGCGTGGCAGCGCTGCACACCTCGATCCTCAAGACCGCGGTGTTCCCCGACTTCCACCAGTTCTTCCCGGGCAGGTTCAACAACAAGACCAACGGCATCGACCACCGGCGCTGGCTCAAGGCCTGCAACCCGGAGCTGTCGGCCCTGGTCACCAAGAAACTGGGCAGCGCCTGGGTCAAGGACCTGTCCCAGCTCAAGCAGCTCGAGGGGCTGGCCGGCGACGCCCTGTTCCGGGAGAAGTGGCAGGTGGTCAAGCGCTCCAACAAGATCAAGCTGGCCGAATACGTCCGCAAGCGTCACGGACTGGAGATCGGCGTGGACTCGATGTTCGACTGCCAGGTCAAGAGGATCCACGAGTACAAGCGGCAGCTGCTCAACATCATGGGCGTGATCGCCCGCTACCACCGCATCCTGGACGACCCGGCCGCGGCCGTCGTGCCCCGCACCGTGATCTTCGCCGGCAAGGCCGCGCCCAGCTACGCCATGGCCAAGCTGACCATCCGGCTGATCAACGCCGTGGCCGACATCGTCAACAACGACCCCGCGGTCGGCGGCAAGCTGAAGGTGGTGTTCCTGGCCAACTACAGCGTGTCCCTGGCCGAGCTGGTGATGCCGGCCGCCGACCTCTCCCAGCAGATCTCCACCGCCGGGATGGAGGCCTCGGGCACCGGCAACATGAAGTTCGCGCTCAACGGCGCGCTGACCATCGGCACGCTGGACGGGGCCAACGTCGAGATCCGCGAGGAGGTCGGGCCCGACAACATCTTCATCTTCGGACTGACGGCCGACCAGGTCCGGGAGCTCCGGAGCGGCGGCTACCGGCCCATGTCGTACTATGAGGCGGACCGGGAACTGGGACGGGTGATCGACGCCATCGCGGCCAACCGGTTCTGCCTGGGTGAGCCCGGCCTCTACCAGCCGGTGGTCGACTACCTGCTGCACGGCCAGGACCACTACATGGTGATGGCCGACTTCGCCGCATACCTGGCCTGCCAGGACCGGGTGGACGAGGCCTACCGAGACCGGGAGCAGTGGGTGCGCAAGTCCATATGCAATGTCGCCAACATGGGCAAGTTCTCCAGCGACCGGGCCATCGCCGAGTACGCCCGGGACATCTGGGGCATCGAGCCGTTGAACATCAGCCTGGATTGATGCCCTTGTGCCGCGTGGGCGCGGCCCGGACAGGCGGGCCGTCCCCGCTGCCCCGGACCAGCTGTTTTGGCGCAGGGCGGGCCCCAGCCATGCAACCAATCACCCCGGAGCATCACGCCATGAGGAACGTTTGGACCATCGCAGCGCTGGCGCTGCTGAGCATGCCGGCATTCTCCGCGGGCTTCAAGCCGCACCCGGCCAGCTTCCAGCCCCGGCCGGCCGCAGGCCTGCGGGCCTATGTCATCGGGGGCGTCCCCATCGCCGCGGTCGACGGCGACAGCTCATTCGCCCTGCTGTCGCTGCAGGCCGGCCGGGTCGGGTCGACCGACTATGTCCGGCTGTTTTTGCTGTACCAGAACCTGTCGGCCGAGCCGTTCCTGTTCGAGCCGGGCGGCCACGTCAAGTTGACCGTGGAGACCGACAGGGTGGCCCTGCCAGGCCTGCTGCCGGCCTCGCCGTCGCAGCTGGCCAAGGACATTGATCGAGCCGACGAGACCGGCGCCATCCATGCCCGGTACAGCGGCGCGCTGCGTTCGGCGGCCGCGGCCGAGGCGCCGGAGGCGCCCGCCCCGCCCCGGATCGATCCCTACGACGCCGCCGACCCCGCAGCGGCAGCGGCGGCGGACGAGGCGGCCCGGGCCCGGATCCGCGGCCCCTCGCACATGTATCAGACGTTCATCAACAGCGACAACAGCGGCCTGCTGCGCCGGGCCACCGTTTTCCCGGGCAGGGCGACATCGGGCAACGTCTACGTGGCGGCGCCCGGGGCCGACCTGCGGAAGTGCCGGATGATCACCGTGTACCTGACGACCAACGACGGCATCCGGGCGGTGGAGTTCGCGCCGCTGGCCGGGGAGTGATCGCCCAGGGCTTTACCACAAAGACACCAAGACACAAAGGCCGTACTCTTTTTACGATATGGACCGTGTCATTGCGAGAAGCCTATTCCACGCGCACGAACGAAGCAATCAACGGTTTGCCACAGAGACACTGAGACACGGAGAAACGCGTCGTCATTCTGAGACGCGCTTCTTGCCTGACTATCCGAAGGATCTGACCAACAAACAAGAATAGATAATCGGAAGACGACAGGGCGCCCATCATCGCGAGAAGACCATTCCTCCTGAAGCGCGAAAAGCCGCGCTGCGGCTGGGCCGGGTCCGACCCGCTCTACGTCGCGTACCACGACCGCGAGTGGGGCGTGCCGCTGCACGATGACCGCAGGCTGTTCGAGATGCTGATCCTGGAGGGCGCGCAGGCGGGCCTGAGCTGGATCACCATCCTCAGGAAGCGGGAGAACTACTGCCGGGCGTTCGACGACTTCGGCCCCGCCAGGGTCGCGCGGTACGACGCCGGGAAGGTCCGCCAACTGCTGCAGGACGAGGGCATCGTCCGCAACCGGCTGAAGATCGCCGCAGCGATCTCGAATGCCAAGGCTTGTCTCGTTGTCCAGAAGGAATACGGCTCGTTTGGCAAGTACCTCTGGCAATTCACAGGCGGCAAGCCCATCAGGAACAAGCGGAGAACGATGAAGGACATCCCCGCGACCACACCCCCGGCCGAGGCCATGAGCAGGGACCTGAAGCGGCGCGGGTTCAGGTTCGTCGGCCCGACCATCTGCTACGCCTTCATGCAGGCGGTGGGGATGGTCAATGACCACGTGACGGGGTGTTATAGATACAAGAAAAAATTACGATAGGATCTTTCTAATGGCTAGAATAATATTGAACAGCAGCGAATACTCGCTTTATGACTTTGAAACCGAAGCAGAGTTTGAAAAAGCAGTTATTGCTAATCAGAAATATCTATTTGGTAAAGATACTGTTTATATTGATGTAAAACGACGTATTGGGCGTGATAGTCACCTCAGTATACCAGACGCCTTCTTACTTGATTTTTATGATACTAAAAAACCGCAGTTATACATTGTTGAAAATGAGATAGCTTCACATGATGTGTATTCTCATATTTCAGAGCAAATTGTACGTTTTGGCACGAGTACAATAACTTCGGCGAATCAGATACGAGACATACTTATTAGAGCGATAGAATGTAAAGCGGACACGAAGAAGGAAATTGAAAAATATCTCCCCCAAACAGTTTTTAAAACCGTTACAGAATTAATGTTGTATTTGACCGAAAGAGAAATACGAATTGTTGTAGTAATAAATGATGTGACTGCAGATCTTAACCTTGCTTTTAAAATCTTCAAGAACCCGCCTGATATAGTGTTATTACAACGATTTATGTGCGGAGAGGATGTCTCATACTACTATGAACCAATGCGTGAAGAAAGCGAGGATATCGAGAAGATTAAAACAAAAACTGGCAAGCCGATTGATTTTGATACAGTAGTCTGCGCAGCATTTGCAGATGGATTCAAACATGCATATCTCGAGCAAAGTGCCTGGTGGGAGATAAGGTTGTCACAACAGGCGCGTGAAAAATTGAAGTACTTGGCGATTTATGAGAAATTGCCAATTGCACATATTAGTCATTACGCAGAAATAGATCGTATTGAACCTTACAAGGATACTGGAAAATATATACTGTTTTTGAAGAACAAGAAAACAGTCAAGCCAATAAAACTTGGCTCAGGGAAAAAGGGAGAAGCCCCACAAGCACCACGCTACACGACTCTAAATAAATTGCTGAATGCAACAACAATTGGCGAACTTTGGAAGTAACAACGGATAGAATGCCAAACCACTATTGGATGTATTTATGCCCAAGCATGAAATGACCTGGAACCTCTACGACCTCGTCCCCAAGGGCGGGTTCAATAATCAACTGGGAAGTGTTGTTTATATAGCGATGAGATAAGAACACCCGAGGAAAACTCGGTAGTTCGATAATAAAGACCGAGGGGCTCTACGTAATGCAGCCTTGAGCGATGCAAAGATCCATTCGTCAGTTGTTGCAAATAATACAACAACTGAACTGCTTGAATGCCTATCAGATAAGACCATATATTCAAAACCCGGGTACTTGACTAAAAAGCAGTTAGTTCCATTTAGGAACATGATGTCATCAAAGGACATCATCTGCACGGTGATCGTGAACTTAATAAACCGAGACAATTTATAACCGATAAATTGTGAATGTTATTCCATGCCCAAGCACGAAATGACCTGGAACCTGTACGACCTCGTCCCCAAGGGCGGGTTTGACACACTGTACGCCGAGATCGAGGCCGACCTGGCGAAGTACCCGGCGCACTACGCCGCCTGCGACCCGGGCATGGCGCCCGAGCGCTTCGCCGAGGTGATCCGCTTCAACGAGGCGGTGCGGGAGAAGCTCAACCGGCTAGACGGCTTCGCCGACCTCTCCACCTCGGCCGACCTGCGCGACCAGCGGGCCAAGCTGCTCAAGTCCCGCTGCGACGACCTCCAAGTCAAATGCGTTGATGCGGCGCTGCCGCTGCGTCATTGGATCAAGGGCCTGGCGGCGGAGGGCAAGCAGCGGCTGGGCGACGCGGCTGCGGCCCGGCTGTTCGCGGGAGTGCCCGGGCTGCGCTATGTGTTGGAATACCTGCGATTGAGCGCACGCCACACCCTGACTCAGGGCGAGGAACGGATCGTTACCCGCAAGCTGATCTCCGGTGCCGGTGCGCTGGGGGAGCTCTACGATCAGATCTGCGACGGCTTCGTCTACGATTTCCGGCCCCGGGGCCGCAAGCCGCGGCGGCTGGCGACGCAGGAGGACGTGCTGCGCTACATCCGCAGCGCCAGCGCCAGCGAGCGCGAGGCGGCCTACCGCTGTCTGCTGTCCCCCTACCGGGAGCATCTGGGCAAGCTGTTCACCTGCTACGTGGCCCTGGTCAAGGATTGGGACAACGACGCCAAGCTGCGCAGCTTCGCCTCGCCCATTGCCCGGCGCAATTTCTACAACAAGGTGCCGGACGCGGCGGTGGAAGCCCTGCTGGCAGTGACCGCGGACAACGCCGGCCTCTACCAGGAGTTCTTCCGGCTGAAGGCGCGGCTGCTGAAGATGAAGAAGCTGCGGCGCTACGACATCTACGCGCCGTCCGGCGCCCCGGGGCCGACGCTGCCGCTGGCCGAGGGCGTGGAGCTGGTGCTGGACGCGTTCGGCGGCTTCGCGCCGGGGTTCGCCGAGCGGGCCCGGCGGATCATCGCCGCGCGCCACGTCGACAGCCACCCGCGGCCGGGCAAGCGCACCGGCGCCTTCTGCGCCGGCATCGCGCCGGCGGTGACGCCCTACGTGCTGCTCAACTACAGCGGCGACAGCAACGCGGTGTCGACGCTGGCGCACGAGCTGGGCCACGGCGTCCACGACCTCTACGCCGCAGCGCAGTCGATCAGCGCCTACGGCACGCCGCTGCCGCTGGCCGAGACCGCCTCGACGCTGGCCGAGATGGTGGTGTTCGAGCGGCTGCTGGCGCGCTGCCGGACGGACGCCGCGCGCCGGGCCCTGCTGCTGGAGAAGATCGGCGAGTCCTACGGCACCGTGATGCGGCAGTCGTACATCGTGCGGTTCGAGCTGGAGGCCCACCGCCGGATCGCGGCCGGCACCACCGAGGACGGGCTGTCCCGCCTGTGGCTGGAGCTGCTGCGCGAGCAGTTCGGCGGCGCGGTGGAGGTGGCCGAGGAGTTCGGCAGCGAGTGGGCCTACATCCCGCACATCTTCAAGACGCCGTTCTACTGCTACGCCTACAACTTCGGCGAGCTGCTGTCGCTGTCGCTGTACGCCCGGTACCGGCAGGACGGACCACGGTTCGTGCCGCGGATCGAGGCCATCCTGGCGGCCGGCTCGTCGCGGGCGCCCGAGGACGTGCTGCGGGAGGCCGGGATCGACCTGTGCTCGCCGTCCTTCTGGCAGGGCAGCTTCGACGTGATCGGCGGCTGGCTGGCGGAGCTGAAGCGCCTGGGCCGGCGCGGCGCGTGAATGATCGACGGGCCGGGGGTCGATCCGGCATCGGTGCGGTGACCACACATCACGACGGAGGGACCGGGCGCATGAAGGACATCAACGAGATCCTGGCGAAGGACGAGCAGTACTGGGACGGCTGGTCCGTCCTGCACCACCGGCCGGGGATGTTCACGCTGGAGGGCTTCAAGGCGGGCCAGACGTCGCTGCTGCCGGTGGAGCGCGAGGAGCTGGGAGACGTTTCGGGACGGTCCCTGCTGCACCTGCAGTGCGGCTACGGCATCGACTCGCTGAACTGGGCCCGGCTGGGGGCGCACGTCACCGGGGTCGACTTCTCCCAGCGGGCGGTGGCGGTGGCGCGGGCCCTCAACGACGAGATGAAGATGGACTGCCGGTTCGTCCACGCCAACACCTACGAGCTGGAAGGGAAACTGGACGACCGCTTCGATCTGGCGCTGGCCGCCTACGGCGTGCTGTACTGGGTGCCGGGCATCGACCCCTGGGCGCGCACCGTGGCGCGGTTCCTCAAGCCCGGCGGCACCCTGCTGATCGTGGACGAGCATCCGGCGGCGCTGATGTACCGCGGCGACCTGGCGGTGATCTCACGCTCGTACTTCTACCAGGACGACCCCATGGCCCTGCTGGCGCTGAGCCAGGACGGGGATAACGGAAGCGCCGTGCCGGCCGAGGACCACGGCTGGGTGCACCCGCTGGGGGACCTGGTCAGCGCGCTGGCCCGCCACGGGCTGGCCGTGCAGTCGCTCAAGGAGTACCCTTTCATGGCCTACCGCCGGTTCCGCGGCATGGAAAAGGGCCAGGACGGCTACTGGCACCTCACCGACAAGGCCGGAATGGTGCCGCTGATGTTCTCGCTCAGGGCGTTGAAAAACTGATTCGTCTTCACCATTCACGTTTCACGGTTCACGTACCGGAATGTTCCTGCAGCAGCTGATCAACGGCCTGACGGTGGGCGCGATCTACGCCCTGATTGCGCTGGGCTACACCATGGTCTACGGCATCCTGGAGTTCATCAACTTCGCCCACGGCGAGGTCTACATGCTGGGGGCCTACCTGGGGATCATCGCGCTGGGCCTGCTGACGCAGTGGGGCGTCACCGGCTGGACTCTGGCGCCGCTGCTGGTGATCGTGTTCGCCATGGTATGGGCCGCGGCCTGGGGCGGCACCATCGAGACGGTGGCCTACCGCCCGCTGCGGGCCGCGCCCCGGCTGTCGCCGCTGATCTCGGCGCTGGGGGTGTCGATCTTCCTGCAGAACTTCGTGATGCTGACCCAGGGCGCGCGCGACCAGGTGTTCCGCCGCGAGCTGCTGTTCTCGTCCGATTTCAACGCCTGCGGGCTGTCGCTGGCGTCCTGCACCGTCTCCTACACACAGCTGCTGATCATCGGCACGGCGCTGGCGTTGATGACCGGGCTGACGCTGTTCATCAACAGGACCAAACTGGGGCGGGCGATGCGGGCCACGGCCCAGGACCAGCGGATGGCCAGGCTGTGCGGTGTCAACGTCGACGGCATCATCCGTCTGACCTTCGTCATCGGCTCGGCGCTGGGCGCGGCGGCGGGAGTGCTGGTGGCCCTGTACTACGGCGTGGTCAACTTCCACATCGGCTACGTGGCCGGCCTCAAGGCCTTCATTGCGGCGGTGGCCGGCGGCATCGGCTCGATCCCCGGCGCGATGCTGGGCGGCCTGCTGCTGGGGCTGGCCGAGAGCTTCGGCGCCGGCTACCTGTCGTCGCAGTACAAGGACGTCTACGCCTTCGTGATCCTGATCGTGGTGCTGCTGGTGCGGCCGCAGGGGATCCTGGGGAATAAGCGCGATAAGGTCTAGAACCGACCTCATTCGTAAAAACGCAAACCGTGAAACGTGAAATGTAGCGTGTCAGCCAATCATCCGGGCTATGAATGAATGTACGATTCACGGTTCACGATTCACCAGCGAGATGTCAAGAGACCTCAAATACCTGATCTGGCCTCTGTGGATCGCCGTCCTGGTCTGGCCGTTCACGAGGCTGCGCGGCGCGCTGATCGTCCTGGTTGCGGCAGCGGCCTGTTCGGCCCTGCTGTTCGCATTCAAGTTGTGGAAGCCAAAGATCGCGCTGTCCGCCATGCCGCGATTGGCGGGCTTCTCCGGACGGACCAAGACCGGTCTGCTGATCGCGCTCGTCCTGTTCTCCCTGGCGCTGCCGTTCGCGCTCAACAAGTACTTCCTCGACGTCGTGGTCACCGCCGGCATCTACGTGGTGCTGGCGCTGGGGCTGAACCTGATCGTCGGCCTGGCCGGGCTGCTGGTGCTGGGGTACATCGCGTTCTACGCCGTGGGCGCCTACAGCTACGCGATCCTCTCGACGCACTTCCATTTGAACTTCTTCTGGGCGCTGCCCGTCGGTGCGGCCCTGGCCCTGCTGGCCGGCCTGCTGCTGGGTCTGCCCACCCTGCGGCTGCGGGGCGACTACCTGGCCATCGTCACCCTGGGATTCGGCGAGATCACCCGCATCGTGCTCAACAACTGGGACGGGCTGACCGGCGGGCCCAACGGCATCATGCACGTCGGGCGGCCCGCGCTGGGCGGGCTGAACCTGGGAACGCCGGCCCACCTCTACTACCTGGTGCTGGCGGTCATCACGCTGGCGGCGTGGTTCACCTCCCGGCTCAACCGCTCCCGCCTGGGACGGGCGCTGGTGGCCATGCGCGAGGACGAGACCGCGGCCCGGGCCTGCGGCATCGACACCACCCGGCTGAAAATCCTGGCGTTCTGCCTGTCGGCGGCCATCGCCGGAATGATGGGAGTGGTGTTCGCGGCCAAGATGACCTTCGTCTCGCCCGAGAGCTTCACCTTCTGGGAGTCGGTGATGGTGCTGTGCATGGTGGTGCTGGGGGGGATGGCGTCGGTGCCGGGCGTCATTTTGGGCGCGCTGGCGCTGATCGTGCTGCCCGAGGCCTTCCGCGGCCTCCAGCACTACCGGATGCTGGTGTTCGGCACGGCGATGATCGCCATGATGATCTTCCGGCCGCAGGGGCTGTGGCCCTCCAAGAGGCGGAAGATGGAGATGGATGAAGCGGGGGCATCTTTATAAGGAAGCCAGGAATCCATGAAAAACGCGGAAGGGGGAGATGGAGGAGACAGGGACTCTTCTTTATAAGAAACCAGGAATACATGAATGACCCGGAAGATGGAGCTGGAGGAGTGATGAGGCTCGAAATCCAAGATGGAAATCGGAACATGAATAATCCCCCAACGGATCAGCATACTGGAGATGGCCATGCATAAATCAACCATCGGCACTTCCATTCTGCTATTCTTTGTGTCCGGCGCGCTGGCCGCCGACATCCGGCCGCAGCTGGTGGTCCCCGATTCGGCGCACGCCCAGATCATCAAGTTCCAGGACGGCACCACCAGCCGGGGGCGGATCATCCGGGTCGACTCGGCCGCGGTCGCCTTCCGCACCGACTTCGGCGAGATGACGGTGGCCATCGACAAGATCGAGGAGGTCCGCACCATCCCGGTTGCCGCGATCCGCGACGGCAAGTACTGGTTCCCCAACCCCAACGCCACCCGGCTGTTTTTCGGCCCCACCGGCCGGATGCTGAAGCAGGGTAAGGGCTACTTCTCCGACTACTACGTGTTCTTCCCGGCGCTGACCTACGGCATCACCGACAACGTCACGCTGGGCGGGGGCATGTCTCTGTTTCCGGGTCTGGGATTTGGCCGGCAGATCTACTACCTCACTCCCAAGGCCGGGTTCTCGCCGTCGCCGGCGCTGCACCTGGCCGCCGGCGCGTTGATGGTCAGCTTCCCCTGGTTCGACGACGATGACGCGGGCCGGCGCTCGACGTCGGCCGGCATCGTCTACGGCGTGGGCACCTACGGCACGGACGACAACAGCTTTACCGCCGGGCTGGGCTACGGCTACGCCGGCGGCGAGATGGCCGACCAGCCGATGGTGATGCTGGGCGGCGAGTATCGCCTGTCGCGGCGGACGGCGTTCGTCACAGAGAACTGGCTGTTCCCGGGCGTCGATCAGCCGGTGGTCTCGGCCGGCATCCGTTTCTTCGGGGAGGGGATGTGCTGCGATCTGGCGCTGATCAACGTCATCGGCGAGGGCGCTATCGCGCCCGGCATTCCGTACGCCGACTTCGTGATCAATTTCTAATTACGATGACCTCTCCCTTGTCCCTCCCCTGGGAGGGGGGAATAAAGCTCCTCTCCCGTTCCATGGGAGCAGGGAGGAGAGAGGTCGCAGGAGAGGATACAGAAACCCACACCCTTGAAACAACCATTCACAAACAGCAGCGTGACCCGCTGCCAACGGATCAGCCCGGCAAAACTGGCGCTGGCGAAGAAGATGCGCCGCAACATGACGTTGGCGGAACGTTGTTTCTGGAATGCCGTTCGTGCGAATAAGATCCCGGGAATGCATTTTCACCGGCAACAGGTGATCGACGGCTTTATCGCCGATTTCTATTGCGCGGATCATCGGTTGGTCGTTGAGATCGATGGCGGGATCCATGAATCCCGGCAAGAGCATGATCGGTTGCGGGAGCGCGCGTTGGAGAAAAATGGATTGATGGTCATCCGATTTGCCAATGAAGATGTGGTCAACGACATGGAAAACGTGGTCAACCAAGTGATGAACATGAGAAGAACGACGCCCTCCCCATGATGCAGATCACCGCCATCGCCAAGAAATTCAATCCGGCCGAGTATTTCCGGGAATTCGACTTCCCCGATTATCTGAAATTCGACTTCACCAAGCTCAAGGGCGACCTGGCCGGCGGGCTGACCAGCGCCATCGTGGCCCTGCCGCTGGCGCTGGGCTTCGGCATCCTGGCCACCGGCGGCGACCCCAAGGGCGCGGTGGCCGGCCTCTACGGCGCGGTGTTCACCGGCGTCGTGGCCTCGCTGTTCGGCGGCACGCCCCAGCAGATCACCGGCCCCACCGGCGGCATGACCGTGATCCTGACCGAGGTCTACCTCCAGACCCGCGACGTCAACGCCCTGCTGGCGGCCTGCCTGATCGCCGGGCTGATCCAGGTCGTCTTCGGCCTGTTCAAGCTGGGCCGGTTCATCAGCTTCGTGCCGCAGCCGGTGATCTCGGGCTTCACCAACGGCATCGCCATCCTGATCTTCACGCAGCAGCTGGCGACCGTCTACGCCGCGCCGCTGGTGGCCGCCATCACCGTCGGCTTCATCCTGCTGACGCAGGCGGCGAACAGGTCGCTGCCCCGGCTGTTCATCGGCCTGCTGGCCGGCAGCGTCGTCACCTACCTGCTGTGGGACAAGTCGCCGCTGTTCCTGCGCGGCTTCGACCACGCGTCGCTCGCCTTCATCAAGACGGACGCGGTCAGGACCGTGGGCGCCATCCCCAGCTCGTTCCAGCTGCCGGCCATGCCCATCACCTCCTGGGACGGCTGGCGGCGGGCGATCCCGGCGGGGTTCACCATCGCCATCCTGGGCTGCCTGGAGAGCCTGCTGGCCAGCGTGGTGGTGGACACCGTCAGCAACAACGAGCACAACAGCAACCGCGAGCTGGTGGGGCAGGGCGCGGGGAACGCCGTCGCCTCGCTGTTCGGAGGCATCGCGGGGACGGGCGCCATCGTCCGCACCATGATCAACATCCGCTCGGGCGGCGCCACCAAACTGTCGGGCGCGATCTGCGGGCTGGCGCTGGCGCTGGTGGTGCTGTTTCTGTCGCCGCTGGCCGCCCACATCCCGTTAGCGGCGCTGGCCGGCGTGCTGCTGATGGCCGCCGTCGGGATGTTCGAATGGGAGCCGATCCGCCTGCTGCCGCGCACGCCCTTCCCCGACGCGCTGGTGTTCCTGACCACCATGGCGGTGACGGTGTTCGCCGACCTGATCTCGGCGGTGCTGATCGGGATGCTGATGGCGACCTTCCTGTTCATCAACCGCATCAGCAAACTGGGCGTGATGCCGGCCATGGAGCGCGACCTGTCGTCCATCCCGGAGCAGACCAGGCGGGCGATGCAGCGCCACCGGGTCTCGGTGTTCGGCATCGAGGGCCCGCTGTTCTTCGGCGCGGTCAAGAGCTTCTCGCGCGAGATCACCAACGCCGCGCCCGACGTCCTGATCCTGGACATGAAGGGCGTGTCGATCATCGACCAGAGCGGCGCCCAGGCCATCGAGACCATCGTCCAGCGGATGAGGGCGAAGCGCAAGGCCGTGCTGCTGTGCGGCATGCGGCCCGAGGTTCGCAAGACCATGCACGCGCTGGGCATCATTCAGAAGGTGGGCGCCGACAACTTCCCCGATACGCTGGAGAAGGCGGTGGACTACGCCATCGCCCGGGCGCAGTCGCGGCAGCCCAGCCTGGCCGACTACCTGAAGGAGGACCTGATCCTGCTGGATGCCGACGTCCCGGACAAGGCGGCGCTGTTCCAGACCGCCGCGGCGCTGGCCGAGGACGGGGGCTATGTGTTCGACAAGACGGCGTTCCTGGAGAACCTCTGGCTGCGGGAGCAGGACTCGCCCACCAGCCTGGGCCACGGCGTGGGCATCCCCCACTCGCGCTCCGGGTCGGCCACCGACGAGGTGGTGGTGATCTTCGTCCGGCCGAAGAAGCCGCTGGGCGACTACGGCACGATCGACGGCCGGCCGGTCGACCTGGTGCTGATGATCTCGGCCGGGGACAATGTCGAGGGCTACCTCAAGGTGCTGAAGCTGATCGCCCAGGCCGTGGGCCGCGAGGAGGTGCGGCGGCTGCTGCTGGCGGCACGCACCCCGGCCGAGGTGGTCGTCATCTTCAGCGGGGCGTGAGCCCCGGCCGCCGCCTTCCGTCATCCCTCCCCTTCCGGGGGGGACGGGGAGGCCCGGGTAAAATGAAGGCGTCCCGCAACTCATTCAGGAGCACGCCATGGGCTGGCTTTCCGACAAAGCGGCGAAATGGCGCCGGATCATCGACGACCACGGCGGCGACGGCCGCGCGGTGACCGCCGGCTGGCAGTCGCTGACCAGCGACCTTGAGGTCCTGGCACGCTGGTCCGAAGAGGCCCAGGGTCGACTGGCCCTGCAGGTGCCCGATCCCGCGGCGCGGCGGGAGATCATGCGGCAGAGGTCATGCGTCTTCACCGAGGAGTTCGGGGACGGCGACATCCTGGCGCTGCGCGCACTGTACCAGGCCAGCGGCGACATCGAGACCGTGCTGCGCTCCATGCGCGACAACCCGGACCGCTTCGGCCAGCCGTTCCTGGAAAACGGCGCCATCATCGAGGTGCGTCGGCCCCGCGACCCCGCGGCCTACGCAAAAGCCACGGATGCCTACCAGCGGCAGCTGGCGGCCTGCTACTGCCCGCTGATCCGGGCCGCCCGCAAGCGCATGCCCCTGGAGTACTGCTGCTGCAGCGCCGGGTGGTACCGGGGCATCTACCAGGGCATCTTCGGCCGCCCGGTCGATGTCGTGGTCGAAGCCTCGCTGTTAAACGGGGATGACCATTGCCGTTTCTCCATCAGGTTCGCCGCCGCCGGCCTATGATCTTAATGCGGCCCAACAGGCCTCGGGCGGTGCCGGGGAGATTGGAACACCAATAACGTGATCTGATGCTCCTGACGGCCCAAAACATCTCCAAGCGCTTCGGCGGACTGGCCGCGCTGACGGACGTCTCGTTCGCGATCGATCGCGGCAGCATCTTCGGGCTGATCGGCCCCAACGGCGCCGGCAAGACCACCCTGTTCAACTGCCTGACCGGCGTCTATAAACCGAGCGCAGGGCGGTTCACCTTCGAGGGCGCAGACATCACGGGCCTTTCCGAGCCGAAGGTGGCGCAACGGGGCATCGCGCGCACGTTTCAGAATATCCGCCTGTTCCGAGAGATGACCGTGTTGGAGAACGTGATGGTGGGCCGGCACAGCCGGACGGCGGCGGGGCTGTGGGGCGCGGTCGCCCGAGACCGCGCGGCCAGAGCCGAGGAGCGCGATATCCAGCGGACGGCGGTCGAGCTGCTCGACTTCGTGGGGCTGGCCGGACAGGAGGACCGGCTGTCCAAGCACCTGCCCTACGGTCACCAGCGCCGGCTGGAGGTCGCGCGGGCGCTGGCCGCCGAGCCGAGCCTGCTGTGCCTGGACGAGCCCGCCGCCGGCATGAATCCCAGCGAGGTCAACGGGCTGATGACGCTGATCGGGCTGATCCGCGACCGCGGCGTCACCGTGCTGCTGATCGAGCACCACATGCGGGTGGTGATGGGCGTATGCGACCGGCTGGCCGTGCTGGACGGCGGCTGCGTCATCGCCGAAGCGACGCCGGCCGAGGTCAGGAACGACCGCCGGGTGGTCGAGGCGTACCTGGGGGCCGCGGTGGCGCAGTGATGGCGGGCCTCGCCTCGGCGCCCAGCGCCATGCTTGCGTTGACCGACGTCCGGGCGGGGTACGGGGCGCTCGAGGTCCTGCACGGTGTTTCGCTGGAGGTGCGCCGGGGCGAGATCGTCGCCCTGCTGGGGGCCAACGGCGCCGGCAAGAGCACGGTCCTGGCGGCGGTATCCGGCCTGCTGCCGGTGCGGTCGGGCGCGGTGGCGTTCCGCGGGCAGGGTATCGCCAACTGGCAGCCCCACCGCATCGTCCGGCAGGGGCTGGTCCAGGTGCCCGAGGGGCGGCGCATCTTCCCCGGCCTGACCGTCGGCGAGAACCTCGAAATGGGCGCCTACGCCCTGGGCGGCCGCGCTTCCCGCGAGCGTTCGCTGGAGCGGGCCTGGGGGCTGTTCCCCAAGCTGGCCCAGCGCCGCGGCCAGAAGGGCGGCACCCTGTCCGGCGGCGAGCAGCAGATGCTGGCGATCGCCCGGGGCCTGATGTCCGACCCCGCCCTGCTGCTGCTGGACGAGCCCAGCCTGGGCCTGGCGCCGATCGTGGTGGACCAGATCTTCGACATCATCGGCGGGATCCGTTCCGGCGGCACCACCGTGCTGCTGGTGGAGCAGAACGTCAGGCGCTCCCTGGAGATCGCCGACCGCGGATACATCATGGAGACCGGGACCATCGCGCTGTCCGGCAGCGGCGCCGCGCTGCTGTCAGACAGCCAGGTCCGCGCCAGCTACCTGGGGGCCTGACGGCCGCGCCCGGGACCCGGGGCGGCCATCCGCCGACGGATGTCGGCACGACGACCTACGAGAGGAACGTTCCATGAGCAACACGACCCTGCTGATCGTCAGCGGCGCCCTGGCGGCGGCCGGCCTGGCCTCGCTGGGGGCCGATCGAGCCGTGCATTCCCGGGAACGGTCGATGGACCGCTGGGTGGCGGTCACGGCGGAAGTTTTGTCGGTGGCCATCGACCGCCGCACCGGCCCCGGCGGCCGGCCGGGATTCGCCCCCGTCGTGGATTACCGTTTCGAGGCCGGCGGGACCCAGTACCGCGGCGAGCGCCTGGGGCTGGAACGCGACTGGAGCGAATCGCAGGACGAGGTGAGGCGGTGGGTGGAACCCCTGCTGGAGGGGGTGCCGTCGCAGCCGGGGCAGGCCGGCGGGCTGTTCGGCGCGGTGTTCGCCGCGCTGCCGGTCGGCAAGACCGTCACGGTGTACTACGACCCGGCGGACCCGGCTCGCAGCACCGTCAGCCGGCGGGATCCCGCGGCGACGAGCCTGTTCAAATGGCTGGGCCTGGCGGCGCTGTTGCTCGGCATGGCGGGAATCATCGCCGGCGCCGTGCGCCTGCTGTCGGCGATGGCGGCCCGGCCCCGGGCGACCTGGGTGGGCGATCCGACGCGAGGGGAGCAGCCGGCCCGGCCCCAGGGGAGGTCGGCGCTGGCCGCGCAGCTGGCGCTGGACATGGCGTTCGACGCCATGGTGCGATTCGCCCGGGGCGGGCCCGATCCGCGCACGCTGCTGCAGGAGCGGTTCCCGTCGCTGTCGCCGGGCCAGATCGACGAGACCTTGGGCAAGGCCAAGGTGCTCGAGAGCATCTGCTACGGCACCGCGGCCCGCGTGCGCTCGGAGATGGTCACCGCGGATGCGGCGGTGGCGGAGATGGCGGCATCATATCCCGGATTCTCCGACCAGACCTACCGGGCCGCGCTGGCCTGGGGGCTGCAGCAATGCCGCTGAGGGGCCTTCCGTGACCCCGGCCGGGCATGCCGGCCTCAACCGTGAACTGGTGCGCCGGCACCTGGGCCACCGGGAGCTGGCCGCCGTAGTCGAGGGGGGCGTTCCGCTGGCCGGCTTGCTGCACGCGCGGCTCGAGCTGCGCGTGCTGGACGTCAGGCTGCTGCTGGGGCGCGCCGGCGAGGTGGCGGCCGCGGCCCAGCGGCTGGCGGCGGCCTGCGACGAGGACGCGCTGCCGGAGCTGGCCGGCGAATCGCTGGGATTGCTGGCCGAGGCCAGCCTGATGCTTTCCCGCTACGCCGAGATGGATCGGGCCAGCCGCCGGGCGATGGAGATCTGCCGCCGCATCGGCGACAAGGCCGGCGAAGCCAGCCGCTGCAACGCGCTGGGGGTCGCGCTGGAGGACACCGGCCGTCCCGAGCAGGGTCTCGACTGCTACCGCCGGGCGCTGGCGCTTTACCGCGCACTGGGGGACGCCGACGGCGTCGGCAGAAGCCTGGTGAACATCGCCACCGTAACCGGCGGCCTGGGAAGCGCCGACGAGGCGGAGCGCACGTTTCTCGAGGCCATCGCCACGCTGGAGCGCGGAACCGACCTGGTGAACCTGGCATTCGCCCACAGCAACTACAGCGTGTTGCTGGCGCGCCTGGGGCGATGGGAGGAGCGCCGCCGGCACCTGGAGGAATCCCGCCGCATCCGGGAACGCATCGGCGATCGCTACGGCCTGGGTTTCAGCCTCTCCAACATGGCGTGCGACCTGCTGCGGCAGGGGTCATGGCAGGAGGGCGAGCGGATGCTGGCCGACGCCATCGCCCTGCGGCGGAGCATCGGCGAGCGGAAGTTCCTGGCCGGCGATCTGGCATCGCTGGGGGCGTTGCGGCGCGAGCAGCTGCGGCTGGAGGAGGCCCGGATGCTGCTGCAGCAGGCGGCCGCCATGGCGCGCGAACTCGCTGACGGGCGGCTGGGCGCCATCGCCCTGCTGCGCCTGGCCCTGGTGCATTGCGACCAGGAGCGGTGGGCCGAGGCAGAGTCACGGCTCGACGAGGCGGCGGCGGCCGAGCCCTCGTCGTCCCAGTGGCCGGCGGCGCGGTTGGCGGCGGCGCGGTGCGCGGCGGCCCGCGGCGGCCAGGCTCAGGCAATGGCGCTGCTGGACGGGCTGCTGGACAGCGAAGGCGGGCAAGCCGGGCCCTGGCGGACCGAGGCCTGCCTGGCGCTGGCGGCGGCGATGGCAGCCGGCGGGCAGGCCGCCGGCGCGAAAAGCCAGTTCGAGCGCGCCGTCGAACTGGCGCGTTCCGATCAGGGCGTTTACCATCTCGGCGTGGCGCTGTTCAGGCTGGGCGAGTGGGGGAAACAGGAGGGCCAGACGTGGGGGGAGCCCCTGGCCCGGGCCGAGGAGATATTCTCCCGGCTGGGAGCGACGGCGTGGCTGGAGCGCATCAGCCTGTTGCGGATGTCCTGACCGGCACCCGCATGGAGGCCGGCAGGGCCCGGCGGCACGGACCAGCATCGGCTTTTTTCGCTTGACTTTGACCGAGCATAAATGATATCCTATAGTGCTATAATTCTAACCACTTACTGACGGCCCAATGCTCGAGCAGACCGTATTCGAACTGTCCTCGCCCGGCCGCAGCGGCCATGCGTTGCCCGGATGCGACGTGCCGGTCAAACCCGTCGATTCCCTGCTGCCGGGCGCTGCGCTGCGGCCAGACCTTTCCGGCCTGCCCCAGGTCTCCGAGAACGATGCCGTGCGCCACTTCATCCGGCTGTCGACCTTGAACCACCATGTCGACAAGGGATTCTACCCGCTGGGGTCGTGCACCATGAAGTACAACCCCAAGGTCAACGAGGACCTGGCGCGCCTGCCCGGTTTCACCGGCCTGCACCCGCTGCAGGGCGAGTCCTCCTGCCAGGGGGCCCTGCTGCTGATGCGGCGGCTGGGCGAGGCGCTGAGCGAGATCGCCGGCCACGATGCCGTCACCTTGCAGCCGGTGGCCGGCGCCCATGGCGAGCTGACCGCGCTGATGATGGTCCGGGCGCATTTCCGCAAGCTGGGCCAGGACCGGGCCACCATCCTGATCCCCGACTCGGCCCACGGCACCAATCCCGCCTCGGCCGCCATCGCCGGCTTCAAGGCGGTCACCATCAAGTCCAACGCCGAGGGCCTGCTCGATCCCGGGGACCTGCGCGCCCACATCAGCGCCGATGTGGCCTGCGTGATGCTGACCAACCCCAACACGCTGGGCCTGTTCGAACGCAGCATCGTCGAGATCGCGCGCATCGCCCACGATGCCGGCGCCCTGCTGTACATGGACGGCGCCAACCTCAACGCCATGATGGGCATCGTCCGGCCGGGCGACATGGGCGTCGACCTGATGCACTTCAACCTGCACAAGACCTTCGCCACGCCGCACGGCGGCGGCGGCCCGGGCGGCGGCGGCGTTTCCTGCACAGCGGCCCTGGCGCCGTTCCTGCCGTCGCCAACGGTCGGTGAGCGGAAAACGGAGAACGGGAAAACCGAGTGCTTTTTTGACTTCGACAAGCCCGACAGCATCGGCCGGGTGCACTCGTTCTTCGGCAACTTTCTGGTGATGGTCAAGGCCTACGCCTACATCCGGATGATGGGCGGCCGGGGCCTGCGCGACGCCTCGGTCAACGCCATCATCAGCGCCAACTACGTGATGCGCGCGCTGGAAAACGACTACGACCTGCCCTTCAAAACGCACTGCAAGCACGAGTGCGTGCTCTCCGGCCTGCGGTTCCGCGACCAGGGCGTCAAGACCCTGGACATCGCCAAGCGGCTGCTCGACTACGGCTTCCACGCGCCGACCATCTACTTCCCGCTGATCGTGCCCGAGGCCATCATGATCGAGCCCACCGAGACCGAGAGCCAGGAGACGCTGGACCTGTTCATCGACGCGATGAAGAAGATCGCGCGCGAGATCGCCGAGACGCCCGAGCTGGTGAAGACCGCGCCGCACAACACGCCGATCGGGCGGCTGGACGACGTCAAGGCGGTCAAGCAGCCCAACCTGCGCTACGGCGGCGTCTGCAACTGAGCGCTGACCGCGGGTACGGGAAGCCGAACAAGAGAAGAAGGGGAGGAACCATGAAACGTGCCGTGTGTTTGCTGTCGGTCGGCGCCCTGGCGGCCGGGCTGGCCCTGGCCCAGGATTCGTCAAATGTTCGGCGCATCGACCGGTGGTCGTATGGACAGACCCAGGCCGTGGGGTACGGCACAATCGGCGCCATGCAGTGCGCGGTGGTCGGTTCGGGGTGCGGAATGGTGATCCTGGACGCCACGGTCGCCTCGGCGCCGGTGAAGCTGGCCGAGATGCAGCTCCCGGACGTTGTCAACGACATCCTGGTGCTGGGCGAGTATATCTTTCTCGCCTGCAGCGAATCCGGCCTCTACATCGTCGATTACAATGATCCCACCGATCCCTACGTGTGCGGGCATCACGACACACCGGGCTACGCTTACGGCCTGGCGCTCTCCGGGGATTTCATCTTCGTGGCCGACGGCCACACCGGCATGCAGATACTGCGCTTCGATTGGACATCCAATCTAACATTAGTCTCCGCAGTCGGCACATTGGGCAGCGCCAGGAAAGTGGCGGTGTCGGGAGGCTATGCCTACGTGGCGGACGGTGTCTCGGGCCTGCAGGTCTTCAACGTCAGCAATCCGTCGGTGCCGGATTCGGTCACGAGCTTCAACACTTGGGGGACGTCCTACGACGTGGCCGTTGCCGGGAATCACGCTTATGTGGCAGACGGCATGACGGGCCTGCTGGTGTTCGATATCAGCAACCCGGCGAGCCCCGACACCGTGGGGCGTTTCGTCATGTCGGGCAGCGCCTATGACGTGGCGCTGGCCGACAGCTACGCCTACGTGTCGAATTACTCCCAGGTACAGAGGATCAACGTAAGCGATCCGGCCAATCCGACGGCGGCCGGCGCGTACAGCACGCCGGGCACCGCCTATAACGTGGCGCTGGCCGGCAGCTACGCCTACGTGGCGGACGGGGGCTACCTGCGGATCCTGGACGTCAGCGCTGCGATGGTGTTGGTGAGCAGTTACGCGCTGTTCGGCGCGGGAAGCCCCGTCATCGATAGCGGCTACGTATACACCGTCGGGTACGAGACCGGGTTATGGGTGCTTGATGCCGCCAGCATGACCGTCGTCGGGCAATATGACACGCCCGGCAACACCTGCGACATCGCGGTGGCCGGCGGCCATGTCTACGTGGCCAACGATGTGCGGGGGATGTACGTGCTGGGCGTCAGCGACCCGGCCAGCCCCGATTCGGTGGGGTGGCTCAACACCGCGGGCCATGCCTCTGCCGTGGCCGTCTCGGGGGGCTACGCCTATCTTGCCGACTATGAGGAAGGCCTGAAGGTGATCAATGTCAGCAACCCGGCGGCGCCGGTGCTGGTCGGCTCGTACGACACGCCGAAGAACGCCAGCGATGTCGCGTTGTCGGGCAACGTTGCCTTCGTCGCCGATTGCATCGGCACCCCGGGCGGCACGCTGATGGCCTTCAACGTCGGCAACCCCGCCAGTCCCGCGCTTGTCGGCACGCGCCAAATCCCACAGGGGACGTTCAAACTGGCGGTGGCCGGCAGCCATGCGTACGTCGCGAACAGAGGCGCCGGCCTGCTCATCTACGATGTCAGCGATCCGGCCACCATGGATTCTGTCGGCGGATACAAGACGGCGGGGTCGGCGTCGGATGTTGCGGTAGCGGGCGACAACGCCTATGTCGCGTACGGGGATGGCGGGCTCCGGGTCCTGAACATCAGCGACCCGGCCAATCCTGCCGAGGTCGGCTTCTTCGCGCTGCCCTGGGCCGCCACCAGCGTGAATTATTCGGGCGGGTACATCTATGTCGCCTTCGCCAATGCCGGCCTGTGGGTGCTGCAGGGCTACGGGCCGGCCGGTGTGGCCGATGATCCGATGCAAAATGAAAAATGCAAAATTCAAAATTTGAAAATACGGGTTTTGGGAAACACAATAGAATACGGGCTGCCCAATGCGGGGCCGGTCAAGCTCGCGGTCTACAACATCGCCGGGCAGCGGGTGCGGTCCCTTGTCGATGAAGACAAGAAAATGGGTAGCTACGAAGCGACGTGGAACGGAAAAGACAACAGCGAGCGCAGGGTGGCCAGCGGCGTGTACCTGGTGCGGCTGGAGTCGAACGGCCAGACGGCCGCGGCGAAAATGCTGATAGTGCGATAATGCTCTTCACGAGTTTAGGGTTTGAACGTTCGAACCGTTTCAAACGTTTGAAACAGTTTCAAACAGCGGGATAATGAGCGACTCCATCTACATCGACGGCAACATGCCCTCGCCCGAGCGGCAGGCCGAGCTGCTCTCCAAGATCGCCGACCAGATCGTCAAGCGCAAGCTGACGGTGCCGGCCATCATGTTCTTCGAGTCAGTCAAGCCGCTGTCGTTCATCGGCAGCCAGGGCATGGTCTTTCTCCAGCCCATCGTCCAGGCCTTCCTCAACCGCCGGGAGTACGACGAGATCACCCTGATGATGGAAAGCCGCGAGAACGTCGAGAAGCTGCTGCTGGAGATCGAGCGTCAGGAGGCCGAGTGGCAGGCCCGCGAGCAGGGGGAGAAGGCCGCCGCCAGGGCCAGGCGGATCGCCGAGGGCAAGAAGACGCCGTGGGAGTGGATCAAGAAAATCACTTCGATCTCGAAGTGGTGACCAGGCTGACCGGCCTGAAATAGAAACCCCTGCGAACGAACCGCGGAAACACTGAATACACGGAACAAAGGCCCTTTAGAGCAATTTACGTTCTTGTTTTTCCGAGATTCCGCGCTTCCGCGGTAATCCACCGGCTGAACTCTGTAAAATCTATTCATTCAGATAGCCACAGGAGCCAACCATGGCAGTCGACCCCAACAAGCTGAAGGTGATCCTGGTCACCGACTGCGGCAGCACCACCACCAAGGCCATCCTGATCGAGCACAAGAACGGCGAGTTCCGCCAGACCGTCCGGGGCGAGGCCCCCACCACGGTGGAGAAGCCGTTCGAGGACGTCACCAAGGGTGTGCTGAACGCGGTGCGCGAGGTGGAGGAGCTGTCCGGCCGCCGCATCCTGGACGGCGACGACATCATCACCCCGGCCCGGGGCAACGAGGGCGTGGACATCTACATGTCCACCAGCTCGGCCGGCGGCGGCCTGCAGATGATGGTGGCCGGCGTGGTCAAGACCATGACCGGCGAGAGCGCCGCCCGGGCGGCCCTGGGCGCCGGCGCCATCGTGATGGACGTGCTGGCCTCCAACGACGGCCGCCTGCCCCACGAGCGGATCGAGCGGATCCGCCACCTGCGGCCGGACATGATCCTGCTGTCGGGCGGGATCGACGGCGGCACCGTCACCCACGTGGCCGAGATGGCCGAGCTGGTGGCGGCGGCCGACCCCAAGCCGCGGTTCGGCACCTCCTACCGGCTGCCGGTGATCTACGCCGGCAACAAGGACGCCCGCGACGTCGTCACCCAGACGCTGGACGCCAAAACCGCCCTGCTGATCAAGGACAAC
>DDXR01000013.1 GCA_002347565.1 bacterium UBP2_UBA2255 | reverse complement strand
TCGCTGTACGTGATCCAGAAGGTCAACACCGGAACGGCCTCCAGCGTCCGCTACAGCTTCGCGTTCGCGGACTCGGCCTGGGGCGCGGCCGACTACGGCACCTACGGCTACAGCTGGTGGAACGGCCGGGCCATGGAGTACGACGGGATGTACCTGTGGACGTCGTCGGTGTGGCAGAACATCCTGATCCGGCGCGATCCCCGCAACGCCCGGGTGTCGATGGTGCTGCCGGGCCCGTCGATGTTCGGGAGCTACGGCACCTACGGGGTGGCGCACGAGGCCACGGACGCGGCGGGCGTGCCCTACGCGCCGTCGGGGTCGGCGGCGTACCAGCCGTACAAGCGGGGCAACAGGCACTACCTGTACTGCGCGTCGATGGACGAGGGCAAGATCTACAAGATCCTGGCGACCGACTTCTTCGTGCCGACGTCGTGCGACAGCGTGGTGGCGACGGCGGTCAACGCCAGCACCAACAAGGTGAAGTTCTGGAAGCACAACGCCGACACCCAGAAGGTGGTGGGCTACCTGATCTACCGCCGCGACGACGCCAACCCGCCGACCCACCCGGCCGACTCCTACAGCTACAAGCGGAGCTCGCGGGTGGGCAGCGCGGTGGCCACGGTCGACAGCTTCATCGACGCCGGCGCCAAGTCGAAGGCCATGCACTACTACACGGTGGTGCCGCTCAACTACGCCGGAGAGGCCGGCTACGGGGCGTCGTCGCCGTCCAACCCGCTGGCGGTGTCGCTGACCGACTTCAGCTGCGCGCTGATCTCCGGCAACAGCGTCACCCTGCGCTGGGCCACCGCCTCGGAGACCGACCTCTACAAGTGGGTGGTGGAGCGGTCGCCGGACGGCGCGGCCTACACCGAGGTGGGCGAGGTCGCGGTCAACTCGCCCAACCCGATGGGAGCCAGCTACTCCTTCACCGACCGGCTGGACGAGCCCGGCATGTACTACTACCGGATCGCCGACGTCTCGCTGTCCGGGTTCAGGCACTACCACGACCCGCTGGTGGTCACCTTCGGCGCGCCGGCGGTCTACGCCCTGGGCCAGAACTTCCCCAACCCGATGGGTTCCAGCGCCACGGCCATCAAGTACGCGCTGAAGGCGCCGGGCCGGACCACCCTGCGGGTGTACAACGTGCTGGGCGAGGAGGTGCGGACCCTGGTCGACCGCCATCAGGCGGCGAACTACTACTCGGTGCACTGGGACGGCCGGGACAACGGCGGCCGGGACGTCTCCAACGGCGTGTACTTCTACAAGCTGTCGTCAGGCGACTTCAAGGCCACCAAGAAGCTGACGGTGCTGAAGTAGCCGGACGCGCCGCACCATGAACCGGCGAGGGCCCCTTTCCGCGTACGGACGAAGGAGAGGGGCTCTTTTGCCAAACGACGGGGCTGGGACGGGATGACAGACAGACGGAAAATGCTGGGAGAGATCATGATCGAGCTGGGCAGCATCACGCTCGAGCAGGTGAACCACGCGCGGCGGGCCCAGATGACCGCCAACGGCAAGCGCATCGGCGAGTGGCTGGTGGAACTGGGCCACGCCACGGCCGANNCTGGCGCTGGCCGCGGCCGCCGCGCTGGCCACCGACCCCAGCGTGCTGAAGTTCAGGATCGGCGCGTTCTCCACCCGGGACGGCATGCCGTCGCATGCGCGCTGGGGCCTGGAGCGCGCCGAACCCGTCAAGTCCGGCGAGCAGGCCTGCTGGCTGGTGCAGTTCTCCGGACCGGTGACCGACGCCGACCGGGCCGCGCTGGCCCGGGCCGGCGGCCGGGTGTTCGATTACATACCGAACTACGCCCACATCGTCAAGATGACGCCGGAGGCCAGGGCCGAGGCCGGGAAAATCCCGGGCGTGACCTTCACCGGCTACCTCCAGCCGGCGTACCGGATCAGCCCCGACCTGCTGGAGCCGCAGGCGCCGCTGGACGGCGAGGAGCCGGGCCGGATCATGCTGACCGTGATCACCTTCGACGTGGCCGACCGGGCCCCGGTGCGCGACCGCTTCCTGGCGGAGCAGGCCGGCGCCCGGTTCCTGTCCGAGGACGCCATCGGCCGGATCTTCGTGGTCTCGGTGCCGGCTGACCAGTCGGTCGGAGCGGCCAAGGCGATCGCCAACTACCCGGAGGTGTGCTGGGTGGAGCGCCACTACCACTCGGTGCTGCACAACACCTGGAGCCGCTGGATCAACCAGTCGCGCGACACCACCGGGATGGGATCGAGCAGCGGCACCTGGAAGTCGAAGCTACGCATCAAGTCGGCCGACGACTCGCTGAAGATGCCCATCTACCGCCGGGGCCTGTACGGCCAGGGACAGATCGTTCACGTCGACGACACCGGGATGGACTGGGACAACATCTACACGCGCGACCCCGGCGGGCTGAAACCGGTCTATGACAAGGACCTGGACACGGTGTGCGAGGCCACCAACGCCCACCGCAAGATCGTGGCCTACAACGTCCATGCCGACACCTTCGACCTCAACTCCTCGGGCCACGGCACCCACACCACCGGATCGGTGGCCGGGGACAGCATGGGCAGCACCCACAGCGGCGCGCTCTCCGACACCATCCTGGCCCGGGCCATGGGCATGGCCCCGATGGCGCGCATCGCCTTCACCGACATCGGCACCACCGGCGACGGCCTGATCATTCCCACCAACCGCAACGACATCTACCGCTGGGGCTACAACGCCGGCGCCCGGATCTCGTCCTCGTCCTGGGGGGGGACCAACGGCCAGCCCTCAAGTTATAACTACGAGGCCCAGGGCCTGGACACTTTGGCCTGGCAGCACAAGGATTACCTGATGTTCCGCTCGGCGGGCAACTCAAATACCGACCGCGATTCCGTCAACCGGCCGGCCACCGGCAAGAACATCATGTGCGTCGGCGCCAACGAGTCGGGATTCGGCTCGGGCGCGACCACTTGGGCAGCGACCGGCACCACGACCCGCAACGAGATCGGCGACGTGGCCGAGTTCTCATCGCACGGGCCGACGAGGGAGGGCCTGCGGCGGCCCCACATCCTGGCCTCGGGCGGCTGGTACATCTGGTCGGTCGACTCCGACGGCAACCTGGGGTCGAACAACACCGGCTATACCTACATGGGCGGCACCAGCATGTCCACGCCGACTTCGGCCGGTCTGTGCGCGCTGCTGCGGCAATACCTGACCGAGGGCTGGTACCCCACCGGGATCAAGACGCCGGGCAACGCCATCGCCAGCCCCTCCGGCGCGCTGATGAAGGCGCTGATGATCCTGTCCACCCGCAACACGCCCGGCGCTTACAGCACCAGCACCATCAACAATACCGGAACATCCAACGTGCCTTCCCAGGGCCAGGGATGGGGCGCGGTGGTGCTGGACGATGCGCTCTACTTCTCCGGCGACGCCCGCAAACTGCGCCTGCAAACGGCCCAGTTCACGGCCAGCGGCCAAAGCCACAGCTATACGGTGACAACCGGCGCATCCACGGACACCATGAATCCGTTCAAGGTGGTGATGGTCTATTTCGATTATCCTGCGGCCCTGGCGCCCAGCGACCTTTCGGTCAATAACCTCGACCTGACGGTCACCATCGGCTCGAACACCTACCGCGGGAACGTGTTCGGGACCAACGGCAAGTCCGCCACCGGCGGCAGCGCCGACACCCTCAACCCCGAGGAGGTGGTCTGGCTGCTGCCGGCCCAGGCCAAGTCCAACCAGACGGCCACCATCACCGTCACCGCCTCCCAGCTCAACGTGGGGCCGGTGCAGTACTCCGTCGTGGTCGGCGGGGACATCTCCACCAGCAGCGGCTTCCTGGGCGTCAGCTTCAGCCACTTCACCGCGCTGCAGCGGGGCGGCGTCATGGCCCTCGCCTGGCGCACCGAGAACGAGCAGGACTGCTACCGCTGGGACATTCAGCGATCGCGGAACCTCGAGTTCGGCTACCGGACCATCGGGTCGCTTCCCGGAAACGGCACCACCGGCGCGCCCAGCGACTACTCCTACGCGGACAGCGACGGGCTGGAGCCCGGCACCTACTACTACAAGCTGATCCAGATCGACAACGACGGCACCAGCACCGAGTACGGCCCGGTGGTGGCGCAGTTCGGCGGGATCAGCCTTCCCGGCGAGTACCTGCTCGGCAACTGCTGCCCGAACCCGGTCCCCGGCGGCGGCATGACGGTGCAGTACACGCTGAAGAACGCCGGCATGACCAGCCTGACGGTCTACAACGCGCTGGGCCAGCGCGTGGCGACCCTGGCCGAGGGCTACCAGCTGCCGGGGTGCTACACCGCCGGATGGGACGGCCGCGATGCCGCCGGCAGGCAGGCGGCCAGCGGGATCTACTTCTACCGGCTGGCGTCGGGCGGATTCTCTGACACCAAGAAGCTGACCGTCCTGCGCTGACGGCCGGCACACCGGCGCAGACCGCGATGCGGCGATCATGGGCGACGCCCGGCCGCCGCATCGGCGTTTCTCCCGGCCGCGCCCTGGCCGGCCGCCGGGCAGAACGTCGGCATTTTTTCCCGTTTTGGCGTTGACAAACCGCGTCCCGGCGGATACAATATCGGATGTGCACCAATAGAAATAATGAGGAGGGACCATGAAGCGATTGATCGTCATCATCGCGGCGTTCGCCCTGTCGGCCGCTGTCGCGGCCGCGGGCCGCGCACCGCGTGCGGCCGCGCCCGCCAAGGACGGGCCCCGGGCGTCCAAGGCAGTCCTGGACACCGTGTTCTTCGACAATTTCGAGAGCGATACACTAGTCTGGACGACTATGGACGTGCTGGTTCAGCAACCATACTGGCATATCGATGAGCACAATGCCTACATCGGCAGCTCGTGGTGGTGCGGCACTTTCGACCCAAGTTTTATTACCAATCCCGGATATGGCGATGCTTGGGTACAGTACCTGCATACTCCGAATGTCGACCTGACAGCAGTTACGTCCGACACAGTGCTTCTCAATTTTATGCATTACTACAGCATTGAGGCTGCAAGCGGCGGATCAGATTGGGATTGTATAAACCTTTGGGCCAGTACCGACGGCGGAGCCAGTTGGACGGTGCTGTTCCCCGACGAATCGCGAGGCACGCCGGCGTACAATCTCACAAACGCAACCGGTTGGCATTACTGTGGCCTGGCGCCTGCGACCGAACACATCCCCGGTTGGGGCGGTAGCAACGGATCCTGGCAGCAAGCCTGGTTCGACCTGACCCAGTTCAGGGGTGAGGCGATTGTCCTGCGTTTTGCAACCGTATCCGATGGCGCTGAGTCTGACCAGGCTAGTTCATACGGCGGCGCTTGGTTTATTGACGAGATCCGGGTTGACACTGTCAGCGCCGGCGGCAACGCGGCATCGCTGTTCTATGACGACGTCGAGAGCGGCGCCAACGGTTGGACAACGCATGTCAAGACACCGGCTATACACTGGCATCGATCAAGCAACCGGTCCAGCAGTCCGACACGTTCATGGTATTGCGGCGATTCGTTGACCTATAAGCAATCGTGGGGATACAGCGACGCAATCATCAGCCCGGTGATTGATCTGCGCGATGTCAAACCATCTTTTCCCTGCGTTGCCACATTCTCGCAATGGGTTGACCTGCGTGACGGGAACAACGGCTACATAAGGGGATGGGATTACTATGATGTAGAAGTTTCTGGCGACAGCGGGGTAACTTGGGACTACGTTGATCAATATGTTCAATCAACGCCTCAACTTGCCTGGACGGCAGGCCCGTCCATCAGCCTGTCATCATATGTCGGAGGTTCCGTGATGGTGCGGCTCACCATGAACACCGACGAGGATGACACTACCGGAGAGGGCGTTTACATAGACAACTTCATCGTTACCGGCAAGGGCAAGGACCCGCTGCCCGGCCCGGCCACCGTGCTGCTGGTGGACAACGACCAGGACGCCGTCGACCTGAGCGACAACTCCTGGACCAAGTACTTCGAGGCCTCGCTGGCCGCACTGGGCTTCCGCTACAGCTCGGCCACCATCGGAGCCAACAAGCCGATCTACCCGGGGTACCTCGACCAGTTCCCGGCGGTGGTCTGGAACCTGGGCGCCCGCTACCAGCCGATGGTCGATGCGGACCTCGACAACATCATGGCCTACCTCGACGGCGGCGGCAGGCTGTGGCTGTCGGGCCAGTACTTCCTGTCGTCCTCGCCCGACACGACGGCCCACCCCAACCTGTGGACCGACTACCTGCACCTGTCGCCCGCCAACGGCTGGTACCCGGCCGCCACCAACGCCGTGACCGGCTGCTGGGGCGATGTCATCGGCGACGGGCTGGCCGAGGCGCTCAGCTACGGCCGGCTCAACGGGGGCAACGTCTACTGGACCGACGCCTGGCATGCGTACGCGCTCAATCCCGATACCCCGGCCGTGGCCGTCGTCGGGTTCGCCAAGAACGACGATTCGACGCTCTGCGGCCTGCGGTATGATGCCGGCGGGACCGGCGGCTACCGGATGGTCTACACGTCGTTCCCGTTCGAGGCGATCGACAACGTCGACGCCCGGGACACGCTGATGGCCAGGATCCTGTCCTGGCTGCTGCCGCAGCCGCCCGACAACGAGGCGCCGGCAGCGCCGCAGGGACTTGCCGCCGTCCAGGAGTACGACAGCGTGGTGTGCCGCTGGTCGGCGAACTCGGAGGCCGACCTGGCGGGCTACCGCGTGTACCGTTCCCTGCAGCAGGGCCTGCCGGTGTGGCAGCGGATCGGCGTCGTGGCGGCGCCGGAGACGACCTTCGTCGACACCACCATCGCGCCGGCCGTGATCTACCATTACACGGTTTCGGCCTACGACGGGGCCCAGCCGGCCAACGAGAGCGCCTGGGCGCCGTGGCTGTTCCTGCAGACCGGGGCCTGGGCCAAGCTGGGGATGGAGGGCGCCGACGCCGCGGGCCTGCCCCGCAGCTACGGCCTGGCGCAGTGCCGGCCCAACCCGGTGCGCGACCATTGCCGGATCGAGTTCGCGCTGCCGCGGCCGGGGCGGGTGTCGCTGGCGGTGTACAATATCGCCGGCCAGAAGGTGCGGACCCTGGCCGACCGCGAGTTCGGCGCCGGCTATCACGGCGTGACCTGGGACGGGGCCGATCAACACGGCCGCCGGGCGGCCGCCGGCGTTTACCTGTACCGCCTGGAGGCCCCGGCCGGATCCGGTACGGGGTTCTCCCAGACCAGACGGCTGATGGTGGTTAAGTAGGAGGATGCGAGACATGAAGAAGATACTCTGCGCACTGTGCCTGGCCGGGCTGGGCGTGTCGGCGCTGGCGGCGCCGACGATCAGCAACGTTACCATCTGGCCGGACACGTCATTTTCCGGGCCCTATGTCGTCTCGGCGGTGATCACGGACCCCGTGTACGCCCTGGCGGAGACGCTGATCGCCTATGACTACAATCTCGAGCCCGGGGCCTCGCCCTACGGGTTCAGCTTCTTCTCCCGCCCGGACTCGGTGCGCGGCGACACGTCCTTTTTCAGCATCGGGGCGATCCCGCCGGGCTACGAGACGCCGGTCAGGGTGTGCTACGCCATCTATGCGGCCAACGAGCTGTGGGAAGAAGCGCTCAGCCCGGCGACCGGGCACCATGCCTTCCTCAACACCGTCTACTCGCCGCACTACAGCAACGTCGCCGGCCTGCGGGACACCTTCCACAGCGGGCCGCTGGTGGTGAAGGCCAACATCACCACGGCCTACGGTGACTCGGTGGCCAACGATTTCCTGTACACCGACCTGCTGGGGGGCGACCAATACTACCGCGACAGCGTGGGCGCGGACGGATGCTACTATTACTCGGTCCCGCGGCTGTCCGGCGGCGCCCAAACGCCGATCACCGCGCTGTGGTTCCTGGGGTCCCAGGACACGCTGGGCAACCTGGGCAGCTACCCGCTGAAGCGCGACAGCCTGAACCGTTTCATCTTCATCGACCCCATGCCGTCCAATGTCCGGACCCTGGCGAACACCGGCGACCTGGGCCCGTTCCCGGTGTGGGTCGACTACAAGACCGAGGGCGCGGTGGCCAACGACTCCCTCTGGCTGTTCGACGGCGCCGACTTCCAGCCGTACCCGCGCGACAGCATCGGCACTGCCAACCCGGCCCGGCACTTCTACACCATCCCGGCCCAGGCGCCGCCGGTGGTCGATCCGCGCGGCGTCACCTGGTACCTCAAGGCATCGGACGACGCCTCGGGGAACTTCACGTACCTCCCGGCCAGCGCGCCCTGGCCGTCGTACGCCTTCTACGTCTACGACCGCACGCCCCCGGTGGTCGAGGGACTCACGCTGCTGGCCAACGCCACCCTGCCCGGGACGCAGACGGTCTACGCCGACGCCCACGATACGTCCGGCATTTTCCAGATCAGGCTGTACTACCGGATGCGGCCCAACGCCGACACCGCCTGGCAGTTTTTGCCGATGTATGCGACGGCGACGCCGAACCGCTACAAGGCCACCCTGCCGTTCATCCCGGCCGGGGCCCTGGTCCAGTACTACGTCTCGGCGGTCGACGGCGCCCGGGACGAGAACGCGGTGCTGCTGCGAAACACCGCCTACCAGCCGGCCGGCGGCCCGCTGACCCCCTGGCACTTCACGGTGGGCGACCACCCCTACCGGCTGCTGCTGGTCGGCGACCAGCTGCCGTCCAACAACTACCAGGGCGCCTACCTCTCGTCGCTCGACACCACCGGCGTGACCTACGGCTACTGGGACAACCGCAGGGCGCCGGTGCTGCCCCAGCTGGGCAACTTCGACAAGCTGATCTGGTTCACCGGCGACGACAGCCTGAACACCCTGACGCAGGAGGACCGCGACAGCCTGGCCGCCTTCCTGGACCGCGGCGGCAACCTGCTGCTGTGCTCCAAGAACCTGGGCCAGAACATCGGCGACACCTCGGTCTTCTTCAGCGACTACCTCAAGGCCCAGTTCTACTCCAACCGCAGCACCCAGATGATCCTGGTCGGCCGCGACGCCTATCCCATCAGCTACGGGCCGGTCGATTCGGCGGTGATCTCGGGCGCGACCCAGATGACGGCCTCGATGGACGTCGTCACGCCGCTGCCCGGGGCCGACTCGGTGTTCACCTTCCGGACCATCGGGCGCTGCGGGGTGATCCGCTGCTCGACGGCCACCTTCCGGACGGTCTTCGCGACGATCCCGCTGGAGGGCCTGACCAGGAACACCAACGGCCGCATCTCCCGGACCCACTTCATCGCCCGCTGCCTGCGGTGGTTCGGCATGACCGTGTTCTACAAGGTGGACGGCGAACCGCAGGCAGCCGCTCCCGGGCCGGATCTGAAGCTGCTGCCGGCCAGCCCCAACCCGTTCCGCAGCGCCACCGTCGTGCGGTACCAGACGCCGCAGGGCGGGAGGGTCAGCCTCAAGGTCTACAACGTGGCCGGCCAGGTCGTGCGGACGCTGGTCGACGGCGTCATCCCCGCCGGGCGGCACTCGGCGACGTGGGACGGGAAGGACGAGAACGGCTCGGCCGCAAGCAACGGCATCTACTTCTACCGGCTGCGGGCGGGAGGCGAGGAGATGGTCGGCAAGGCCGCATTGATCCGGTAGGCGGCAGGGCGATACCGGCGGCGAAGCCCGGCAGCGATGCCGGGCTTCGCCTTTGGGGAGGGCACGGGATGTTGGGCTATTGACAAGGGATGGCCCGTGTGCTATCATGTTTTCGTGAGAACAGCGGGGAACATGGAGCGCCACGGCGCCGGGCGCTCGTTGCTGGCCGCAGCCGGCGCGCTGTGCGTCGCAACCGCCTCCGCGTCCGCGGCCTGGGGGCCGGCCCAGAACATCATCCCGCCGCAGTATACCTACGGCGGTTCGTGGACGGCGTCCAACGGGGCCCGCAGCCTGGCCGTGGCCGGGGACACGGTCCATGTCGTCTGGACCGACGCCCGGATGGTGCTGGCCAACACCGGCCACCAGGTGGTCTACAAGCGCTACGACGGTTCCGCCTGGGAAGGGGACACCGTCATCGGCTACCGGGGGAACTGGCGCAACCACAACTGGAAGCCCTCCTGCGCCCGCGATGCCGCCGGCCGCCTGCATGTAGTCTGGGAAAGCAACGACTACGAGTTCGGCGGCGGATACGACCTGTCGTACACCTCCATGCTGAACGGCAGTTGGAGCGGCCAGCAGCAGCTGGTGGCCAGCCCCTCCAATACCTGGCATCCGGTGATCGCCGCGGCCGACGGCGCCGTCCACGTCTGCTGGCAGGACGACCGGGCGGGCGGGTTCCGCCTGTACCACAAGGCGCTGGNNGCCTGGCAGGACTTCCGCACCGGCGTGTTCCAGGCGCACGTCAAGGAACTGGGTCCGGCGGGGTGGGGCGAGGACAGCGCGGTCAGCCATTCCTCGGCCGGCGCCTACGCCCCCTGCCTGGCCTGCGATGCCGGCGGCAACCGCCACCTGGCCTGGGAGGATTGGCGCCACGGAGACGGGGAGATCTACTACCGCCGGTTCGACCGCGCCGCAGGTACCTGGGGTCAGGAGGTCAGGATCACCTCCGACCCGTGGCGCTCCCGCTGGCCGGTGCTGGCGTGCCGGGGCGACAGCCTGGTCGACCTGTTCTGGGAGGATGACCGCGGCGGGTATTGCCAGATCATGCAGCGCTCGGCGCTGCGCGGCGCATGGTCGGCCGAGACCACGCTGACGGCCGGCTGGGCCGACAACCGGGCCCCGGCCGCTGCCGCCGACGGCCGCGGCAACCTGCATCTGGTGTGGTCCGGTTTCGGGGTCGAACCGGCCTCGGCCAGGCCCGACCTGTTCGCCGCCAGCGATCTTGTCAACCCATGGCCCAAGGCGACGGCGGCTGGCGGAGGCCGGCGGCCGGTGCGGGAGCCGTCGGCCTTGCGCGTGCACCCCAACCCGGCGCCCGGCCGGGCAACGATATCGCTGCTGGCCGGCGGCGGCGGCGAGAACGCCGTCATCCGCATCTACGCCGTGACCGGCCAGCTGGTCCGGAGGCTGCGGACCGCAGCCTCCGCCGGCGGCGAACGGACGGCCTTGTGGGACGGAACCGATGACCGCGGCCGCCCGGCGGCGGCGGGCGCATACCTGGTCACCGCCGGGCCGGGCAGCGGCCGGCCGGTGAAGCTGGTAATGGTGCGCTGAGAATGCGCGTGCTCGCCGGCATGGCCGCCTGCACCCTGGCCGCCTGGAACCTGGCCGGCGCGGCCCCGGACGGCGTGCGGCTGATCCGCAGCGACGAGTCCGGGCTCGAACTGGTGTGCGAGTTCGGGCCGCCGGAGGCCGGGACCGTGGCTGTCGCCGGCGCGCGCTACCGGCGGTACGCCATCCCCGGTTGCTTCAACGCCGTGACGCCGGGCGCGCCGGCGTTGCCGCAACGAGGCATCGCCTTTGCCGTCCCCCCCAACCGCATCCCCCGCCTGGCAGCGGTTGCCATCGAAGGGAAGGACCTGCTCCCGGGGACGCCGCTGCCCGCGCCCCGGTTGGATGAAGCCAGCGAAGCGCCCGCCGCGGATCCCGCCATCTACCGATCGAGGTCCCCCTATCCGGTCGCCAGGGCCGTGATCTCGGCGCCCGCCCAGGTCGGCCGCAGCAAGCTGGCGACGGTGGTCCTGCATCCCCTGCAGTACGATCCGCCGCGCGACGCCTGCCTGCGGGCCGAGCGGATCAGGGTCAGGATCGATTTCCTGCCTGCTGCCGGGGACCGCCCGCTGGCCCCGCCCCGGACGGCTGCCAGACGGGACCAGATGCTGCTGCCGGACCTCGTCAATGCGGCATCGGCCCGGGAGTGGCAGTGTCTGCCCGAATTTCCGTTCGCCAGGGTCCGCCGTTCGTCGGACACGCTTCCGGCGAAGATCCTGGTCGACGCCGACGGCTGGCACTCGGTCGGACCGGCCGAACTGGCGGCGGCCGGCATCGACCACTCACAGATCGACCCCCGAACGTTCAAGCTGATCCTGGCCGGCCGGGAGATACCGCTCCGCGTTACGGGGCAGGAGGACGGCGTGTTCGATCCCGGCGACCGGCTGGAGTTCCTCGGCCGGCGGGCCCGGGGGGAGGGGACCTTCTTCAACGCCTACAGCGACGCCGCGGTCTACTGGCTGGCCTGGGGCGGGCTGCCCGGCGGCAGGATGATCGACCAGGACGGCGATCCCGACGCGCCTGGCGCCGAGCAGGCGCTGAGCTCGCGCCACCTGCTGCACCTGGAGCAGGATAACCTGTTCGTCAGGCTCAAGGACCGCGACAGCGACCAGGGCGACCGCTGGTACTGGCGCCGGATCGACGAGACCCAGTCGTTCGCCGTGACTCTGCCGCTGGCCGACATCGCCACGGGCGCCGGCGGCACCGCGACGCTGCGCGCGATGCTCCACGGATTCACCTACCTTTCCGGCGACGGCGACCACCGGGCGGTGGCGACCCTCAACGGCCGGACCGTGATCGACACGGTGTGGGACGGCCAGCGCCCCTGCCTGGCGCAGGCGCAGGTGCCGCTGAGCTGGTTCGAGCCGGGTGAGAACCTGCTGGTGTTGGGGCACGGCGCCACCCCCTACGCCATCGACAGCTATCTCCTGAACTGGGTCGAGCTGGAGTACCCCCGCGCCTTCCGTGCGCCGTCCGGGTACATGGAATTCACCAGGCCCGACACCTCCCAGGACAGCCGCCGGTACCGGTTCATGGTGTCGCAGCTGCCGAGCCCGCGGGTCGCCGTGTACAAGCCGGGCGTCAGCCGCATCGTCGGGGGGAGGATCGACCCCGGCCCCCAGGGGACGGGATACACCGTCACGTTCACCGACCGCAGCGACGGACCGGCCGGCTACGTCGCGGTGATCGATGACGACCTCCACAAGCGAAAACCGCGGGCCGTCGTCGCCAACCGCGCATCCGACCTGGCGAACCCCGCCAGCCGGGCCGAGTACCTGATCATCGCGCCGGAGGAGCTGGAGGCCCAGGCGCTGCAGCTGGCGGCGCTGCGCGGTCAGACGTTCCGGGGCGCGCTGGTGGCGCTGACCACGGACATCTACGACGAGTTCGGCGACGGCGCCGCCGGCGACCGCGCGATCAGGGATTTCATCCGTTACGCTTACTACAACTACCAGGTTCCGCCGGCCTATGTCCTGCTGATGGGCGGCGGCAGCTACGATCCCAAGAACAACTTCGGCACCAGCAAGCCGGACTTCGTCCCCGTCCACCTGTCGCGCACCGACGACTTCGGCCCGGTGCCGGACGACGACTACTACGCCCGGGTGGCCGGGGACGATTTCGCGGCCGATCTTGCCGTCGGCCGCCTGCCGCTGAACTCCATGGCCGATTACCAGGCGTGGGAGGCCAAACGGCGCGGCTACGAGCAGGCGCCCTACGTCGACCGATGGCGCCGCGATTTCCTGATGATCGCCGGGCCTCCCGGCGCCGCGACCGACGACTTCTACACGCCCACCGACCGGTTGTGCGCCACCCTCGACCCGCGGTTCGAGGTTTCCAAGGTCTACAGCCGCAATCCCCATTCCACCGCCGACCTGATCGGCCAGTTCGACGAGGGCGCCGTGGTCGCCGCCTACTACGGCCACGGCGGCGGCCAGGTGTGGGGGCATTCCAGCTTCTTCACCAACGCCGAGGCGGCCGGCCTCAACAACGTGGGGCGCTGGCCCCTGGTGGGGGGGTTCACCTGCTACTGCGGGGCCATCGACATCCCGGACACGCTGTCGCTGTCCCAGCAGCTGTTCCGCGTGCCGGGCGGCGCCATCGGCGTCTATGCCAGCAGCGGCCCGTCGTGGGACAACTGGATGGAGCAGACGTTCATCGGCGCGGTCAACGACCGCGGCCGGCGCCTGTTCGGGGACATCGCGGCCGACGCCGAACTGTCGCTGTTCGCCATGTCCGGCGGTGACAGCTTCGGCTACGGCGCCCAGATGATGCGAAGCTACAATCTGCTGGGCGATCCCGGCCTGCGGCTGGCGATACCGGACGGCGATCTGTCGATCGCGCTGTCCCCGCCGTCGGTCGACCCGGGCGACAGCGCCTGGGTTACGGTCACCGGGCCGTTCGGCGCCGGCGCCACCGTGCTGTTCTCCTTCATCGATGCCTCGGGGCGGTACCTCGTCCACCGGGCGTTCACTGCGGGCGCGGCCGGCAGTGCCGGATCATCCTGGCGCGTGCCCGACACCGCGGCGGCGGGGCAGGGACTGGTGATGGTCTACCTCAAGGATGGCGTCCGGGACTGGGCCGCCGCGGCTCCGGTCTTCGTTTCCCAGCCGGCGTTCACCGCCCACCGGACAGCGCCGGCCAGCCCCACCGACCGGGACAGCATCATGGTCGCAGCCGCGGTCTTCAGCCCGGGCGGCGTTCCTGACGACAGCGTCCGCTGCCAGTGGGCCTTCGGCTCGGCCGGCGACACGCTGTACGACCTGCAGCAAGCCGCCATGGTGCGCCAGGCGGGCGACACCTTCTCCCTGGCAGCGCCGGTGCCGCCGCAGCCGTGGTACAACCAGTACCTCAACTACCGGGTGTGGTACTCCGGCTCGGAAGGCGCCCGCTACGGGCCGTTCCAGCGCTGCCGGATCAGGCGGCGGCCGGACTTGGTCCCGTTGTCCGACCCCTCGGCGGCGAGGCTGGGGGGCAGGCGGCGGCTGACGCTTTACGGCAAGCTCCGCAATGCGGGCGAGACCGACGCCCTGGATGTGGCCGTGCACGCCTACACCACGTCCGGCGACACCCTGATCGGCGTCTCCCGGATCGACACCATCAAGGCCGGGACCGTGCGGGAATTCGGGCTGGATTACCCGTCCGGATTCGAGCCACGGTACGTCTATTTCCTGGCAGATCCCGGGCGCCTATGCCAGCCGCCCGAGCAGGACACCTTCAACAACCGGTCCTCGGACCTGCAGGTTCCCCGCCACGGCCTGGAGTACCATCAGCTCAACGGCGTCGGCGGCAGCGGCGGGGAAGTCACGAGCTTCGCCGGTGTGTTCCGCTGGCGGCTGCCCGATTCCTGCCTGTCCGACAGCGCGGTGACCGCGGTCGAGCGGATCGAGCTCGGCCCGGATTCGCCCCTGCGGCCCCTGCGCCAGCCCGGGCTGCGCCTTTGCGGCGACACGGCGCAGTGCGCCTTCGCCGTCTCGTTCACGGACTCCCAGCTGGCGCTGCCGGAGGGACGGACGCTGTGGGCTGCCGTCCGAGAACCCGCCCTGGCGGCGGCGGCCCGGGCCGGCCTGTACCGCCGGGACGGCGGTTTCTGGAGCCGCCTGCCGGGGCAGGTCGATTCGTCCTGGGCCTCGGGCTGGTCCGGGACCATCGGGACGTTCCTGCCGCTGTTGTCATCCGACTCGACAGGGCCGGCGATCACCGCCCGGGTCGACCGCGAAGCGGTGGGGTGGGGGTCGGTGATCCGGGTAGCCCGCCCCAGATTCTCGGTGCTGGTCGAGGATCCCGACGGCGTCGATCTCGACTCCATCACCGTGCGCAAGGACGGCCAGCCGGTGCCGCGCGGCCAGCTCGGCCTGCCGGCCAGCCTGGCCGACGTCCGCGCAGTGCCGCTGTCCTATGCGCCGGAGCTGTCCGACGGCGATCATCTGCTGGAGTTCCGCGCCGTGGATAATCTCGGCAACGCCGGGACGCAGCAGCTCCGGGCCAGCGTCGCCGCCGGGTTCGCCCTGCTGGAGACGGCCAACTATCCCAATCCGGTGACCGGTGACCTCACCACGTTCTACTTCTTCGCCGGCGGCCGGGCCGACCGCTATTCGCTGGCCATCCACACCGTGGCCGGGCGGCACATCAGGACGTTGGAGGGCGGGTGCGGGGCCGGCGTCACCACCTTCGAATGGGATCTGGCCGATCGCGACGGGAGGCGGGTGGCCAACGGCGTTTACTTCTACACGCTGTCGGTGTCCCAGGGCCGGGCCACCGCGACCCGTACTGGCAAACTGGCCATACTGCGATGAGGCGGCAATACCGGCATACATTGACGGCGGCCGCGCTGTCCGCCGTGCTCGCCGCAGGCGGCGCCCGGGCCGAGCGCTTCGCCGGCGAGTTCCTCAGCCTGCCGGTGGGCGCCCGGGCCTATGCCATGGGAGGGGCCTACGGACCGCTGGCGGACGACCCGGGCGCGGTCCACTGGAACCCGGCCGGCTTGGCGCGGATCGCCGGCCCCGAGATCATGATGGCGCATACCGAGCTGTTCGGCGGACTGGCCAGACACGATGCCATCGCACTGGCCTGGCCGATGGGACGGCTGGCGTTGGGCGCCGGATGGATCCGTTTCGGCGTCGACGGCATCCCGCGGTTCTCGCACACCGTGGGCACGCCGCCGCAGGGTACGTTCGGCGACAACGAGAACGCGATCCTGCTGTCGGCCGCGGCAACCAGGCCGCTGGAGCTGCGCGGGCGGCGGATCGAGCTGCGCGGCGGCGGCAGCGCCAAGGCCATCTACGACCGGTTGGACGACCGGCAGGCCACCGGCATCGGACTGGACCTGGGCCTGCAGGCGCAGGCCTGGCCGGGGGAGCTCGGCGGCGGCGGCCCGGGCGGCAGGCGCTGGGGGGCGCTGACCCTGGGCCTGGTGATCTCCGACCTGGGCGGCACGGCCATTTCGTGGAACACGCCCCGGGAACACCAGGACGTCCGCCCCATGGGCGCGCGATTCGGCGCGGCCTACGCCCTGGCCATCCCCGGGTTGCGGACCGCGGCGCTGCTGTGCTGGGAAACGGCCGACGACCCGCTGCTGCGCAACCGGGCGGGTGCGGAGCTGAGTTACCGGGGGCTGGCCGCCCTGCGGGCCGGACACGACGGCCAGGGCGCAACGATGGGCGCCGGCCTGTCGTTCTGGCGGCTGAGACTCGACTACGGCTTCGGCAGGCACGACTTGGGCAGCACCCACCGGGTGAGCGCGAACTTCAGGATCTAGGCACCGGCAGCACAGGCTGATGGGAAGCGGCCTCCGCCGAGGATGGGATGCGGGCCCCAATCAGCCGTATGGATGCTTGGCATGGGATGACGTTGACGGGAGGATTGGCCGGTCCGGCAGTGCTGGCTCCACTGCATTGATTGTTTCCGCGCGCGGTTGGGGAATGATTTGAACCAATCGGTCACCAGCGGCACTACGCGCGGCAGTCGATAAATTATAATCGACCGTGACAGCGTAAAAATCCCCGCACGCGGGGATTTTTGCGTTAGAAATACCGCCACCATAGAATAGACCGGGAGCGCATTGGACATAACCCAGTTTTCCCTTGACAAATCACCATAATTTATAGTATATTCCATAGCTTATCGCTTTTCGCCCCCGTCACGTACGAGGGCGCATGAGTATTTTTTACCAAAAAGGGATGGGATAGATGAAAACCACCTACTTCGCCAAGCCGGGGGAAGTCCCCCAGCGCTGGTTCGTGATCGACGCTTCCGGCCGCTCGCTGGGGCGGCTGGCCACCAAAAGCGCCATGATTCTGCGGGGCAAGACCCGGCCCCAGTTCACGCCGCACGTCGACTGCGGCGACCACGTGGTGGTGATCAACGCCGCGAAGGTCCGCCTGACCGGGGCCAAGGCCTCCGACAAGAAAGCCTACCGCCACTCGGGGTACCAGGGCGGCCTGCGCGTCATCGACTACGGCAAGCTGCTCAAGACCCGGCCCGCCCGGGTGATCGAGCTGGCGGTCAAGGGCATGCTGCCCAAGACCACCATCGGCCGGTCCAACTTCCGAAAACTGCACGTCTACGCCGGGGATACGCACCCCCACGCGGCCCAGCGGCCCACGGCGCTCACCTTCTAGCCCGCACAGGAGAAGCCATGTCAGATTCAGTGTTCAGCGCCACGGGACGGCGCAAACGCTCCGTCGCCCAGGTGAGGCTGAGGCCCGGCCAGGGCAAGTTCACGGTCAACGGCAAGGGCTGCGAGGAGTACTTCTGCCGCCCCACCCTGGTGATGCTGGTCAAGCAGCCCATGGAGCTGACCTCCACCATCGGCAAGTTCGACGTGGTCGCCAAGCTCGACGGCGGCGGCGTGGCCGGTCAGGCCGGAGCCCTGCGGATGGCAATCACCCGCGCCCTGGTGGGCTATCAGGCCGAGCTCAAGCCGGCGCTCAAGGCCGCCAAATTGCTGACCCGCGACCCGCGCGAGAAGGAGCGCAAGAAGTACGGGCAGAAGAAAGCCCGCAAGCGGTTCCAGTTCTCCAAGCGTTAAACGCCGGCCTGCCGGCCGCGCCCCCGCGGCGGCAGGCGCATCACACACGCCCGCGAATCACGCCCGCCAGCGGTGCCCCGGCCCGGCCGGGGTCCTGGCAGGAGCCGGGCGGAGGGACAACCGACCACCACACAAGGAGGCCCACCCCCGTGGCGAACTTCACCATCCGCGACCTGCTGGAGGCAGGGGTCCACTTCGGCCACCAGGCGCCCCGCTGGAATCCCAAGATGAAGCGGTTCATCTTCGACGAGCGGGACGGCATCCACATCATCGACCTGCAGAAGACGGTGCGCTGCCTGAACGCGGCGGCCGACAAGGCCAGGGCGGTGGCCGAGAACGGCGACGACATCCTGTTCGTCGGCACCAAGAAGCAGGCCGTCGACGTCATCCGCGAGGAGTCGGCCCGCTGCGGCATGTTCTATGTCACCGAGCGCTGGCTGGGCGGCACCCTGACCAACTACGCAACCATCCAGCGCAGCGTGGCCAGGCTCAAGGACCTGGACCGGCTGGCCGCCAAGAGCTACGAGGGCTACACCAAAAAGGAGGCCCTGGGGCTGGAGCGCGAGCGCGGCAAGCTGGAGACGGTGCTGTCCGGCATCAAGGAGATGCACCGCCTGCCCGGCGCCGTGTTCGTGGTCGACTGCAAGAAGGAGAAGCTGGCCATCGCCGAGGCCAAGCGGCTGGACATTCCGGTGATCGCCATGGTCGACACCAACATCGACCCCGATCCCATCAGCTATCCGGTGCCGGCCAACGACGACGCCCTGCGCTCCATCAAGCTGATCACCGCGGTCATCGCCGACGCGGCCATCGAGGGCCGCTCCAAGCACCAGAAGGAGATGGAGGCGCTCTCCCAGCAGGCCAGGGACGGCGGGCCGGCTGATGCCCCGGGGCAGGTCAAGCGGCACATCGCGGTGCGCAAGCCGCGCACCGGCGGCGACCGGCCGATGGGCGGCCCGGGCGGCGACCACCGCGGCGGCGACCGCCGCGGCGGGCCCGGCGGCGGGCGGCCCGGCGGCGGCAGGATCGGCGGCGGAATGCGCGGCGGCTCTTCCCGCCACGCGGCGCCGCATGCGGCGGCCCGGACCGAGCCCAAGCCGCCCGAGAACAAGTAGCGGAAACCGAAAGGACAGCAGCGAGCGATGGCGATCACCACCGATGACATCAAGAAACTGAGGGAAATGACCGGCGCCGGGATGATGGTCTGCAAGGAGGCCCTGCAGCACTCCGACGGCGACGTCCAGCGGGCGGTCGAATACCTGCGCAAGAAGGGGATCGCGACTGCCGAGAAGAAAGTGGGCCGGGCCACCGGCGACGGGCTGGTGGACATCGCCCTCGCTGCCGACGGCACCAGCGCGGCCATGGCCGAGATCAACTGCGAGACCGATTTCGTGGCCAAGACCGACCAGTTCAAGGCCCTGGCCAAGGCCTTCGCCCAGTGGGCGCTGGAACAGCCCAAGCCGGCCCTGGCGCCGGAAGACCTGCCGCAGGACAAGGCCGACCTGATCAAGCAGACCGTGGCCACCATCGGCGAGAACATCCAGTTCAAGCGGGCGGTCAGGCTGGAGGGCGGCATCCACGAGGGTTACATCCACCTGGGCAGCAAGCTGGGGGTGCTGGTGCAGCTGGCAGGCCCCGACACGCCGGGCCTGCGGACCCTGGGCCGGGAGCTGGCGATGCAGGTGGCGGCCAGCTCGCCGCTGGTGGTGTCGCGGTCCGAGGTCAGGCCGGAGATGGTCGAGAAGGAGAAGGATATCTACCGCGAGCAGCTGCGGGGCTCGGGCAAGCCCGAGCAGGTGATCGAGAAGATCGTCACCGGCAAGCTGGACAAGTACTACTCCGAGATCTGCCTGCTGGAGCAACCCTTCGTCAAGGAGCCCCAGCGCACGGTGGAGGCGGTGATCAAGGACCGCGCCGCCGCGCTGGGCGGGCCGGTGACGGTCAAACGGTTCGTCCGTTTCCGGCTCAACGAGTGAACCAGCCAGCGAACACACGAACCGGCCCCGGCCGGTCGTGTGTTTCCCGTTTGTGAGGGTGGGGCGGGCGCAACCGATCGCGAGGAATGATGTGGGCCAGGAACTGATCTACCGCAGGATACTGCTCAAGCTGTCCGGCGAGACCATGGGTGGCGCCGAAGGGCGGGGGCTTGACATCCCGTCGGTCGAGCGCATCGCCGACGAGGTGCTGGCGGCCCGGGCGCTGGGGACCGGCATCGCCGTGGTCATCGGCGGCGGCAACATCATGCGGGGCACGGCGGCTCAAAGCGCCGGGATCGCGCGGGTGACCGCCGACCAGATGGGCATGCTGGCCACGGTCATCAACTCGCTGGCCCTGCAGAGCCGGTTGGAGAACAAGGACTGCCCCACCCGGGTGATGAGCGCCGTCGAGATGCCCAAGTTCGCCGAGGCCTACATCTGGCGGCGGGCCCTGCGCCATCTGGACAAGGGCCGGGTGGTGATCGTGGCCGCCGGCACCGGCAATCCGTACTTCTCGACCGACACCGCCGCGGCCCTGCGGGCGGTGGAGATCGGCGCCGCGGCCCTGCTCAAGGGGACCAAGGTCGACGGCGTCTACAGCGGCGATCCGATGAAAGACCCGGCGGCCGTCCGCTACGCCTCCCTGACCTATGCCCGGGCCCTGGCCGAGGGCCTGAAGGTGATGGACGCCACCGCGATCACCCTGTGCCAGGAGCACCGGATGCCAATCGTGGTCTTCAACCTCAACCAGCCCGGTTCGCTGGCGCGGGTGCTGCGGGGGGAGCCGGCCGGAACCATCATCAAGGAGTGACCATGCTGCCGCAGGTGTACCAGACCATGGAGCACAAGATGCAGAAGGCGGTCGACGTGCTCAAGACCGAGTTCGCCGGCATCCGCACCGGCCGGGCCAACGCCGCCCTGCTGGACACTGTCCGGGTGATGAGCTACGGCAGCCCGGTGCCGCTCAACCAGGTGGCCACCATTTCGGTGCCGGAGGCGCGCCTGCTGGTGATCGCCCCCTGGGACAAGGGCCTGACCGGCGAGATCGAGAAGGCCATCCTCAAGTCGGACCTGGGCCTCACACCGGCCAACGACGGCAAGGTGATCCGGCTGCCGATCCCCACCCTGACCGAGGAGCGCCGCCGCGAGCTGGTCAAGGTCGTGAAGAAGATGTCGGAGGAGGGCAAGGTCGCCGTCCGCAACATCCGGCGCGACGCCAACGACGAGATCAAGAAGCTGGAGAAGGACAAGAAGATCACCGAGGACGACTCCAAGAAGGCCCACGATGACACCCAGCGGATGACCGACAAGTACACCGCGCTGATCGACGAGGTGCTGGCGAAAAAAGAGAAAGAGATCATGGAAGTGTGAGGACCGCCATGCCGTACATCATCACCGACGCCTGCATCGCCTGCGGCGGGTGCACCGACTCCTGCCCCAACAACGCCATCATCGAGGGCGAGGATAAGTTCGAGATAACCGAGGATTGCGTGGAGTGCGGCGCCTGCCTGGACGCCTGCCCGGAGAACGCCATCAAGGAAGTTTGACCGCGCCGTTGCCCCCGGCAAATCCCGCCGTTTCACGAACGGCGGGATTTGCATTGGGAAACGTTTGACTTGCCGGCCGATTTCTAGTACAATCAGTACCCCAATGAAGATCACCATCGATGGCGCGAGCCATGTCCTGAAGAGACTGCCGGTCCACGTGGGCGTGATCATGGACGGCAACGGCCGCTGGGCCAAGCGGCGCGGCCTTCCCCGCGCGGCCGGCCACCGGGCCGGCATGAAGTCGGTCAAGACCGTCGTCAACGCTAGTGGCACGATCGGCATCAAATACCTGACGCTGTATGCCTTCTCGGTGGAGAACTGGTTGCGGCCCAAGCCCGAGGTCACGGTGCTGATGCGGCTGCTACGCGAATATTTGATGAGCGAGATCGACGAGCTGGACGCCAAGCGCGTCCGCATCATCACCAGCGGCCGCACCAGCGACCTCGAGAAGAACGCGCGGAAGATACTGATGGATTCGATCGAGCGGACCACGCACAACACCGGGCTGGTGCTCAACCTGGCGCTGTCCTACGGCGGCAGGGCCGAGATCGTCGACGCGGTGAAGCGGCTGTCCCGCGACCTCTCCGCGCACGCCATCAAGCCGGAGCGGATCGACGAGGAGATCGTGCGGCGCTACCTGTACCATCCCGAGGTGCCGGACGCCGACCTGATCATCCGGACGTCGGGCGAGAACCGGATGTCGAACTTCCTGCTGTGGCAGGCGGCCTACGCCGAGTTTTACACCACCGACGTTCTGTGGCCCGACTTCGGCGAGCAGGACCTGCACCGGGCCCTGCTGGATTACCAGAACCGCGACCGCCGGTTCGGGAAGATCAGACCATAACATGACGCGCGAAAGCACCCATGACGACCGATGAGCACAAGGGATTCCGTCCGAACGGGCGGTCTTTCGCACAACTGTTCCCGTCCTTGGCATTGCGCGTTGTGATCGCGATCGTCGGCATCCCGTTGATCCTGGGAGCGGCCCGGGCCGGCGGGTACTGGCTGCTGGCCCTGGTACTGGCGTTGTCGGGCATCGGATTGTGGGAGTTCTATCGATTGGCAGGCGCCAAAGGCATCAAGACGTTGCAATGGTGGGGCCAGGCGACAGCCGCATGCTTGCTCGTGGCGTTCTCGACAGGCGACCCGAGATGGTGGGGCGCGAGTGTCGCGCTCGCGCTATTGCTGCTCGTCCGCACGCTCTTCGCACGGCCCATCGATGGTTCAATCGCGGCCGCGGCCGTGACGGTGGCCGGTCTTTTCTACATCCCGGTTTTGCTCGGCCACTTGATGCTCCTCAGGGATATCTCTGATCCGCTGAAGTTATTCCCTCTTTTGTCGGATCCAATGGGGGCGAAGCTGCTGGTCCTGACATTCGCGTTGGTGTGGATCAGCGACACCGGCGCGTATCTTGTCGGCATGACACTGGGCAGGCATCCGATGGCGCCACGCATCAGTCCCAAGAAATCGTACGAGGGCCTTTTCGGAGGGACCGCCGCCACCATGATCGCGGCCGTACTGGCTCGGCCTCGCTGGTTCCCGATGATCGGCCCCTGGGAGATGGCGGGGCTCGCCCTCGGTGTCGTCCTGTTCGGCGTGGCCGGCGACCTGTACGAGTCGCTGCTCAAGCGCGACGCCGGCGTCAAGGATTCCGGGACCCTGCTGCCGGGCCACGGCGGCATCCTGGACCGCTTCGACAGCCTGCTGTTCGCGGTGCCCTTCGTCTACTGGTACTGCCGGCTGGTCATCCTTCCCTGACTGCCTGCCTGATACCTCATCCCATGCCCAGCTACGACTTCCTCGTCATCGGCTCCGGCATCGCCGGGCTGACCTTTGCGCTCAAGGCCGCCGAGCGGGGCACGGTCTGCGTCATCACCAAGAAGACCGAGACCGATTCCAACACCAACTACGCTCAGGGCGGCGTGGCGTCGGTGTTCGGCGCGGACGACAGCCCGGCGACCCACGTCGGGGACACGCTGGCGGCCGGCGCCGGCCTGTCGCACCGCGACGCGGTGGCGGCCATGGTCGGCGAGGGGCCGGCATTGGTGGAGGAGCTGTTCGCCCTGGGCGTCGGGTTCACCCGCGCCGATCCGGCGCACTTCGACCTGGGCCAGGAGGGCGGCCATTCCACGCGGCGGATCGTCCACGCCAAGGACTACACCGGTTTCGAGATCGAGCGGGTGCTGGTGGACCGAGTGCGCCGGCACCCGCGGGTCTCCATCCTGGAGCACCACCTGGCGGTGGACCTGGTCGTCGCCGGGTCCGGCCCCGCCCGCCGCTGCCGCGGCGTCTACGTGCTGGACCTGGCCACCCAGGAGATGGAGCCGTACGCCGCCGGGGCGGTGTTGCTGGCCAGCGGCGGCATCGGGCAGGCCTACCTCCACACCACCAATCCCCCGATCGCCACCGGCGACGGGATCGCCATGGCCTGGCGCGCCGGCGCCACCATCGCCAACATGGAGTTCGTCCAGTTCCACCCCACCACGCTGTACCAGGACCATGCCGACGCCAGCGGCCGCTCGTTCCTGATCTCCGAGGCGGTGCGGGGCGAGGGGGCGGTGCTGCGCACCCTGGACGGCCGGGCGTTCATGGCGGACTACCACCGCTCCGCCGACCTGGCCCCGCGCGACGTGGTGGCCCGGGCCATCGACGCCGAGCTCAAGGTCTCGGGCGAGAGCCACGTGCTGCTCGACATCTCGGGGATCGGGTTGGAACGGTTCCGGGACCGGTTCCCCGCCATCAGCCGGGGCTGCGCCGAGCGCGGCGTCGACCTGTCGCGCCGGTCGATCCCGGTGGTGCCCGCGGCGCACTACATCTGCGGCGGGGTGCGCACCGACTTGGACGGCCGCAGCGACCTGCCCGGCCTTTACGCCGCCGGCGAGACGGCCTGCACCGGCGTGCACGGGGCCAACCGGCTGGCGTCCAATTCGCTGCTGGAGGCGCTGGTGTTCTCGGCGCGGGCCGCGCGGGCCGCGGACGGCGACGGGCCCGGCCCGACCGCCGTCCCGCCGTGGGATTACGTGGGATCGGTGCCCAGCCGGGAACGGGTGGTGGTCTCGCACAACCGCCACGCCATCCGCCTGCTGATGTGGAACTACGTCGGCATCGTGCGATCCGACCAGCGGCTGGCCAGGGCCGCGGCCCGGCTGGCGACGATCAACGACGAGATCCGCGACTACTACTGGCGCTACCGGGTGGGCGAGGAGCTGGCCGAGCTGCGCAACCTGTCGGCCATGGCCGGACTGGTGATCGAGTGCGCCACCCAGCGCAAAGAATCGAGAGGATTGCATTATAACCAGGACCACCCGGAGCGCGACGATGCCAACTGGATGCAGGACACCCTGATCCGGAAGGACTGACCGCACCGCGGTGCCGCGACCGTTCAGCATGCAGCACAAACCCCGATACTTCTGGGCCGTGATGGCCGCCGGCATCATCGGCATCGCCTTCGGATCGATCCTGATCAAGCTGGCGACGGCCGCGCCGCTGGCCATCGCCTGCTACCGGATGCTGTTCACTATCGCACTGCTGGCGCCGGTCTACGCGATCCGCCGCGGCCGCTGCCGCTTTTCGTCCGCCGACCTGGGGTGGACCGCCCTGGCCGGCGTGTTTTTGTCCCTGCACTTTGTGCTGTGGATCTACTCGCTGAACTTCACCTCGGTGACCAGCTCGGTGGTGTTCGTGACCACCAACCCGCTGTTCGTCACCATCCTCGGCTGGCTGCTGTTCCGGGAGCGTTCGTCCCGGGGCCTGCTGCTGGCAGTGGCACTGGTGATCGCCGGCGGGCTGGTGATCGCCGGGCGGTCGGCCTTCACCAGCGACGCCCGCGCCAACCTCGGCAACCTGCTGGCCCTGAGCGGCGCGGTGATGGCCTCGGGCTATCTGCTGGCCGGCCGCCGGCTGCGGCCGCGGGTGGACATCATCACCTATACGACCGTATGCTACGGCATCACCGCCTTGATCCTGCTCGCGTCCTGTTTCGTGTTTCGTGTTTCGTTGTTCGAGTTCGACAAAGTGAATTACCTGTGGTTCCTGCTGGCGGCCCTGGGCCCGCAGCTGTTGGGCCACTCCTCCTTCAACTGGGGACTGAAGTACTGGCCGGCCTCGCGCATTGCGATGCTGATCATCACCGAGCCGGTGGGGGCCACCATCCTGGCGTACCTGATACTGAATCAACGGCCGTCGCTGTACGAAGTGCTGGGCGGGCTGCTGATCATGGCCGGTGTTTACCTCAGCGTGCGGGATGGTGATGCTTGCGCCGCGGTCACACAGCGGGAGCGTTCGGATGCAGCTTGACGTCGTCGACATCGACCGCTGCGTGGGCTGCCAGGTCTGCATGTTCGCCTGCACCCGCCGGCAGAACATCGCCGGGCTGTCGAAGTCCTGCATCCATGTGCGCTCGCTGGGCGGGATGGAGCGGGGCTTCACCGTGATCACCTGCCGGGCCTGCCCGGACCCGCCCTGCGCCCTGGCCTGCCCCAAGGGCGCACTGAAGCCGCGGCCGGACGGCGGCGTACTGCTCGACCGTGACGCTTGCGACGGCTGCGGCGCCTGCCGGCAGGCCTGCCTGATCGGCGCCGTGTTCTGGGACGATGCGGCGAACCGCCCCAACATCTGCATCCACTGCGGCTACTGCGCCACGCACTGCCCGCACGGGGTGCTGGAGCTGGTGAAAGGCCCGGTTACGCATGCTGGCCAATGACCCGCTGAAGAACGTGCTGTACATCGACCTGGCGACGGGCGCGTCCCAGGTCCGGGATCGCACCGACCTGTTCGCCGCGCGGCTGGGCGGGGCCGGCGTCGCCGCCCGGCTGCTGCATGAGGAATGCCCGGCGGGCTGCGACCCGTTCGCGCCGGAGAACCCGGTGGTGTTCGCGGTGGGGCCGCTGACCGGGCTGTTCCCGCTGGCCTCCAAGACCGTGGCCATGTTCAAGTCGCCGCTGACGGGCAACCTGGGCGAGTCCCACGCCGGCGGCCGCAGCGCCGTGGCCATCCGGATGGCGGGATACGGCGCGATCGTCATCCGCGGGGCATCGCCCGCCCCGGCCTACCTGTCGGTCGACGGCGGCGAGGTCCGGCTGAAGGACGCCCGCTCGCTGTGGGGCCTCGACCACAGCGCCACGGCGGGCCGGATCATCCGCGAGAACGAGCGCGGCGCCGGCCTGCGCGCCATCATGCGGATCGGCACGGCCGGGGAGAAGCGCATCCGCTACGCCGGGGTCACCACCGAGTCCTACCGCCACTTCGGCCGGCTGGGGCTGGGCGCCGTGTTCGGGGCCAAGAACCTCAAGGCGGTCGCGGTCGGCGGCCGGCGCGAATTGCCGGTGGCCGGCATCAGGGCCTACCGCGAGCTGTACGAGGAGGTGCACCGGGCCGCGGTCGAATCCCCGGCGATGAAGAAGTACCACGACCTGGGGACGCCGGAGAACGTCCGGCCGCTCAACGCGCTGGGCGCGCTGCCGGTGCGCAACCTGCAGGCGGGGAAGCTCGAGCCGGTCGACCGGATCACCGGCGAGGCCTTCGCCGAGTCCTACCTGGGGCGGCGGCTGGCCTGCGCCCACTGCCCGGTGGGCTGCGTCCACATCGCGGCGCTGCGTGAGCCGCACCCGGCCGAGCCCTTTTTCTACAAGACCAGCATGATCGGCTACGATTACGAGCTGATCTACGCCTTCGGCGCGATGCTGGGCGTGACGGACCCGGCGGGCATCCTGCGGCTGATCGAGGAGGCCGAGCGCACCGGCCTGGACGTGATGAGCGCGGGCGTGGTGCTGGCCTGGGCCACCGAAGCCTTCGGCTCCGGGCTTCTTTCCGCGGAGCACACCAACGGTCTCGATCTGACCTTCGGCGACTGGCAGACATACTTGAAAGCGCTGGAACTGATCGACCGCCAGCCCAACCGGTTCTATCAAGACCTGGGACAGGGCGTGGCCCACGCGTCATCCGTCTACGGTGGGACGGAGTACGCGCTGCACTGCGGCGGCAACGAGATGCCGGGCTACCACACCGGTCCGGCCGCCCACCTGGGCTTCCTGCTGGGGGCGCGCCACAGCCACCTCGACAACGCCGGCTACGGCATCGACCAGAAAGCGCTGGCCGACGGCACGGCGCTGGACCCCGCGGCCGTGGTCGACAAGCTGATGGCCGAGGAGCAGTGGCGGCAGGTGCTGTCGTCGCTCGTCGTCTGTTTCTTCGCCCGGGGGATTTATTCCAAGGAGCTGGTGGTGAGGGCGCTGGCGGCGGCGGGGTCCGGCCTGGACGACGCGCGGCTGGACGCCCTGGGGCGGGAGATCTATCGCGACAAGTTCGCGTTCAAGTTCCGTGAGGGGTTCAAGGTCTCCGAACTGGCGCTGGCCGGCCGCGTCCACCGCACGCCGGCGCCGGGCGGTCCGGTCGACAAGGAGTTCATCGCCAAGGCCTTGCGGTATTTTACGGAGAAAATCGGCATGCCCTGACGCCGATTTCCCTTGACTTTCCCGGTGATATCGTGTATCATACGACCATCGGTTATTACCTTTAAATCTGATCCTGAGAGGTCAGAAAGGACCCAACCATGTATCGTGCACCATCACATACAGGTTACCTCTGATCCCGGCAACGGGATCGGAGGTTTTTTTATGCAATTTGCCACGGAGGCACAGAGTCACGGAGAGATACTTCTGCAAAACCCAACCACTGAAGCACGGAATAACGGAGAACACTTTAAAAGCCCAACAAATCCGAGGTCATGCGGCGGTTTGGTTCAAATATTTCCGCGCTTCCGTGGTAAGAAAGAACTTTCGCAGAGGTCTCGGAGCGTCTGATGATGGGATTCGCCTTTGTGAACCGGACTATCTTGTCTGACCGGTGAAGAATCTCTCCCGATCGAGCCGGTAGATGCTGGTATGTCAAAGCATGTCGCCGTTCTCACCAAGACCGGAACCGCAGGAACGCCATCACCAAATCACTTTATACAATCTATATCCGGAGGTTTGTATGACCAAGGCCAAGGCGGTGATCATGGACGCCAAGCAGATGGACCGGGCGCTGGTGCGGATCGCCCACGAGATCATCGAACGCAACAAGGGCACGGAGGGCCTGGTGGTGGTGGGCATCAAGCGGCGGGGCTCGACCCTGGGCAAGCGGATCGCCGGCATCATCGGCAGGATCGAGAAGGCCGAGGTGCCGTACGGCGCGCTGGACATCACCTTCTACCGCGACGATCTGCAGACCATCGCCCACCAGCCGGTGGTCAACCAGACCGAGGTCAGCATCGACCTCACCGGCAAGGTGGTGATCCTGGTGGACGACGTGCTCTACACCGGCCGCACGGTGCGGGCGGCCATCGACGAGATCCTGGACTTCGGCCGGCCGCGGCGGATCGAGCTGGCGGTGCTGATCGACCGCGGCCACCGCGAGCTGCCGGTCAAGGCCGACTACGTCGGCAAGAACGTCCCCACCTCGCACAAGGAGATCATCGGCGTACGGACGACGGAGGAGGACGGCGAGGAGAAGGTGATCATCAGGGAGCGGGCCGCCGATGAAGTGGAATAGAAAGGACCTGCTGGACCTGGAGTCGCTGTCGGCGGCCGAGATCGGGATGCTGCTGGACACGGCCCGCAGCTTCCGCGAGATCCTGGACCGCCCGATCAAGAAGGTGCCGATCCTGCGGGGCAAGACCATCGTCAACATGTTCTTCGAGCCGTCCACCCGCACCTCGGCCAGCTTCGACATGGCCGCCAAGCGGCTGATGGCCGACACCGTCAACATCTCGCCCAAGACCTCGGCGGTGCAGAAGGGCGAGACCCTGCTGGACACCGCCCGCAACCTGGAGGCCATGAAGATCGACCTGGTGGTGATCCGCCACTCGGCCTCGGGCGCGCCGCACTTCCTGGCATCGCGGATCAGGGCCGGCGTGGTCAACGCCGGCGACGGCCAGCACGCCCACCCCACGCAGGGACTGCTGGACATGTACACCATCCGCGAGAAGCGGGGGAGGCTCGACGGGCTCAACGTGCTGATCGTGGGCGACGTCACCCACTCGCGGGTGGCCCGCTCCAACATCCACGGCCTGACCAAGCTGGGCGCGCGGGTCACCGTCTGCGGCCCGTCGACCCTGATCCCGCCGGGGATCGAACAGCTCGGCGTTAAGGTCAGCTACGACCTGGACGAGGCCATTCGCGGCGCCGACGTGGTCAACGTGCTGCGGCTGCAGCTGGAGCGCCAGAAGAAGGGCCTGCTGCCGTCCTTACGCGAGTATTCCCTGCTGTTTTGCGTCACGGAAGAGCGGCTGAAGCGGGCCAAGCCCGACGTCACCATCATGCATCCCGGGCCGATGAACCGCGGAGTGGAGATCGACCCCCAGGTGGCCGACGGCGCCCATTCGGTGATCCTGGACCAGGTGACCAACGGCGTGGCGGTGCGGATGGCCGTGCTGTACCTGCTGTCGGGCGGCGAGGGCCAGCTGGCCGAGGCCATCAAGAAGGAGGCCAACTGATGACTGACAAACGCCAACTGCCAAGTGCCAAGGGCCAATTGCTGCTCAAGGGCGGCAGGGTGATCGATCCGCTCAACAAGCGCGATGGCGTGTTCGATATCCTGATCGAGGACGGGATGGTCAAGGAGGTCTCCGGCCACATTGCCAGTCCCCATTCCGGGATCGAGATCATCGAGGCGAAGGGGCTGATCGTCGCGCCCGGCCTCTGCGACATGCATGTCCACCTGCGCGAGCCGGGCCGCGAGGACGAGGAGACGGTGGAGTCCGGCTCACAGGCCGCGGCCGCCGGCGGCTTCACCGCGGTGGCCTGCATGCCCAACACCCAGCCGGCCTGCGACAACCAGGGCATCGTGCGGCTGATCAAGTCGCGCCAGACGCCGTGGTGCGCCGTGCATCCGGTCGGCGCGGTCACCAAGAACCTGGCCGACGAGGAGCTGGCCGAGATGGGTGACATGCGCCTGTCTGGCGCGGTGGCCTTCTCCAACGACGGCCGGCCGGTGGCCAGCGCCAACCTGATGCGGCGGGCCCTGGATTACCTGCGGATGTTCGACGCTCCGGTGATCTCCCACTGCGAGGACCTCCAGCTCTCGGCCGACGGGCTGATGAACGAAGGGCCGCTGGCCACCCGCCTGGGGCTGCGGGGCATCCCCAACGCCGCCGAGGCGTCGATGGCCTACCGCGACTGCCAGCTGGCGGCGCTGACCGGCGGGCGGCTCCACATCGCCCACGTTTCCTGCGCCGAGACGGTCGAGGTGGTGCGCCAGGCCAAGCGCCGCGGCATCCGGGTCACGGCCGAGACCTGCCCCCACTACCTGGCGCTGACCGAGGAGGCGGTGATCGGCTACCGGGAGATGGCGCGGGTCAACCCGCCGCTGCGGACCGCGGCCGACCGGGCGGCGGTGATCGACGGATTGCGCGACGGCACCATCGACGCTATCGCCAGCGACCATGCGCCCCACTCGGCCGAGGAGAAGGAGGTCGAGTTCGACCAGGCGCCCTGCGGCATGGTGGGGCTGGAAACCGCCCTGGGGCTGTGCTGGACCAACCTGGTCGTCCCCGGCCTGCTGACCCCGTCCCAGCTGGTGGAGAAGCTGTCCGCCAGCCCGCGTGCGATCCTGGGTATCGGGGGGGGGGCCATCGAGACCGGCCGCGCGGCAGACCTGACCGTCTTCGATCCGGAGCGGCGCTGGACGGTCGAACCCGCACGGTTCCGGTCGAAAAGCCGCAACACGCCGTTCGCCGGGATGGAACTGGCCGGGCGGGCGGTGCTGACCGTAGTGAACGGCCTGCTGGTGCGGGCCGGCGACCTGGACTGACCCCGGGCGTTCCGGACCGCGGGCGGCTCCACGGCTGACGGGGCCGCCCGCGTTGTTCCCCGCCCGCGGGTCAATTATTACGTTGAAATGCAGGCCGGTTCTTTGGTAAAATCACTGGTTGACCGGGACCCCGAAAACCGCACTATCGACAATCCAACTGAAGGACCCCACATGGACACGTTGTTGATCCTATCCCTCGCCGGGGGCGCCGCCGCGCTGGTGTTCGCGTACTTCAAGGCCTCGTGGGTCGGCCGCCAGGACCCCGGTGACGAAAGGATGAAGCTCATCGCCCGGCACATCCGCCAGGGGGCGATGGCCTTCCTCAACCGCGAGTACCGGGTGCTGGCCATTTTCGTGGTGGTGGTGGCGGCCCTGCTGGCGGCGTTGAACCTGCGGCAGCAAGGCTCCAGCGCACTGGTGGCCCTGTCGTTCGTGGCGGGGGCGGTCTGCAGCGGGCTGGCCGGCTACTTCGGGATGAGAGTGGCAACCAACGCCAACGTCCGGACCACCCAGGCCGCCAAGTCCGGCCTGCCCAAGGCCCTGGGCGTCGCCTTTTCCGGCGGCACGGTGATGGGGATGTCGGTGGTGGGGCTGGGCCTGGCCGGGCTGGTGGCGTTGTTCCTGCTGTACACCAGGATCTTCGGTTTCGGCACCGGCGATGAATCCCAGCTGTCGCGCCTGCTGTCGGTGATATCAGGCTTCTCGCTGGGCGCCTCGTCCATCGCGCTGTTCGCCCGGGTGGGCGGCGGCATCTACACCAAGGCGGCCGACGTCGGCGCCGACCTGGTGGGCAAGGTGGANNGACCCGCGCAACCCGGCGGTGATCGCCGACAACGTGGGCGACAACGTGGGCGACGTGGCCGGCATGGGGGCCGACCTATTCGAGTCCTACGTCGGGGCCATCGTCGGAGCCATGGTGCTCGGTGTCTTCTACGGCATCGACCTGGTGCTGCTGCCGCTGGTGCTCGCGGCCCTGGGCATCGGCGCGTCGATCCTGGGCACCTTCGTGGTCCGGATGAAGGACGGCGGCGACCCCCAGCGGGCGCTCAACCTGGGAACGTTCGGCGCCGGGGCCCTGGCGCTGCTGGCAATGTACCCGGCCGTCAGGTGGCTGGTGCCCGATGGGGTCTGCCCCGGCAGCAACCCCACCGGCACCCTGACCGTGCTGACCGCCGGCGGCATCTTCGGCGCCGTGGTGGCCGGTCTGGCGGCCGGCATCGCCATCGGCCTGCTGACCGAGTACTACACCTCCGAGTCCCGCCAGCCAGCCCGCAACATAGCCAAGCAGGCGTTGACCGGCCCGGCCACCACCATCATCGGCGGCCTGGCACTGGGGATGATGTCGACCGCCCTGCCGATGGTGTGCATCTCGGCCGCGATCGTGGTCTCCTACCACTTTGCCGGATTGTACGGCATCGCGGTGGCCGCGCTGGGCATGCTGTCCACCACCGGCATCCAGCTGGCGGTGGACGCCTACGGGCCGATCGCCGACAACGCCGGCGGCATCGCCCAGATGAGCCACCAGCCCGGAGAGGTCCGAGAGCGCACCGACAAGCTGGACGCGGTGGGCAACACCACCGCCGCCATCGGCAAGGGCTTTGCCATCGGCTCGGCGGCCCTGACCGCCCTGGCCCTGTTCTCGGCCTTCCAGGCGGCGGCCGGCATCGAGCAGATCGACATCTCCCGGCCCGAGGTGATCGCCGGGCTGCTGATGGGGGGCATGCTGCCGTTCCTGTTCAGCTCGATGGCGCTGCAGGCGGTGGGCAAAGCGGCGTTCGAGATGGTGGCCGAGGTGCGCCGCCAGTTCAAGGAGATCCCGGGCCTGCTGGAGGGCCGTGAGGGCGCCGAGGCAGACTACGCCAAGTGCGTCGACATCTCCACCGCCGCCGCCATCAAGCGGATGGTGCTGCCGGGCCTGCTGGCGGTGGTGACGCCGGTGGTCTTCGGGCTGTGGAACATCGAGGCCCTGGGCGGCCTGCTGGCCGGGGTCACGGTCAGCGGCGTGCTGCTGGCCATCTTCATGTCGAACTCTGGCGGCGCCTGGGACAACGCCAAGAAGCACATCGAGGGCGGGGCCCACGGCGGCAAGGGCTCCCCCGCCCACCACGCCGCGGTGGTGGGGGACACGGTGGGCGACCCCTTCAAGGATACGGCCGGGCCGTCGCTCAACATCCTGATCAAATTGATGAGCGTGGTGTCGCTGGTGATCGCGCCCTTCCTGCGCTCGCTGGCCAGGTGACCACGGCCGGCGGCACCCGGGCCGTGACCTGAACGCAGGTCGCGGCCCGGTTCCGCACCCAACGGCTGCGAGGAACGGACGATGAACGAAAGCGAGAGCAGAAGGATGCTGACGCGGTGGTGGATCGGGACCGCGTCCAGCTCCATGGTGCTGGCGTTTGGCGCGTACCTGCTGCTGATGCGCTACGCGCTGGGCCGCAACCCGCTGGGCGACGGCTACTGGCCGGTCACCGGGCTGGTGCTGGGGTTTGGGGCGCTGCGGCTGGGGATGCAGCTGCTGCGGCGAAGATACCTGTTTGATGGCGAAGAGGAAAACCCTCAGGAAGGCAAACACTGAATGCAGCTCGGCATCATCGGCCTGCCCCAGTCGGGCAAGACCACCATCTTCAACGCCCTGACCCGGTCCACCGCCAAGGTCGGCGACTACTCGGCCGGCACCGCGGTCCACATCGGGACGGTCAGCGTGCCGGACCCGCGGCTGGACGCGCTGACCAGGATGTACAATCCCAGGAAGAAGGTGCCGGCCCAGGTCACCTACGTGGACGTCGGCGGCATGGCCAAGGGCGTCTCCACATCGGGGGGGCTGGGCGCGGAGTTCCTGACCCAGCTGCACAAGGTGGACGCGATCATCCTGGTGCTGCGCGGCTTCGACAGCGCGGCCGGCCCCGCCGAACCCGCCGGCGACTACCGGGACATCTTCACCGAGCTGGTGCTGTCGGACATGGCGATGATCGAGAAGCGGATCGAGCGTGTGAAGACCGACCTCAGGAAGGTTAAGCGGCCGGAGCTGGAGAAGGAGCTCCACGTCCTGGAGAAGTGCCAGCAGCAGCTGGAGGCCGAACGGCCGGTGCGCACCATGGGCCTGCACTCGGACGAGTCCAAGCTGCTGCGCAGCTTCCAGCTGCTGACCGAGAAGCCGCTGATGCTGGTGCTCAACCACGCCGAGTCGGCGGACTGCAAGCCCCGCGCCGCGGAGCTCGAGAAACTGACCGGCGGAGAACCGTTCGCGCTGTGCGGGCCGATCGAGATGGACATCGCGCAGATGGCCGACGACGAGGCCAAGAGCTTCCTGGAGGAGCTCAAGATCGACGAGCCGGCGCTGAACCGGATGATCCGCGAGTCCTACCGGCTGCTGGGCAGGATCTGCTTCTTCACCGTGGGCGAGGACGAGTGCCGGGCCTGGACCATCTCCGACGGCACCAAGGCCCAGCAGGCCGCGGGGACGATCCACTCGGACCTGGAACGCGGCTTCATCCGGGCCGAGACCGTACACTACGACCATTTGATGGCGGCCGGGTCGTTCGCCAAGGCCCGGGAGCAGGGGCACGTCCGGCTGGAGGGCAAGGAGTACCTGGTCAGGGACGGTGACGTCATCAACGTCAAGTTCAATGTCTGATCATCGCCGCGCCATGCCGCGGCGGAACGACATGCGCGTCGGCTTCCTTCAATTCAATCCCGTTTTCGGGGAGGTCGAGCAGAACCTTGGCGCGATCGGCCGCCTGGTGCCCTCGTGCCGCGCCGACCTGCTGGTGCTGCCCGAACTTTGCAC